>NZ_JBFBCH010000004.1:79161-370757 GCF_040683055.1 Polymorphospora sp. NPDC051019 | reverse complement strand
GCCAAGGTCTACTCGATGACCGGATACCCCGAGACCGACTACGGTTTCCGCCCGGTTCCGTGCTTTCGTGCCTAGGCTTTCGTGCCTAGCGGTACGACCCGAAGTCGAAGTCGTCCAGCGGCACGGCCTGCCCGCTGGCCGGGCCGAAACCGTAGTCGGTCTCGGGGTATCCGGTCATCGAGTAGACCTTGGCCTTCGCCTCCTCGGTGGGCTCCACCCGGATGTTGCGGTACTTGCTGATGCCGGTACCGGCCGGGATGAGCTTTCCGATGATCACGTTCTCCTTCAGACCGATGAGCGAGTCGCTCCGGGCGTTGATCGCCGCATCGGTCAGGACCCGGGTGGTCTCCTGGAAGGAGGCCGCCGAGAGCCAGGAGTCGGTCGCCAGCGACGCCTTGGTGATACCCATCAGCACCGGCCGGCCGGCGGCGGGCTCGCCGCCCTCGGAGACGAGCCGGCGGTTCTCCGACTCGAACAGTGCCCGGTCGACCAGCACGCCCGGCAGGAACTCGGTGGCGCCGGAGTCGATGACCGTCACCCGCTTGAGCATCTGGCGGATGATGATCTCGATGTGCTTGTCGTGGATGAGCACACCCTGCGAGCGGTAGACCTCCTGGACCTCCTGGGTCAGGTGGACCTGGACCGCGCGCGGGCCGAGGATGCGCAGCAGCTCGTGCGGGTCGATGGTGCCCTCGGTGAGCTTCTCGCCGACCTCGACGCGGTCTCCGTCGTGGGCCCGCAGCCGGACCCGCTTGGAGATCTTGTCGTGGACGATCTCGTCGCTGCCGTCGTCCGGCACGATGATGATCTTCCGCGACCGCTCGCCGTCCTCGATCCGGATCCGGCCCGGGGTGTCGGCGATCGGCGCCTTGCCCTTCGGCACCCGCGCCTCGAAGATCTCCTGGACACGGGGCAGACCCTGGGTGATGTCCTCACCGGCGACACCACCGGTGTGGAAGGTACGCATGGTCAGCTGCGTACCCGGCTCACCGATGGACTGGGCGGCGATGATGCCGACCGCCTCGCCCACGTCGACGGTCTTGCCGGTCGGCAGCGAGCGGCCGTAGCACGCACCACAGACGCCCAGCTTCGACTCGCAGGTGAGCACGCTGCGCACCCGTACCGTCTCGACGCCGGCGGCGACGAGCTTGTCGACCAGGATCGAGTTGAGGTCCGCGCCCCGCTCGACGACCAGGGTGCCGTCGGCGCCCTTGATGTCGTCGGCGATGGTGCGGGCGTGCACGCCGGTCTCGGCGTGCTCGTGCACCACCAGCTTGCCGTCGAGGTATTCGCCGACCTGCATCGGGATCGCCCGGTCGGTGCCGCAGTCCTCTTCGCGGATGATGACGTCCTGCGAGACGTCGACCAGACGACGGGTCAGGTAACCCGAGTCGGCGGTCCGCAGCGCGGTGTCGGCGAGACCCTTACGGGCACCGTGCGTGGAGATGAAGTACTCCAGCACGGACAGACCCTCCCGGTAGCTGGCCTTGATCGGCCGCGGGATGATCTCACCCTTCGGGTTGGCCACCAGACCACGGATCGCGGCGATCTGGCGGAGCTGGAGCAGGTTACCGCGGGCACCCGAGTTGATCATCTTCCACAGCGGGTTCTCCTGCGGCAGCGCGGTCTCCATCTCCTTGGCAACCTCACCGGTCGCCTTGGTCCAGATCTCGATGAGCTCGCCGCGACGCTCCTCGGCGGTCATCAGACCCCGCTGGTACTGCTTGTCGATCCGGTCGGCGTCGGACTCGTACCGCTCCAGGATCTCCCGCTTGCGCGGCGGAGCGATGACGTCCTCCATGCCGATCGTGACGCCGGACCAGGTGGCCCAGTGGAAACCGGCCTCCTTGAGCCCGTCGAGGGTCGCGGCCAGCGCCACCTTCGGGAACCGCTCGGCGAGGTCGTTGACGATCGCCGACAGCTGACCCTTGCGGATCTCGTAGTTCACGAAGCGGTAGCCCTGCGGCAGCGTCTCGTTGAAGAGCACCCGGCCCAGCGTCGTCTCGACCGTCAGCGGCTCGCCCGGCGTCCAGTCCTCCGGCTCGGTCCACTTGGTCGCGCCGGCGCCGTTGTCGACCCCGACGACGCCGTGCAGGCGGATCTTCACCGGCGCCTGCAGATCCAGCTCGCGGTTGTCGTACGCCATCCGCGCCTCGGCGTCCGAGCTGAACGCCCGGCCCTCGCCACGCGCACCCGAGGTGAGGTGGGTGAGGTGGTAGAGGCCGATGACCATGTCCTGGGTCGGCATGGTGACCGGCTTGCCGTCGGCGGGCTTGAGGATGTTGTTGGACGACAGCATCAGGATCCGCGCCTCGGCCTGCGCCTCGGCGGACAGCGGCACGTGAACCGCCATCTGGTCACCGTCGAAGTCGGCGTTGAACGCGGTGCAGACGAGCGGGTGGATCTGGATCGCCTTGCCCTCGACCAGCTGCGGCTCGAAGGCCTGGATGCCCAGCCGGTGCAGCGTCGGTGCCCGGTTGAGCAGCACCGGGTGCTCGCCGATGACCTCTTCCAGCACGTCCCACACGACCGGGCGGTGCCGCTCGACCATCCGCTTGGCGGACTTGATGTTCTGCGCGTGGTTGAGGTCGACCAGCCGCTTCATCACGAACGGCTTGAACAGCTCCAGCGCCATCTGCTTGGGCAGACCGCACTGGTGCAGCTTGAGCTGTGGGCCGACGACGATGACCGAACGACCGGAGTAGTCGACGCGCTTGCCGAGCAGGTTCTGCCGGAACCGGCCCTGCTTGCCCTTGAGCATGTCGGACAGCGACTTCAGCGGCCGGTTACCCGGGCCGGTGACCGGACGACCACGGCGGCCGTTGTCGAACAGCGCGTCGACGGCCTCCTGGAGCATCCGCTTCTCGTTGTTGACGATGATCTCGGGGGCACCGAGGTCGATCAGCCGCTTGAGCCGGTTGTTCCGGTTGATGACCCGGCGGTAGAGGTCGTTGAGGTCCGAGGTCGCGAACCGGCCACCGTCGAGCTGCACCATCGGGCGCAGGTCCGGCGGGATGACCGGTACGCAGTCCAGCACCATGCCGAGCGGCGAGTTGCGGGTGTTGAGGAACGCCGCGACGACCTTGAGCCGCTTGAGCGCCCGGATCTTCCGCTGGCCCTTGCCGGAGCGGATGATCTCGCGCAGGTTCTCGGCCTCGGCGTTGAGGTCCATGTTCTGGACCAGCGCCTTGATCGCCTCGGCACCCATGCCACCGGTGAAGTACTCACCGAAGCGGTCCCGCAGCTCGCGGTAGAGCAGTTCGTCGGTGACGAGCTGCTTGGAGTCCAGCTTGCGGAAGGTGTCGAGGACCTCGTCGAGCCGGTCGATCTCCCGCTGCGCCCGGTCGCGGATCTGGCGCATCTCGCGCTCGCCGCCCTCTTTGACCTTGCGGCGGACGTCGGCCTTGGCGCCTTCGGCCTCCAGCTCGGCGAGGTCGGCCTCCAGCTTGGCGGCCCGCTTCTCGATCTCCGAGTCGCGGCTGTTCTCCGACTGCCGCTTCTCGGCGAGGATCTCGTTCTCGAGCGTGGAGATGTCCCGGTGCCGGGCTTCCGCGTCGACGCTGGTGACCACGTACGAGGCGAAGTAGATGATCTTCTCGAGGTCCTTGGGCGCCAGGTCGAGCAGGTAGCCCAGCCGGCTGGGAACGCCCTTGAAGTACCAGATGTGGGTCACGGAGGCGGCCAGCTCGATGTGGCCCATCCGCTCACGCCGCACCTTGGACCGGGTCACCTCGACGCCGCAGCGCTCGCAGATGATGCCCTTGAAGCGGACGCGCTTGTATTTACCGCAGTAGCACTCCCAGTCCCGCTGCGGACCGAAGATCTTCTCGCAGAAGAGCCCGTCCTTTTCCGGCTTCAGAGTGCGGTAGTTGATCGTTTCAGGCTTCTTGACCTCGCCGTGCGACCACTGACGGATGTCGTCTGCGGTGGCCAGGCCAATGCGCAGCTCGTCGAAGAAGTTGACGTCGAGCACGTTACGTGTCCCCTATGTCGTCGTCGTCATACTGCTGAAACTCGGGGCTGGAGCTTGGGGGCGGGCCGTCCCGCGCAGGGATCAAGCCTGACCGCCCGGAGCGGGTGGCCCGCCCCCAAGCTCACAACCTCACACCTCTTCGACCGAGCTCGGCTCCCGCCGGGACAGGTCGATGCCGAGTTCCTCCGCGGCCCGGAAGACCTCGTCGTCGGTCTCGCGCATCTCCAGGGCCACGCCGTCGCTGGAGAGCACCTCGACGTTGAGGCACAGCGACTGCAGCTCCTTGAGCAGCACCTTGAACGACTCCGGGATGCCCGGCTCGGGGATGTTCTCGCCCTTGACGATCGCCTCGTAGACCTTCACCCGGCCCAGGACGTCGTCGGACTTGATGGTGAGCAACTCCTGGAGGGCGTACGCGGCGCCGTACGCCTGCATCGCCCAGCACTCCATCTCACCGAAGCGCTGGCCACCGAACTGCGCCTTACCACCCAGCGGCTGCTGCGTGATCATCGAGTACGGTCCGGTCGACCGGGCGTGGATCTTGTCGTCGACCAGGTGGTTGAGCTTGAGGATGTAGATGTAGCCGACCGCGATCGGGTCCGGCAGCGGCTCGCCGGACCGGCCGTCGAACAGCTGCGCCTTACCGGAGCCGCCGACCAGCTGCACACCGTCCCGGTTGGGCAGGGTGCTGCTGAGCAGACCGGTGATCTCCTCTTCCTTGGCACCGTCGAAGACCGGCGTCGCCACGTTGGTGTCCGGCTCGGACTCGTGGGCGTCGATCGAGCGGAGGGCCTTCTTCCACTCGGCGTCGTCCCCGTCGACCTTCCAACCGGTCTTGGCGACCCAGCCGAGGTGGGTTTCCAGCACCTGGCCGATGTTCATCCGGCTCGGCACGCCGAGCGGGTTGAGCACGATGTCGACCGGGGTGCCGTCCTCCAGGAACGGCATGTCCTCGACCGGCAGGATCTTGGAGATGACGCCCTTGTTGCCGTGCCGGCCGGCGAGCTTGTCGCCGTCCTGGATCTTCCGCTTCTGGGCGACGTAGACCCGGACCAGCTCGTTGACGCCCGGCGGCAGCTCGTCGCCGTCCTCACGGGAGAAGGTGCGTACGCCGATGACCGTGCCGGTCTCGCCGTGCGGCACCTTCAGCGAGGTGTCCCGTACCTCACGCGCCTTCTCGCCGAAGATCGCCCGCAGCAGCCGCTCTTCCGGGGTCAGCTCGGTCTCGCCCTTGGGCGTGACCTTGCCGACCAGGATGTCGCCGGGTACGACCTCGGCACCGATCCGGATGATGCCGCGCTCGTCGAGGTCGGCGAGCATTTCCTCGCTGACGTTCGGGATGTCGCGGGTGATCTCTTCCGGGCCCAGCTTGGTGTCGCGGGCGTCGACCTCGTGCTCCTCGATGTGGATCGAGGTGAGGGCGTCCTGCTGCACGAGGCGCTGCGACAGGATGATCGCGTCCTCGTAGTTGTGGCCCTCCCAGGTCATGAACGCCACGAGCAGGTTGCGCCCGAGCGCCATCTCGCCCTCGTCGGTGCAGGGACCGTCGGCGATGACCTGGCCGGCCTCGACCCGGTCGCCCTCGAAGACGACCGGCTTCTGGTTGACGCAGGAGCCGGCGTTGGAGCGGCGGAACTTGTGCAGCAGGTAGGTGCGACGGTGGCCGTCGTCCTGGTGCACGGTGACGTAGTCGGCGCACAGGTCCTCGACCACACCGCCGACCTCCGCGACGACGACGTCGCCGGCGTCGACCGCGGCCCGGTATTCCATGCCGGTGCCGACCAGCGGCGACTCCGCCTTGACCAGCGGCACCGCCTGGCGCTGCATGTTGGCGCCCATCAGTGCGCGGTTGGCGTCGTCGTGCTCGAGGAACGGGATCATGGCGGTCGCGACCGACACCATCTGGCGCGGCGAGACGTCCATGTAGTCGACCGCCGCCGGGGCGACGAAGTCGACCTCACCGCCCTTCCGGCGGACGAGGACGCGGTCCTCGGCGAACTGGCCGTCGCTCATCAGCGGAGCGTTGGCCTGCGCCTTGACGAACCGGTCCTCTTCGTCGGCCGTCAGGTAGTCGATCTGGTCGGTGACCCGACCGTCGACGACCTTGCGGTAGGGCGTCTCGATGAAGCCGAACGGGTTGACCCGGCCGAAGGTCGACAGGGCGCCGATCAGGCCGATGTTCGGGCCTTCCGGGGTCTCGATCGGGCACATCCGGCCGTAGTGGGACGGGTGCACGTCACGGACCTCGAAGCCGGCCCGCTCCCGGGACAGACCACCCGGGCCGAGCGCGCTCAGCCGGCGCCGGTGGGTCAGGCCCGCCAGCGGGTTGGTCTGGTCCATGAACTGCGAGAGCTGCGAGGTGCCGAAGAACTCCTTGATCGCAGCCACCACCGGGCGGATGTTGATCAGGGTCTGCGGCGTGATCGCCTCGACGTCCTGGGTCGTCATCCGCTCGCGGACCACGCGCTCCATACGGGAGAGCCCGACCCGGACCTGGTTCTGGATCAGCTCGCCGACGGTACGCAGGCGACGGTTGCCGAAGTGGTCGATGTCGTCGGCCTCGTAGCCCTCCTCACCGGCGTGCAGCCGGCAGAGGTATTCCACGGTGGCGACGATGTCGTCCTCGGTCAGCGTGCCCTTGTTCATGGGGACGTCGACTTCGAGCTTCTTGTTGAACTTGTAACGACCGACCTTGGCGACGTCGTACCTCTTCGGGTTGAAGAAGAGGTTGTCGAGCAGGGTCTGGGCGTTCTCGCGCGTCGGCGGCTCACCCGGGCGGAGCTTGCGGTAGATGTCGAGAAGCGCCTCGTCGGCCCCGGCGATGTGATCCTTCTCCAGGGTCGTCATCATCAGCTCGGACCAGCCGAACCGCTCGCGAATCCGCTCGCCGGTCCAACCGATCGCCTTGAGCAGGACGGTGACCGCCTGCCGGCGCTTACGGTCGATGCGGACACCAACGGTGTCGCGCTTGTCGATGTCGAACTCCAGCCAGGCACCCCGGCTCGGGATGACCTTGACGCTGGAGAGGTCACGGTCGGAGGTCTTGTCCGGCTGCTTGTCGAAGTAGACGCCCGGCGAGCGGACGAGCTGGCTGACCACGACGCGCTCGGTGCCGTTGATGATGAAGGTGCCCTTGGGCGTCATCATCGGGAAGTCCCCCATGAACACCGTCTGGCTCTTGATCTCGCCAGTGGTGTTGTTGGTGAACTCCGCCGTCACGAACAGCGGCGCGCAGTAGGTCAGGTCCTTCTCCTTGCACTCCTCGATCGAGGCCTTGACCTCGTCGAAGCGTGGCGCGGAGAAAGAAAGCGACATGGTGCCGGAGAAGTCCTCGATGGGGCTGATCTCATCGAGGATCTCCGCGAGACCCGAACGGGCGTGCGGGTCGTCAGACGACCGGCCCTGCCAAGCCTCGTTGCCGACCAGCCAGTCGAAGGACTCGTTCTGGATGGCGAGGAGGTTGGGGACCTCGAGGTGTTCGGTGATCCGACCGAATGAAATTCGGTGAGGAGCGAATGCGCTCGACGTACGGCTGGTCTTCGCAGGGCGGGAAGCTGCCAAGATGCGTCCTTCCGAGGACCGTGCTGCAAAACGGCTGTTACGCGTGCACTCCAATGGACCCCACTCTGAACGTCCACATTCGGACATTCCGGGCAGGGGTCAAGTCGGAAGGCAGCGCAAACTAGCAGTGTAGCCGAGAGGCTAACCGCTGTCCAGCCCGCCGGGCAGGCCGTCGCGGAACGTGCCTCGGAGCACCTGGACCGGTGCCTCCGGGCCGCTCAGAACGCGGCGGATCCCGCTGGGGTCACCCGAATGCCGCAGCGACAGGCGGGCTGCCGTTGCGTTACCCGGATGAGGGCCGTTGCAAGCGCGGAAGGTCTTGCTGGTGTCAGCGTGCCTGGCACCAGGAGCCGCGTCAAGGGTTGTCGCGCGGGTCGGGCCAGGTGTTTGTGTGACGGACGGGTGCCTCCGGCGGCCCCGTGGGTCCACAGACCGCGCTGATTGCCTGTTCACCGCGTGGTTGCACGCTGTCAGCAGACGAAAGCGGGCGGCGATCCAAACCTGGATCGCCGCCCGCCTCGAACGCGGTGTGCGTCAGCTCACTTAAGGGTGACCTTCGCGCCCTCGGCCTCGAGCTTGGCCTTGGCCTTGTCGGCGGTCTCCTTGTTGACCTTCTCCAGGATCGCCTTCGGCGCGCCCTCGACGGCGTCCTTGGCCTCCTTCAGGCCCAGGCCGGTCAGCTCACGCACGACCTTGATGACCTGGATCTTCTTGCCACCGTCGGCCTCGAGGACGACGTCGAACTCGTCCTTCTCCTCCTCCTGCGCGGCCGGGGCGGCCGGACCACCCGGGCCGGCAGCGATGGCGACCGGCGCGGCGGCGGTGACGTCGAAGGTCTCCTCGAACTGCTTCACGAACTCCGACAGCTCGATCAGCGTCATCTCCTTGAACGCGTCGAGCAGCTCGTCGGTGCTGAGCTTCGCCATGTCTGGCGTCCTTCCTACTTTTGAATGACTGGGTACGGATGCGGGAAGGCTCAGGCGGCCTCCTCCACACCCTCCTTTTCGCGCTTTTCCTGCAGGGCAGCCGCCAGGCGGGCGGTCTTGGACAGCGGCGCCTGGAACAGGGCCGCGGCCTTGCTCAGGTTGGCCTTCATCCCACCGGCCAGCTTGGCCAGCAGCACCTCACGGGACTCGAGGTCGGCGAGCTTGTTGACCTCTTCGGCCGAGATGGCCTTGCCCTCGAATACGCCGCCCTTGATGACGAGCAGCGGGTTGGCCTTCGCGAACTCGCGCAGGCCCTTCGCCGCTTCCACGACATCGCCGGAGACGAAGGTGAGCGCGGTAGGACCGGTGAACAGCGTGTCGAGGCCCTCGATGCCAGCATCCGCCGCGGCACGCTTCGCGAGCGTGTTCTTCGCGACCGCGTAGGTGGTTTCCCGACCCAGCGCGCGCCGCAGCTTGGTCAGCTGAGCGACAGTGAGACCGCGGTACTCGGTCAGCACGGTCGCGCCCGAGCTACGGAACTGCTCGGTGAGCTCAGCGACGGCGGTGGCCTTGTCGGCCCGAACCGGCTTGTCCGCCATGTCCCTCCTCTCTCGTTACTCCAGGCTGGTCGACTTCACAGTCCGTGGAGAAGGGACCCGAAAACGGGAAACGCCCCGGCGCAGGGCGCACGGGGCGGACAAGATCATGCGAACATGACCGGTACGCTGCCGTCTCCCCCTGCGCGGGCCGCCCGCCGAAGCGGGACCTTCGACCGTGCCGAAGCACGGCTACCAGCGGTCTCTGGGTGGTTACGATTTACCGTCTGACTCACGGCCAGACGCATTCGACACAGTACGCGACCTGATGCCCGACCACCAAATCGGGGTCCGGCCCACAGTGTCACCCGGCCCGTCGACCTGCTCCCTGACCCCGATCGGCGAGCATCCGGCGGCAAAGACGAACCGGGTGGCCCCGAAATCGGGGCACCCGGTTCGTGATCCGCTGCGGCGGTCGGCGTCACGCCTCGGCGCCGGCCTCCTGGAGGTTCTTCACCAGGTTCGGGTCGACCGGGACACCCGGGCCCATCGTGGTGGTCAGGGTCACCTTCTTCAGGTACTTGCCCTTGGCCGCCGACGGCTTGGCCCGCAGTACCTCGTCGAGCACCGCGACGTAGTTGTCGATCAGCTGCGCCTCGGAGAACGACGCCTTGCCGATGATGAGGTGCAGGTTGGAGTGCTTGTCCACCCGGAAGGTGATCTTGCCGCCCTTGATCTCGGAGACGGCCTTGGTGACGTCCATGGTCACGGTGCCGGTCTTCGGGTTCGGCATCAGGCCGCGCGGGCCCAGAATCCGCGCGATCCGGCCGATCTTGGCCATCTGGTCCGGGGTGGCGATGGCCGCATCGAACTCCAGCCAGCCCTCCTGGATGCGGGCGACCAGTTCGTCGGTGCCCACCTCGTCGGCGCCGGCGGCAACGGCCTCCTCGGCCTTCGCGCCGGCCGCGAACACGATCACGCGGGCGGTCTTGCCGGTGCCGTGGGGCAGGTTGACCGTGCCACGGACCATCTGGTCCGCCTTACGCGGGTCGACCCCGAGGCGCATCGCGACCTCGACCGTGGGGTCGAACTTGACGGCGGTGAACGCCTTGGCCAGCTTCACGGCCTCGGCCGGGGTGTAGAGCCGGTCCCGGTCGATGGCTTCGGCGGCCTTGCGGTAAGCCTTGCTGCGCTGCATTTCTGTCTACTCCTGTGGTGTCTGGCGGGACGCGCGGCGCGCGCACCCTCCCACGGTCGGGTCGTGCTCGGAAAGGCCCGGAAGCCTCAGTCCTTGACGGTGATGCCCATCGAGCGGGCGGTGCCAGCGATGATCCGCTCGGCGTGCTCCACGTCGTTGGCGTTGAGGTCGGCCATCTTCCGCTCGGCGATCTCCCGGAGCTGGGTACGGGACACCGAACCGACCTTGTCCTTCTGCGGCACGCCGGAACCCTTCTGCACACCGGCGGCCTTGAGCAGCAGGCGGGCGGCCGGCGGCGTCTTCAGCACGAAGGTGAAGGAGCGGTCCTCGTAGACGCTGATCTCGGCGGGGACGACGTCACCGCGCTGCGACTCGGTCTGCGCGTTGTAGGACTTGCAGAACTCCATGATGTTCACACCGTGCTGACCGAGGGCCGGACCGACCGGCGGCGCCGGCGTGGCCTGGCCCGCCGGCAGTTGCAGCGTGAACGTCTTGACCAGTTTCTTCTTCGGAGGCATGTCTCTTCCTGGGCTTGATTCTGGTGGATTGCACCGGGGTGGATTGCACCTGACGCTGCCCGCAGAGCGCGCGCACGGTCAGCGCGGCCTGCGGGCCGACGTTCTAGGTTAACGCAACAGGCAGCCCGGCTGTTCACCGAGGCGGTTGCCGGGGCCGGATCCTCAGATCTTGGCGACCTGGTTGAAGTTGAGTTCCACCGGAGTCTCCCGACCGAAGATCGACACCAGCACCTTGAGCTTCTGCTGGTCGGCGTTGATCTCGCTGATCGTGGCAGGAAGCGAAGCGAACGCCCCGTCGGTGACGGTGACCGAGTCACCCACCTCGAAGTCGAGAACCTTGACCTCCGGCTTGGCCTTCTTCTGCTCCGTCTCGACGGCCGGCGCCAGCCACTTGAGCACCTCGTCGAGCGAGAGCGGCGCGGGACGGTCGGCCCGGTCGGTCGCGCCGACGAAGCCGGTCACGCCCGGGGTGTTCCGGACGCAGGAGTAGGACTCCGCCGTCAACTCCATCCGGACCAGGATGTAGCCGGGAAAGACCTTGTTCTGCACCTGGAGGCGCTTGCCGTTCTTGACCTCGACCTCTTCGCGGGTCGGCACCTCGACCTGGAAGATGTAGTCCTCCATGTCGAGGCTGGTGATCCGGGTCTCCAGGTTGGTCTTGACCTTGTTCTCGTATCCGGCGTAGGAGTGCACGACGTACCAGTCGCCCGGCGCGTAGCGCAGCTTCTGCCGCAGCTCCGCGACCGGGTCGTACTCCTCGTCTGGTTCCGGCGTCGCGACGGGCGCGTAATCCGGCTCGCTGGCGGCCTCGACCGACTCGTCACTGGCCGCCGTCGCCACCGCGGACTGCTCGTCGGCGGCTCGTCCGGCGGTCTCGTCGTACTCAGGCACGCTCGCTCACTTCCGTTACTGTCAGCTCGGTTCTGCGGTCAACTGGGGTTGCCGAAGACCCACAGCACGCCCTTGGCAAAGGCGAAGTCGAGCCCGGCCACGATCGCCAGCATCACGGACACGAACACGACCACCACGGCGGTGTAGGTCAACAGCTCCTTGCGGGTAGGCCAGATGACTTTACGCAGCTCGGCCACGACCTCGCGGACGAACCGCACGATCCGTCCGAAGATGCCGACCCGACCGCCCTCGGTACGGGCCTTCGACTTGTTGTCGGCCGACTCCGCCTTCGGGCGGGCCCGGGTGGCGGTGCCGCCCCGGGATACCGGCTCTTCCTCGTCGTCGACGTCCGAGTCCTTTTCGGCTGCCTCGTCCAACGCCTCGTCATCGAGGTGGTCGTCCGCGGCATCCTCGCCGCGCCGATTCTTGTCGGCCACTTCGCCCTCCGTCGCGGGATGGTCGGATCGCACGTCGGTGGACGCACGCTGCGCTGGTCACGCCGGCCGCCCGGACCGATCCCGGGGCTGGCCGCGGCCGGCGGACCGGACGGAGATCGCCCGACCGGCGCATCGCGCCACGGGCGGCTTCCGCCGGACACCACCGCCACGGGACGGCTGCCGCCCCGTGAGACGACTCCGACCCCCGGGGCCGGTCAGGCCTTAGGCGCAGGGGTGACAGGACTTGAACCTGCAGCCTGCGGTTTTGGAGACCGCTGCTCTGCCAATTGAGCTACACCCCTGTGCAGGCAGGTGCACCCACTCAGGCGCAGACGCCTGGGTAGGGGCCACTACCCCACGGCGGACCAGTGTACGGGTAGACCCCGGACTTTCCCAACCGGTCGGCCATCACCCGTCGGCGAACCGCTATCCGGGCAGCCTGACCAGCGCCTTGGCCTGCGAGAGCACCTTCTCCCCGAGGCTGGTCACGGTCAGGTTGAGCTGGGTCAGGCCCTCGTCGGTGACGCCCTTCACCACCGCCGCCACCTGGACCTCGACCCCCTCGTCGTCATCGGGGACGGGCACCGGACGGGCGAAGCGGACGCTGAACTCCGCCACGGCGTCCGGCCGGCCGGCCCACTCGGTGACCGCCCGGCCGGTCAGCGCCATCGTGAACATGCCGTGCGCGATCACCCCGGGCAGGCCGACCCCGGTGGCGAACCGCTGGCTCCAGTGGATCGGGTTGAAGTCGCCCGAGGCGCCCGCGTAGCGGACCAGGTCGGCCCGGGTCACCCGGTAGGTCTTGACCGGCAGATCCATCTCAGCCGCCCTCTCCACGTACGACGAGCTTGGACCAGACCGACACCACCGGCTCCTCGGCGACCGTCGAGACCTCGCTGCGGATGGTCAGGAAGTCGTGCCCACCCCGCGAGGTGATCTCCTCGATGGTGCTCACACAGACCAGCTCGTCACCCGCCACGATCGGGCGGGTGTAGCGGAAGCGCTGGTCGCCGTGGACGACGCGGCTGTAGTCGACGCCGAGCGCCGGATCATCGACGATCTGACTGCGGCTCGACTCCATCGTGACGACCACCGGAAAGGTGGGCGGAGCGACCACGTCGGCATGCCCGAGCGCCCGGGCGGCCGCCGGATCGTGGTACGCGGCGTCGGTCGCACCGATCGCGGTGGCGAACTCACGGATCTTCTCTCGGCCCACCTGATAGGGGGCGGTCGGCGGGTACGTACGGCCGACGAACGACGGGTCCAAGGGCATGCGGCGAACCTACACGCGCAAAGCAGGATCGCCGTTTCGGGGCCGGTGTCGCTGGTAATCCCAGACTGTCCGGTCTCGAAACGGCGATCCTGACGGAAGCTGTACGGCTCCGCGGCGCCTCCCTGCGCCGGCCTACTGCCGGCGCGGGATCAGCGGGTCTCGCGGTGCAGGGTGTGCTTGCCGTCCCGGGGGCAGAACTTCTTCATCTCGATGCGGTCCGGGTCGTTGCGGCGGTTCTTGCGCGTGATGTAGTTGCGCTCCTTGCACTCCACACACGCCAAAGTGATCTTTGGACGGACGTCGGTCGCCTTGGCCACGGCGGGGTGCCTTCCTCGCTAGCGAAACAACTACGACGAGCCAGCGTAGACCTTGCCTACCTGGACACGCAAAGCGGGTGCCCGTGGCACCCGCAGATCCGGTCACCGGAGTCGTCCGGCACCGAAAGTAGCGGTGGCCGGACTTGAACCGGCGACACAACGATTATGAGCCGTTTGCTCTACCAACTGAGCTACACCGCTGTGGGCGGGTCCCAACGAGAACCCTCTGAGCCCCCTTACGGAATCGAACCGTAGACCTTCTCCTTACCATGGAGACGCTCTGCCGACTGAGCTAAGGGGGCGCACGCTATCTCCTCGAAAGGCGCGCAGGAGAAGAATACACGGCCCCCGGCGGGAGGAGAAATCAGATCCCCCGGTCCCCTGCCGGCGGGCCGACCGGAGGACAAAGCCGCAGGTCAGGGCACTGCCCGCAGGCGGCGTACGTCGCTGGTGAGCGACAGGTCCGACTCGGACTGGGCGCCGAACCACGCCTCCAGCCGCTCGTACGGCAGCGGCCGGCTGAAGAGGAACCCCTGCCCGATCTGGCAGCCGATGTCCTGAAGCAGCTCCAGGGTCAGCTCGCTCTCCACCCCCTCGGCCACGACGGTCAGCCCGAACTGCTGCGACAGCGTCACCACGGCGTTGACGATCGCCAGGTCCCCCGGGTCGGTCGCCATCCCCTGCACGAACGAACGGTCGACCTTGACCTCGTGGACCGGCAGCCGGCGCAGGTAGGACAGCGACGAGTAGCCGGTGCCGAAGTCGTCGACGGAGAGGCGTACCCCGATGTCGCGCAACCGGCGCAGGGTGGGCATCGGCCGGTCGGTGCCGTCCAGGACGCCGGCTTCCTTGATCTCGAAGGTCAGCAGCTCGGGCGCGACCTCGAACTCGGCCAGCAGCTCCTGGACCCGGGCTGGGAAGTACGGGTCGGTCAGCGTGCGCGCCGACAGGTTGACCGCCACCGCCAGCGGGTGATTCGGATCACTCCACTCCCGGGACCGGCGTAGCCCCTCGCGGAGCACCGACTCGGTCAACCGGCCGAGCTGCCCGGTGTGCTCGGCCACCGCCACGAAGTCCTCGGGCGAGACCGCGCCGTGCGCGGGGTGCTCCCAGCGGGCCAGGCACTCCACGCCCACCAGACGCCGGTCGCCGTCCAGCGTCACCTTGGGCTGGAAGTAGACCTTCAACTCGTCGTTGTCGAGCGCGCGGCTCAGGTCGCCGGCGAGCCCGAGACGGCGTACGGACCGGGATTCCAGGCCGGCGTTGAACAGTTGGACGCTGCCGGGCATCGACTTGGCCGCGGTGGCGGCCAGGCCGGCCCGCTGCACGAGGGTCGCCGGGTCACTGCCATGGTCCGGATGGATCGCCACCCCGACCGCGGTGTCGACGTCGAGGGTGAGGGTGCCGAACACCATCTGGTCGTGGGTCTGCTCGCGCAGCTCGGTCGCCAGCGCGAGCGCCGCCTCGGCGCTCTCCGCACGCAGGGTCACCACGAACTCGTCGCCGCCGATCCGGCCGACGAGCGCCGCCGACGGCGACGACGACGACCGCAACCGGGCCGCCACCTCGACCAGCACCCGGTCACCGGCGGCGTGCCCGAGGGACTCGTTCACCTGACGTAGCGCGTCGACGTCGAACAGCAGGACCGCCACCACTTCGTCGGGGGCGCAGACCTGTACGGCCTCCTCCAGCGCGCCGAGGACCCGCCGGCGGTTCGGCAGGGCGGTCAGCCCGTCGTGGTAGGCGTCGTACCGCAGCCGGTCGACCAGCCGGGAGTTCTCCAGCGCGACGGCGGCGTGCGCGGCGATCGTCTCGAAGATCGGCACGTCGCCGGGCAGGAAGTGGGTGGTCTCGCCGAGCCGGTTGACCACCTCCAGCGAGCCGATCACGGCCTGGCCCGACCGCAACGGTACGACGATGACGTCCTTGACGCCGTCCGCCTCCCGCAGGCCGGCCCGCAGTTCCTCGTCGCCGCCGAGCCGGCTGCCGACCGCCACCGTCTTCTTCGCCTTGATTGCCCGGGCCCGGGCGACGGCCGGCGTACGCGCCAGGTCGAGCAGACCCGGATCGTCGACCCGGGCGGTCAGCAGCACCTCGGGGTGCCGCCCCTGTGCCGGCAGCCACAGCGTCGCGTATTCGGCCTGCATGAGGACGCGTACCCGGCCCAGCAGCGAGTCGGCGAGCGTTCCGTCCTGACCGCTCTCGCTCATCGCCCGGGTGAGGTCGTACATGTCGGCGAGGGTGCGGTGCTGGCGGAAGAACTGGGCGTACGAGCGGTAGACCAGCCCGAGCGCGCCGGTCAGCACGATGACCAGCACGATCGCCCACCAGGTGGTTTCCAGGGCGATGAGGACGACCAGCCCGAGCGACACGTTGATCGCCGCGGTGACCAGGGTCGGCGCGGCGGTGCGGGCGACCTCCAGCCCGGCCGGCGACCCCTGGACCACCGTGATGACCCCGATCACGGCCGCGAGCCCGACCAGGGTGTGGGTGCTCACGGCGGCGAACAGGATTCCCCAGGTGCCCGGTCCGACCCCCTCGATCGGCGGGAAGGCGTAGAGCACGAGGCCGGCCAGCGAGGTGCTGGCGGCCTCCTTGGCCACGTTGAACCAGAGCTTCGTCGGGCTGACCCGGCGTCTGATCTGGGTGACGAAGGCCGCGATGGTGGCGATCACCACGACCGTCAGCGGCCGGAAGTAGAACAGCGCCAGGACGAAGGAGATCTCGGTCAGCGTGAGAACGAACGCCTGGCGGCGAATCACGAAATGGAGATTCGGGATCGCCACCGCCACCATGACGGCGAGTAGTAGGAGGGAAAGGAACAGTTCGGTGCCGGAATCCCGGGCGACTCGACCCGCCTCCTGGTCGTCGATCAGCCCGAGGGCTGTCGACATCACCACAGCGAGAAGCGCCAGCGGCCCCGTGATCAACCAGGCGTGGTCAGGGGAACGCCGGGGTGACGGCTGGGGCCTTGGCATCCGGCTCCTTCGCCACTCGCGCCGGAGTGTCCGCGCGGACGCGGATTACGGTGCGATGGTGAGACTCTGAGGCGTAGCGGGGGTGTCGACGACCGTGTCGGTGACCTTCGCCCAGTCGTAGCCGGCCCAGTCGTAGCCGGCCTGGGGCCTGTTGACAAGTTGGGCACCGACGATGCCACCGACGAGCGCAACGAGCGCCAAGCCCGAGCCGATCCGGCGGCCCGACCATTTTGCACGCATCTGCTGCTCCTATCGAAAAGGCCAAGGAAGGTGAAGGTTCCATGATGGTGCCACAGCCTGGTGAACCGGCAAAGCCGTTGCGCGGTGTCAACCGAACAGTGCGCCGAACTTTAACCGTTCGGCAGCACGGATGACCCGCCCGGACGCAACGTACGAGGTCCGCCGCCCGTCAGCGATCATTCGTGGTTCGTCCAATAAGACCTCTCACTCAAACCTCTGCTGGTCTGACAAACGACATCTTTCGGATTTTAGTCCCTGTCGAACCTTCGTGCCGGTTTTCGCCGATCGCCGAAGCGGGCGACCAACGAGCCGGGGCAATCCAGGGCTCGCGGACGCAGCCTTCGGAGAATTTCGATACTCACCTATGTAACATGGCGCAGCTCTTCCGCCCAGGGTCTCCCGCCCCTAGCCGAGCCACCCACGCGGCGGCTACGGACCGACCGGCCCCGGCTGCGGGCGACCCCGGTGCCCCCGACTGGCACGGTGGCACCGGAGCGGGCGACCCGGTGGCCGCCTTGGTCGCCCGACGAACCGGCGACCATCCCCAACGGCAACGGCCCCGGTCCAGCTCTGCTGGACCGGGGCCGTGTCACCTGTTCCTGTGGCGGGTAGAGGATTCGAACCTCTGTAGCTTTCGCGACGGATTTACAGTCCGCTCCCATTGGCCGCTCGGGCAACCCGCCTGGGCGTGCCGCCGTGTTTCATGCGGCAGCGGAAGCAAGGATAGCGGTACCACCCGACCCCAACGCAACCGGGTACGGTCGGCATGTCGCAGCACCGACGAACAGCCCAAAACACCTTCATATCGCCAGACGCAGGAGCATGATCATGGCAGCGAACCCGTCGTTCGACATCGTCAGCAAGGTCGACCGGCAGGAGATCGACAACGCCCTCCGACAGGCCGAGAAAGAGCTCTCCACACGCTTCGACTTCCGGGGCACCGGAGCGGAGATCAACTGGGCCGGTGAGGAGGCGATCAGTCTCCAGGCCGAGACGGAGGAGCGGGTCAAGGCCGCCCTCGACGTCTTCAAGGACAAGCTGGTGAAGCGCAACATCTCGCTCAAGGCGCTGGACGCCGGCGACCCGCGGGCGTCCGGTAAGACCTACCGGATCGACGCGAAGGTCATCCAGGGCATCGACTCCGACAAGGCGAAGGCGATCAGCAAGAAGATCCGCGAGGAGGGCCCGAAGGGCGTGCAGGCGCAGATCCAGGGCGACCAACTCCGGGTCACCGGCAAGAAGAAGGACGACCTCCAGGCCGTCATCAACCTGCTCAAGGCCGAGGACTTCGGCGTCGCGCTCCAGTTCACCAACTACCGGTAGCGCCGTACGACCGCCGCCGCCCGCCTGGCCGGAGGGCCGGACGGGCGGCGGTTCGCACGACCGGGATCAGACCGGGTCGGTCGCCAGCGTCTGCTCCAGCCGGGCGACCGCGAGCGCGTCGGCACGGGCGATCGAGCCGGCCGGCAGGGCCGCGACGAGGGCGGCGAACGCGACCGCCGTACCGGCGAAGACGAACGCCCACGGCACTCCCCCGCGCTGGTCCACGATCAGGCCGGCCACGGAGCCCCCGACCGCGCTCGCCGCGACCGCGGTCGTGACGACCCAGGTGTACGCCTCGTTGAGCATGCTCCCGGGCGAGATCCGGCCGACCATCGTGTTCTCCAGGGTGAGCGCCGGTGCGATCACCGCGCCACCGATGACGAGCGCGATCCCCAGTGCGATCGGGTCGGGCATGACGGCGAACACCAGGAAGCTGGCGGCGACGGCGGCGAGCAGCCAGGCGAACTGGCGGGCCATCCGTCGCGCCGGTCGCCGGGTGCCGAACCAGATGCCGCCGGCGGCACTGCCGACGCCCCAGACGGCCAGCAGCACGCCGGCGAGGCTCTCCGCGTCACCGGCGCTGTGCGAGGTGGCGTACGCCGGCACGGTGACCCCGGCGGCGCCGAACGCGATGCCCAGCCCGCCGACGCAGAGCAGCAGGGCCGGGAAGCCGGTGAGCCGCAGCGGTCCGAGCCCACGGGCGTGGCCGTCGGCCGGGTGCGGCCGCCAGCCGCGCATCGCCCGGCCGAGCGCGACGGTGATGGTGCCGACCAGCGTCACCACCGCCGCCCCGACCAGCGCGGCAGCGGCGTCGGCGAACAGCACGAAGGCGGCCACCAGGAGCGGGCCGAGCACGAAGACCACCTCGAAGAGGGAGGTTTCGGCGGCCAGTGCCGTGTTGCGCAGGTGGTAGCGGCCGGAGGCGGGCTCGGTGTGGTCGTTCCAGGCACCGCGGATGGCGGCGCTCAGCGGCGGGTACGTCGCACCGGCCAGCGCCGCGGCGATGTAGATGGCGGTCAGCGCGTCGGCGCCGAAGCCGCTGGCGATCAGCAGGCCGACCAGGGCCAGCGGGTGGGCGACGGCGGTGACCAGCAGCACCGGGGTCGGGCCGACCCGGTCGGCGATCCGCCCGGCGATCGGGCTCAACGCGGCCCCGGCGAGGGCGTAGATCCCGCCGGCGACCGCGGCGAGCGCGTAGCTGCCGGTGACTCTCTCGACGACCAGGAGGAGGGCTAGCGGGGTGATGCCGATCCCGAGCCGGGCCAGCACCCCCGCGGTCAGCAGCAGGGGTGCACCCGGAATCCGCCACACTTCCACGTACTGACGCAACGCGGCCACAGCCGTCTTCCCCCTCCGTGACGTAACGAGCGAAAGCCCCCGCGACCCTAACGTGAGGGCCGCGGGGGCGGGAGGAGATTACCGGTGATCGCCGTCTCAGCGTTGGTAACGCACCGGGCCGACGGACTGGGCCGCCATTCGCTCCAGCCGGCTCACCCGCTCGCTCATCGGCGGGTGGGTCGAGAACAGCCCGGCCAGGCCGCCACCACGCAGCGGGTTGTCGATCATCAGGTGGGCGGTGCTGGCGAGCTGGCCCTGCGCCGGCAGCGGGATCTGCTGCGTACCAGCGTGGATCTTGCGTAGTGCGCTGGCCAGCGCGAGCGGGTCGCCGGTCAGGCGGGCGCCGGACGCGTCGGCCTGGTATTCGCGGTTCCGGCTGATCGCGAGTTGGATCACCGTCGCGGCCAGCGGGCCGAGGATCAGCATCATCAGCAGCACAGCAGGGTTCGGCGAGTCCTCGTCGTTGCCGCCGAGCGGCAGGAACAATGCCAGGTTGGCCAGCGTGGTGATGATGCCGGCCAGACCCGCGGCGACGCTGGAGATCAGGATGTCCCGGTTGTAGACGTGGGACAGTTCGTGGCCGATGACTCCGCGCAGCTCCCGGTAGTCGAGGATCTGTGTGATGCCGTGGGTGACGGCGACGGCGGCGTTGCGCGGGTTACGGCCGGTGGCGAAAGCGTTGGGCTGGGCGGTCGGGCTCACGTAGAGGCGCGGCATCGGCTGGCCGGCCTCGGTCGAAAGCTCCCGGACCATCTGGTAGAGGGCCGGGAACTCCGCCTCGCTGACCGGGCGGGCACGCATCGCACGCAACGCCAGCTTGTCCGACCAGAAGTAGGTGCCGGCGTTCATGGCGAGCGAGACGACCACGGCGATGACCAGACCGGAACTCCCGCCGAACCAGTAGCCGACGCCCAGGATCATCGCGGTGAGCAGGCCCAGAAGAGCGGCTGTCTTGAGTCCGTTGCGGTGGTTGTGCACGATCACTCCTTCGGTGCACGGGTCTCGTGGACCCGCTGACCGGTACAACACCGAACTACCCAGCAACCATCCTGGTTATCACTGTGAGTTACCTGAAAGTAGGTTGGTCAGAGCTGGACGGCGTCCAGGACCGTCTGCGGGGCGAACCCGACGACCACGGCGACCGCGGTCGCACCCGCCAACGCGAGCCCGACCGTCCAGGGCACCCGCCGGGCGGTTCCGGCCGCCTCACCGGCGGCGTAGAGGGTGCCGCAGACGCGCAGGTAGTAGGCGAGCCCGACCACCGCGTTGAGTGCCACCACGACGGCCAGCCAGCCGGCACCGCCGTCGAGCAGCGAGCGGACCACGACCACCTTGGCGAACAGACCGGCCAGGCCGGGCGGCAGCCCGGCGAGCCCGACCAGGGCCAACACGAACGCGGCGGCGACCACGGGGTGCCGCCGCCCGGCCCCCCGGTAGGCGGCGATCTCGCCGCCGTCGGCGTCCGGCGGACGCAGCGCCACCACCGACGCGAAGGCGGCGAGTTCGAGGACGACGAAGAAGACCGCGTACGCGACGGTCGCGGCGACGGCCACCGACAGCGCGTCAGCGTCGCGCCCGGCGATGGCAGCGGCCGCCCCGAGCGGAGCCAGGATGTAGCCGGCCTGGGCCACCGACGACCACGCCAGCAGCCGCACCATCCGGGTCTGCCGCAACGCGACGAGGTTACCGACAGTCATCGTCAGTACGGCGAGCACGGCCAGCGCCGGGCCGCTGACGGCCAGCCAGGGCCCGAGGCCGTCGACGACGACCGCGATCACGGCGACGACCCCGCCGAGCTTCGACGCGGTGGAGAGGTAGGCGGCGACCGGCAGCGGTGCCCCGTCGTAGGTGGCCGGCGCCCAGGCGTGCAGTGGCACGGCCGCCACCTTGAACGCCAGGCCGGCGAGCAGCAGGACGACCGCCACCCGGCCCAGCCGGGCCTCGGCGCCCGCGTCGAGCGCCGGGGCGGCGGCGAGCGTGGCCAGGTGCAGCGTGCCGCGTACGGCGTAGAGCAGCGCCGCCCCCAGCAGGGTGACCGCCGTCGCCACGACACTGACCAGGAAGAAGGTCATGGCCGCCTCGGCGCTGGCGACGGTCCGGCGGCGCAGGCCGACCAGGATGTAGAGCGGGATGGTGAGGGTCTCCAGCGCCACGATCAGCGTGATCAGATCGCCGGCCGCGCCGAGGACGACACCGCCGGTCATCGAGCAGGCCAGCAGGAAGCAGTACTCCCCCGCCGGCACCGCCCCGGCCCGCAGCAGCGGCCCGGACAGCAGGAGCACGCCCAGGGTGAGCACCGCGAAGACGGTGGCGACGAGCGCCCCCCGGCTGGTGGCGAGCCAGGAGCAGCCGTCGAAGGTGCAGAACGTCTCCCGGTCGGCACCCCGACCGACCAGCACCGCACCGACCGCCGTGCCGGCGGCACCGATCATGGCGACCGCGAGCGTCGGGCCGCGCCGGCCGACGAGCAGGTCGGCCAGCAGCACGAGTACGGCGGTGCCGGCCGCGAGGTATGCGGGCAGCAGCGCGACGTGGTCGATGGTCTGGGTCATGTCGCCCCTCCGTTCGCGACTGCGGGGCTCCGCTGCGCTGCACTCCTCGCGCTCACCGATCGAGCACCCCCGTCAACGCCTCCACCGGGGCGCCGGCAAAGCCGATCACCAGGGCGGGTACCAGGCCGACGGCCAGCGCCAGGACGATCAGCGGGGACCAGGCGACCAGCTCACCCGCCCCGAACCGGCTGGCCGGAGCGGCGGCGACGACCGGACTGGCCGGGCCGTGGGTGAGCCGGCGCAGCAGCCGCAGGAAGTAGGCGGCGGTCAGCGCGCCGCCGACCGCCGCGACCACCGCCAGCGTCGTCCACAGCGGGCCGCCCCGTTGCAGCGCAGCGACCACCGCGAACGCCTCGCCCCAGAAACCGGCCAGCCCGGGAAGGCCGAGCGACGCGACGGCGGCGAACGCGAACAGGCCGGACAACGCCGGCATCCGCTCCCGCAGACCACCCAACTCGGTCAGGCTGCCGGTGTGCAGCCGGTCCTTGATCGCGCCGGCCAGGAAGAACAGCAGCCCGGTGATGACGCCGTGCGCGACGTTGCCGATCAACGCCGCCTCGATACCGGTCGCGGTCAGGGTCGCCACGCCCAGCAGCACGAAGCCCATGTGACCGACGCTGGAATAGGCGATGAGCCGCTTCAGGTCGGTCTGCCGCAGACACACCAGCGAACCGACGACGACCGCGGCCACGGCGAGGACGCCGAGCACCGGTGCCGCCCACCGGGCGCCCTCCGGCGCGACCCCGACCGCGACCCGGATGATGCCGTACGTGCCCATCTTGAGCAGGACCCCGGCGAGGATCACGCTGCCGACGGTCGGTGCCTGGGTGTGCGCGTCGGGCAGCCACGTGTGCAGCGGCCACAGCGGACTCTTAACCGCGAACGCGACCGCGAGCAGCACGAACGCGGCGAGCTGGGTGGTCCGCGACAGGTTGCCCCCGCCGGTGAGCGCCACGATGTCGGCGGTGCCGGCGGCGGAGACGACGGTGACCACCCCGACCAGCAGCAGCACCGAGCCGAAGAGCGTGTAGAGGACGAACTTGCGGGCCGCCCGGCCCCGGTCATCGCCGCCCCAGCCGGCGATGACCACGAACATCGGCAGCAGTACGACCTCGAAGAAGACGAAGAAGAGGACCAGGTCGAGGGCGAGGAAGGTGCCGACGATCCCGACCTCGATCACCAGCAGCAGGGCGACCAGGTATCCGCCGGGTCCGCCGGCCGGGACGTGCCGGATCGAGTACGCGCAGCAGAGCAGCGTCAGCAGCGTGGTGAGGACAACCAGCGGGTAGGAGATCCCGTCCACCCCGAGATGGAACCGAAGGTCGAGCCCGGGTACCCAGGTGAGGTCCAATTCGTGCCAGGGCAGGATGCCCGGGCCGGCCGTCGCCGCCTGGTACCGGAACCATCCCCGGTCACCGGTCCCGTAGAGCGACAGGCTGACCAGGAAGGCGATCGCGGCCACGACGGTGGCGACGATCCGGGCCGCCCGGTCGGCGCGCCGGGTGAGCCCGGCGACGGCTACGGCACCTACGGCGGGTATGGCGAGGACCGCAACCAGCGTCACCTGACCGGTCGTCATCACAGCACTCCCAGGGTCGCGGCGGCCACGGCGACGAGCAGTGCGCCGACCAGGACCGCGGACGCGGCCCGGGGCAACCCGGCCCGGTGCAGCACCGCCAGGCCCCGGCCGAGTGCCACGGTCGCCCGCCCGGTGCCCGTGACGGTGCCGTCGACCGCGGTCTCGTCCGTGCGGCGGGCGGCCCGGGCCAGTGCGACGACCGGCCGTACGACCACGGCCCGCTGGAGCGCGTCCAGCCCGAACGCGGCGGCGAACACCCGCCGGGCCGGGCCGAGCGCGGTCGCGGGGTCGGCGGCCGTGTCGCGCCGCCACAGCAGCCACGCGCCGACCCCGCCGACCAGCAGCGCGGCCAGCGGCAGCGCCACCTCGGGGCCGAGGTGCATGAGGTTGGTGTGGGCCGGCAGCAGGTCGGACGGGTGTTCGGCGGTCGCCGGTGGCAGCAGCCGGCCGGCGAGCCAGTCGGTGTATCCGGCCAGCCCCAGCAGCGCGCTCGGCACCACCAGCAGCAGGACCGGACCGGCCATCGCGGCCGGCGGTTCGTGGGCGGTCCGGGCCCCCGACGAGCGGGGTGCGCCGAAGAACGTACGCAGCCACAGCCGGGTGGCGTACCAGGCGGTGATCGCCACGGTCACCAGCCCCACGGCGTAGACCAGTGGCGGCAGCCAGCCTGCCCCGGCGGACGAGGCGGCGTGCAGGACCGCCTCCTTGCTCCAGAACCCGGCCAGCGGGGGCAGCCCGACCAGGGCGGCCAGCCCGGCCGTCATCGACCAGAAGGTCGCCGGCATACGGCGCCGCAGCCCGCCCATCTCGCCCATCGAGTTGCTGCCGACGGCGTGGATCACCGAGCCGGCGGCGAGGAACAGCAGTGCCTTGAAGGCGGCGTGGGTGAGCAGGTGGAACAGGGCCGCGCCGGTCGCGCCGACCGCGAGCGCGCCGGCCATGTAGCCGATCTGCGACACCGTCGACCAGGCGAGGACCCGTTTGATGTCGTCCTGCGCGGTCGCGGCGAGGCCGCCGAGCACGATGGTGACCACGGCGAGCACGCCGAGCACCAGCAGCGCCGGATCACCGGCGGCGAAGACCGGGTCGAGGCGGGTCACCACGTAGATCCCGGCGGCCACCATCGTCGCCGCGTGGATCAGCGCCGAGATCGGCGTCGGGCCGGCCATCGCGTCCGGCAGCCAGGTGTGCAGCGGGAAGAGGGCGCTCTTGCCGGCTACGCCGGCGAGCAGCAGCAGCGCGGCGGCGGTCAGCGTGCCGCCGCCGATCTCGCCCGAGCCGACCGCGGCCAGCACGTCGGAGATCCGGAAGCTGCCGGCGGCGATGCCCAGCAGCGCGATGCCGAGCAGGAATCCGACGTCGCCGACCCGGGTCACCAGGAACGCCTTGACCGCGGCTGCCGGCGCCGCCGGCAGCCGACGGTCGTGGCCGATCAGCAGGTAGGAGCAGATGCCCATCACCTCCCAGCCGACCAGCAGCAGGATGAGGTCACCGGCGACGACCACGATCAGCATCGCGGCCGTGAAGAGGCTGACCTGGGCGGCGTACGGGGCGTAGCGGCTGTCGTCGTGCAGGTAGCCGACCGAATAGACCTGCACCGCCAGCGCGACCACGGTCACCGCCAGCGCGACCAGGGCCGCGGCGCCGTCGAGGCGGATGCCCAGGGTGACGGTGAGCCCGCCGAACTCGACCCAGCGGGTGCTCGCCTCGACCGGGCCGTCGACGGTCACGGCGAGGCCGACCGCCACCAGCAGCGCCAGCGCCGACCCGCCGATGCCGAGCGCGGCGGCGGCCGTACGCGCCCCGCGGGGCAGCAGCAGGCCGACGGCGGCCGCCAGCAGCGGGGCCAGCGGCAGCAGTGGGCCGAGCGTCTCCGGCGCCATCAGGACACCGCCGCCCGGCCCGGGTCGGCGAGCGCCGTCGAGCCCTCGTCGGCGGCCGGGGCGAGGCCCGGTGCGGTGTCGAGGCGTACGTCGTCGACCGAGACGGTGGCCCGCAGACGGTAGAGCTGCAACACGATCGCCAGGCCGACACCTATCTCGGCGGCGGCGATCACGATGATGAACAGCGCGAAGGTCTGGCCGGTGTGCGGCAGCGCGGCCCGCACGGTGGTGTCGGCGGTGATCAGGAGCAGGTTGACCGCGTTGAGCATCAACTCGACCGCCATCAGCACCAGGATCGCGTTACGGCGGCGCAGTACGCCGTAGACACCGATGCCGAAGAGCAGGGCGGCCACGACGTACGGGATGACAGGTCTCACCGGCGCTCCTCCCCGCCCCGGGCGCCGATGTCGTGCCGGGAGATGACGATGGCACCGACCAGTGCGGACAGCAGGAGCACCGACAGCAGCTCGAACGGCAGCACCCACGAGCCGAAGATCCCGGTGCCCAGCCGCTCGGCGGTGCCCGGCTCCGGCAGCTCCACCACCGACCAGCGGAAGGCGTCGACGAGCAGGGCCGACAGGCCGAGGCCGGTCCCGGCGCCGATCAGCACGGCCGGCCAGCCGGGGCGGTCGAGGTCGTCGGAGGCGCCGATCGGGGCCCGGGTCAGCATCACGGCGAACAGCAGCAGCACCACGACCGCGCCGACGTAGATCAGCACCTGCACCCAGGCGACGAGTTCGGCGGTCAGCACGAGGTAGAGGCCGGCGACCGCGCCGAGGCACACCACGAGGTAGAGACCGGCGCGGACCAGGTGCCGGGTGGTCACCACCAGCAGCCCGGCGCCCACCGCCACCAGCCCGAGCGCGATCAGCAACACATCCGCCCCGGTCATGCGCAGGGCCCGGTCATGACGGATCGGCGGTGCCGGTGGGCCGCTGCGGACGTACCCGGGGGGTGGCCGGACCGCCCGCGGCCCGGCCGGGCGCGGGGCCGCCGGCGGCCTTGCGGGCCGCGGTGGCCTCCTCTTTGGAGGGTTCGCCGTTCGGGTCGTGGGCCGGCGGCGGCGGGACGGTGGCCATCCACCCGCCGAGATGGTCCTTGTCGTGCAGGAGATCCCGGATGTCGTATTCGGCGTATTCGAACTCCGGCGACCAGTAGAGGGCGTCGAAGGGGCAGACCTCGACGCAGATCCCGCAGTACATGCACAGCGAGAAGTCGATGTCGAACCGGTCGAGGACGTTGCGCTGCCGGGCCCGGGCCGCCCCCGGCACCACGACCTCCTCCTTGTGCGAGTCGATGTAGATGCACCAGTCCGGACACTCCCGGGCGCAGAGCATGCAGACCGTGCAGTTCTCCTCGAGCAGGGCGATCACACCCCGGCTGCGGGGCGGCAGGTCCGGCTCGACGTCTGGATACTGCTGGGTGCCGGCCCGGCGGGTCATCGTCTTGAGCGTGACCGCGAGCCCTTTGGCCAGTCCCTCACCGGGCACGCTCACGGCGTCACCCCGCTCATGCCGCCACCTCGCTGTGCATGGCCCACATCCTCCCCCTTCGTCCCGCCGTACGCGAGCACCCCGGGCCGCCTCAGAGGGCGACCCGGACCGCGGCGGTCAGCACCAGTTGGCCCAGCGCGACCGGCACCAGCACCAGCCAGCACAGCCGTTGCAACTGGTCTTCGCGCAGGCGGGGATAACTGACCCGCACCCAGATGATCACGAATGACACCGCGAAGACCTTGACCAGCGTCCACAGCCAACCGAGCTGGTCGTCGAACGGGCCCTGCCACCCGCCGAGGAACAGCACGGTGGTCAGCGCGGCGATGACCACGATGCCGACGTATTCGGCGAGCAGGAAGAACGCGAACCGCAGCCCGGTGTATTCGGTCAGGTAGCCGAAGACCAGCTCGGAATCGGCGATCGGCATGTCGAACGGCGGCCGGCGGATCTCCGCGAGCCCGGCCACGAAGAAGACGAACAGCGCCGGTGCCTGCCACAGCAGCCACCACGGCCGCCACGCCTCGACGATGCCGGGCAGCGACAGCGTGCCGGCCGCCATCGCCACGCTGGCCGCGGCCAGCACCAGCGGAAGCTCGTAGCCGAGCAGTTGCGCGGCGCCGCGCAGCCCGCCGAGCAGGCTGTATTTGTTGGCCGACGCCCACGCCGACATCAGCACCGCGACCACCCCGATGCCGACGACGGCCAGCACGAAGAAGAGTCCGATGTCGAGCGGCTGGGCGACCAGGTCGTCGGGGCCGAGCGGGATGACCAGCAGCACCAGCAGGTAGGGCACCAGTGCCACGACCGGTGCGAGCCGGAACACCGGCCCGTCGGCCGCGCGCGGCGTGACGTCCTCCTTCTGCACGAACTTGACCCCGTCGGCGACGAGCTGCGCCCAGCCGTGGAAGCCGCCGGCGTACATCGGACCGAGCCGGCCCTGCATGTGCGCCATCACCTTGTGCTCGACCTGGCCGACGATCAGCGGCAGGGCGAGGAAGGCGACGACCACACCGACGATCCGGATGGCCAGTTCCACCCACAGCGGCATCAGGAGTCCCCGTCCGGGTCGGTCGCCGAGGGCTGCCGCCGGTTGGGCCCCCACTCGGCCGGATCGGGCACGCCGGGCGGCCGCACCGGTGCCCGCCGGCCCCCACCGGCCTCGGACTCGCCGGGCTCCTTCGCCCCCGGCCACGCCTTGGCGACCCGCGCGGCGAGCACGAACTCCTTGCGGAGCGGATGCCCCTCGAACTCCGGGGGCAGCAGCAGGGGCGCGAGATCGGGATGGCCGGTGAAGCCGACGCCGAACATCTCGTGCGTCTCCCGCTCGTGCCACGCCGCACCCGGGAAGAGATCCACGACGGACCGCGCGGCGGCCGCGTCGCGGGGCAGCCGGGCCCGCAGCAGTACGCCGTGCCGGTGGCCGGTCGACCACAGGTGCACGACCAGGGTGAAGCCGTCGGGCAGCTCGTCGACGGCCGACAGCCAGTCGAAGAAGTCGAGGGCCAGTTCGGTGTCGTCGCGGGCCGACCGGACGGCCGCGTGCCAGTCTTCCGGCGGCACGTCGACGGTGGCCCGGGCGTAGGGTCCGCCACCGGACACGCTGACCGCGACGTCGCCGATGCCGGCGGCCCCGCACACCGCGGCCAGCCGCGCACCGACCTCTTCGGGCGTCATGCCCGCGATCCTATGGTGGTCGGGCGCCGCCGCGAAGCCCTGAGCTGCCGGGCCGGCGGCGTTTCCGGTGTGCCGCGGCCCGGGCCGGGCGACAATGGCGTCCGTGTACGCAGTCACCGTGATACCCGGCACAGCGGACTCGCTCCGGCTGGTCGACAACTTCCCGGAACCATCCCCGCAGGAGGGCCCGGTCCTGGTCGAGACGCTGTCGGTCGGGATCTGCGGCACCGACCGGGAGATCATCGACGGTGCGTTCGGCGAGGCCCCGCCGGGCAGCGACACCCTCGTCCTCGGCCACGAGTCGCTGGGCCGGGTGATCGAGGACCCGACCGGGCAGCTGCGCGCCGGTGACCTGATCGCCGGGATCGTGCGCCATCCCGACCCGGTGCCGTGCCCGAACTGTGCCGCCCGGGAGTGGGACATGTGCCGCAACGGGCTCTACACCGAACACGGGATCAAGGCCCGGCAGGGGTTCGCCCGGGAGCGGTGGCGGACCCAGCCCGAGTTCGCCGTACCGCTCGCGCCGGGCCTCGCCGAGGTCGGGGTGCTGCTCGAACCGGCGAGCGTGGTGGCCAAGGGATGGGAGCACGTCGACCGGATCGGTGCCCGGTCGGTGTGGCGGCCACGCCGGGTGCTGGTCACCGGCGCCGGCCCCATCGGTCTGCTCGCCGCGCTGCTCGGCCAGCAACGCGGGCTGGAGGTGCACGTACTCGACCGGGCCGAGGTGGGGCACAAGCCGGCGCTGGTCGACCGGCTCGGTGCGACGTACCACGCCGGACCGGTCATGGCGCTGGACTTCGAGCCGGACATCGTGCTCGAGTGCACCGGCGCGCCGACCGTCGTCATCGACGTGATGGACAAGGTGGGCCGCAACGGCATCGTCTGCCTCACCGGCGTGTCCACCGGCGGGCGGACCATCGAGATCGACGCGGGTGCGCTGAACCACTCGCTGGTCCTGGAGAACAACGTCGTCTTCGGCTCGGTGAACGCCAACCGCCGGCACTGGTTGCAGGCCGCGGAGGCGCTGGCCCGGGCCGACGTCGGCTGGCTCGCCGGGCTGATCACCCGCCGCGAGGACCTCGACCACTACGCCGAGGCGTACGAGGGGCAGCCGGACGACATCAAGGTCGTGCTGGAGTTTCCCGCCGCCCGTTGACCCACCGCGACCCGTGCCGGCCCCGGGCGGCCGGCACGGGTCGCGGGCGTTCAGAGTCCCGGGAACCGGCCGTTGCGGAAGAGATCGACGAAGATCTGGTGGTCCTCGCGGGCCCGCAGGCCGTACGAGTGGGCGAACTCGACCAGGTGCGGGACGAACACGGCCTCGTCCTTGTCGACCGCGGCGACGATCGCCTCCTCGGTCGAGTAGTCGACCAGGTCGTGGCTGGACTCGTCGTCGGCCACCGAGTGCATCCGGGCGACCGCCCGGCCGAGGTCGGCGACCACCGCGGCCAGGTCTTCCGGCTCGTTGACGTCGGCCCAGTCGAGGTCGGCCGCGTACGGCGACACCTCGGCCACGAGCTGCCCGACGCCGCCCAGCTCGGTGAACCCGACCCACGGGTCGGCGTGCGCCTGCAACGCCCGCTGCGACTCGGCCGTCCGGTGGCCCTGGTGGCGGAAGTAGCCACGGACCCGTTCGTCGTCGATGTGGCGGGCCACCGCCGGCACCTGGGCCTGCTTCATGTAGATGATGACGTCGTTCTCCAGCGCCTGCGTGCTGCCCTCCAGCAGCAGGTTGTAGGACGGCAGGCCGGCCGAGCCGATGCCCACCCCCTTGCGCAGCACGATGTCCTTGATGTGGGTGGCGACCGGGCGCAGCGTGGCGCCCGACGCCGGCAGCGTGCCGAGGTAGCGGTGGTACGCGTAGGCGACCTGCTCCCAGGTCTCGTCGTCGATCTCGAAGACGCCGTCGCCGATGGCGAACCGCCGCTCGTAGTTGTCGATCGTGGTCTGCTCGCGCAGCAGGTCGACGCGGGTGTTCAGCCGGGCCTGCTGGAGCACCGTACGCAGCACCCCGTCGGCGTTCGCCAGCGTGATCGAGCCGATCGCGTCGTCGCCGCCGGTGGCGATCGCCCGCAGTTCGGTCAGGTAGGAGGTGGCGAACCGGGTCACCAGGTCGGTGATCACGTCGTCGGACAGCGCCTTGGCGTAGCCGATCAGCGCCACGCTCGCCACGAACCGCTTCAGGTCCCAGGAGAACGGGCCGACGTACGCCTCGTCGAAGTCGTTGACGTTGAAGACCAGCTCACCGGAGCTGTTCATGTAGGTGCCGAAGTTCTCGGCGTGCAGGTCGCCGTGGATCCAGACCCGGCTGGTCCGCCCGTCGAGGAAGCGGTCGTCGGCGAAGTCGCCGGTCAGGTCGGCGTAGAAGACGGACGCGCTGCCCCGGTAGAACGCGAACGGCGAGGCGGCCATCTTGCGGAACTTGCGCCGGAACGCCGCCGGATCGAGGGCGATCAGCTCCCCGAACTCGGCGATCAGCACCTCGACGAGGCGTTCGGCGCGTTGCTCAGTCGTCATGCCCGGCAGGCTAGCCGCCGGGAGCCAGCCTAGGTGGCCGGCGGACGTACGGGGGCCGCGGTGAGCGCGGCGGTGTCGGCGGGCGACGCGAGCGGGTCGGGTCGGGACACGCCGCCGGGCCCGGACTGCTCGGCGGCGATCTTCTCCTGGAGACGCAGGATGCCGTGCAGCAGCGCCTCCGGCCGGGGCGGGCAGCCCGGCACGTAGACATCGACCGGGATGATCTGGTCGACTCCCTTGGTCACCGAGTACGAGTCCCAGTACGGCCCGCCGCAGTTGGAGCAGGCGCCGAACGAGATGACGTACTTCGGCTCCGGCATCTGGTCGTAGAGACGCTTGATCGCCGGGGCCATCTTGTCGGTGACGGTGCCCGAGACCACCATCAGATCGGCCTGGCGCGGCCCGTGCGCGAACGGGATCACCCCGAGCCGCATGAAGTCGTGCCGGGACATGCTGGCCGCGATGAACTCGATCGCGCAGCAGGCGAGCCCGAAGTTGAAGACCCAGAGCGAGTATCGGCGGCCCCAGTTCAGCACGAACCGGATCGGCTCACCCAGCACCGCGGGCAGTTGCACGTCGCCCCCTCTCGGCTACGCCGGCTCCTCGGTCGGCCAACCGACAGTGAACCACAGTCCGCCGGCACCGGACGTGCGCAACCTTCGCCTCGGACGGGACGTGTTACCAGCAATCTGGGACGCGCGCCCGAAGGGCCACGGGGGAGGACAAAGTGACGGTGACGATAGATCCGCGCCTCGACGAGCCACCAGGCGAACCGGACCGTGCCGAACCAGCGGCAGCCGAGACCGACGCGATCGGGTTCGACGAGTTCTACCACGCCCACTACCGAGCACTGACCGTGCAGATGTACGCCTACACCAACGACCTCGGCCAGGCCCAGGAACTCGTACAGGAGGCGTTCTGCCGGGCATTCGCCCGCTGGGACAAGGTCATCCGGTACGACGACCCGCTCGCCTGGGTACGCCGGGTCGCCTGGAACCTCGCCACCAGCCGGTGGCGCCGACTACGCACCGCACAGGCGTTCCTGCGCCGGCAACGCACCGAAGAACACGTACCCGAGCCCAGCCCGGACCGGGTCGTACTGGCCGCCGCCCTCGCCCAACTACCACCAAAACACCGCCGGGCCATCCTCCTGCACTACCTCGCCGACCTCACCATCGCCGAGATCGCCCACCAGGAAGGAGTCGCCGACGGAACGGTCAAATCCTGGCTGCACCGCGGCCGCACCGCCCTCGCCACCCAACTCACCGAGCGTAAGGAGGAGAACCATGGCTGACCACGACGACCTTGACCTGGAACGTGAGTTCGCTGCCTTCCGCAACGAAGTCCTCCCCCGGGTGACGGCGGCGGGCCCGACCGCCGTACGCGCCAGGGTGCGGCAGCACCGACGCCGCGTCGCCGTCACCACCGGCTCCGTGCTGGCCCTGCTCCTGGTCGCGGGCCCGATAGCGGGCTACGCCACCCTCAAACGGGACTCGGCGCCCAAGCCCGAACCCGCGGTCACCGTCGACCCGACCGCTCCGCCCACGACCCTGCCCGGCCCGTCGCCCAGCCCATCGGCCTCGGCCCCGGCCTCGGTCAGCCCGAGCGCCGGCGTACCGGACGGGCGGATCAGCCTGGCGGACCTGCTCGCCACCCGGGTCGACCTGCCGCCCTGGCCCGGCGGCTCCTGCCGGACGAACCAGGCGCGGCTGGCCGAGAACGACCCGCGCCCGCCGGCCACCGCGCTGCGCGACATCCGGTACGGCGACGTCGACCGCGACGGGGCACAGGAGACACTGGTGATCCTGCGCTGCAACGACGGCCAACCCGGGCCGGAACAGGTGGTCGCCTTCGACCGGGACGCCACTGGCCGGATCGTCACGATGGGACAGGTCGCGGCCACCGGCCAGCGGGGCATCGAACACATTCCAGGTATCAACCCCCATCCGGACGGCAGGATCCTGGTGCTGGTGTCCGACCACCGGGACTGCTGCGGCTACATACCTGACCTGATCCAGAACCAGTGGCGAACCTACGAGTTCAACGGCGCCGGATTCGTCCAGACCGCCGGCGAGACCGAGTTCGGGCCGAACCCGCTTCTCACCGACCTGCAGGTCACCGCGACCGATGTGCAGTTCACCGAGCAGCCGGGCGACATGATGCGGCACGGCACGGTCACCGTGACGGTCCGCAACGCCGGACCGGCCAACGCGAACGGCGTCCGCCTCCGCTTCGACTGGGACACCGGGGTGACCCTGTTCGCGGAGGGCGGTGGCTGGTCGACCTGCACCGGCCGCGGCGACCCGGTCGGCATCACTCCGGCGGAGAATCCGGTCTGCGAGTTCGGCCTGCTGCGGGCCGGCCAGCAGCGGACCTTCGTCCTGGGCATCAGCTACAACAAGGACTGGGCGGCGGCCGGCACCGGCACCGCCGTGGTCGAGCGGACCAACGAGCTGCCCGACCGCAGGCCGGCCGACAACCAGGCCCCATTCGCCTACCGCTGACGGCACGCCGAGCGCGGTCCGGCCGGGCGCCGTCCGGCCGGACACCATCCCACGGCAGCTGGGCCGTTTCAGCAGGCCGACAGCAGTCGCGGGAAGACGGTACGAGACAGTTAGGGAGGACCGACATGGCAGCCATCGACCACGAACCCACCCCCCGTCGACCTCCCAGGCGCGGCTGGCGGCCAAGGGATCAGGATCGCCCACCAACGTCCTGCTCGGAGTCGAGTACGGCGACGTCGACCGGGACGGGGCGACCGAGACACTGGTGATGCTGCGGTGCAACCTGGGCGAGCCCGGTCCGGCCCAGGTGGTCGCCTTCGACCGGAACGCCTCCGGGGTCATCGTCACCCTGGGTCGGGTCGTCGGCACCGGGGAGCGCGGCGTGCAGAACATGTTCGCGATCGATCCGCAGAGGAACGGCTCGATCCGGGTGCAGGTCGGCGACCACGGCGGATGCTGCAACTATCCGGAGGACTGGATCCAGCGGCAGTGGCGGACGTACTCGTTCGGCAACGGCCAGTTCCGCCAGACCGGTGGCCCGACGTCCTTCGGCCCGCACCCGCAGAGCGCCGACCTACGGATCAGCGTCACCGACGTGACCGTCGTCGACGGTTCGGACCCCACGACCCAGCGCGCCACCGTCAAGGTCACGATCCGTAACACCGGCCCGCGCGACGTGGACGAGGTGCACCTCAACCTGTACACGGTCGGTGGGTCGATGTTGGACGCGACGGGAACGGGCTGGTCCTCCTGCACAGGGCGCGACGGCAGGGGCGCCAAGGACCCGACCTGCGTTTTCGGCCCGCTACGCGCCGGCCAGCAGCGGACGATGGTGCTGGGCATCGGCTACCTCAAGCAGTCGGTGGGCGACACCGCGATGGCCACCGTACGGCGCGTCGACCACGCGCCCGACCGCAACGAGAACGACAACTTCACGCGGTTCAGCCTCCGCTGAATCACCGCGGAACGGGGGTGATGGCCGCCGGGAAACCGGCGGCCATCAGCGGTACGTGGGCCGTTGCAGCAGGCCGACGAACTCGATCAGCAGGCGTTCGCGCATCCGGGGCGGGGCGACGTTGAGCACGGTGTTCACCACCGCCGACCGGTCCGGCAACGCGGCCCCCGCCTGCGGATCGCCGAAGCCGAGGCCGAGCCCGCCGGCGAGCCCTTCGACCAGTTCCGCGGTCAACTGCTCCGGGGCGAGGGCGCCGAGCAGGGCGGCCACCTCGTCGGGCAGCCGTACCGGACCGTGATCCCGCGCGGCGGTGGCGGCGGCTTCCAGGGCCGGCCCGAACTCGGCCACCCGCGGCGCGACCGCGGCGGTCACCGTCAGGTGGATGGAGGCGGGCAGGTCGCCGTACGCCATCTGGGGTTGGGTGTGCCAGCCACGGACGGTGAGTTCGTCGGCGAGGACGAACAGGTCCAGCGCCGGGTCATCGGACGTGAAGGCGACCACCGTGGACTCGGGTTCGGCCATCAGCCGCAGTCCGTCGACCTTGGTGACGGCGGCGGCGAGGCCGCGTACGGCGTCCAGGGTCCGGCCGGCCAGCGCCAGGTAGCCGTCGTCGCCGATGTGTCGCAGGGTCGCGTACGCGGCGGCGATCGGGCCGCCGGACCGGGTCGACGAGATCACCGGATTGATCATCGTGTAGCCGGGCCAGTCGGCGAACGCGAAGTACTGCGGTGCCCGCAGCGCGGCGTCGCGGTGCAGCAGGACCGAGACCCCCTTGGGGCAGTACGCGTACTTGTGCAGGTCGACCGAGATCGAGGTGACGCCGGGTACGGAGAAGTCGAACGCCGGCCCGTCGACGCCGAGCCGGCGCAGGTAGGGCAGCGTCCAGCCGCCGAAGCAGGCGTCGACGTGGCAGCGTACGCCGGCCGCCGCCGCGACGGACGCGATCTCGGTGACCGGGTCGACGACGCCGTGCGCGTACGACGGCGCCGAGCAGGCGACGAGCACGGTGTCGGGGCCGATCGCGGCGGCGACGGCGGCCGGATCGGGGCGCAGCGTGGTCGCCGACACCGGCACCAGATCCAGGGCGACGCCAAGGTAGTGGGCCGCCTTCGCGAACGCGGCGTGCGCGCTGACCGGGATCACCAGCCGGGGCGTGGCCACCTCGGGCCGGGCGTCGCGGGCCGCCTTCACGGCCAGGATCAGCGACTCGGTGCCGCCGCCCGTGACGCTGCCGACAGCATCGGGCGCGGACGTGCCCGGGCCACCGCCGAGCACCGACGCGGCGGCGCCGACCAGGGTGTTCTCCATCGCCAGCAGCGACGGGAACGCGGTCGGATCGAGGCCGTTGACGTGCGCCGACAGCGCGTACGCGGACATCGCCAGGTCGTCGAGGCCGGGAACGGCCGGGTCGTAGACGTAGGCGAACAGCCGGCCGCCGTGCGTGGGCCGGTCGGCGGACCGCAGCGCCCGGATCTCGTCGAGGACCTGGTCCGCCGGTACGCCCCGCGCCGGCAACGCCCACGCCACGCGATCATCCCGCTCGCTCATGCCGTCCACTCACTCCGCTCGCTCATGTCGATCACGCTACCGGCTCGGCGGGTCGTGCCTGGTCAACCGGCTTTGTCGGGCCAGCGGCGGCGAGGCGCTGCGGGGTGAGGTCGTAGCCGCGCAGCAGCAGCACCGCCAGCCCGACCGCCAGCGCCGGCAGGACGGTGAAGCCGAGCAGCACCCCGAGCCGGGCGGTGTCGGACTGCGCGGCGGCGACCCCGGTGTCCGACGACACGTAGCCGAACAGTTGCAGCACCAACGCGAACACGCCGGGGCCGAGGGCCAGGCCGAACGTCTCCCCCGCCGTCCACAGGCCGGTGAACACCCCCGCCTGGCGGCGGCCGGTTCGCGCGGTGTCGTACGCGATGCAGTCCGGCAGCATCGCCAGGGCGAAGACCTGCTGGCCGGCGTACCCGCAGCCGATCACCGCGACCAGCAGGTAGACGACCACGGCCGGCAGCACCGGCGCGGCGACCAGCAGCAGCGCCGCGACGGCAAAGAGCAGCGACGCGGCGACGAACGCCCGCAGCTTGCCGAGCCGCGCGCCGACCCGGCTCCACACCGGCATGACCAGCAGCGCCGGGCCGACGAAGCAGGCGAAGAGCACGGTCGGCCCGGTGTCCGGGCTGTCCAGGATCTGGCCGGCGAAGTACGCGACGCCGGCAAGGACCGTGCCGATGCCGACGGACTGGACGACGAAGCAGATCAGCAGCGCCCGGAACGGCCGGTTGCCGGTGGCGACGGCGAGCTGGGCGCGCAGGCTCGGCTCGCTCTCCTGCACGGCACCGGTCGGGGCGCCCCGGGTGCCGAAGAAGACGCCGAGGGTGCCGATCACGATCAGCGCCCCGACGAACAGGCCCATCAGGCGATGTCCGGCGATCCCGTTGCCGCCGGCGGTGACCACGGCCGGCGCGACCGCCCCGGAGACCAGGATGGCCAGCGCCAGTACGGCGATCCGCCAGGTCATCAGCCGGGTGCGTTCGCTGTACGAGTCGGTCAGCTCGGCCGGCATGGCGACGTACGGCACCTGGAAGAACGCGAACGCGGTGGCGGTGAGGAGGAAGGCGACGGCGACGTACCCGCCGGCCGCCGGGCCGTTGCCGAACGGCGCGGCGAAGATCGCGGCGAACAGCACGGCCAGGGCCAGCCCACCGACCAGCAGGTATGGCCGCCGGGCGCCCCACCGGGTGCGGGTGCGGTCGGAGATGCGGCCGGCGACGGGGTTGACCAGTACGTCCCACGCCTTCGGCAGGACCACGAGCAGGCCGGCGAGCCCGGCGGCGATGCCGAGCGTGTCGGTCAGGTACGGCAGCAGCAACAGCCCGGGGACGGTGCCGAACGCACCGGTCACCAGCGAGCCGAGGGCGTACCCGCCGTGCACCCGGCGGGGCAGCCCGCCACCCGATGCCGTGCCACCCGATGCCACACCGCCACCGGCCGGGCTACCGCTCCCACCGCCGGTCCCGGCGCCGGTCCCACCGCCGCTTCCGACGCCGGTCCCGGCGCCCCGGACATGAGACGCATTCATGAATCGGCATGCTAGCCGGCACCGGTCCCGCTGGACAGCGTCCGGCCGGCCATGATCCGGGTGATCAGGGAGCCCGTCGTGCGGCGCGCCGACGACACGCCGGACTTACTCCCTGATCACGCGGATCAAGGGGTGGGGTACCAGGAGGAGGCGCGCATGTCGACCTTCAGGCCGTTCAGGCGGGCGCCCTCGCCGATCAGGCGGGCGGCGGCCTCGGCCTCGTGGCCCGGCGGGAGCCGGCCGCCGGCGCCGACCACCCGGTGCCACGGCACGCCGGAGCCGTGCCGGGACATGATCCCGCCGACGAGTCGCGCCGACGTCCGCCCGGACCGGTCGGACAGGTAGTCGGCGATCGCGCCGTACGTCATCACCCGACCCGGCGGGATGCGCTCGACGAGCGTCAGGACCTCTTCGACGTACTCCTCAGGCGTCACGACCCGCCACGATATGGGAGCCGCGACGCCCGCGCGCACCCGAACCGCGCAGAATGGGCGGGTGCGCGAAGCAGTCCTGTCAGCACGGCGGATCGTGGTCAAGGTCGGTTCGTCGTCACTGACCACCGCCCTCGGCGGACTCGACACCGGCCGGGTCGACGCCCTCACCGACGTACTCGCCGGGCTGGCCGGAGGCGGCCGGGAGGTCGTACTCGTCTCGTCCGGCGCCATCGCCGCCGGCCTGGCCCCGCTCGGGCTGCCCCGCCGGCCACGCGACCTCGCCACCCAGCAGGCCGCCGCCAGCGTCGGGCAGGGGCTGCTGATCGGCCACTACACGGCCAGCTTCGGCCGGCACGGCCGGACCGTCGGCCAGGTGCTGCTCACCGTCGACGACGTCACCCGGCGGGCGCACTACCGCAACGCCTACCGGACCCTGCGCAAGCTGCTCGACCTGCGGGCCATCCCGATCGTCAACGAGAACGACACGGTCGCCACCGACGAGATCCGGTTCGGCGACAACGACCGGCTCGCCGCCCTGGTCGCCGCCCTGGTCGACGCCGACCTGCTGGTCCTGCTCTCCGACGTGGACGCCCTCTACACCGGCGACCCGGCCCGGCCGGAGAGCCGGCGGATCGACGAGGTACGTACCGACGCCGACCTCGCCGGGGTGGCGGTGGGCCGGGCCGGGCGGGCCGGCGTCGGCACCGGCGGCATGGTCACCAAGGTCGAGGCGGCGAAGATCGCCACCGGGTTCGGCATCCCGGTCGTGCTCACCGCCGCACCGCTGGCCGCACCGGCACTGGCCGGCGAGCCGGTCGGCACGTTCTTCCACCGGATGCCGAAACGCCCGGCCGCCCGGCTGTTCTGGCTCGCCCACGCCACCTCGCCGCGTGGCCGGCTGCACCTGGACCCGGGCGCCGTGCAGGCGGTGGTCAACCGCCGCAAGTCGCTGCTGCCCGCCGGAATCACCTCGGTCGACGGCACCTTCACCGCCGGTGACCCGGTCGACCTGGTCGACGCGGCCGGCTCCCCGGTGGCCCGCGGGCTGGTCAACTACGACGCGGTGGAGCTGCCCGGACTGCTCGGCCGGTCCACGGTCGAACTCGCCGCGACGCTCGGCCCCGGATACGAACGAGAGGTCGTCCACCGCGACGACCTGGTACTGCTGTGACGGCTACCGTGCTGGAGGAATCATGAGCGTCATCGAACAGGCGCGCCGGGCCCGCGAGGCGGCCGCCGAACTGGCGACCGCGCCCCGCAAGGTCAAGGACGCGGCGCTGCACGCGATGGCCGACGCGCTGGTCGCCCGTACGGAAGAGATCGTGACCGCGAACGCCGGTGACATCGAGGCGGGCCGCGCGGCCGGCCTGTCGACGGCGATCATCGACCGGTTGACGCTGACCGGGACCCGGATCGCCGCGATCGCCGAGGCGCTGCGCGAGATGGCGGCGCTGCCCGACCCGGTCGGCGAGGTGGTCCGCGGCTCGACCCTGCCCAACGGGCTCGAACTGCGCCAGATCCGGGTGCCGTTCGGCGTCGTCGGCATCATCTACGAGGCGCGACCGAACGTGACCGCCGACGCCGCCGGCATCTGCCTGAAGTCGGGCAACGCGGCCCTGCTCCGTGGATCGTCGTCGGCCGCCAACTCCAACGCCGCCATCGTGTCGGTGCTGCGCGCGGCGGTCGCCGACACCGGCCTGCCCGCCGACGCGATCCAGTTGCTGGACAGTTCGTCCCGCGACTCGGTCAAGGAGCTGATGCGGGCCCGCGGGCTCGTCGACGTACTCATCCCGCGCGGCGGCGCGTCACTGATCAGGACGGTGGTCGAGGAGTCGACGGTTCCGGTGATCGAGACCGGGGTCGGCAACTGCCACGTGTACGTCGACGCGGACGCCGACCTCGACAAGGCACTGGCCGTGGTGCTCAACGCCAAGACGCAGCGGCTGTCGACCTGCAACACCGCCGAGTCGCTGCTGGTGCACGCGGCGGTCGCCGACGCGTTCCTGCCCCGGGTGCTGGCCGCGTTCGCGCAGGCCGGGGTGACCGTGCACGGCACCCCCGAGGTCGCCGCGTACTCCCCCGACGTGGTGCCCGCCACCGACGAGGACTTCGGCACCGAATACCTGTCCGCCGACATCTCGGCCGCCGTCGTACCGTCGCTGTCGGACGCGGTCGCCCACGTCCGCCGGTACGGCACCGGGCACACCGAGGCGATCGTGACCGACTCGACGACGGCGGCCCGCGAGTTCGTGGCCCGGGTCGACGCGGCGGCGGTGATGGTCAACGCCTCGACCCGCTTCACCGACGGTGGCGAGTTCGGGTTCGGCGCCGAGATCGGCATCTCGACCCAGAAGCTGCACGCCCGCGGCCCGATGGGCCTGCCCGAGCTGACCTCGACCAAGTACGTCGTCACCGGCGACGGCCACGTCCGCACCTGACCGGGGTCCGGCGCCGGGCCGGTCCGGCGGGCGCGTGGCGCTCAGCGGCAGGCGCGGATCGCGGCCAGCGTGGTGTGTACGTCGAACGCGTCACCGTCGTCGCTGGTCCAGCCGCCGTCGCTGCGCTGTGTCTCGGCGAGCCGGCGCCGGGCGGCGGTGAGCAGCCAGTCCTGCGTGGCGACGCCGACCCGGCGCAGCGCCGCCGCCATGGTGGCCACGTCGGCCGGCGTCATCCCGGGCAGCCGCTCGCCGAGCACGACCTGCATCCGGGCCGACTCGTGGAACATCTCCTGCCGGTGCAGCACCGCCGCGCCGAGCCAGCCGGCGGCGAGGAAGGACGGCCAGGTCCCGTCCGGGTTGATCCGGTAGGCCACGGCCTGCGCGGCGGCGAGCACGACGCCGGCGTACACGCCGCCGACCCGGTGGTCGAGCGGCCCGGCGGACCGGGCGTCGTGGCCGGCGACGGTCAGCCAGAATCCGGCGTTCGCGGTGAGGTAGAGCCGCGCCTCCGGGTTTCCCGGCTGTGCCCACGACGGCGCCTGGTTGGCCAGCGCCGCGTCCTCCTCCCAGCTACCGTCCGGCAGCTGCCGGCTGGCCAGCCAGTCCAGCGCCTTGCGTGCCGCCGGCCGGCCGAGGGCACCGAGGTCGTCGAGTTCGGCGAGCCGGAAGCAGGTCGCGTCGACGGACGCGACCTCGCCGGCCCAGAAGGCGGGCCATCCGCCCTCGGCGGTCTGCCCCACCTCGGCCTCGTCGAGCACGCCCGGCTGCGGGGCGGCCCCGGTACGCAGCCACGAGAGCCGCGCCCGGTCGACCAGGTCGCCGTGCGCGACCACGAAGCCGATCGCGGCATCCATGTCGATCACGGTCGAGACGCTACCGCCGCCGAACCGCCCCCGCCTCGGTAGGACAGTCAAGGTCATCTGTCCGCCCGGCGGGCTGACCTGCCAACCTTTACGTGTCCGGGCACCAATCGCCGCATAGTTGATCTGAGCGGCAGAGACCTAACACAAGCCCAATAAGGTCCCTAACGCCCAGATCAACAACCAACCCACCGCCCACCCCTCGACGAACAAGGCGACGGACAGCAGCAGACCGCGACCAGAGTCGCGAGTCGACCGAGCGCCGCCGCACCGTCTGGAGCCCGAGGACATGCGGCGAAGCCGTCATGCCCGCAGGGCGAAGACGGTGCACTTGGGCAGCGCGAAGCGGAGCGAGCCAGCCCCGCCGGAGGCGAGGCCAGCCAACACCGCGAGTCGACCGAGCGCCGCCGCACCGTCTGGAGCCCGAGGACCGCGCCGCGAAGCGGTCGCGGCCCGCAGAGCGAAGACGGTGCACTTGGGCGGCGCGAAGCGGAGCGAGCCAGCCCCGCCGGAGGCGAGGCCAGCCAACTCAGTACGCCGGCAGCGACGGGTCGATCTGGTTGACCCAGGCGATCACGCCGCCCTGCACGTGTACGGCGTCGCGGAACCCGGCCGCCTTGAGGGCGGCGAGTGCCTCGGCGGAGCGTACTCCGGTCTTGCAGTGCAGCACGATCTGCCGGTCCTGCGGGAACTTCGCCAGCGCCTCGCCGGACATGATCTCGCCCTTGGGGACGAGCGTGGCGCCGGGGATGCGGACGATCTCGTATTCGGCGGGTTCGCGCACGTCGACGAGGAAGACGTCCTTGCCGGCGTCCTGCCATTCCTTGAGTTCGCGGGCGGTGATGGTGGCGTCGACGACCGCCGCCTCGGCTTCCGGCGAGACCGCGCCGCAGAAGTCCTCGTAGTCTTCCAGCAGGTCGGTCACGGTCGGGTTGTCGCCGCAGAGCACGCAGGCCGGGTCCTTGCGGACCTTGATCTTGCGGTACGTCATCTCCAGCGCGTCGTAGACCGTCAGCGCGCCGACGAGCGGCTCGCCGATGCCGGTCAGCAGCTTGATCGCCTCGGTGACCTGGATCGAGCCGACCGACGCGCAGAGCACGCCGAGCACGCCGCCCTCGGCGCAGGACGGGACCATGCCGGGCGGCGGCGGCTCCGGGTAGAGGCACCGGTAGCAGGGACCGTGCTCGGCCCAGAAGACGGATGCCTGGCCGTCGAAGCGGTAGATCGAGCCCCAGACGTACGGCTTGCCGAGCAGGACGGCCGCGTCGTTGACCATGTAGCGGGTGGCGAAGTTGTCGGTGCCGTCGACGATCAGGTCGTACTGGGCGAAGATCTCGCGTACGTTGTCGCGGTCCAGCGCGGTGTTGTGGATCTCCACCTTGACCAGCGGGTTGATCTCGCGGATCGAGGCGGCGGCCGACTCGGCCTTGGGCCGGCCGACGTCGGACTGGCCGTGGATGATCTGCCGCTGGAGGTTGGACTCGTCGACGGTGTCGAAGTCGATGATGCCGAGCGTGCCGACACCGGCCGCGGCGAGGTACATCAGGGCCGGGGAGCCGAGGCCGCCGGCGCCGACGCAGAGCACGCGGGCGTTCTTCAGTCGCTTCTGCCCCTCGACCCCCACGTCGGGGATGATCAGGTGGCGGGAATAGCGGCGGATCTCGTCTACGGTCAGCTCGGCGGCGGGCTCGACGAGCGGGGGCAGCGACACGGTGAACTCCCCGGAATCGACAGTGGTGTCGGGCCATTGTTGCTCGTTCCTGACAGGTTCGACCATGAGGTGCAACACCCGACCACGATGCGGAACAGGGGAATATCTCAGGGCAGGGCCGGGCCGACGTACCGGCGGCCGTCGAGGTAGGGCCAGGCGTTGGCCAGGCACCCCTCCAGGCCGTACGTCTGCTGCTGCATCACCGGGGCGGGGCCGCCGGCGGACGGACACGCCTCGTGGCCGTACCCGAGTTCGTGACCGACCTCGTGGTTGATCACGTAGGCCCGGTAGGTGTCGAGCGGGGCGCCGTAGTCGGGTACCGCCTCCTGCCAGCGGGCCACGTTGATGATCACCTGGCCGGGCAGCCGGCAGGAGGTGTAGCCCTCGGTCCGCAGCCCGCCGGCGGCGCACATCCGCTCCGACGTGGCGGGGGTGGCCAGGTAGAGGGTGAAGTCGGCGGCCGCCGTTTGCGGCACGTGCTGCAGCCGTAGCTGGCCGGACGCGGTCCAGCTCCGCGGATCGCCGAGGATCGTGTCGGCGGCGCTGGCGAAGGCCGCCGTGTCCTGTCCCATGCCGTGTTCGACCGCGACCCGGAAGCGGCGCAGCGTTCCGGCGGTGCCGAGTACGGCGCCCTCGTCGGCGGCGAACCCGAAGGTGCCCGGCCCGGCCGTCGGATACCCCGGGCCGGGGGTGGGCGTGGACGGCGCGGGTGCCGCCGCCGACGCGCCGCTGGCGGGTGCGGATGCGGATGCGGCCGCAGGTGCCGGTGCGGGTGATGCGGTGGCGGGTGATGCGGTGGCGGGCGCCGGTTCGGCGGACGCGCCGGTCGCGGCCGTGGCCGGTAGCCCGGCGGCGATGCCGTCCCGGGCGGCGGCCGCCGGCTCGGCACCGGAGCGGTTGCCGTTGCGGGCCAGGTCGACCCCGACGAGAACGCCGGCGGCCAGCACCAGCAGGAGCACGAGGAGTCGGCGCCGCCGCTTCCAGTGCCGCTGGCGGGCGCCCCGGCCGCCCGTACCGCCGGCTCCCGGGCCGGGGCTGATCGGCGCCCCGGGGTCCGGGGCGCTGGCCCGCCCGCCCGGGGCCGGGACGCGCGGTGAGTCGGTCTCTGGCGTCGTCATGCCTTTCGACCCTGCCACGTACCAGGTGCCCGGGGCGCACTACGCCACGCCTTATCGTCCAGATTGGGAGTGTTTTGGCACGACCAACCGGTACGGCGTCCCTCGCGGCACCGTCCACCGGACCGGCGGACCCGCGCATCCGGCCGAACGGCTCAGAGCGGCGGACCCGCGTACCGCTTGCCGTCGAGGAACGGCCACGGGTTGGCGACGCAGCCGTTGAGGAAGAGGGTCTGCTGCATCATCACCGGTGCGGGCTTGCCCCGGCCGGGGCAGCGCTCGTGGTTGTAGCCGAGTTCGTGGCCGACCTCGTGGTTGACGACGTACTCGCGGTAGACGTCGAGCGGCACCTCGGCCTCGACGTAGTGCGGGACCGAGGTCCGCCACCGGTCCAGGTTGAGGATCACCTTGCCCTGCGCCCGGCACGACGTGTACGGCTTGCCGTCGACCCGGATGTCGACCCAGCCCGCCTGGCACATCGTGTACGCCGTCTGCGGGGTGACCAGGTAGACGGTGAAGTCGTGCCCGGCCCGGTCCGGGACCCGCTGCAACCGCAGCCGGCCGCTGCCGGTCCAGCTTCCCTTGTCGGCCAGTGCCGCGTCGACGATCGCCCCGACCTCCTCCACGTCCTCGCCCGCGCCCTTCTCGACCGCGATCCGGTAGCGGCGCAGCGTGCCCGCGGTGCCGGCCACCTCGCCCTGCGTGGTGCCGTAGTCGAAGGTGCCCTCCCCCTTCGACGGCACCGGACCCGGCAACTGGAGCACCGGCGGCGCCTCGGTGGACGGCTCGGGCGCCGGCTCGGTGGACGGCGGCAGCGCGATCGGTGATTCGGCGGCCAGCGGCACCTCGGCCGTCGGGGTCTTCTCCCCTCCGGTGAACCCGGGCACCGCCAGTCCGACCAGCACCAGTCCGGCCGCCACCGCGAGGGTGGCCAGGGACACCAGCTGGGCGACCGGTCGCCGGCCGGGCGCGCTACGGCCGGACCTACCGACCTGTGGCGGCGACGCGGAGGGGCGGATCGGTGACGAGGTACGCATCGCCGGACAGCTTGCCACACCGCCCGCCGGGGCCGGGTGTGAAGATCACGACTGTCGGGGCAGCCGGCGGTCAGGCCCCGACCGGGTCCCGGTGTTCGTCGAGGAGGGCGAGCACGGCCCGGGCGACCGTACGGGGCACCTCCATCTGCGCCACGTGCCCGACCCCGTCGAGCATCAGCAGCCGGCTGTCCGGGATCACCCCGGCCACCTGCGGCGCGACCCGTACGTCGACCAGCCGGTCTTGCCGGCCGCCGATGACCAGGGTCGGTGCGGTGATCCGGGCCGCGGTCCGCCACAGCGACCGGTCGCCGGGCAGGTACGCCCGCACGAACTCCGAGACGATGCCGCGCAGCGTGCCGAGGTAGGCGCTCGCGTAGTGGGCCGCCGTGCCCCGGATCCGGATCTCCTCGATCGTCTCCAGCCGCCGCTGCTCACCGATGCGCGAGGTGTCGGCCACGCACGCCTCGATCACCTGCCGGGCCATCTCCTCCGGCGGGATCTGCGCCAGCCGGCGGGCCATCAGGCGTTCGGCGCGGGGGATCGCCAGCAGCGGCAGCATCCGCCCCTGTAGCGAGCGCCGGGGGTCGAGGAACGGCATGGCCGGCGAGATGAGCGTGAGGGTACGGACCAGGTCGGGGCGGCGCCCCGCGACGCGTACGGCGATGGCCCCGCCGAGCGAGTTGCCGAGCAGGTGGACGGGGCCACGGCCGGACTGGTCCAGGTGCCCGATCACCCGGTCGGCGAACGACGCGATCGTGTAGCGGTCGCCGGGGTCGCTGTTGCCGAAGCCGGGCAGGTCGATCGCCTCGCCGTCGAGGCGGCCGGCGAGCAGGCCGGCCAGGTCGGTCCAGTTCTGCGAGGAGCCGCCGAGGCCGTGCACGTAGAACGCCGGCTCGGCGTCGGCCGTGGTCGCCGGGGTGTCCCGGATGTAGACGGTCGAGCCTTCGGGGCCCACCCGGCGCCCGAGCCACGGCGGGGGCATCCGGTCCTCCGGCAACAGGTCGTCGGCCGCCAGGAGTGCGTCTCTCATACCTCCAGTGTGCGTCGCCGGGAAACCGGCCGGCTCACTGTCCGTCGGAGAGCAACGCCTCCAGGCGGCGGTTGACCGCGGCCAGGGTGGCCCGTACGACGGCCTGGCGCGGGTCGCCGGAGACCAGTGCCGAGCCGGCGAGCTGCTCGACCCAGCCGCCGCAGACCAGCAGCACCACGACGACGGCGACCTCGCTGCTGCCGAACGGAACCACCGCGGCGTGCTCGACGAAACACCGCCCCCGGCCGCTCACCTGCTGCGAGGTGAGCAGCAGTTCGTCGATCGCCAGGGCGGCCGAAACGGCGCACAGCCGCAACACGTAGCCGTCGACGGCCGGTCCGGTGGCGACTCCGGCGGCCTGTTTCGGTCCGGCGGCGAGCCGGACCTCGACCGTGGCGTCGAGCCCGAACGTGCTGACCTGGACGTGGTCGATGACCACCCGCGGGCCGGGGTTGACACCGGGATTGAGCGGCCGGGACGGCGCGGACTCGGTGGTGGTGATCTGACCACCCTGGTACGAGACACCGGCGGTCGTCGGCTCGACGGTGCCCCGGCTGCTCGCGGCCACCGGGTAGCCGCCGACCGTGCCGATGACACCGGCGGCGACGCCCGGCTCGGGGAACCGGGGGGCGCGGGCCGGCTCCTCGACCTGCGCCCGGCCCCGGTGGGGCGCAGGTTGCCGGCGCCGACGCGGCACGTCGGGGCCGATCTCGCTGGCTGGTGGCACCGGGGGCGGCTCGGCCGGTGCCGGCTGGGGCGGGCTCGGCGGAGCGGCGGCCAGCCCCATCCGGTCCTGGAGCAGCCGGGCGACGAGCCGGCTGACCTCGGCCGGGTCGGCGCCGTCGTGCAGGTCCAGGCGCAGGCTGTGCGCGCCGGCCGGGGTGGTGCGCAGCGAGGCGTCACGTACGCCGGCGACCTCGCGCACGGCGGCGACGATCGCCGCGACGTCGAATTCCTCGGGGGGCTCGTGTGTCGTGGGCGGCCCGTCCTCGCGGCGCAGATGCGTGGCGATACGCGCCAACTCCGGTGTTTCGGCGGGGGGCGGCTCCACGGCTTGCTGCTCCGGCACGGTGGGCACGTCGGGTTCGGCGGGCACGCGCTGCGGAAGCACGGCGGTGGGCGGGTTGATCGCGCGGCTCGGCGGGCCGGGAGCCGGGGTGGACCCGCTCACCGGTTGGCCCGCCTGGGTGGGCCGCCCTGCCGCCGGGAACCGGTCGTCCCGATTGCCGGGGGCGCCCGGGCCGGCGGTGTCCCGTGCCGGCGGTTCGTAGCCGGCCCGCGTGGCCGGCCCGTCGGACGGCGGGTCGTAGCTCGGCCGGCTGGCCCGACCGGGCCAGCCGGCCGACCAGGGGCGGGTTACCCCGGGCCGCTCGGTGGCCGCCTGGTCGTCGGGGATGCCGGCCGGCGTGCCGTCCGGTCCCGTGTCCCGGCGGGGGCCGTCGGGGCGGGTGGCGTCGTCGTCGCGGGACGCCCCGGGACGCCAGGTTTCCGGCCAGGTCGGCGCCCAGTCGGCCCGGGTCCGCCGGTCGTCGCCCAGGTCGTCGGCGCCGCCCCGCCGAGCGGTGGGCGCATCGGGCTCGGTCCGCCGCGAGGCGGTCGTACCGGGCTCGGTCCGCCGCGAGGCGGGCGTACCGGGCTCAGTCCGCCGCGAGGCGGGCGTACCGGGCTCAGTCCGCCGGGAGTCGGTCCGCCACGGGCTGGGGCCGGCCGGGTCGGCCCGTCGGCCCGTCGGGTATGTCTCCCGGGCGCCCGGGTCGCTGTCCTGCGGGTCGGTGCGGGAGCTGTCGTGCCTGGTCGGGGCGGGGTCGCCGGAGCGGCGGCCGTCCTCCGCGGGCTCGCCCGGCCAGCGGGTGGCCGCCGCCGGCTCACCGGTCCAGCGGCCGGCCGGCGCCGGGGAGTCGGCCCAGTGCGCCGGTGCTTCGGCCTCGGCGCGGCGTCCGAAGGCCGGCCGCTCGTCGCTGCCTGGGTCAGGGCGTTCGTCCGGCGACGGGCCGAACAGCCGGGGTGCGGGACCGCGCCGCCGGCCGTATCCATCGGGACGGCCGGGGGCGGTCGGACCGACCTGGCCGCCGGAGGTGGGGGCGTCCCGGTCGGCGAGTGGCTCGGCCCCGTCGGGCCGGTCGACGTCGGGCTCGCCCGACTCGCGAGACCGGTCCAGAGTGGGGCCGGGGTAGCGGTCGGCCGGGTCGCGGTCACCCGGCTGCGGACGGTCGCCGTAGCGGGGTGCCGGTCCCGGGCGGTCGCCGCCGGGCCGGTCCTGCCGGCTCGTCGGTGGCGCGGCCGGAGCGTCCGGCGGCGCCGTCTCGTCGTGGTTCTCGCCCGGCGTGCCGCGGTCGGACCGCCAGCGCGGCACCGCCGGCAGCCCGCCGGACGGCGTCGGCTCCCCGATCGCGTGCCGGGCCTGCTCGGCCGGGTCGGGTTCGGCGGGTGGCTCCGGGTCGGGCCGCCGGCTCGTCGGGCCGGGGCGGGCGGCGGGAATGACCGTCCGCTGTTCTCGCAGGGCGTCTTCGAGGTCACCCTCGTACGGGTAGGGCGGGGCGCTCGCCGGCGCGCGGACGGCGACCGGGGCGGCGTCGCCCGCGTGGTGGCCGGGTCCGGAGCCGTTGACCGGCCGGCGGATCTCGTGGACGGGCCGGATCGGGTCGTCGTAACGGACGGTGGACTCGGACCAGCCGCGCAGCGCCGCCTCGCCCGATCGGTGCCAGGGGGAGTGATCGGCATCACCGTCCGACGTCACTTCCGCCCGGTCGGACCACCGGGCGTCGGCGCCCGGCCAGCCGCCGGCCCGCCGGGCGCGATCACCCCGCGGACCTGCACTGTCTGCGCCATCGCCTGGCGTGGTGCCGCCGGGTTGCCCTGCTTCGTCCACCGTGCGCTCCTCCGTCGCCCCCGCTGAGGCTACCGTGTGGGATCAGGGGCGATAAGTTGCAACGGCTGGGTAATTCGGAGGTCGGGTGGCGTACACCCTCGGTTCCCGTCGGGCATGGTCGCCCGCCGGCCGGAAGCTCCGCCAGCCGAAGGAGAGGTGCTCAATGACCGCACCGTCGAGCGGCGCACAAACGGCTGGCCGGCCGGCACGGCTGCCGCGCTCGGCGCGCCGGAAGCAGTTGCTGGCTGCGGCGCAGGAGGTGTTCGTCGCCCAGGGTTACCACGCGGCCGCGATGGACGACATCGCGGAACGGGCCGGGGTGTCGAAACCAGTGCTCTACCAGCACTTCCCCGGCAAGATGGACCTATACCTGGCACTGCTCGACACGCACTGCGAGGCGATCGTCGCGCAGGTCCGGGCCGCGATGGCCGCGACCAGTGACAACAAGGAACGGGTCAGTGGCGCCGTACGGGCCTACTTCGACTTCGTCGACCACGAGAGCGAGGCGTTCCGGCTGGTCTTCGAGTCGGACCTGCGCAACGACCCGGCGGTGCGGGAGCGGATGGCCAAGGTGGAGAGCGGCTGCATCGCGGCGATCACCGACACGATCATCTCGGACACCGGGGTGAGCCGGGCGCGGGCCGAGTTGCTGGCCTCGGGTCTGGTCGGGACCGCCGAGACGGCGGCGAAGTTCTGGCTCGCAAGTGGACGGCAGGTGCCCAAGGCGGAGGCCGAGGCCTTGCTGACCGCTCTCGCGTGGCGCGGGATCGCCAGCTTTCCGCTCCAGGGCGAGTCGGCCTGACCATCGCCTCCCGGAATCGGCTAGCCTCGCAACGGCGCAGTTTTCGCCCGGATAAGGAGGGCCCGTGGAGGTCAAGATCGGTGTGCAGTACGCGCCGCGAGAGCTCGTGGTCGACAGCGCGCAGTCGCCGGCCGAAATCGAGCAGATCGTGACCGATGCCATCGCCAACGAGGGCACTCTTTCACTGACCGACGAGAAGGGCCGGCGGATCATCGTCCCGGTGAGCAAGATCGCCTACGTCGAGATCGCCGAGTCGTCGCCCCGGGTCGTGGGTTTCACCGCCCGCTGATCCACCGGCTGCCGGCCGGGAGCGGTCTGGTGCGTTGTTCGCACCGCTGACCGTCTCCCGGCCGTAATGCTGTCTGGCGTCGGTAGTTTTGTGCCGATATGCGCTAGTTGTTCAGTCCGACGGCCGCCATCCGGGCGGTGTGCGCCGCGGTGAGCCGTCGAAGCAGACCCTGCACCCCGGTCTCGTCCTCGACCTCCGCCACGATCAGGGCGGTGAGCGCGATCCGCTCGGCGGCCACCCGGCCGGCCTGCGACAGGGCCTCCCCCACCAGCCGGCGGGCCCACATCGAGAGACGATTGGCCAGCTTGGGATCGGCGGCGATCGCGGCCCGGATCTCACCGGCGGCGAAGTCGGCGTACTGCGAGTCGTGCAGCACGTCGAGGACGAGTTGCCGATCCGGTTCGGCGAGCAGGTCGGCGACCGCCCGGAAGAAGTCGTCGGCGATGGCGTCGCCGACGTACGCCTTGGCCAGCGCCTCCAGCCAGTCCTTCGGCTCGGTCGAGTCGTGGTAGCCCTGGAGTGCCTCGACGTACGGCGCCATCGCCGCGCCCGGCTCCACGCCCAGTTCGGTCAGCCGGTCGGCCAGCCGGCGGTAGCTGACGATCTCCACCGCCGCCATCTCGCTGAGCAGCGCCCGCCGCGGCAGGTCGGGGGCGAGCCGCGCGTCGGCGGCCATCCGGTCGAAGGCGAGCAGTTCGCCGTACGCGACCAGGCCGAGCAGGTCGATGACGGCGGCGAACCGGGTCGGGTCGACCGGCGCGGAGACCGCCCCGGAGGCGGTACGGCCGGCCGACGGGCCGGCTCCGGGTGAGGGATCGGACACGTGCGCAGGCTACCGCCTGGACCTGGTTGCGGCCGGACAGCCGAGCGACACCGCCGCCGGGCGCCAAATGGTGACCCACGTCACGACGGGACGCCCCCGGACACCCGCCGGCAAAGAACCGAGGCGACGTTTGAGCAAGTCAGGTAACATAGGGGAGTTGTCGTGGGCGTTCAGGTAATCACCCCCTCACCCACGACGCGCGTGCGGCCCGGAACGACGCGAGCGCAAGCCGTCGGTCCGTGTGGCCCGCGCCCCGACCCATACCGCGCCCCAGGTCAGACGGGCGCACCACGAGAGGGCACCCCTAAAACCTGATGAGTGACAACAACGTACAAACACCGGTCGACGAAGACGCAGCGACAGCGGTCGAGGAAGCCACCATCGTCCCGGTACCGGTCCGTCCGGAAGCCCCGACCTTCGCCGACCTCGGCGCCCGGCAGGAGACCGTCGACGCACTGGCGGCGGTCGGCATCACCCGCGCCTTCGCGATCCAGGAATACGCGCTGCCGATCGGGCTGCGCGGCACCGACCTGATCGGCCAGGCCCCGACCGGCACCGGCAAGACGCTCGGCTTCGGCATCCCGCTACTGGAGCGGGTCTTCGCGCCCGCCGAGGGCGGCGAGGGCCTCCCGCAGGCCCTGGTCGTCGTCCCGACCCGCGAACTCGGCCTGCAGGTCGCCAAGGACCTGGCCGCGGCCGGCAAGACCCGCGGCGTACGCGTGCTGCCGATCTACGGCGGGGTGGCGTACGAGCCGCAGATCGACGCGCTGCGGCGCGGCGTGGAGATCCTTGTCGGCACGCCCGGGCGGCTGATGGACCTCGCCAAGCAGAAGCACCTGCGGCTCGACCGGATCCGCGCGCTCGTGCTAGACGAGGCCGACCGGATGCTGGACCTCGGCTTCCTCGACGACGTCGAGAAGATCCTGGCGATGCTGCCCGAGGACCGGCAGACGATGCTGTTCTCGGCCACGATGCCCGACCCGATCGTCGCGCTGAGCCGGCGCTTCCTGCGCCACCCGGTGACGATCCACGCCGGACACACCGCCGAGACCGGCCCGTCGCCGCTGACCAAGCAGGTCGTCTACCGCACCCACCCGATGAACAAGATCGAGGTGGTGGCCCGCATCCTGCAGGCCGAGGGACGTGGCCTGACCATGGTGTTCACCCGCACGAAGCGGGCCGCCGACCGGGTCGCGGAGGATCTCGACTTCCGTGGGTTCGCCGCCGCCGCCGTGCACGGCGACCTCGGGCAGGGCGCCCGGGAACGGGCCCTGCGGGCGTTCCGGGCCGGCAAGATCGACGTACTGGTCGCCACCGACGTGGCAGCCCGTGGGCTGGACGTCTCCGGCGTCACGCACGTAATCAACTACGACTGTCCGGAAGACCCGGACACCTACACCCACCGGATCGGCCGCACCGGCCGCGCCGGGGCGACCGGGGTGGCGGTGACCTTCGTCGACTGGGAGGACATGCCCCGCTGGCGACTGATCGACAAGTCGCTGGGCCTGGACATGCCCGAGCCGCCGGAGACCTACCACACCTCGCCCTACCTCTACGCCGACCTCGACATCCCGACCGAGGTCACCGGCACGTTGCCGACCGCCGACCGGACCCGGGCCGGGCTGTCCGCCGAGGTCGAGGAGGACCTCGGCGGTGGCCGCTCGCGCACCAACCGTCGCGGCGAGAGCGCCGGCCGCGGCCGCACCACCCGCAACCGGCGCCGGGCCGGCGACGGTGACGGTGGCGGTGGCGGTGGCGGGCCGCGCAACGAGGTGCCGATGGAAACCGAGGAGGCGCCACGCGCCCAGCGGCAGCGCCGCCGCCGCCGGGCCGGGCAGCTCGTCTCCGGTGAGACGACCGGCGGCACCGACACGGCCACCGAGAACGGCCCGGCCGAGAGCGTCCACGCCGGCGAACCGGCCGGCGACGGCGACGTGGCGAAGCCGCGTGCCCGCAGGCGGCGGCGCCGGGGCGGGCGGACCGGCCGGGACGGCTCGGCGGCCGGTGCCGCCGAGGCCGGCGCCGGATCCGTCGACGCCTGATTCGACAACCCGACCATCAGGGGACCGGCCATGCCGGTCCCCTGATCCATCTCCGCCGGCGGGCCTCGGCACACCGGGATGGATAGGCTGGAACCGCCGGCCCGCCGCACGCTGCGCAGCTCCGCCGGCGGCGAAGGAGACACCGATGTTCAGCCTGCACCGGGTCCGTAAGGACCTCGACGGGGCGCGGCGCTCCCGCGATGCCGCACGCCGGCCGGCCCGCTTCGACGACCGGCTCACCGCGCCACTGCCCACGTTCCGCGACATGGTGCGGATGTTCCGGGAGAGCGGTCCGCGGATGACCCATCCCGACCACGTGGCGCGCATCCCGGTCGAACGGTCGACCGCACTGCCGCCGGTGACCGCCGACGAGGTGCAGGTCACCTGGGTCGGCCACGCGACCTACGTGGTGCAGATCGGCGGGCTGACCGTGCTGACCGACCCGGTCTGGACGGACCGGATTCCCGGCGTACGGCCCCGCATCACCCCGGCCGGTCTCGACTGGGCGGCCCTCCCCCGCGTCGACGCGGTGGTGATCAGCCACAACCACTACGACCACCTCGACGCACCGACCATCCGGCGGCTGCCGAAGGACACCCCGATCCTCGTGCCCGCCAACCTGGCCGGCTGGTTCCGGCGGCGCGGCTTCGGCGACGTCACCGACTTCGACTGGTGGGAGTCGCGCGAGATCGGTGGTGTGCGGTTCGACTTCGTGCCGGCCCACCACTGGAGCCGCCGTACCCTGACCGACACCAACCGCAGCCTGTGGGGCGGGTGGATGTTCACCGCCGGCGACGGGTCCCGGGTCTACTTCGCCGGCGACACCGGCTACGGGCACTGGTTCGCCGAGATCGCGGCCCGCTATCCGGGCATCGACCTGGCGCTGCTGCCGGTCGGGGCGTACGAGCCGAACTGGTTCATGAAGCCGGTGCACATGAACCCGCCGGAGGCGGTCCGGGCCTGTCTCGACCTCGGCGCCAGGCGGATGTCACCGATGCACTGGGGGACGTTCGTGCTGTCCGCCGAGCCGGTGCTGGAGCCGCTGGAACGCACGGTGACGGAGTGGGCGGCCGCCGGCCGGCCCCGCGAGGACCTGTGGGACCTCCCGGTCGGCGGGTCGAGGAAGATCTGATCCATGCCCGAAGAGTTGACGGCGGTGCTCGCCGAGGTACGGACCCTCCTGCTCGCCCCGCACCTGACCCGGGCGGTGGCCGCCGGCCGCCGGCGCGGACAGACCCCGTCGGTCGTGCGCGCCGAACTGCGCCCGGTCGCGATCAAGGCCGGTCCCCGTCTACAGATCGTCACCAGTGACGGCGTCCGGCCGTACACCCGCAACGTGGCGGCGGGCGCGGAGGCCGAGGCGGCGGTCGACGCCCTGCTGACCGAGCCGTTCGGCAACTGGCACGTGGAGACCTCCGACGGCACGGTGCAGGTCCGGGTGACCAAGAAGGGCGACGCCCAGGTGCACCGGGCCGGCCCGGTGCCCGCCCGGCCCATGGCGGCACCCGCCGGGCCGGCGGCCAACACACCGGCGGCCGCCACGCCGGCTCCCGCCGCACCGGCAGCCACCGCACCGGCACCGGAGGCCGGCACCGCGCCGGTCGGGCCGGCGCCGGGCGGCCCGGCGCGGCCGGTCGCGACGGTGCCGACGGATGTCCTCGCCCACGACCGGCGCAAGGAGCACCTGCTCGCGCCGGGAGATCCGCTGTTCACCACGACCGGCGCCAGCGCGGCGAAACGACGGCAGGTCGACGCCTTCCTCCGCGCGCTGGCCGCGACCCTGCCCGAGGGTGACCTGCCCCAGCCGCTGCGGGTCGTCGACCTGGGCTGCGGCAACGCCTACCTGACCTTCGCCGCCTACCGCTATCTGACCACCCGCGGGATCGACGCCCGGGTGGTCGGCGTCGACGTACGGGAGGACCAGCGGGAACGCAACAGCACGCTCGCGGCGATGCTGGGGTGTGAGGAGTCGGTGGAGTTCGTCGCCGGCACGATCCTCGACGCCGCCGTCGACCCGGCGCCCGACCTGGTCCTGGCCCTGCACGCCTGCGACACGGCGACCGACGAGGCGCTGGCCCGGGCGGTGCGCTGGCGGGCCCGCTGGGTACTGGCCGCGCCGTGCTGCCACCACGACGTCGCGGCCCAACTGCGCCAGGTGCCCCCGCCGGAGCCGTACGACCTGCTCACCCGGCACGGCATCCTGCGGGAGCGGTTCGCCGACGTGCTCACCGACTCGTTGCGCGCCGCGCTGCTGCGGTTGAACGGCTACCGGGTCGAGGTGGTCGAGTTCGTCGAATCCCGGCACACCCCGCGCAACCTGCTGCTGCGGGCCCGCCGCACCGGGGCGTCCGCGACCCCCGAGCTACGCGCGGAGTACGACGCACTGGTCGGGCCGTGGCAGCTCACCCCGAAGCTGGCGGCCCTGCTCGCCGAAACCTGACCCGAGGCTCAGCGCCGACGGTCGCGGTCGCCGGCGCCGGGGGGCCGCACCGAGGTCAGCCCCTCGTAGGCCATCGTCGGGAACGGCACGACGTTGGCCGGGCTCTCGGCGTTGCCGGCGGCGGCGAAGGCGTTCCACGAGATGTCGACCAGCAGGCGCTTGAGTTCGGCGTGCCGTTGCGCCGCGTTCGCCTGCAGGGCCATCCGTACGCCGAGGATCACCGAGACGAGAGTGGTGGTGATCGCTCCGGTCGCGGCGAGCAGGTGCATGCCGGATGCCGCCCCCTCATCGAACGCCAGGACCACCAGCCAGATCCAGAAGCCTGCGGCGAAGACCGCTGCCTTGCAGACGAAGAAGAGGCTGACCGCACCGGGGCGATGCGGTGGCGGCGGCGGTCGGCTGTCTTGCGGGGCCATCGTGCGCTCCTGGGGGTGATCACTCGTCCGCCGTGGACACGGCCAGCGGACCTGCCGTCGGGGGTACGAACCGCCGGCCGGTTGATCCTATTTGATGCGCGCAATCACGGATGGTGAGACTGGCGATGCTGTCCGACAGATTCGGCAGGCCGATGTGATGTCCCGCTGCCCCCCGGTCAGCGGGACATCACGCCGGTGCTCCACGCCACCGCACATGGGCGGAGAGACGCCATCGTGTGCGGACCGGCCGGGAAGGAAGCGGCACGCCGGGCGCCGGTCCCACGGGTGGGACCCACGCTAGTACGTCCCGTTGATGAGACTAATCGCTCTATCAGCCGGCTCGCGAGCCCTTGTTGTGGTCTACCCTCCAACTGGACATGCTTCGGGTTGGCCGGAAGGGGGTTTGCCACCGCGTGGTCATACCTGACCGAGCTCAGCCGGCACCCCCGCCGTCCCCGTCAGGGGGCTCTCCGCAGGCGGCGTTCGCCCGCTTCGTACGGCGGGCGATCGACGATGCCAAGAACGAGCGCGGCTGGACCGTCACCGACCTCGCCGCCCGCACCGGGGTCGGGCGCTCCACGGTCTTCCGGTGGCTCGCCGGCGACTGGCAGGACTATCCCGAGCTGGCCAAGGTGCGTGGCTTCTGCGCCGCCCTCGACGTGCCGGTGTCCGCCGCCTTCCGGGCGCTCGGCCTGCCCGACCGGGAGATGTCCCCCGACCGGGTCCGGGCCGAGCCGCCGCTGGAAGCCGACGTCGAGGTGATCCTCGGCCGGCTCGCCGATCCGGCGGTGCCCGCCGAGGAGAAGAAACTCATCCGCGACATGTTGCGCTACCTCGCCCAGCGCCCGGTACGCCGGGCCGGCTGAGCCGGCCACCGCCGCTTCGCCTCCGGCGGGGCCGATCGTGACCGGTCATCGCAGGTCGCCGCCGGCCGGCGGTCAGCCCACCACGAGGGTGAACTCCGCGGTGTGCACCTGACCGGCCACCTGGAAGTCGAGGAAGAGCCGGTAACGGCCGGGGCTGGGCGCGGTCAGCCAGAACTTGATCGCCCCGCCGGCGAGTTCCGTCTCCGGATGCACGTGCACGTAGCCCAGGTCGCCGTCCCGGATCGTCACCAGGTGCCCGTACGCGCCGAGGTAGCGCTCCAGGCCGGCGACCGGGCTGCCGTCGCGGAACACCCGGAACTGCAGCGGCCGCGAGACACCCACCTGCGGCGTGCCCTCGTACGTCACCACGAACCCGTCGACGCTCGCTTCGCGGGCCGGCGCCGGCAGCGGCGTCGGCGCGTAGTCGCCGTTGGCCACCAGGTCGACGCCGAGGGTCACCGGGGTCTGCGTGCCGGCCGCGTCGACGGCGGTGAAGTCGGCGTACGCCCGCCAGATGCCGGGACCGGTCAGCGCGAGCGGGACGCTCCACGTGCCGTCGGGCGCCATCGTCGGGTGCAGGTGCTGGTAGCCGGTCAGGTCCCGGCGGACCACGATCATGTGCAGCGGCTTGTCGTGCACGATCGCGAACGTGGTCACGGTCTGCCGGTCGATCCCCTGCACGGTGAACCGGAAGTCGACGGCGGAGCCGACCCCGAGTTGGGTCGTCGCCGGCACCAGGGTGTAGCCGGCACTGCTCAGGGACAGGCCGCTGACGCCGTCGGGGCCGGTGGCCGGGCCGCCGGTCGAGTGGTCGTGGGCGCCGCCGGCGGCGGGCGGATGGGTGTGGTCGCCGGTGCCCGGTGCGTGGGTGTGGTCGCTGGTGGCACCGGGGGCGCCGGCGCCGCCGGTGGAGTCCCCGGCGGGCCGGCCGACGACCCGGCCCAGCCCGAAGCCGGCGACGAGCATGACGACCAGCCCGCCGACGAAGAGGGCGAGCCGGACCGTGGAGCGGTCGGGGTCCGGGGCGGCCGCCCTGGCCACCGGTGGCCGGGCCGGCGCGGTCTTAGGCACCGGCGCCGGCGAGTTCGTAGCCCGCCTCGTCGACGGCGGCCCGGACCGTGTCGAGCGCCAGCGGGGCGTCGCTGGTCACCGACACCGTGCCGGTCGGCAGCTCGACCCGCACGTCGGATACGCCGGGCAGCGCGGTGAGTTCGGCGGTCACCGCCTGCACGCAGTGCCCGCAGGTCATGCCGGCAACGGTGTACGTGTTGGTCACGGGCATCTTCGGGTCCTCCTAGGAGCGGACGAGTCGGGCGATCGCGTCGGACGCCTCTTTGACCTTGGCGGACGGGTCGGTGCCGTTCTGGGCGGCGTCCATCACGCAGTGGGCGATGTGCCCTTCGAGCAGGCCGACGGCGACGGCCTGGAGGGCCCGCGTCGCGGCGGAGATCTGGGTGAGGACGTCGATGCAGTAGGTGTCCTGCTCGACCATCCGGTGCAGGCCACGTACCTGGCCCTCGATGCGGCGCAGCCGACCGAGCAGGGCCTGCTTGTCGGCGGCGTACCAGTACTGGCCCGGCTCGTCGCCCGGCGGCGTGGTCTCGGCTTCCGTCATAGGGACGAGGGTATTCTCCCGGCGTATCCGCCCACCGCCCGCCGGGCGAGACGGTGCCGGCATGGTCGTCAGCCCGCGACGGCGAGCGCCAGCGGCAGGACCGCCGGCGCCCCGGACTGGCGGAGCAGCCGACCCACCATCGCCATCGTCCAGCCCGAGTCGACGAGGTCGTCGACGAGCAGCACCGGGCCGGCCAGTCCGTCGAGGGCCGCCGCCAGCCCGTCCGGTACGGCGAAGGCGTCGTGCAGCCCGCGTACCCGTTGGGCGCTGTTGCCGCGCGCACCGGAACCGGACGACGCGCCGGCCCCGGTCGCGGCGACCGTGCCCAGCAGCGGCAGCCGGCCCACCGACGCGACCCGCTCGGCGAGGCTGCCGACGAGCCGGGGGCGTTGCCGCGACCCGACCGCGACCACCCCGGCCGGGCGCTGCGGCCACCGGTCGTCGCCGTGCGCCCAGTCCTTGAGCACCTCCACCACCGCGCCGAAGACGTCGTCGGGCACCGGCCCGTCCGCCGCACCGGGTCCGACCAGTGCCCGCAGCCGGGTGCCCCATCCGAGGTCGGACAGTCGCCCCACGGCCCGGCCGGGCGCCGACTGCTCGCCGGGGCCGAGTTTGCCGCGCAGCGGTACGCCGATCGCCTCCAGGCCGGTCGGCCACAGCTTCTTCGACGGGATCTCGACGCCGGGCCGGCCGAGGAACGTCTGTGCCGCGGCGAGTGCGGGCGCCGAGACTTCGGCGGCGAACTGCGGTCCGGCGCACCGGTCGCAGCGCCCGCACGGCGCGGCGCCGGGATCGTCGAGGCAGCGGCGCAGGAACGCCATCCGGCAGTCGGTGGTGGCCGCGTACTCCCGCATCGCCTGCTGCTCGGCGGTGCGGGCGGCGGCGACCCGCTCCAGCCGGGCGGTGTCGTAGACCCAGGGCTCGCCGGTGGCGACCCAGCCGCCGCGCACCCGGCGGACCGCGCCGTCGACGTCGAGGACCTTGAGCATCAACTCCAGGCGGGCCCGGCGCAGGTCGACGATGGGTTCGAGGGCCGGCGTCGACAGCGGCCGGTCGGCCCGCTCCAGCGCGGCGAGCACCGACCGGACCTGCTCCTGCGGCGGGAAGGCCAGCGAGGCGAAGTAGCGCCAGATCGCCTGGTCTTCCGCACCCGGGAGGAGCAGCACCTCGGCGTGCCGTACGGCGCGGCCGGCCCGCCCCACCTGCTGGTAGTAGGCGATCGGCGACGGTGGCGCGCCGAGGTGCACGACGAACCCGAGGTCGGGCTTGTCGAAGCCCATGCCCAGCGCCGACGTGGCCACCAGCGCCTTGATCTTGTTGTCGAGCAGGTCCTGCTCGGCGGCGCGGCGGTCGGCGTCCTCGGCCTGGCCGGTGTAGGCCGCCACCGGATAGCCGCGGGAGCGCAGGAACTCCGCCGTCTCGCCGGCCGCCGCGACGGTCAGGGTGTAGACGATGCCCGAGCCGGGCAGCCGGTCGAGCTGGTCGGCCAGCCAGCCGAGCCGGTGCGCCGGGCTCGGCAGGTCGAGTACGGCCAGCCGCAGCGAGTCCCGGTCGAGGCTGCCGCGCAGCACCAGGGCGTCACCGAGTTGTTCGGCCACGTCGTCGGTGACCCGGGTGTTCGCGGTCGCCGTGGTGGCCAGCACCGGGGTGCCGGCCGGCAGGTTGGCCAGGAAGGTCCGCAACCGACGGTAGTCGGGGCGGAAGTCGTGCCCCCAGTCGGAGACGCAGTGCGCCTCGTCGACCACGAGCAGTCCGGTCGTCGCCGCCAGGCGGGGCAGCACCGAGTCGCGGAACTCCGGGTTGTTGAGCCGTTCGGGGCTGACCAGCAGCACGTCGACCGCACCGGCGTTGATCTCGTCGGTGACCTGCTGCCACTCGTCGAGGTTGGCCGAGTTGATGGTGCGGGCGGTGATCCCGGCCCGGGCGGCCGCCTCGACCTGGTTGCGCATCAGCGCCAGCAGCGGCGAGACGATGACGGTCGGCCCGGCGGCGGGACCGGCGTCGGCGGCGCGCAGCAGCGCGGTGGCCACGAAGTAGACCGCCGACTTGCCCCAGCCGGTGCGTTGCACGCACAGCACCCGGCGCTTGTCGACCACCAGCGCCTCGATCGCCCGCCACTGGTCGTCGCGCAGTCGCGCACCGTCTCCGGCGAGCCGGCGCAGCACCGCCTCGGCCTGCTCGCGTACCGCCGTACGCCCGGTGTCCACCCGACATGTCTACCAGCGCCGGCCGACAGCGCGCCGGCCCGCTTCGCGCAGGGCGCGCGCGGTGCGGCGCCGTGGGCCGCTACGTGGTGGCCAGCGCCTCGCGCATCCGGCCGATCTCGGCCTTCTGCTCGACGACGACACCGCTGGCCAGTTCGTTGATGATGTTGTCTTCGCCGAGCACCAGTACCTCGCCCGCCATGTCGATCGCGCCCTGGTGGTGTTCGGCCATCATGTCGACGAACAGCCGGTCGAACTCGGCGCCGCGGGCGGCGGTGAGGCGACTGAGCGCCTCCGCCGACTGCATGCCGGACATGCTGTGCCGGTGCCGCCCACCCGCGTCGCGGCCCAGGCCACGGTCGGCCAGCCAGGTCTCCAGTGTCTTGATCTCCGGATCCTGGGCGGCCAGGATCCGCTCGGCGATGCTCTTCAGCCCCGGGTTCTCGCCCCGGTCGGCCACCAGCCGCGCCATCACGAGCGCCTGCTCGTGGTGCGGGATCATCATCGCGACGAACCGCACGTCGGCGTTGTTGTAGGACGGTGCCGCCAGCGGCGTCACCTCGTTCGCCGGTGCCGTCTTCGCCGGCTCACCGGGGCGCCCGGGCATCAGCACCGGGGCGGTGGCGTCCGGCAGACCGGGCAGGTCGAGCGGTGCCGGCGGGCTCGGCTGGGCCGCCGGTCGCGGGCCGTCGTCGGGCAGCCAGAGGACCACCCCGGCCACCGCGGCAACCACCGCGAGCACGGCCAACTCGATCAGCACGAACGCCCGGATCCGTACGCCACCCAGCACAACTGACTCCCGCCGTCCGCCCGAGGTTGGCCGGGATCGTAACGCGCTCCTGACCTGCTACGGGAGGGGTCAGCGGCAGCGAAGATGATCCATTTGGTCCGGCCTGCGGCTATTCGTACCGGCGCACCGCCACCACAGTTGCGAAACCGTGATCAACATCGAACTCCCAGTGTGATCCACGTCACAATCGCCAGGTCAGGGGCCAGGTTATTGTGCCGACACCCTACTCACCCCCGACGAAGGGTGTCACATGTTAGAAACGTCCCCCCGAAGGTACCGGAGGCTGGCGGTCAGCCTGGCCGCCGCGGGTGCCCTCGTCCTCACCGCAGTCGTGGCGGCGCCCGCCAGCGGGTTCACCGACTCGGCCGAAGGCACGGACGCCTGCGACTCGTTCCAGGGCGCCGGCGACAACTTCGCCGAGTACTGCATCACCGAGGAGGCGGTCAACGACGCCGCCGCCACGTACGCCATCCCGGGTGTCGACGAGATCTCCAGCAGCCCCAACCTCGAACTGATCGCCAACATCCCCAAGTTCGGCGGGTTCGCCACCGAGAGCGCGTACAACACCGACCTGGCCTTCCAGGGCAACTACGTCATCGCCGGCAACTACCAGGGCTTCAACATCCTCGACGTGAGCACCCCCGGCTCGCCCCAGGTGGTCAGCCAGGTGGTCTGCCCCGGATCGCAGGGCGACCCGTCGGTCTTCGGCGACCTGCTGTTCCTCGCCGTGGACGCGCCGCGCAGCGACGACTCCTGCAACAGCGCGAGCGGATCGGCGGCCCAGCAGACCTCCTGGGAGGGCGTCCGGATCTTCGACATCAGCGACAAGGCGAACCCGCAGTACATCAAGTCGGTCCGGACCGACTGCGGCTCCCACACCCTGACGCTGGCGCCGGACAAGGCCGGAACCGACGTCTACGTCTACGTCCAGTCGTACGGCCCGTCGAACGGCGCCTTCTACTGCAAGCCGCCGCACGACAAGATCTCGATCATCAAGGTTCCGCTGGACAACCCGACCAGCGCCTCCGTCGTGGCCGCCCCGGTCCTGTTCCCGGGCACCGCCGGCAACACCTCCACCAGCGGCTGCCACGACATCACCACCTACCCGGAGCTGGACCTGGCCGCCGGCGCCTGCATGGGTGACGGCGTCCTCATGGACATCTCCGACCGGGAGAACCCGGTGATCATCAGCCAGGTCCGGGACACGAACTTCGCGTTCTGGCACTCGGCGACGTTCAACAACGCCGGCACCAAGGTGGTCTTCACCGACGAGCTCGGCGGCGGCAGCGGCGCGATCTGCACCAGCAGCTACCGGACCAACCAGGGCGCGAACGCGATCTACGACATCGTCGGCTCCGGCGCCGACCGCGAACTGGTCTTCAAGAGCTACTACAAGATCCCGCGGCTGAACAGCACGCTGGAGAACTGCGTGGCCCACAACGGCTCGCTGATCCCGGCGATGGGTCGCGACATCATGGTCCAGGCGTGGTACCAGGGCGGCATCTCGGTGATCGACTTCACCGACTCGGCCAACCCGGTCGAGATCGCCTACTGGGAGCGGGGCCCGCTCTCGGACACCCGCCGCATCCTGGGTGGGGCCTGGTCGACGTACTACCACAACGGCTACATCTACTCGAACGACATCCAGAAGGGCTTCGACGTCCTCAAGCTGGACGACCCGCGTACGAACAACGCGCGGGCGGTCGTGGCCTTCGAAGAGCTGAACGTGCAGACGCAGCCCAGCTACCCGGCCTGCACCACGGTCATCACCAACCGCATCAACGGCGGCCTGGACGTCAAGTCCGGCGTCACCTGCCTCGACGGTGCGAGCGTCAACGGCGCGACCAAGGTCGCTCCGGGTGCCGGCCTGATCATCTTCGACTCGAGCCTCAACGGCTCGATCACCGCGACCGACGCCACCGTGGTGTCGATCGTGGAGAGCAAGGTCAACGGCTCGGTGAAGGCGCCCGGCGCCGTCATCCGGGACAGCAAGGTCAACGGATCCGTGAAGATCTGATCCACGGCACGAAAGCTCCGGCCCGGCGGGATCCGCCGGGCCGGAGCCTTTTCAGCACTTGTGGTTACCGCGCCCCGTACGGGACGCCGGTACGACAGGTCAGCGTTTGCGGTTGGGAACCAACTGCCGCAGCGGGCCGAGCCGGCCGGCGAGGCTGGCCAGCCCGCCGGGGAAGAAGTAGACGGCCAGGATGAACACCGTGCCGAGCACGAACAGCGGCTGCGACAGCGGGGCGCTGAGGAAGCCGGGCAGCGCCTCGACCGCCGACGAGGTGCCGAACGCGGTCAACCGGTGGTCGAGATACATGTAGAGCATCCCGCCGATCACCGGTCCCCACCGGGTGCCCGGACCACCGAGCACCACCATGACCAGCAGCGACAGCGTCAGTTCCGACGAGGTGATGTGCGGTGACGCGCCGCTGACCAGCAGGGTGTAGACGATCCCGCCGGCCGCGGCGAGGGTGCCGGACAGGGTGAAGGCGACGAGCTTGAACCGGTAGGGATCGAGCCCGAGCACCCCGATCCGGCGCTCGTCGTCGCGCAACCCGGCGAGGACCCGCCCGGTCGGCGACGACGCCACCCGGTGCACGACGAACACCACCAGGGCCAGGTACGCCAGCGCCAGCCAGTAGAGGGTGTAGGTGTTGGCGACCCCGACGAAGAACGCCGGCAGCCCGGAGACGTCGAGCGGCAGCCCCTCCTCGCCGCCGGTGAGCCCGCCGAAGTCACGGGCCACCAGGATCGCGCCGACCTGCGCGAAGGCGAGCGTGACCATGGCGAAGGCGATACCGGCCGTACGCAGCGCGATCGCGCCGATCAGAGCGGCCAGGATCGCACCGCCGACCAGGGCGAACGGGGCGGCCTGCCACAGCGGCAACCCGGCCTTGGTGATCAGGATGTCGGTCCCGTAGACGCCGGCGGCGAAGTAGAGCGCGTGGCCGAACGACAGCATGCCGGTACGGCCGTAGAGCAGGTCGTAGCCGGCGGCGAGCCCGCCGTACACCAGGCAGAGGGCGAGCAGCTGCAGGGTGCCGGGCGAGTTCAGCGCCCCGTCGAAGACGCCCGGGATCTCGACCGTCACGTACGGCACGAAGACGAAGACGACCAGCGCCACGAGCGGTAGCCAGGGGCGCAGCAGGGTCCACCACCGCCGGGCCGGCGACGGCTCGGCCGGTGCGGCGGTGGCCGGTGACTCCGTCTTGGAGGGGGTGTCGAGGTCCGTCACGCCGTTGCCGCCTTCCCGGCGATGCCCTGCGGGCGCAGCAGCAGCACGATCGCCAGCAGCGCGACCACGCAGATGTCCCCGAGCCCGGAGGTGCCGTAGTAGTTGACGAACTGCTGGAGCAGGCCGACGGCGACCGCCGCGTACGCGGAGCCGACGACCGAGCCCATCCCACCGATGACCACGACGATGAAGGCGAAGATGAGCAGCGACCCGCCCTGGCTGGGCGAGACGGATCCGAAGTAGACGCCGCCGAGTGCCCCGGCCAGCGCCGCCGCCGCGCCACCGATCGCGAAGACCAGGGTGAACGCCTTGCGCACGTCGATGCCCAGCGCGGTGACCATTTCCCGGTTCTCCACCCCGGCCCGGATGACCAGGCCGTACCGGGTGTAACGGAGGAATCCGAGCAGCGCCGCCAGCACCACGGCGGCGGCGACGATCAGCAACAGCCCGGAGTTGGGCACCTTGGCACCGAAGACCGAGGTCACCCCCTGCGTCCACTGCGGACGCGGGAACGGCCGCGGGTCGGCACCCCAGGTCGCCTGGAGCAGCGCCACGCCGGCCAGTGACAGGCCGACGGTGACCAGCACCTGCTCGATGGTGCGGGAGTAGAGCGGCCGGATCATGATCAGCTCGACGAGCATGGCGACCAGCACGCCGGCCGCCACCCCGAACGCGACCGCGAGCACGAAGCCGAAGCCGTCGGCACCCGCGCCCGGCAGATTGCCGGCCGCCCACCAGGTCGCGTACGCCCCGACGGACAGGAACAGCCCGTGCGCGAAGTTGAGCACGTCGGCCAGGCCGAAAACCAGGGACAGGCCGGAGGCGACCAGGAAGTAGAGGGCGGACAGCCCCAGCCCGGTCAGGGCCAGCAGGATCACCGTACTCACGCCGCCACCTCGCTTCGCTCGGCGGCGCCGTGACCAAACCTGAGCCAACCGATTCGCTCGCTCCGCTCGCTCATGCGTGCACCCCCGACGACCCGACGCCGAGCAGCGACCTGGTCAGCTCGGCCTCCGACAGCAGCCGGCCGGCGTCACCGGTCCAGGCGACCCGGCCGGCGTCCAGCACGACCGCGTCCCGGGCGAGCCGCCGTACGACGGCCAGGTTCTGCTCCACCAGCAGCACCGGCACCTCGACGGCGACCCGTTCCAACACCTCGGCCACCTCCGTCACCACCTTCGGCGCGAGCCCCTTGGTCGGCTCGTCGATGAGCAACAACCGGTTGTCGTTGAGCAGGATCCGGCCGATGGCCAGCATCTGCTGCTGCCCGCCGGACAGCGATCCGGCCCGCTGCTTCGCCCGCCGGTCCAGCTCGGGGAAGAGTTCGAAGACCCGGCCGTACGCGGGGGCGCTGCCCCGCCGTTCGGCGAGTCGCAGGTTCTCGGCGATCGTGAGGCCGGCGAAGACACCACGGTCCTCCGGCACGTAACCGAGCCCGTCCCGGACCACCCGGTAGGTGGCCTGGTCGGTGATGTCCCGCCCGCCGATGGTCACGGTGCCCCGCACCTCGCCACCGCGCGGGGTGAGCCCGAGCACGGCCCGCAACGTGGTCGTCTTGCCGACCCCGTTGCGCCCGAGCAGGACGGTCACCCCGCTGCCGGCGACGTCGAACGAAACCCCTTGGAGGATGTGCAGCCCGGCGATCCGTACCGACAGGTCCTTGATCGAAAGGATCGGCTGAGTCATAGCGCCTCCCCCAAGTACGCCTCCTGGACAGTCGCGTTTGCCATCACGGTGTCGGGGGTGTCGCAGGCGAGCAGCGCCCCGTGGTGCATCACCGCGATCCGGTCGGCGAGTTCGAGGATCACGTCCATGTGGTGTTCCACCATGAGTACGGACCGATTGCTGTCGCCGGTCAGCGAGCGGATCACCGCGACCAGCTCCGGTACGTCCTCCGCGCTGACCCCGGCCATCGGCTCGTCGAGCAGCATGACGGTCGGTTCGCCGGCGAGCAGCAGGGCGATTTCCAGCTTGCGTTTCTCGCCGTGGGCGAGGGTGCCGGCCAGCGCCTCGCCCCGGTGGGCCAGCCCGACCCGGTCCAGCGCCCGGTCGGCGGCCTCGGCGACCGCGGTGTCCCGGGCCGCCCGCCGCCACAGCTTGAACGAGCCGCCCCGTTGCGCCTGTACGGCGAGCCGCACGTTCTCCCGTACGCTCAGCGACCCGAACACCGACGAGGACTGGAAGGTGCGGCCGAGTCCCCTGCGGGCCCGCCGGTGCGGGGGCAGCGCGGTGACGTCCTGCCCGCCGAGCAGCACCTGGCCGGTGGTCGGCGGACGCAGGCCGGAGATCAGGTTGAACAGCGAGGTCTTGCCCGCGCCGTTGGGGCCGATGACCCCCAGGAACTCGCCCGGCCGCAGGTCGATCTCGACGTTGTCGACGATGGCTACCTCGCCGATCCGCCAGGTCAGTTGCCGGGTGGCGAGGAGTGCCCCGGTGGCGGGGCCCTCCTCGCTCTGGCGCGTCGCCGGTGTGACGGAGGGGGGCACCGTCCTCAGCCCTTCATCGGCACGGCCGGCGGCGCGGCCTCTTCGGGGGCCAGGGTCTTGGTCAGTTGCGCGGTGAAGTCGGTGCCGCTGCCGGAGAGCGTGGCCTGGAACATCGGCTGCAGCAGGGCGTGGTCCTCGGCGCGTACGGTCGTCTTGCCCTTGACGCTGTCGAAGGTCCAGCCCTCCAGGCCGGCGACCATCTTGTCGACGTCGTCGCCACCTTCCTCGACGGCCCGGACGATCATCTGGGCGGCGGCGAAGCCGTCGGGGTGGAAGAGGTCGAGAACCCCGCCGGGTACGGCGGCCTTCGCGGCCCTGGCCGCCTCGTTGTCGGCGGCGCCGTCGAAGAAGTGGGAGAGGAACGAGATCTTGCTGCCGGCGGCGCCGAAGGTCGGCCAGGAGGCCCGGATGTCCAGGCCGGTGACGACCGTGGTGGCGGTGAGCACGCCCTGCTGGTCGAGGGTCTGCCACATGGCGGGGGCGGTGGTGCCGGCCCAGGCGACGAAGAGCAGGTCGGGCTTTGCCGCGGTGAGCTGGCTGGCGAACGGGGTGAAGTCGGTGGCGCTGGCCGGGGCGAGCACGCTGGTGACGGTCGCGCCGGCACCGCCGATGACGGCCTTGACGGCCTCCTCGTTGCTCTTGCCGAAGGCGCTGTCCTGGGCAAAGACGACGACCTTCTTGCCGGCGGCGTCGCCGATGAACGACTTGGCGGTCAGTACGTCCTGATAGGACTGCCGACCGGACCGGAAGGTGTACTTGTTGACGGCGGTGGCGCCGTCGGTCGCGGCCGGGCCGGAGATGAACAGCACCTTGTTCTGCGCGGCGAGCGGCGCGACCTGCAACGCCACACCGGAGGCGGTCGATCCGGCGAGGATCTTGTAGCCCTTGCCGATCAGGTCCTTGGCGGCCGAGACCGCCTTGGTCGGGTCGCCGGCGTCGTCGACCTCGGTGACCTCGACCGGCCGGTCGCCGATCTTGTTGGTGCCGCCGGTGGCGTGGGCGAGGCCGGCGCGGAAGCCCTCGATGTACTGCTTGCCGTACGTGGCCAGCGCACCGGACTGCGAGTAGACCAGGCCGACCTTGACGGGTGCGGCGCTGTCACCGCCACCGGTCGCGCTTTCCTGAGGGCTGCCGCACGCCGCCACGACCAGGGCCGCGGCCATCACAGTGGCAGCGGCGGTGAACACCCGCCGCGTCGTCCTAACGGTCATTGTCACTCCACGTGAAGAGACTCGGAGGGAAATCTCGTTGTCGGCCCACGCTAGGGAGTGACGTCACCCACGATCTATGTGGCGGAAACCCACAAGTAACGGCACGGAGGTATCTGCCCCGGACAGGTCGGACCGGCCGACATCGGCCGGAACGGCCATCGATGGCAGCCGGGGCCACGCCGGCCGGCCGTACTGTGTCGATCCGCACCACCGAACCGGGCTGGAGGTCACGACACGATAACGCGGACCGCCGTCGGGTGGGAGGTTTCCGCTCCCGCCCGACGGCGGCCGTGGATGACGCTCGGTGGCGCCCGGGTCAGCTCAGCGCCGCGCGGGCCGCGACCGCGGTGTCCGGGTGGTCGGTGAAGACGCCGTCGACGCCGGCCGCGAAGAGCAGTTCGTACTCGGCGTAGATGTCGCCCCGGGCGTTCGGGTCGGTGCCGATGCGCAGGTCGACGGGGAGGAACTGGTTCTCCGCCCGCGACGTCCAGGTGTGCACGACCAGGTCGTGCCGGTGCGCGTCGCGGACCAGCTTGGTCGCCGGCAGCAGCCGGCCGGCGGCGTCGCGTGGCAGGACCAGGTTCTTCTGCGCGCCGATGCCGTCGGCGTAGCCCGCGATCCAGCGCAGGCCGGCCGGGGTCACCAGGTCGGCGTAGGTGCGGGGGTCACCGGCGACGGTGAAGTCGTACGGGCGACCGGACGCGTCGACAAGCTGGGCCAGCCGTACGTCGGTCAGCCGGGCGAGCTTGCGCAGGTTGGCGGTCTCGAAGGACTGGATGATCACCGGGTCCTTGCGCTTGGTCATCCCGTTGCGCTTGAGCACCTTGACCAGCGGTTCCTCCAGCGCCAGCCCGATCGACTGGAAGTAGGTGGGGTGCTTGGTCTCGGGGTAGATGCTGATCGTGCGGTTGCGGGCGCGGCCCTCCCGCTTGGCCAGGTCGATGACCTCCTGGAGGGTCGGCACCTGGAACTGGCCGTCGAAGGCGGTGTTCGTCGGGCGGACCAGCGGCAGCCGCTCCTTGGCCCGCAGCGTCTTCAGCTCGGCCAGCGTGAAGTCCTCGGTGAACCAGCCGGTGACGGTCACCCCGTCGATGGTCTTGGTGGCCCGCCGGTCGGCGAACTCGGGGCGGGTCGACACGTCGGTCGTACCGGAGATCTCGTTCTCGTGCCGGGCGACCAGCTCGCCGTCCCTGGTCGGCACCAGGTCCGGCTCGATGAAGTCGGCGCCCTGCCGGATCGCCAGCCGGTAGGCCTCCAGGGTGTGCTCCGGCCGGTAGCCGCTGGCGCCCCGGTGCGCGATCACCGTCGGGCGGTCGGATGCCCTGGTCCCCTTGTCGGCCACGGCCGGGGCACTCGGGACCGCCACGGAACCGACCACCAGCAGCGCGCCGGCCAGGCCAAGGGCGGAAAGGGTACGTCGCAACGCCGTCTCCTCGTCGTCGGGTGCGATCACGTGCGCGCGGGTACGGCGCACTCGCGGCCCGAGTCAAACGGCGCGCCGCGACCATCGATTGATCCGCACCTGTCCATCCGGTGAACCTCGCGGGTGGGACTGGTGGACCGGCCACCACCGTTCACCCGGCCGCGGCCGGAGCCCGGTCCGGGCCCGCCTGGCGATCAGCCTCGCGGAACCGCCATCAGCCAACCACTCAGCGTGATATGAACAGCCACGATGCGCCGGCCGCTGCAGCACCCCGCCCGGATCGTGCCGCTGGCGTTCCTGTGCGCGATCGCCGTGGGTACGGTCCTGATGCTGCTGCCGGTGACCAGGGAGGGGCCGGGCGGGCCGAGCTTCGTCACCGCGCTGTTCACCGCCACCTCGGCGGTTTCGGTCACCGGCCTGACCGTCGTGGACACGGCCACCTACTGGTCCGACACCGGCCATGTGCTGATCCTGGTCCTGGCACAACTCGGCGGCTTCGGCATCCTGGCCGTGGCCACCCTGGTCAGCCTGCTGGTCTCGCAGCGGCTCGGGTTGCGCAGCCGGTTGGTGGCCCGGGCGGAGAGCAGCCTCGCGCTCGGCGACGTGGGGCGGGTGCTCGGCCGGATCGCGCTGACCATGCTCGTATGCGAATCGGTCATCGCCGTCTTCGTCGCCGGACGCCTGTGGATCCACTACGACTACCCGTTCGGCCGGGCCGTCTGGTACGGCGTCTTCCACGCCGTGCAGGCGTTCAACAACGCTGGTTTCGCCCTCTACAGCGACAGCTTCGTCCGCTTCGTCGGCGACTGGTGGATCTGCCTGCCGCTCGCCGCGGGCATGGCCGCCGGCGGTCTCGGCTTTCCGGTGCTGTTCGAACTCGCCCGGCGGCTCGGCCGCCCGGCCAACTGGTCGACACACACCCGGCTCACGGTGTGGGGCGGGCTGGTGCTCGCCGTCGTCGGCCTGCTGGTCTTCCTCACCTTCGAGTGGAGCAATCCGCTCACGCTGGGCCCGCTCGGCGTCGACGAGAAGCTGATCGCCGCGATCTTCCAGGACATGTCGACCCGGGCGGGCGGCTTCAACAGCCTGGACTTCAACGCGATGAACACGGAGACGACCGTGGTCGCGATCGTGCTGATGTTCATCGGCGGGGGCAGCGCCAGCACCGCCGGTGGCATCAAGATCACCACGTTCTTCCTGCTGGCGTACGTGATCTGGGCCGAGGTGCGGGGTGAGCCCGACGTCGTGATCGGCCGGCGCCGGATCGCCGAGACCACCCAGCGGCAGGCGATCACGATCGCGCTGCTCGGCGTCGCCGTGGTCACCGGCGGCACGCTGCTGCTGATCGCGCTCACCGACGGCGTGCAACTGGACCGAGCCCTGTTCGAGGTCACCTCGGCCTTCGCTACCGTGGGGCTGTCCACCGGGCTGACGTCGAACTTGCCGCACAGCGCGCAAATCGTCCTGATCGTCCTGATGTTCATCGGCCGGGTCGGCACGATCGCGGTCGCCTCTGCGATCGCACTCAACGCCCGCACCCGGCTCTACCGATACCCGGAGGACCGTCCGATTGTTGGATGACGAGCAGGGCGTACCGCAGGGGCCGTTGGGCCCGGCACAGGGCGCCGGCCGGGCGCCGACCGCCGCGGAGGGCGTCGCGGTCCTGGGTCTGGGCAGGTTCGGCGGGCAGGTCGCCGCGTCCCTGCTGCGGCTCGGACACGAGGTGCTCGGCGTCGACGACGACCCCAAGCTGGTGCAGCAGTGGTCCGATCGGCTGACGCACGTGGCGCAGGCCGACACGACGGACAACGAGGCGCTACGCCAGCTCGGTGTGCCTGATTTCGGGCGGGCCGTGGTCGGCATCGGCACCGACATCGAGGCCAGCGTGCTGACCGTACTCGCGCTGACCGAGATCGGGGTCCAGGAGATCTGGGCGAAGGCCGTCTCCACCAAGCACGGCAAGATCCTGTCAGCGGTCGGCGCCCAGTACGTGATCTACCCCGAGGCGGCGATGGGCGACCGGGTGGCACACCTGATCACGAGCCGGATGCTCGACTTCATCGAGTTCGACGACGGGTTCGCGATCGCGAAGATCCGCGCCCCCGAGGACATGGTGGGGCGCAACCTGGCGGACCTCGGGCTACGGACGAGATGGGGCGTGACGGTGGTCGGGGTCAAGACGCCGGGACAGGAGTTCGACTACGCGCAGGCGAGTACCGTGATCCCGGAGGGCAGTGTGCTCATCGTGGCCGGCACCACCGAGCAGGTCCAGCAGTTCGCCGCCACCACCTGACGGGCACCCGCCGCTCAGTCGTCATCGTCATCGTCGTCGCTGTCGTCATGACCGTGGCCGCTGTTGTTCTTGTTCTTGTTGTTGCCGTTGTTCCCGTTCCCGTTCCCGTTCCCGTTCCCGTTCCCGTTGCCGTTGCCGTTGTTTCCGTTGCCGCGGTTGCCGGACCCGCGGTCGCTGACCTTCTCGGTGCGGCCGCTGTCGGCGGTGGCCGGTGGCGGGGCGGCGCCCTGCGGGTTGGCGCCCGCGACGGCACCGCCCACCTGCTCCTGCTGGCCGGCGACCCCGCTGACCCGTACCTCGCACGGCTCGCCGTCGAGGTGGAACCGCACCGGAAGCGCGTTGGCCGTCGCGTACGTCCCGGTCAGCGTGATCCTGACCGCCGCGCCGGCCGCGAGCGCGTCGGTGCCGGCGGGGGGCCGGACGACCACGTCCTGCCCGGCCTGCCGCCACGCCACCGGCTCGCCGTGGACCATCGTCTGGTCGCCGGGCAACGCGAAGGTCAGCGTCCAGCCCTGCCGGACGCGCCCGTCGTTGGTGAGGGTCAACTCGGCGTCGAACGCCCGGCCCGAGTCCGAGCGCAGCGCGTAGTCGACCTGGCAGGCCGCGGCCGGCTGGTTGCCCATGGCCAGGCTCGTCGGCTCGTCGCCGGTGGCCGGGCTGCCGGTGCTGGCCGCCCAGCCGACACCGGTGACCGCGAGCATGGCGGCACCGGCCATCGCGGCACCGACCCGACGGCGGACGCCCGGCGTACGCCCGGACCACCAGCGCCGCACCGGACCGGGAGCCGGCGTGCCGGTCGACGCCGGCAGCACCCCGGTCGCCGCAGCGCCCGGCAGGATCGTCGTACCGGCGAGGGCCAGGCTGCCGTCCGCGTCGCCGGCCGCCCCGACGGGGGCCGGTGACACCGGTACGATCCCGGCCAGCCCGACCGTGGTCGCCAGCGTACGGGCGACCTCGGCGCTGGTCGGCCGGTCGGCCGGTGTCTTGGCGAGGCAGCGCCGGACCAGGTCGGCGACCTCGTCGGGCAGCCCGTCGACGGGTGGCAGCGGCGCCGGATCGGCGTGCCGGTGGTTACGCAGCATCTGGGTGGTCGTGTCCGCCTCCCAGGGCAGCCGGCCGGCCAGGCAGCGGTAGAGCAGCAGGCCCAGGGCGTACACGTCGGTGGCCGTCGAGACCTGCCCGGCGTCGAGCCGCTCCGGCGCCAGGTAGGCGGGGGTGCCGAGCAGCTTGCCGTCCGGGTCGGTGTCGCTCTCGCCGGCGAGGGCGGAGATGCCGAAGTCGACCACCTTGGCGCCGGTGGCGGTCAGCATGACGTTGCCCGGGGTCACGTCGCGGTGCACGACGCCACGGGCGTGTGCCGCGGCCAGCGCGGACGCGACCTCGGCGCAGACGGCGACCGCGTGCCGCCAGGGCAGCGCGCCGTACCGGCCCAGCCGGGCTTCCAGGGACTGCCCGTCGACCAGTTCCATGACCACGTACGGGACGGGTACGCCGCCGGTCCAGTTCTCGCCGAAGTCGTAGACGTTGGTGATGTGTGGGTGGATCAGCCGGGCCGCGGCCTTGGCCTCCACCCGCAGCCGGTGCCGGAACGACCGCTCGGAGGCGAGTTTGGCGGCGAGCACCTTGATCGCCACCTGCCGGCCGAGCACCTCGTCGTAGCCGCGCCAGACCACCGACATGCCGCCGGCGCCGAGTTCCTCCACCAGCCGGTAGCGGCCGCCCAGCAGCTCGTTCCCCACCCCATGCATGATCGGATGGATGCCCCCGGATCAGGGATTTCAATCGCGACAACCGAAATCGGTCAGCGGCACCGGCCGGCGCCGCCCGGTCAGCCGACGGTCAGGAGCTGGTCGACCGGGGCGTACTCGTCGGTGAGGACGCGGGCGCCGTCGACGAAGCGGTCGAGTTCGGCGCCGGCGAGCAGGGTGGCCGGCTCGTCGATGGAGGTGTCGAGCCCGTGCCGCAGGGCGTCGAGGTCGAGCGGGGTGTCGGAGGCGACGATGAGGAAGTTGGCGCCCTCTTCGCCGGCGAGCCCGGCCGGCGGGGCGACGACGGCGATGTTCGGGAAGACGGCGGCGACGGTGGCGAGCTGGGCGCGGATGAAGCGCAGCGGCGGGTAGTCGATCACGTTCATCACGTAGATGCCGCCGGGCCGGGTGATCCGGTGCACCTCGGCGGCCATCTCCCGGGTCGCCAAATGCCAGGGCACGGTCAGGTGGCCGAAGGCGTCGCCGACGACGAGGTCGGCGCTGTCGGTGGGGCGCTCGGTGACCAGCATCCGGGCGTCACCGACGACCGGTTCGAGGTCGGGGCCGGGGCGTACGTCGAGTTCGCGTTCGCCGAGTTCGACCAGCCCGCCGTCGATCTCGAAGACGATGTTGTCGGTGCCGGGCCGGGTCGCGGTCAGGTAGCGGGGCACGGTGAACCCGCCGCCGCCGAGGTGTACGGCGTCGAGCGGCTGGCCGGGCGGTGCCATCACGTCGGCGACCGCTCCGATCCACTGGGTGTAGGCGAACTCCAGGTGGGTCGGGTCGGCGAGGTCGACGTACGAGTGGTGGGCCGAGTTGAGCACCAGCAGCCGGCCGGTGGAGTTGTCCGGGTCGACCTCGACGGACGCGCAGTGGTATTCGGTCTCCACGTCGCACGGGTCGGGGGCGACGGTGGAGACGGTCACCGCGCCCAGACCGACGATCGCGACGAGCACCTTGGTGCCGGTCCGGCCGGGGATCGGCACGCCGCCCTGCCGGCGCAGGTAGCCACCGACGACGAGGCCGGTGACGCCGAGCACCACGGCGAGCCCGAGGATGATCACGGTGCTGCTGAAGACGGCGACCAGCACGAAGCCGGTGCCCAGGGTGGCGGTGATCGCGCCGAGGGTGCCGATGCTGGACAGCTTGCCGACCACCTGGCCGGTGTGCCGCAGGTCGCCGAGTTGCAGCTTGACCACCAGCGGGGTGACCGCGGAGAGCAGCGCGGCGGGCACCACGACGGCCAGCGCGACGAGCAGCAGCATCCCGGGCGCCGCGCCGCCGCGCAGCAGCTCACCGGCGTAGCGGACGACCGGGAGGGTGACCGCGGTGGTGATCGCGGAGATCACCAGGGCGGGGGCGAGCAGGGTACGCGGGTCGCGGCGGTCGGCGAGCCACCCGCCGAACCAGGTGCCGTACGCGATCGCGGCCAGCGCGATGCCGATGACCGAGCTGGTGACCTGGAGGGTCACCCCGACGTACGGCCCGACCAGGCGCAGCGCGGCGGTCTCCAGGACCAGCACGGCGCCGCTGGACAGGAAGACGAGCGCGGCGGCGAGGCCGTTCGGGAGCGGGCGGCGCAGCTCGTCGGCCGCCTCCGTGGTCGCGGTGTCCATCGCTGCGATGGTACGCAGCCCGGCTGAGCGCTTCCGGTCAGACCGGAAGGTCAGATCATCGATAGATGGACGTGGTTGGTGTGGTCGCCGGCCGGACTGCCGCCGCCGTTGTAGTTGCTCCAGCCGGTGCCGGGCATCCAGATCTGGCGGTACCAGATCACGTAGAGCACGCCGAGCCGGCTGGCGTTCTTGATGTAGAACGCGGCGAGGTTGTTGCCGTAGGTGCGGTCGCCCCCGGTGGCGTGCACGTTCTGGAAGCCGCTGGTCGCGGCGGAGAAGTCACAGGCCCGCCCCTTGGGGTGCTCGCCGCTGCCGCCGCTGCGGTAGCAGGAGACGTAGCGCTTGAAGCCGGCCACCTTGGCCTCGTTCATCGCGTGCAGGGTGCGCGGGGTGATGCATCCGGAGGTGGTGGGGTCGTCGACCGTGCACGACTCCTTCGGCCAGGAGCCGTTGGAGTTGCGTGGCGCGGGCTTGGCCGCCGGCGAGTTCGCGTTGACGTAGCCGCCGCTGGCCCCGCCGCCGACCGCGGCCAGTGCGCGCTCGGCGTCCTTCTTCTTCTTGGCCATGATGGCGAGCTGCTTTTCCTGCTCCTTGACCTCGTTGTCCATCGCGGCCTTGGCCCGGTCGGCCTGCTCGCGGGCCTGGGTCAGGGCGACCAGCTGCCGGTTCTCGTGCCGCGCGATCGCCTCCAGGCCGGCGGCCCGTTGCAGGAACGCCTCGGGCGACGCGCTGTTGACCATGATCATGACCGCCGACAGCCGGCCCCGGCGGTAGGACTCGGCGGCGACCAGGGCCACCTCTTCGGTCAGCGCGGCGAGGTTGGCCTCGACCTTCTGGAGCTCCAGGGTCAGTTCGAGCTGGCGCTTCTGGGAGTTTTCCAGGGCCGCCTTGGCCTCGACGTGCCCCTTGGACGCCGCTTCGAGCGCGTCGCGCAGGTTCTTGCTGCCGCCCTCGTTGGGCGGCGAGCCGGGTGCGGCGAGGACGGCGCCGCCCGGGGAGCCGACGAGGACCGCCGTAGCGGTGAGGACTGCGGCGAACAGCGCCACCGCGCGGCGCCGGAGCAGGGCCGTCCTGGGCACGAAAGTGGATCCTTCCGTCGGCCGCCTGAGCCCCCCGGCCGGGTCGCACACCATGCGTGGCGCCCCTGTCACTTACGGCGGCGACCCCGCGCACCGGTACTTCTGGCGTCGGTCGGCGACGCCACCGGGCGGAGACCGCCGGCCAGCATACCGGACGACGCAAGGGCGACGTGCGATCCACAGTGGAAGATCCACGCATTCGAAAGTAGGCTAGCCTTGCCTAACTGACTGTGCGCGAGGAGAGCGGATGCTCAGCTCCGAAGCCCGGATCGTCACCGACCGGCCCGGCCGATACCTGACCCAGCTCTGCCGGCACTTCGCTCACAAAATCACCACGGAGTGGACCGACGAGCGCGGTTTCGCCGACTTCGGCTTCGGCACCTGCACCCTCCTCGCCGAGGACGGCACCCTGGTCCTGCGCGCCGAGGGCGCCGACGAGCCCGGCCTGTCCCGCGTCGAATACGTCGTCGGCGACCACCTCGAACGCTTCGCCGCCCACGACGGCCTCACCGCCCACTGGAGCCGCCCCGCACCGGCCTGACCACCCCACGACGGCCATCGGCCGCGGGGGTCACACGCCGGCCGTACGCAGCACCTCGCGCACCTCGTGCCAGATCTGCTCACTGGCGGCCGCCACCAGGCCACTCCCCTCACCGCTCGCCTCGTACGGGCTGCCGTCGAGGCGGCACGCCACCCCGCCCGCCTCCCGGACCAGGAACGAGCCCGCGACGTGGTCCCACGGCAGAGTCCGCCAGAAGACGGCGAAATGCTGCACCCCGGCGACCAAATCGGCGTACTCCCGGCCGGCGCAGTGCACCCCGGGCAGCACCTCACCGAGCACGCTCGCCCGCTCCCGGAACGCCTCGCGCACCCCGGGCGGGAAGAACCGGGTCATGATCGGCCCACGCAGACCACCCGGCGGGGGCGGGTCGGCGCTGATCCGCATCCGCACCCCGTCCACGTACGCGCCGGAGCCGGCCTCGGCGACGGTCAGGCTGTCGCCCACCGGGTCGTGGATCCAGCCGGCGACGGTCGTACCGTCCCGCACCAGCGCCACCATGATCGCGAACGGCGTACGGCCGGCGGCGTAGTTGGCGGTGCCGTCGATCGGGTCGACGACCCAGACCGGGTCGCTCCCCCGCAGCCGGGCGAGCAGCGCCGGATCGGCCGCCACCCCCTCCTCGCCGACGACCACCGAACCGGGCAGCAGGGCGGTCAGCCCGGCGCTGAGCACCTCCTCGGTGCGCTGGTCGGCGACGGTCACCACCTCGCCGGGCGCCTTCTCGGTGACGTCGGTGGCGGACAGCCGCCGGAACATCGGCAGCACGACCTCGGTGGCCGCCTCCCGGATCAGCGCCGAAACCTGCTCGATCATCCGTTGCGCGGGGGCAGCTTGACCACGCTGACGAAGAACTCGTCGATCTGGCGTACGACCGCGATGAACCGCTCGAAGTCGACCGGCTTGGTCACGTAGGCATTGGCGTGCAGCTGGTAGCTGCGCAGGATGTCCTCGTCGGCCTGCGACGTGGTCAGCACCACCACCGGAATCCGGCAGAGCTGTTCGTCCTTCTTGATCTCGGCCAGCACCTCGCGGCCGTCCCGGCGCGGCAGGTTGAGGTCGAGCAGGATCAGGTCGGGGACGACCGCGTCGGCGTACTTGCCCTCACGGCGCAGGTAGGCCAGCGCCTCGGCGCCATCGGAGACGACCTGGAGCCGGTTGCGCAGTTTGTGCTCCTCGAACGCCTCCTGGGTCATCAGGACATCGCCCGGGTCGTCCTCGACCAGGAGCACCTCGATCGGGCTCCTGCCATCGGCGGGTGCGGTCACGCCACAGCCTCCTTCACACCGTCCGGCCGGTCCGCCGGCTCGCCGTCCCCGGTGTCGGCCACGTCGGACCCGTCCGGCTCGTCGGGCGCCGGCTCGTCGGCGACCACGGGAAGAGTAAAGCGGATGGCGGTCCCCCCGGTGACCTCCGGGTCCACCCAGATCCGGCCACCGTGATACTCCACGATCTTCTTGCCGATCGCCAACCCGATGCCGGTGCCCGGATAGGCGTCCTTGGAGTGCAGGCGCTGGAAGATCACAAAGATCTTGTCGGCGAACTCCGGCTCGATCCCGATGCCGTTGTCCTGGCAGGTGATCTCCCACTCGTCGCCGACCCGACGGGCCGAGACGCGGACCCGCACCGGTTCGTCCGGCCGCCGGAACTTGATCGAGTTGCTGACCAGGTTGACCAGGAGGTTGGTCAGCAGCGGCTCCTCGCCGTGCACCACCGGCAGGTCCGACCAGGTCACCTCGCCGCCGGCGTACTGCCGGGCCGCCTCGGTCTGCCCGGCCACCTGGGTCATCACCTCGTCCAGGTCGACGTCGGTGAAGCCGGTGGTGAGCCGGCCGATCCGGGAGAACGCCAGCAGGTCGTTGATCAGGCGCTGCATCCGCTGCGCGCCGTCGACCGCGAACGCGATGTACTGGTCGGCCCGCTCGTCGAGCTGCCCGGCGTAGCGGCGCTGCAGCAACTGGCAGAAGCTGGCGACCTTGCGCAGCGGCTCCTGCAGGTCGTGCGAGGCCACGTACGCGAACTGCTCCAGGTCGCGGTTGGACCGCACCAGTTCCTCGGCCTGCTTCTGGAGCTGACTGTTGATCCACTCGATGCGGGTCCGGGCCTCACGCACCTCGGCCAGCTCGGCGGCGATCCGGCGGCGCATGCCGTCGACGTCCCCGGCCAGCGCGGCCAGCTCGGGCGGGCCGACACCCTGGATGTCGCGCTGGTAGTCGCCCTCCGCGACCAGGCGTACCTGGCCGGCCAGGTGGGTCACCGGGTCGATCACCAGCCGGTTGATCAACAGGATCAGCGCCGCGGCGGCGATCAGGACCACGGCGGCCGCGGTCACCAACAGGACGACCAGGGTGTTACCGGTCTGCCGGGCGTCGGCCGCGATCTGGTTACGCAGCGCCAGGATCTCCGCCTGGAGCTGCTGCACCTCCGAGCGCAGCACGTCGAAGCGCACCCGGGCCCGCTCGTCCAGCAGCGACTGGGCCGCCTCCGTGCCCCTGCTGTCGACCGCCTCGATCACCGGTACGGCGATCTCCAGCCGCCACTGCTCGGCCTGGTCGCGGATCTGCCCCACCCGCCGCCGGATTTCCGGCTCGTCGGTCAGCAGGCCGTCCATCTGGGTCAGCAGGTCACGCTCCTGCTCGACGCCGCGCTCGTACGGCACCAGGTCGACCGGGTCGCCGCTGACCGCGTAGCCCCGGATGCCGGTCTCCTGGTCGAGCAGCGTGCCGAGCAGCGCCTCACTACCGGTGCGCAGCGGGCCGCTCTTGTCGAGCAGGGTGTCGAGGTGCGTCCGGTTCTGCGCGGCCTGCACCACCCCGATCGCGGCCAGCGCGGCCAGCAGGACCCCGACCAGCACGCACATCGTGGTGACCCGCCGGCGCAGCGTCCACTTCCGGCCGTTCACCGCCCGCCGCCCCGGCTCACCAGCAGCATGGCGACGTCGTCGGCGAGCGGGCCGCCGTTGGCCAGCTCGGCCCGCCCGACCAGCCAGCCGGGCAGTTCGTCGAGCGGCACCCGCGCGGTGTCCGGATGGCCGACCAGTTCGGTCAGCCCCGGGACGTCGAGTCGCTCGCTGCCGCCACCCACCCGCCCCTCGATCAGGCCGTCGGTGTACATCAACAGGGACCAGTCATCGCTGTCGAACTCCAGTTCGAAGGCGCGTGGGGGCCGCGGCCGGACACCGAGCAGGAGTCCGCCGGGGGCGGGTACGGGCGCGACCCGGCCGCCGGAGAGCAGCAGCGGCGGCGGATGGCCGGCCAGCCGTACGGTGGCCCGGTTGCGGGAAAGGTCGAGGCGGACCGCGGCGACCGTCGCGAAGATCTCGCGGAGCCGGCGCTCGCTCATCAGGACCTGCTCCAGCGCGGGCAGCACGGCGTCGTCGGGCACCCCGGCGAGCACCAGTGCCCGCCAGGCCACCCGCAGTTCGACGCCGAGCGCGGCCTCGTCGACCCCGTGCCCGCACACGTCACCGACGATGAGGTCGACCCGGTCGGGCGAGGTCTGCACCACGTCGTAGAAGTCGCCGCCGATCAGCGCCGCGTGCCGGCCCGGCCGGTAGAAGGTGTGGACCTCGACCTCGCGGGTCGTCATCAGCGGCTGGGGCAGCAGGCCGCGTTCGAGGCGGGCCGACTCGGCCTGACGCAGCTCGGCCTCGCGCAGCCGGCGGGCGTTCTCGTCGGCCCGCTTGCGCTCGACCGCGTAGCGCAGCGCCCGGGTCAGCAGCACCCCGTCGACCTGGCCCTTGACCAGGTAGTCCTGGGCGCCTTCGGCGACCGCCCCGACGCCGAGGTGCTCGTCCTGGCGGCCGGTGAGCACGCAGACCGCCGCGCCGGAACTCATCGCGAGCACCTGGCGCAGCCCGTCGAGTCCCTGCGAGTCGGGCAGTCCGAGGTCGAGCAGTACGCAGTCGACCGCGCCGATCTGCTGGCGGGCCTGGGTGATGCTGGTGGCGACGACCAGGTCCATCGCCGCGTCGGCCTCGGCCAGCAGTTCGCCGACCAGGAACGCGTCGCCCTCGTCGTCCTCGACGAGCAGCACGCGCAGCCGCTCGACCTGCGGAACCGGTAGTCCCGCACCGAGCCGGGCCCGCGGCGGGACGACGGAGGAACCGGTCACCACGGCACCCCTTCGGATCGCATCTGCGCCACTCTTCCCGGACGGTCACTGATCGTCGGTCGCGGCGACCCGGAAGGGGTCGCGTGCGCCCACGCTATGCGACCGCCGGGCCGGGCGGCCACCCGGTCCGGTCCCGCTGGCCCCGGCGCCCGCTCTGACGGATGATGACAGCCCGCCGTTCGCAGGAGGCAACGTGGCCGCACCGCTGCTCCCCCCGGCCGACCGGGCGCTCGCCCGCCCGTCACGGCGGGTCACCGCCGCGGCCGCCGCCCTGGCCGCGCTCGTGGTGGTCGGCGCCGTCGGCCTGCTGGAGATCCGCCCGCCGCGGCCGCGTCCCGCCGACGCGCCGGCCGCGCAGTTCAGTGCCGACCGGGCGGAGGAGCACCTGCGGGTGGTGGCGGCCGAACCGCACCCGGCCGGCAGTGCGGCGAACGACCGGGTACGCGAGCACCTCGTCGGCACGCTGCGCGGGCTGGGCCTCGCGACCGAGGTGCAGGACACCGTGGCGCCCGAGGCCGGCCAGCTCAGCGGTGCCGCCGGCGGCGCGACCCTGGCCCGGGTCCGCAACGTGGTCGCCGTGCTGCCCGGCACCGCCCCGACCGGCCGGGTCTTCGTCGTCGCGCACTACGACTCGGTGCAGCTCGCGCCCGGTGGCAACGACGACGGGGCCGGCACGTCGACGATCCTGGAGGTCGCCCGCGCGATGACGGACGGGGCACGCCCCCGCAACGACGTGGTCTTCGTGCTCACCGACGCCGAGGAGGCGTGCCTGTGCGGGGCCTCGGCGTTCGCGTCGAGCCACCCGCTGGCCCAGGGCGGCGGGGTGGTGCTCAACCTGGAGGCCCGGGGCAGCACCGGTCCGGTCATCATGTTCGAGACGTCGCGTGACAACGCCGCGCTGGTCGGCGCGTACGGGCGGGCCGCGCCGCACCCGGTCGGCACCTCGTTCGCCGTCGAGGTCTACCGGCTGCTGCCCAACGACACCGACTTCACCGCGTTCCTCGCCGAGGACTTCGTCGGGCTCAACTCCGCCTATCTCGACGGCGGCGCCAACTACCACACCCCGCAGGACACGGTCGAATCGGTCGATCTGGCCAGCATCCAGCACCACGGCGACAACACCCTGGCCCTGGTACGCGAGTTCGGGTCGGTCGACATCGCCGGCCTGACCGCCGGCGGGGACGCGACGTACTTCCCCGTACCGGGCGGCCTGGTCCGCTACCCGGGCTGGTTGACCTGGCCACTGGTGCTGCTGGCCGGCGCCGCGGTCGGCGTGCTGGCCTGGCTGGCCCGCCGGCGCGGGCGTACGACGTGGTCGCGGTTGGGCTTCGGCTTCGAACTCTGGGTGGTGCCGATCGTGGTCGCCCCGGTCGCCGCCCAACTGCTGTGGGCGGGGCTCACCGCGATCCGGCCGGGATACGCCGAACTGCTCGACCCGTACCGTCCACAGTGGTATCGGCTGGCCGTCCTCGCCCTGACCGCCACGATCGTCCTCGCCTGGTACGCGCTGATCCGCCGGCGGACCGGACCGGCCGCGCTGGCGATCAGCGGCCTCGGCTGGCTGGTGGCGCTCGGCGCGGTCCTCGCCGCGCTCGCGCCGGGCGGCTCGTATCTGGCGACGCTGCCTGCGCTGGCGACGGCGATCGGCGGAATCATCGCGCTGCTGGTCCGCCCGGGCAGCGTCTGGGCGGTGGTCGCGGTCACCGCCGGCGCGGCGGTGGGCGTACTCGTCCTGCTGCCGACCGTGGTGCTGCTCTTCCCGGCACTCGGCATGGCGATGGGCGGCGCCGCCGCCGTCTTCACCGTGCTGCTCGGCATCGCGGTGCTGCCGGTCGTCGACCTGCTGCATCCGGAGGCCGGCGGGCAGCGCGGAATGGCGGCCCTGGAGGCCCGGCGGGCGGCCGCCGTTCCGGCGCTCGCCGCCGGCCTGGCCACGCTGGTGTTCGCCGGGGTCGGGCTGGCCGTCGACCGGTTCGACGCCGACCATCCCACCCAGACCCACCTCATGTACGCCCTCGACGCCGACACCGGCACCGCCCGGTGGCTCAGCCGGGAGACCGACCCGCAGCCGTGGACCGCCGGATACGTCGACGGGCCGGCCTCGATCGCCGACGAGTTCCCGGCCCTGGCCGCCCACGAGCTGCTGGCCGGCCCGGCGCAGGCGGCCAACCTGCCGGCACCGGCCGTGCAGACGGTCAGCGACACCACCACGGCCGGGGTCCGCACGCTGCGGGTCAGGCTGGTGCCGCAACGTCAGGTACGGCTCGCCGCGCTGCACGTCGACCAGACCACCGCGACGGTGCGGTCCGCGACGGTGGCCGGGGTGCCGGTGCCGGTCGAACCCACCGACGACGACCGGTGGAGCTTCGGCATCGTCTTCCACGCCCCGCCGCCGGAGGGAGTGGAGATCGAACTGACCCTGGCGGCGACCGGACAACCGGTGGCGCTGCGGGCGGCGGACGCCAGCGACGGCCTGTCCGGGCTGCCGGGCTTCCGGCCCCGGCCGGCCGATGTCGGGATCGTCGGCTCGCACAGTTCGGAGATGCTGATGGTGGCCCGGACCTACCGCCTGCCTCCGGCCTAGGACGGGGCTGACACGGCGCGGTCATAGCGGACAGGATCTGACCGGAACAGCTCCTACGTTGGTGCCGGAGGCCGCCGTGGCGGTCGCGGACCGACGAGGAGGACCGGAATGGAGCAGGTGGGCGACGACAAGGTACGGAGCCGCCGTCGTCACCCCGCTCGGCACCAACGCGTGGGGTGACCAGGGATGCCGCCTGAAGGACCCGTTCGGCAACCTCTGGTGGGTCCAGACCCACGTCGAGGACGTCCCCGAGTCGGAGGATGTACACCCGGATCGCGAGCCCGGAACACGAGGAGTTGATGCGCGTGTCGACCGGGACCCTCGACGGGTTCATGCGCTCCGTGCGCGGGGCCGGCGTGGCCTGATCCGGCGGATCAGCGGCCGGACGACTTCCAGCGGAAGTGGACGAAGAGGCGGCCGAAGTTGTCGGAGTCCTTCTCCACCCGGTGGTAGAGCTGCTTGATCTCCTTCTGGTCGAGGAAGCGCAGCACCCGCTTCTTCAACTGGCCCGACCCCTTACCGGGAATGATCTCCACCAGGGTGGCCTTCTTGGCCACCGCCTCGTTGATGATCCCGCGCAGCGCCCGGTCGATGTCCTGGTTCCGGTTGAAGATGTCGTGCAGGTCGAGCTTGAGCTTCATCGCGCGGCCCCCGGCTGCTCAGAATCCATGACGGCTGCCGTCGGCATGATCGGTCCGCTCGCGTGCTTGCTCATGACAGCAGATGGTAGGCCGGCCGCCGGGAGCGGGAAACCTGCTCACGGCGGCCGGCCGGCGGTTCAGCGGTTGACCCGGTTCTCGACCCGGCGCAGCGCGGCCGAGTATTCGGCGTTCTCCTCGGCGCGCATCGCCACGGCGAGGCGCAGGTGTCCGAGTGCCTCGGCCGGCCGGCCGAGACGTTCGAGGGTACGACCGAGCACGTGGTGCGCGTAGTGGTCGCTGGGGTCGCTGACCAGCATCGCCCGCAACTGCTCCTCGGCCCGGTTGAGCTGGGCCGCACCGAAGTACGCGCGCGCCAGCAACTGCCGTACCGCGGTGTTGCCGGGCTCGGCGGCGACGATCGGCTCGAGCAGTTTTGCCGCGTACGCCGGGTCGCCGGCCTCGAAGAACAGCTCCGCCCGCCGGTACTCCTGCAGAAGATCCATGTTTCCGCCTCCCGGTTCGGTCGTACCCGTGCGGGTGGCACAACAACGGGACGGGCGTTCCTCTTCCCCACCTGCAGGCCGGCGGCGACGCCGCCACTTCCCCACCTGCAGGCCGGCGGCGACGCCGCCACTTCCCCACCTGCAGGCCGGCGGCGACGCCGCCATCTGCGGGCCGGCGGTGACGCCGGGCCGGGTCAGGGCCGGTCGCTGCGGACCGGCCGGTGCGGGCGGACCGACCAGGCGCGGACCCCGCCGAGGATGCCGGCGGTGTTGGGGACCACCACCACGTCGTCACCCATCCGGGCCAACTGCTCCGGGCGGATCAGCCGGGAGTTGCCGCCGCCGAGGTAGAGCCGGTCCCACAGGAACACCGGGCGCAGGCCCTCGACGACGCCGCGTACCCGGCGGGACCAGAACGTGTCGCCGAGCCGGCGGCGTTCGTGCTCGCCGACGTACGTGTCGTAGCTCTGCCCCCAGCGGACCGGCGCCTGCGACAGCTCCAGGTGTGGGGCCAGCACGCCACCGTCGAACAGTGCGCTGCCCAGGCCGGTGCCGAGGGTGAGCACGAGTTCCAGGCCGGTGCCGGCGACGACGCCGGCGCCGTGTACCTCGGCGTCGTTGAGCACGAGTACGGGCACCCCGAACGCCTCGGTCAGCCCGGTCTGGGCGTCGAACCCGAACCACTGGGCGACCAGATCCTGGTCGACCTTGGTGCGCGGACCGGCCCGGGTGATGTAGTGCGGGGTGGCCACCACCACGCCGTGCCGCAGCATGCCGGGCATGCCGACGGTCACCCGGTCGGCGGCCGGCAGCTCCGCGGCCAGGTCGAGCAGGGTCTTCACGAACAGCGACGGGGGCAACGGGTAGGGGGTCGGCACCCGCAGCGGGCGGGCCCGCATCGTGCCCTGCTCGTCGAGCACCGATCCCTTGATGCCCCCGCCGCCGCAGTCGATCGCCAAGGTCGTCACCACAGGCACAGTCTGCACGGCGGGTACGGGTGCGCGGGATAGCATCTCCCCCTGATGGCTGCCACCCTGATCGCACGCGGGCTCGCCGCCGGCCACGGCGACAAGATCCTCTTTTCCGACCTCGATCTCGTCGTCGCGCCCGGCGACGTGGTCGGGCTGGTCGGGGTCAACGGGGCCGGCAAGTCGACCCTGCTGCGCATCCTCGCCGGCCGGCAGCCGGCCGAACAGGGTTCGGTGCAGCTCAACCCTCCGTCGGCCACGGTCGGCCACCTGCCGCAGGAGCCGGAGCGGCGGGCCGACGAAACGGTCCGCGAGTTCCTGTCCCGGCGCACCGGGGTCGCCGACGCGCAGCGGGACATGGACGGGGCCGCCGAGGCGCTGGCGGCCGGCACGGCCGGTGCCGACGACCGGTACGCCGCCGCACTGGAGCGGTGGCTCGACCTGGGCGGCGCCGACCTGGCCGAACGGGCCGAGACGGTCGCCGACGAACTCGGCCTCGCCGTCGACCTCGACCAGCCGATGACCACGCTCTCCGGTGGGCAGGCGGCCCGGGCGTCGATGGCGTCGCTGCTGCTCAGCCGCTACGACGTGTTCCTGCTCGACGAGCCGACCAACGACCTCGACCTCGACGGGCTGCGCCGGCTGGAGGAGTTCGTCACCGGGCTGCGGGCCGGCACCGTACTGGTCAGCCACGACCGCGAGTTCCTGACCCGTACGGTGACCCGGATCGTCGAACTCGACCTGGCCCAGCAGCAGGTCCGGCACTACGGCGGCGGGTACGCCGCCTACCTGGAGGAGCGCGAGGTGGCCCGCCGGCACGCCCGCGAGGAGTACGAGGAGTACGCCGACACCCGCGCGACGCTGGAGGCCCGGGCCCGCACCCAGCGGTCGTGGATGGAAAAAGGCGTGAAGAACGCCCGCCGCAAGGCGACCGACAACGACAAGATCGGTCGCAAGTTCCGGTCCGAGGCGACCGAGAAGCAGGCGGCGAAGGCCCGGCAGACCGAGCGGCTGATCGAGCGCCTGGAGGTGGTCGAGGAGCCGCGCAAGGAGTGGGAGCTGCGGATGGAGATCGCCGTGGCGCCGCGCGCCGGCGCGGTCGTCGCGGCGCTGCGCGGTGCGGTCGTACGCCGTGGCGGGTTCACCCTCGGGCCGGTCGACCTCCAGATCGACTGGGCCGACCGGGTGGCGATCACCGGCGCCAACGGGTCCGGCAAGTCGACACTGCTCGGGGCGCTGCTCGGCCGGCTGCCACTGGACTCCGGCAGCTCGGCGCTCGGGCCCGGGGTGGTCGTCGGCGAGGTCGACCAGGCGCGGGGACTGTTCCTCGGCGACGAATCCCTGCTGGACGCGTTCGGTGCGGCCGTACCCGGGATGGTGCCGGCGGACGTACGGACGCTGCTGGCCAAGTTCGGGCTGCGGGCGGCACACGTGCTGCGCCGGGCGGCGACGCTGTCGCCGGGTGAGCGGACTCGGGCCGCGTTGGCCCTGTTGCAGGCGCGCGGGGTCAACCTGCTGGTCCTCGACGAGCCGACCAACCACCTCGACCTGCCCGCGATCGAGCAGCTCGAGTCGGCGCTGGCGAACTATCCGGGCACGCTGCTGCTGGTGACCCACGACCGGCGGATGCTCGACGCCGTACGGACCACCCGGCGCATCGAGGTCGAGTCGGGCCGGGTCGTCGCCCGCTAGCCCTTGTGCGGCGCCGGTTCCGGGCGACAATCAACGGGTGATCACATGGGAGTACGCACTTCTCGTGCGACGGCGGGTACCCCGGATGCACGACACCGGGTGGGAGCTGACCTACACCTGGTACGGGCCGGACGGCCAGGTGCTGGACGTCACCCCGTACGGCGACACGGCTCTGGCGCATCTCAACCGGGCCGGGTCGCAGGGCTGGGAGCTGGCGTCTGTGACTGAGGACACATCCATGCAGGGCTCCAGCGAGTTGCACCGCTACCACATGAAACGGTCCAGGACGACGGGGCCGCCGCGGCAGCGTATCCGCAGCTCAACGCGGGCGGTTCGGCGCAACTGACGGGAGCGGCACCATGGCCAGGACCCACACCTACGAGCTGTCGGTGAACTGGACCGGGGACCGGGGCACCGGCACCAGCGCGTTCCTGGCCTACGACCGGACCCACGAGATCGACGCGCCGGGTCGGCCTACGCTGCCCGGCTCGTCGGACCCGGCGTTCCGGGGCCAGGCCGACCGGTGGAACCCGGAGCAGTTGCTCGTCGCGTCGCTGTCCCAGTGCCACATGCTGTGGTACCTGCACCTGTGTGCCGACGCGGGCGTGGTCGTCACCGGCTACACCGACCAGCCGGTCGGCACGATGGTCGAAGAGACCGGGGCCGGCGGGCAGTTCACCGGGGTCGAGCTGCGGCCGCGCGTCACCGTCACCGAGGCCGGGATGGTGGAACGGGCGACCGAACTGCACACGGCGGCGCACAAGCTGTGCTTCATCGCCCGGTCGGTCAACTTCCCGGTGACCCACCGCCCGGTGGTCGAGACCGCCTGAGGTCAGCGCCTCTTGCCACCCTTCGAGGTGGTCTTGCGGGTCTTCGGGTTGTTGTTGGTGCCGCTGTTGGAGTTGTCGGCCGAGGTCGGTGACGCGGTCGGGGTCGGCGTCGGGCTGGGCTCCTTGGCCGGGGTCCAGCCGGCGGGCGGTGTGTTGCGGCCGGCCGACACCCATGACCAGGCGACGAACCTGCCGTTCACCATGCGGCCGCAGTCCGGCACCTCCGACTTGCGGCGGTCCTCGGCGTCGCAGTCCTCGACCTCGACGCCCGATCCGCCGGGCGGCGTCTGCGGTGCCGGGTCGCCACCGCAGCCGGTGACGAACACGAGGGTGGCCGCGAGTGCCACGGTCGAGGCGAGTGTGGACAGTCGCATGCGGACCTCTTTCGGATCTGGGTGGCGGCGTCGGCCATCGACCACAGTGACCTATCGATGCAACACCCGGACCGGGTTCGTGTCGGCAGGTCAGCCCCGGTTGCGCGGGTGCTGCCTGGCGGTCCGCTCGTTGCCACGCCGGTAGTTGCCGGTCCAGCGGGCCATCACCTGCTGTGGGTCGTCGTCGACCTCGGCCAGGAACTCGGCCGCCCGGCCGCCGCGCAGGGTGGTGGCGCTTCGCCCGTGGTGCGTGATGACGACCGACCCGTCGGCCCGTGTGATGTAGTCGAATCCCTCCGCCCGTCCCATGCCTCGCGATCCTGCCAGCACCACCGTGTCGGGCCCATCGATTTTCCGCATGCACAAGATCCGCGTGATCAGGGAGTTTGCCGGGCGGCGCGCCGCCGACACGCGGGAAATACTCCCTGATCACGGGGATCTAGGCGGGGTAGGTGGTGGTCTCGGTTGCCTTCAAGGCCGCCCAGACGCGGGCGCCTGGGGTCAGGTTCAGGTGGGCGGCGGCCGCGGGGGTGACGTCGGCGGCCAGGGGGATCGGGCCGGCGAGTTCGATCCGCAGGTTGTCGCCGCTCGGAGCCACCGCCACGATCGTGGCCGGCCAGGTGTTGCGCGGGCTGCCGTCGGGCTGGCGCGGATACAGCGCGACGGCCGACGGGCGGAACGCCACGAACACCTCGCCGTGCTGCGGCTCGGCGGTGGCCAGCCGGAAGCCGCCGGCCAACTCCACCGTGGTGCCGTCGGCCCGGCCCCGATAGAGGTTGAGGCCGACCAGCCGGGCCACGTAGTCGGTCCGCGGTCGGGTCGTGACGGTGGCCGCGTCGCCGGACTGCACCACCCGGCCCTGCTCGACGATGACGAGCCGGTCGGCGAGGACCATCGCGTCGAGCGGGTCATGGGTGATCAGCACCGTCGCGCCCGGGTGCTCGGCGAGATGCCGGTGCAGGTGGACCCGGGTGTCGAGCCGGGTACGCGCGTCGAGGGCGGCGAGCGGTTCGTCGAGCAGGAGCAGGTCGGGTCGTACGGCCAGGGCGCGGGCGAGGGCGACCCGCTGGGCCTGCCCGCCGGAGAGCTGCCGGGGCCGGCGCCGCGCGTGCTCGGCCAATCCGACCCGGTCGAGCCAGCCGGCGGCGTCGGCGCGGGCCCGCTGGCGGGACACGCCGCGACAGCGCGGGCCGAACGCGACGTTGTCGAGGGCGGTCAGGTGTGGAAAGAGCAGGTAGTCCTGGAAGACGACGCCGATCGAACGCTTCTCGGCGGCGACGAACCGCCCGGTGTCGGGATCGTCGAGCCGCCGGCCACCGATCGTGACGTGCCCGCCGTGCAGCGGCAGCAGGCCGGCGAGGGCGCGCAGGGCGGTCGTCTTCCCGGCGCCGTTCGGGCCGAGCAGCGCCACCACCTCCCCCGGCGCGGCGGTCAGCGGCAGGTCGAGGGTGAAGCCGGGCCGTTCGACGACCAGGTGCGCGTCCAGCAGTTCGGTCATGGGGTGGTGATCCAGCGGTCGCGGAGGCTGGCGAGGATGGCGACCGAGACGACGAGCAGGACGAGGCTGAGCACGATGGCCGCCTCCAGGTCCTGTTCGAGGGCGAGATAGACGGCCAGTGGCATGGTCTGGGTGCGACCCGGGAAGTTGCCGGCGAAGGTGATGGTCGCGCCGAACTCGCCGAGGGCGCGGGCCCAGCACAGGACCGCCCCGGCGGCGATGCCCGGGGCGACCAGCGGCAGGGTGACCCGCCGGAAGGCGGTCCATCGGCCGGCGCCGAGGGTCGCGGCGGCCTCCTCGTAGCGGGCGTCGGCGCCGCGCAGCGCGCCCTCGACGGCGATGACGAGGAACGGCATGGCCACGAACGCCTCGGCCAGCACGACGCCGGTGGTGGTGAACGGCAGCGTGATCCCGAACGTCTCGTCGAGCCAGCCGCCGATCAGGCCGCGCCGGCCGAACACCAGCAGCAGCGCCACCCCGCCGACGACCGGCGGCAGGACCAGCGGGACGGTGACCAGGGCCCGTACGAGCCGCCGGCCGGGAAAGGTGGTGCGGGCCAGCAGCCAGGCCAGCGGTACGCCGAGCAGCAGGCAGAGCAGGGTCGCGGCGGTCGCGGTGACCAGCGAGAGCCGCAGCGCCTCCAGCACGCCGGGCGCGGTGAGCCGCTGCGGGAGGCTGCTCCACGGTGTCCTGATCAGCAGCCCGGCCAGCGGCAGCACGAGGAAGCCGAGGCCGAGCAGGGCGGGCACGGCGAGCACGACCGGCACCCGCGCGGAACCGCGCCGGGGCCGGCCGCGCCTGAGGTGGGCGACCGGCCCGGCTCCGGCGGTCTTGGTGCTGGTCGGCGGCACGGTCAGGGCGCCTGGAACCCGGCTTCGACCAGGACGGCGCGGGCCTTGTCGCCGAGCACGTACGCGACGAACGCCGCCGCCCCGGCGCTGTTGGGGGCCTGCTTCAGCGCGACGATCGGATAGTCGTTGACCGCGCCGGCGGACTCGGGGAACTCGATGCCGTCGACGTCGGCGGCCGCGGCCCGGGCGTCGGTGCGGTAGACCAGCGCCGCGTCGACCTCGCCGAGCCTGACCTTCGACAGTGCCTGCTTGACGTCCTGTTCGAGGGTGACCGGGGTCAGCGCGCTGCCGGCGGCGTCCAGCGCCGTCTTCGCCGCCGCTCCGCACGGCACCTGCTCGGCGCAGAGCGCGACCTTGGTGTCGGGCTTGGTCAGGTCGGCCAGGCCGGTGATGCCCTTCGGGTCGCCCTTGGCCACCGCGATGACGAGCTGGTTGCTTACGAAGACCTGCGGCTCGGCGGCGTTGTCGCCGGCGTCGGTGACGGTCTTCATGGTGGCCGGGCTGGCGGCGGCGAAGACGTCGGCGGGCGCGCCGGCGGTGATCTGCTGGGCGAGCTGGGAGCTGCCGGCGAAGCTGAAGGTGACCGTGACGCCCGGGTTGGCCGCCTCGAAGTCCGCGCCGATCCGGGTGAACGACTCGGTCAGCGAGGCGGCGGCGAGCACGGTGACGCTGCCGGTCACCGCGCCCGGCGAGCCGTCCGCGCCCGGCCGTGGGTCGTCGTCACCGCCGCCGCAGCCGGCCGTGGCCAGCAGCAGGGCTCCGACCGCCACACTCAGCGTCCATCTCCGACCGCGCATCCGCGCTCCCCTTCCCCGTTTCGACCGGGCCACCGGTCAGCGGGCCCGTTCCACCACGACGGTGGTCGACTTGATCACCGCGACGGCGGTCGAGCCGACCTCCAGGCCGAGGTCGTCGACGGCTTCCCGGCTCATCAGCGACACCACCCGGAACGGTCCGGCCTGAATGTCGACCTGGGCCATCACCGAGTCGCGGGTGACCGCGGTGACGATCCCGCGCAGCCGGTTGCGGGCCGACGAACGGCCGGCATCCTCGTCGGGGTCGTCGGCCAGCGACTTGGCGAACCGGGCCAGGTCGACGCCGGAGATCGTGCGGTGGCCGTGGTCGTCGCGTTCGGCGGCGAGCCGGCCCCCGTCGATCCAGCGGCGGACGGTGTCGACGCTGACACCGAGGAGTTCGGCCGCCTCGCCGATCCGATAGGTGGTCACCCCGCCACCCTATGGCCGCATCTGCGAGTTGAAAAGCTCTGATACCCCGGCAGATGCCGGGCCAATAGTCGCGGGAGTGTCGCTGATGCGGCACGCCGCCGGCCGGCGGGGCTGGGGAACCCACCGGCCGGCGGGGCCGGTGCCGGACGCTGTCCGCGAGGGCACGACGTACGTCGTCCGGCACACCCCGTCGCCGGCCCGGGCCGGGCCGTGACCCGGACCGGCGACGGGGTCAGTCCCGGCGGCCGATCGTGGAATAGAGCAGGTGGCCGCGTACGACGAGGCCGGAGGCCGGGTCGGTGGCGAGGCGGCCGATCTCGTCGAGGTCGGTGTCGGTGAGGGCGCCGGTGGTGAGGCGGTCGCGGTGTTGGGCGATGTTGACGCTGACCAGGGCGAGGCCCGGGCTGCCGGCGTACCAGACGGGTGTGTGGATCGCGGTGTCCAGGTCGCGCAGGCCGGCGGCGCGCATGGCGGGGTGGATGCGGACGGCCCAGGTGAGGTCGGTGCCGGCGGCGGCGAGGATGTCGCGGGCGACGGCGTGCTGGTAGACGGCGAACAGGGTGCGGGCGCCGGTGGTGGGGGCGTCGATGACGGCGGTGTCGGGCTGGATGGCCCAGTCTTCGACGCAGAGGACGCCGCCGGGGGTGAGGGCGTCGGCGAGGCGGGCGAGGATCCGTTCGCGCTGTGGCAGGTGCATGAGGACGAGGCGGGCGTGGATGAGGTCGTACGGCGGTTTCGGGACGGGGTCGGTGGCGATGTCGTGGGCGAGGGCGGTCAGGCGTGGGTGGCGGGGAATGAAGGCGGGACGGATGTCGGTGGCGAAGACGTGTCCGCCCGGTCCGACCTCCTCGGCGAGCCAGGCGGGTACGGCGCTGCCGCCGGCGCCGATTTCGAGGCAGCGCCGGCCGCGCAGGTCGAGGTGGGCGAGCCGGCCGATGGTGACGTCGTCGAGGAGAGCGGCGAGGCTGGCGAGCTGGTTCGGTGCGGCGGGGTGGTCGTTGTCGTAGGCGTAGTGGTCGTGCCTGGTCAAGGGTGGGTGCTCCAGGATAGGGCCGGTGGCCGGCGATGCGTGGGTACGAGGGTGGCCGGGGGCACGCCCCCGATCGCGCTGGGCGTGACGTGCCCCCGGCCGCGGGGTGGTGCGGCTCCCCGCCGGACGGGACTCAGGCGGGGGCGGGTGCCAGGTCGAAGGCGGCGACCCGGTCCGGGGCGAGTCCGGCGGGGATCGTGCCGGCGCCCTGAAGGACGGCGATGGCGCGGGCGATCCGTTCCGGGTCGAGTACGCCGGCGCGGGCGCTCGACAGCACGTACGGCTGCATCAGGGCGACCTCCTGTGCGGCGGCGGCCGGGTCGGCGGACGGTACGTGCTTGTGCAGGATCTGGCCGGCCTCGTCGGGGTGGTCGATGGAGTAGACGAGTCCTTCGAGGATCGCCTCGCTGAACCGGCGTACCAGGTCGGGGTCGTCCTTGATCAGGGTCATGGGTGCGATGAGGGCGTTGCCGTACAGGTCGGCGATGACGTCCGAATACGGCAGCAGGTGCACGGGTCGGCCCTGGGCGGCCTTCTCCACCGTGCCCCGGGCCACGGTGAACTGGCCGATACCGTCGACCCGGCCGGCGGCCAGCAGCCCCGGCGTCTGCTGCGCCGGGGCGTTGACCCACTGCACACTTGCCGGGTCGATGCCGGCGAGCCTGGCGTACGCCGGCCACAGCAGCATCGGCGCCCCACCGGGCACCCCGCCGACCCGCTTGCCGACCAGGTCGGCCGGGGTGGTGATGCCGGACGACTCCAGGACCGTGATCGAGTTCAGCGTGCGTTGCTGGATCGCCGCGACCGCGCGGACGTCGCCCTGGTAGTCACCCTGCCCCAGCGTGATCATGACGCCGGACAGGTCGTTGGCGGAGAACTGTGCCTGCCCGGCCGCGAGGAGTTTGAGGTTGTCGGCCGATCCCTGCCCGGGTTTGATCTCCACCTCGATGTTCCGGTCGCGGAAGAAGCCCTTCTCCAGGGCCACCCAGGCGTACGCCTCCCGGCCGAAGCTCGCGAACGCGGTCAGGTAGACCACCCGGTCCACCCCGTCCGGCTGCCGGGCCGGCGCGGCGGTGCAGGCGGCGGTGACCGCGAGCAGCCCGGCCAGGATCGCCGTACCGGCGCGGCGGGCGGGTCTGTTGCGCATCTCTGTTCACTCCAAACAGGACAGGGTTGGCGAGGCATGGACACGCCGGCGCCCCGCCCGGATCGGCCGGGCGAGGCACCGGCGAGGTCATCGGGTGTACGGCAGCCGGCCGACGCCGGCCCAGATCGGCACCCGGGGGTGGGCGCCGGGCGCTTCGAGGTCGCCGGGCTCGGGCCACCAGGCGTCGACCGGTACGACCCCGGGTTCGAGGAGCCGCCAGCCGGCGAAAAGGTCGGCGACCTGGGCCCGGCTACGGAACGTCAACGGCGTACCGGTGCGGGTGTTGTACTGCGCCACCACGCCGACCGTGGCCGCCGACATCTCGTCCGGCGTGGTCAGGTGGGAGACGACGAGGTGACTGCCGGGTGCGGCGACCGACCGGAACCCGGCGAGAATCCGGGCCGGGTCGTCGGCGACGAAGTGGAGGACCGCGACGGCGAGAACACCGACCGGCTGGTCGGGGTCGATCAGGTCCTGGGTCGCCGGGTCGGCCAGGATCGCGTTCACGTCGCGGATGTCGGCCTGCACCATCGCCGCGCGGTCGTCACCGGCCAGCAGGGACTGGCCGTGGGCGACGGCGACCGGGTCGATGTCGACGTAGACGACCCGGCCGTCGGGGTCAGCGGCGTGCACGATCTCGTGGACGTTGCCGACGGTCGGCAGCCCGGAACCGAGGTCGACGAACTGCCGTACGCCCTCGTCGAGCAGGAAGTCGACGGCGCGGCGCAGGAACGCCCGGTTGGCCTGGGCCCAGCGGCCGGCGTGCGGTTCGGCGGTGAGCATCTGCCGGGCGAGCGCCCGGTCGGCCGCGAAGTTCGCCGAGCCGCCCAGCAGCGCGTCGTAGACGCGGGCCGCGCTCGGCCGGTCGATGTCCACACCGGACGGATGCCGGCCGTCGGCGACGTCGCCGCTCATCCGGACACCGGCCCGTGCAGTGCCGACCAGCAACCCATGGTGGTGTGCCTCCCCGGTGGTGGGTTCCGGGCGGCGCTTCCGCCCGGCGATGTCCCCACTCAAGCCGCCGTCGCCGATGTCGTGGAGCCCCGTACGCGGGGAATGACAGCGCGGGCCGGGTCACGACATTCTTATGACAAATGGCGACATTGGCGCCGGTGCACACATCGGCCGGGCACCGCATGGGCCCGCCGGGCCGGCGGCGCGGATCGGTAGGGTCGTCGGATGCTGAACCGGGATCTGGAGAACATCGCGCGGACGGCCCTGGCGGCACACCTGCCCGGAACGCACCTCGGCAGGCTGGAGCCGCTGGGCGAGGGCGAGGACAACGTCGCGTACGAGGTCGACGGCGAACTGATCCTGCGCGTCCGCAAGGAGGCCGACCCGGCACCCGCGACCGAACGGGAGGCCCGCCTGCTCGCCACCGTCGCCGACCTGTCGCCGCTGCCGGTGCCGACGCCGCTGTTCGCCGCGCCGGAGCTGGGCTGCCTGGCGTACCGGAAGGTGCCGGGGGTGCCGCTGCTGGACCTGCCCGACCGCCTGGCGTACGCCGCACCGGTGGCCGCCGCGATCGGCCGGCTGCTCGGGGCGCTGCACGCCGTACCGGTCGAGCGGATGGCCGAGGTGGCCGAACCGGACCACCAGCCGCTGCCCGACTGGCTCGCCGAGGCCGTGGAGAACCACGCCGCCCTGGCCGGCCGGCTGCCGGCGGAGCACGGTGCGGCGATCGGGGCGTTCCTCGCCGCGCCGCCGCCGGACGGCGGGTACGTCCCGGTGTTCTCGCACAACGACCTCGGCGTCGAACACGTCCTCGTCGACCCGGCCATCCGGACGGTGACCGGCGTCGTCGACTGGAGCGACGCCGCGATCGTCGACCCGGCGTACGACTTCGGCCTGCTGTTGCGCGACCTCGGCCCGGCCGCGCTCGAGACGGCCCTGGACGCCGCCGGCCGCACCGGCCCGGACCGCGACGGGCTGCGTGACCGGGCCCTCTTCTACGCCCGGTGCGGTGTGTTCGAGGACCTCGTCTACGGCTTCGAGGCACCGGACCGGTCGGCGTACGTCGACAAGAGCCTCGCCGCGCTGCACTGGCTGTTCCCGGCACCCGGCGGCGACTGAGGCGGTCGGCCCCGGACCGGATGCCCGTCCGCACAGGGTTGTGTGCACGAAACGTGCGCCGGTGGCGCCGAGTCGGCGAGGGAGCGCCGGTGCCGCCGTCGATACAGTGGACGGTGCCGGATGGGTCGCGTACGCCGAGTTCGCGGAGGATGGGTGTGGACCGTCAGTCGGGCGACCTCGTCGAACTGGGTGGCGGTTGGAGCCTGTGGCCGTGGTTCTGCCTACGGGCCGCCGGCTTTCCCGTCGACCTGCTCGAACCGCTGGCCGACCCGCGACTGGCCGCGCTCGCCGACGACCTCGGCACCGCGCCGGAAGCCGAGCGCGAGGCGGCCTACCGGACGCGGTTCGACAGCGCCGGGGTGGCCCTCGGCAGGGCGCTGCACCGGGCCGCGAGCGATCCGCTGGTGCGCGAGGCGGTCGCCTGGCAGAACCCGCAGGCGCTGACCACCGGCTTCGACACGCTGCTGCGCCGCGACCCGGGCACGGTTTCGCGCACCGGCCGGCACCGCAAGACCGAGACGCTGGTGACCAGCTACCTGCACCGCTACTGCGCCAAGAACGACACGATCGGCTTCTTCGGCCCGCTGCGCTGGGGCCGGATCGACCCCGACCAGCCGCTGCCGGTCGGGCCCACGGACGACGACACTCCCGGCTCGCGCACCCTCTACCTCGAAGGCTGGGCGCTCGCCGCGCTGGGCCGGGCGCTGGCCCCGCCGCTGCGGCCGTGGCTGGTCCCGCGGCTGCTGCCGCTGCTGCGCGCCGACGGGTCGTCGCTGCGGATACCGCTGGCCGCCGACGTACCGCTCGATCCGGTGTCGGCGGCGGTGCTGGCCGCGCTGCGACCCGGCCGGACCGCCCGCGAGGTGGTGGCGGCCGTGGTGGCCGCCCCGGATGCCCCGACCGGTGACCCGGACCGGGTGTGGGCGGCGCTGACCGGCCTGCACCGGGCCCGGCGGATCGAATGGACCCTGGAGGCGCCGGCCGACGACCTGCGGGCCGCCGAGACGATGCGGGCCGTCGTGGCCGGGGTCGACGACCCGGCCGTACGCGAGCCGGCGTTGCGCGCCTTCGACCGGCTGGCCGCCGCGGCCGGCGGGGTGGAGGCGGCCCGCGGCGCCCCGGACAAGGTGGTCGCCGCGCTGGGCACGCTCGGCACCGTCTTCACCGAACTCACCGGCGAGGCGTCGGTACGGGAGGCCGGCGCGCTCTACGCCGGTCGCACCCTGGTCTTCGAGGAGTGCCGCCGGCCCGACTCGGTCGTGCTCGGCCGGGCCGCGCTCGATCCGCTGCGTGGGCCGCTGGCGCTGCTGCTCGACAGTGCCCGCTGGTACACGGCGGCCGGGGCGGCCCTCTACCGGCGCACCCTGCGGACGGTCTTCGACCGGCTGGCGGACGGCCGGGCGGACGGGGTGGTGCCGCTCGCCGAGTTGTGGCTCACCGCCCGTGGCCCGCTGCTCGACGCCCCGGACGCCCTGGTCCGCCCGTTGACCAGGGCGCTGCACCAGCGGTGGGAGCGGCTGCTCGCCGTGCCCGAGGGGGTACGGCGGGTGGCGCGTACGTCGGCCGATCTGCGCGCCGGCTTCGCCGAGGTCTTCCCGGCCGGCCCGCCGGGCTGGGCCGCCGCCGTCCAGCACAGTCCCGACCTGATGATCGCCGCACCGGACCTCGACGCCGTACGCGCCGGCGACTTCGACTGGGTCCTCGGCGAGTTGCACCCGAGCTACCACACGATGCGCTACGCGAGCTGGGTCGACTGCCATCCGGAGCCGGAGGCGCTGGCCGCGGCGATGGCGGCCGACCTGCCCGGCGGCGTGGTCCGGATCGGTGCGACCGGGGCGCAGGGCGGCACCGCGACCAGGTTCTCGCGGCGGCTGCTCGGCCCGGCCGACCGGCGGCTGGTCTTCGCGCCGGACACCTGTGACGCCGACCCGGAACGCGACCTGGTGGTCGGCGCCTGCGACGTCGTCGACGTCGGGGGCCGGCTGACCGTCCGCCGGCACGCCGACGACCCCGGCTTCGACCTGGTCGAGGTGTTCGCCGACCTGATCGCCGGCAACCTGATGCCGCACTTCCGGCTGCTGTCGCCGGCGCTGCACCGGCCCCGGGTCACCATCGACCGGCTGGTGGTCAACCGGGAGACGTGGACGTTCCCGGCGGCCGCGCTCGGGTTCGCCGGGGACGCCGACGAGGCGCGGCGGTTCCTGGCCGCCCGCCGCTTCGCGGTCGGGCACGGGCTGCCCCGGCACGTGTTCGTCCGCGCCACCGGTGAGAAGAAGCCGGTGCACGTCGACCTCACCAGCCTGGCTTCGGTCGAGGTGCTGGCGCGGATGGTGCGCCGGGCCGACCGTACGGCCGGGTCCGAGGCCCGGGTGACGGTGACCGAGATGCTGCCGGCGCCGGACCAGATGTGGCTCGCCGACGCCGACGGCCGCCGCTACAGCGCCGAACTGCGGTTCGTCGCGGCGCCGTCCCGCTAGCGCTACCGGTCGACGGGGTCGGCGGTGGCGGCCACCGGCCGGTCCGGGTCGCTCTCCGGCGGCGGCTTCGGACCGTCGGTCGCCGTACGCAGGTTGGGGCGGGCCGCCAGGCAGGCCAGTGCGCCGAGGGCGGCGACCACGACGAGCAGCAGCATCGCCGTACGGGCCGTTTCGGCGGTGACCGAGACACCGGTGCCCTGGAGCACGGCGCCGACCGCGGCCGAGCCGATCATCGAGCCGATCTGGAGCGCGGTGACCAGTACGCCGGACGCCGCGCCGGCCAGTTTCGGCTGCACGCCACCGAGCGCGACGACGGCCAGCGGCGTGAACAGGAAGGCGTTACCGATCCCGATGACGCTCATCGGCGCGACGAAGGACTGCCAGTCGGCGCCCTCGTACATCGCGGTCATCGCCCACAGCATGCCGCCGGCGGTCAGCACCGCGCCGACCAGCAGCAGGTGCTTGCCCTCGACGCGTTCGGAGAGCTTGCCCGCGACCGGGTCGAACAGAGTCGAGAACAGCGAGGCCGGCACGATCACCAGGCCGGCGGCGAGCGGGTCCATGCCCAGCACCGACTGGAGGAAGAGCGACAGCACCAGGACCAGGCCGATGACGGTGCCCGAGGTGGTCAGCGAGAAGGCGTTCATCAGCGTGTAGTTGCGGTCGCGGAAGAGGCCGAACGGGACCAGCGGTTCGCTGTCCTGCCGGCCGCGCTGCTGCACGACGAAGGCGGCGAAGAGGACCCCGGAGCCGGCGAGCAGCGCCCAGATCCAGCCGTTCCAGGCGTATCGCTCGCCCTGGCTGATCGCGAACGTGAGGCAGAAAAGGGCGGCCGAGGCGATGAGTACGCCGAGCAGGTCGAGGCGGTGTCGGCGCTCCGGGCGGGTCTCCGGGATGACCAGCCAGGCGAGCACCAGCATGGCGACGCCGAGCGGGGCGTTGACCAGGAAGACCCACCGCCAGTCGAGTGCGCTGACCAGCACCCCGCCGACGACCGGGCCGGTGACGGCGGCGACGCCGCCGACCGCGCCCCGGATGCCCAGCGCCATGCCGCGCCGGTCGGCCGGGAAGAACTCGACCAGCAGCGCGAGGGTCTGCGGGGTGAGCAGGGCGGCGCCGAGCCCCTGCGCGGCCCGGGAGGCGATGAGCTGCCCCGGGGTCTCGGCCAGCCCGGCGGTGAGGCTGAAGAGGGTGAAGAGGGCGACGCCGATCACGAACAGCCGGCGCCGGCCGTAGAGGTCGCCGAGCCGCCCGGCGGTGATCAGCACGACCGCCAGCACGAAGATGTACGCACTGATCGACCAGACGACCTGGTCGGTGGTGGCGTCGAGGTCGGCCATCACGCTGGGGATGGCGACGGCCAGGACCGCCACGTCCAGTTGGGTCAGGAAGTAGGCCAGCGCCAGCACGGCCAGGATCGCCCACGGGTTGCCCCGCATCTTCGTCATGTCGGTCCGCTCCGTGGGTGCTCGTCGGTCGTGGTCAGGGCTGGGCCGCTTCCCGCCACAGCATGGGTGGGATCTTGTTGGTGCGTTCGACCCGGCCGAGGGCGGTGACCCGTTCGGTGGTGATCGCGTCCGGGTGGTGTTGGGCGATGACGCCCAGGTCGTAGAACTCGCGGAGCAGCCGCTCGTGGACCGCGCCGGGGTCGGCGTCGCCGGTGAAGTGGACGGTGAGTTGCCGTACGGAGTGGCGGGACTCGGTGCCGCGGGTGAGCACCAGTTGGGCGTCACGGACGCCGGGTTGGGCGCGTACGACCGAAAGGGCCTCGCCGATCCCGACGAGGGCGCCGTGCAGCTTGATCGCGTCGTCGGCGCGGCCGAGTACGCGCAGCGCGTCCGGGCGGCCGCAGCGGCATTCGGCGGGTGCGACCCGGTCGCCGAGGCGGTAGCGGACCGTCGGCACCGTCCATCCGGTGCCGCGCCGGGAGAGCAGTGCGCCGGCGTCGTCGGGTTCGATGACCTGGTCGGGCATCAGGTGCAGCACCGACAGGTCGCAGGCCGGGGTGTTGGTGGCCATCACGTACGTCTCGACGGAGCCGTAGTTGCCCCAGAAGCCGATGTCGGGGAAGGCGGCGCGGACCGTCTTCTCCTTGTCGTCGGTCCACGGTTCGGCCATCCAGATCAGCTTCCTCAGCGGCAGGACGAGGCCGGAGTCGAGTACGCCGCGGGCGAGGTCGGCCAGGGCGGTCGGGGTGCCGCAGACCGCGTCGACGCCGACGTCGTTCCACATCGGGATCCAGTCGGCGATCTCGGCCGGCGAGTGCGGGCCGGCCGGGATGATGTCGCAGCGGCTGTGCTCGGCCAGCGCCTGCATGTAGTAGTGCGAGGCCCACATCCGGCCGGGGGTGAACAGGTTGAGCATCAGGTTGCCGGGGGCGAGCGGCCGCCACTGGCGCAGCAGCCGGTCGTGTGCCTGGTGGTAGCTGACGAAGGTCAGCTTCGGCCGCCCGGTGGTGCCGCCGCTGGACATCAGGATGCCGCCCCCGTCGCGCGACATGTGCCGGGAGATCGCGAGGATCTCGGCCGGGCCGGTCACCGCCAACCCTTCCAGGCCGGCGGCGTCGTCGGGGACCGGCGCGCCGCCGTGGTCGGCCAGCCACCGGGCCTGGGCGAGGATGTCGTGCCAGGGCAGGCGGCCGATGGTCACGCCGGGCCTCCCCCGCCGGCCAGGAAGGCGGCGTGGCCGGCCTGGTATGCCTGGAAGCGGGACCGGACGATGGATCCGGCGATGCGGTCCTGCTCGGGGTCGCCGTTGAAGGCGACCGCGCCGTCGAGCTCGATCTCGGAGATCCAGTACCGGTCGCCGTCGATGAGGAAGTCGACGCAGAAGTACGGGGTGGGCAGCCGGGAGGCCGCGTAGGCGATCGCGTCCTCCAGGTCGGCGGGCAGGCTGGCGTAGCCGCGCTCGTGGCGGCCGCCGACCGCCTTGGTGACCATCAGGCAGTAGCCGTCCTTGACGCCCTCCAGCACGGTGTGTGCCCGGCCGTCGACGCAGTAGACCCGCTTCTCGTGCACGCCGGGCAGGTAGGGCTGGGCGACGAGCGCGGTGTCGGAGCCGCCGGCCAGGCCGATGACGCCGCGCAGGTCGTGCACGTTGTGCACGACCGAGATGCCGAGCCCCATCCCCCAGTAGGCCGGCTTGACGATCATCGGGTAGTCGAGGTTGGCGAAGGCGGGGTCGAAGTGCCCGCTCATCGCCTCCCGGCCGCCGATCACGCGTACGGTCGGCAGCAGCGGCACCGGGCTGTCCCGCAGGTGCAGCATCGTGGCGGTCTTGTCCTCGCCGATGTAGGACAGGGCCGGCGGGATCGGCAGGTAGAAGCCGGCCCGCTCCAGGATGGTGAAGAGGAAGAGCTGGTTCTCCACGTCCTGGCTCTGGTGCGGCAGCGAGTAGAGCGAGGTGACGAAGATGGTGTCGGCGGGCGTGACCGGGTCGCCGTTGAGGTAGAGCCTGGGCCGGGTCGCGTCGGTGGTGTCGACCGCGATCTCCTCCGGCTTGTTGAGCGTCATCTCCAGGCCGAGGTCGGCGGCCACCTTCCGGTAGGGCTCCCAGACGGCCTCGTCCTCGGCGCGGCGCTGCCAGGCCGTACCCCGGTCGGGGTAGATCCAGCTCAGCCGGCGGGCGGGGGACGCGGCGGTGGTTTCAGCCATCGGCTTCACTCCCATGGGTGCGGGCCGGCTCGGCGACCCGGGCGACGAACTCGCGGACCGTACGGGTGAACCTGTCGCGCTCCTCGACGAACGGCAGATGTCCACTGTGGGCGAAGGTTTCCAGCCGGGCGCCCGGGATCGCGTCGGCGAGCCAGCCGCCGACGGCACCGGGATAGACCTGGCTGCGGGCGCCGTGGACGAGCAGGGTCGGGACGCCCAGCCGGGAGACCCGTTGCCGCCAGTCGGCGGCGACCGCGTCGGCGAGCAGCGCGCCGACCGCGGCCGGGTCGCACCGGCCGGCCTGCGCGACCAGGTCGGCGACGACCGCCGGATCGGGGTCGGCGCCGGCGGCGAACGAGCCGCGGACCAGGTTGTCGGCGAACGCGCCGTAGTCGGCGGCGATGGCCTGTCCGAACTGCGCGGCGGCGGCGGTGGTCAGGTTGCCGAAGGCCGGGAAGGGCCAGCCGTCGTCGCCGACGAGGCACGGGGTCTGCTCGACGGAGACCAGCCCGGCGGTCCGGGCGGCACCGAAGCGTTCGAGGTAGCCGTACGCGACGGTGGCGCCGAGCGACCAGCCGAGCAGCGTCACGTCGCGCAGGTCGAGCGCCTCGACGGTGCGGTGCACGTCCTCGGCGGCGGCGGCCAGCGACGCCGTACCGCCGGTGTTGCGGCCGTGGCCGGGCAGTTCGACGGTGACCACCCGGTGGTCGGCGGCGAGGTCGGCGACGGCCTCGGCGAGGAAGCCGGCGGTGGCGGCCAGCCCCGGTACGACCAGCAGGGTCGGGCCGGCGCCGCGGTCGTGGTGGATGCTCATCGGGATCCTCCGGAAAGGCCGAGGCGGTGCCGCAGCAGCGGTTTGTCGATCTTGCCGACCGGGGTGCGGGGTATCTCGTCGACGAACCGGACGGTGCCGTCCAGCCCGTGGGCGCGCAGGACGTCCTCCACGATCTTGCCGACCTCGTCGGTGGACCGGCCGGTGGCGGGCCGGACCGCGACGGCGACCTGGGCGGCGTACCGTCCGGGGTGGACGGCGAGGCAGACCGCGGTGTCGACGGCGCCGGTTCCGGCGATCTCGTCGTCGAGCATCGGGGCGAGCACCGGCCCGGCCGGGGTGGCCAGCGCCTCGGAGACCCGGCCCAGGATGCGGTAGGAGCCGTCGGGTCCGCGGCGGGCCACGTCACCGGTCCAGAACTCGGGGGTGCGGAAGGTGCGGGCGTTGGCCTCGTCGTTGCCGAGGTAGCCCTCGCTGGTGCAGTCCGACTTCAGGACCAGCTCGCCGATGTCCGGCTCGGTGCCGACCGTCTCGACGAAGGGTTCCAGGCGGGTGCCGACACCGCGTACGGGGATCATGCCGGCGTCGGCCTGAACCTCGTCGGTCATGTTGCCCAGCGCGAGACCGAACTCGGTGGAGCCGTAGATCTGCCGGATCCGGATGCCGAGCACCTCGTCGGCCCGCCGGATGACGGCCGGGGGCAGGTAGGCGCCACCGCACAGCGGCCGGCGCAGCCGGGACAGGTCCACCTCGCCGTCCGCCGCCGCCACCAGGTCCTCGTAGTGTTTCGGCAGCGCGCTCATCACCGTGATCCCGTACGTGGCGAGCTGGCGCAGCAGTACGTCCGCCGGGGCGGCCGGGTCGGCCAGCACCAGGCGGGCCCCGGACAGCAGCGCGGCGAAGACGTGCAGGTCGGTGGCGTGCGCGACGTCGAGGGTGTGCCGGCACAGGAACGCGTCGGTGTCGCGGATGTCGACGTCGGCGATCCAGCGACGGCGCTCCCGCACGAACTTGTCCTGCCGCCAGGCCATCAGCTTCGGGAAGCCGGTGGACCCGGAGGTCCACAGGGTGCGGAAGATCCGGTGGTGCACCTCGGTGGCGGGCTCCGCGAGCGGGTCGGCGGCGCCCAGCTCGTCGAGGCCCACGGTGGGCGGCCCGGGCGGCAGCTCGCGGTGACCGTCGGTCACCACCAGGACCGGCTCGGTACGGTCCAGCGCGGTGCGCAGGTCGGCCGCGTCGAAGTTGCCCATCAGCGGTACGTAGCGGGCGCCGAGCCGGGCCACGGCGATGATCAGTGCGACGTATCCGATGCTGTTGCGCATGGCGAAGGCGACGCTGTCGTCGGCGCGTACGCCCCGGGCGGCCAGGCCGCCGGCCAGGCGGTCGACCAGCGCGACCAGTTCGGTGTAGCTGACCGCGTCTCCTCCCGTGGTCTCGACGGCGGGTGCGTCGGGGCGGGCCGCGGCGACCGCGCGTACGGCCGTGTAGAGCGTGTCCGGGTCTTCGGTGGTCATGCCGTCCACCCGGCGTACGTGGCGAACCGCCAGTCCTTGGCCAGGCAGTCGACCTGCGCGTAGCCGGCCTGCCGCAGCCAGTCGAGTTGGGTGTCGACGTCGATGCAGATGTCGTGCTTCATCCGCTCGCGGCCGGCGGCCCACTCGTCGGCCGGTGTCTCGGAGTCGTGCACGTGCTTCTCGTGCTGGCGGTCGTAGAGCGCCTCGATCGCCGGGGTGGGCGCGAGCACCTGCTCGACGTTGACGAACAGGCCGCCCGGGCGCAGTACGTCGCGGATGCGGGCGAACAGGTCGCGCTTGCCCTCGTGCGGCAGGTGGTGGATCGCCAGACCGGAGACGACGGCGTCGAACGGGCCGACCGGCAGCGGGTCGGTGAGGTCGGCGACCAGCGTGCGGACGTGCTCGACGGTCTCGAAGCGCCGCACGGCCTTGGCCAGCATCGGCTGCGACCGGTCGACGAGGAGCAGTTCGGCGTCGGGCAGCCGCTCCAGCAGCGCCGCGCTGAGCAGGCCGGTGCCGGCGCCCAGGTCGAGGATGCGGGGCCGGCGGGGCACCGACATGGCGACCACGCTGACCGCGCTGCCGTAGAGGAGGTCGAACGACGGGATCAGTTGCCGCCGCAGCGCGTCGAAGGTCGCCGGATTCCAGAGTTCGGTGGTCACAGGTCTCCCCCCATCAGCCTTACGGCAATGGATCGGTCAGGGCTGGGCGGTGGCCGAGCTACGCCACAATGGGCGGCCGGATTCGCGCCAGACATTGACCGTGGTGCAGTGGTTTCACCCGGTCTCCCCTGCTTGCCGAGATCCAGAAAGAATGCACCCGGCAGCAATGCCACCTGGCCACGTCGCCGAGCATCACTATAGACGATGATCATTCAGTTAGAAACGGGTAGATCATCTGACGAACCCGGCGGATACGGGCCCTTCGAATTCACGTCCGTCGCACCGTTGCCACATTGCGGAGAGTGACTGTCGGGAGGGTGACATCCGGGGTGGCACATGCCACCCACCAGCGGATTGACACCGGGCGGGCGACTCGGAAAGACTTACCGTCCACAACAGAAGATGCGTGCACCGTGGGGGAAGTCCGGTCGAAGTCCGGCGCTGGCCCGCAACGGTAGGCCGTCGAGCACTGCATTGTGCCCGGCGGTGAGCCCGAATGCCCACCTGCGCGCAAACCCGCTCCTCACCCGTCGTGGCCCACGGGACGGAGTCCGGATAAATCCCCACCGCGCACCGTGAGCGCAGGGACCTCCGGCCTCGTTACCTTCGGGCCGGAAAGGCGTGCCCACACATGGTCCGCTCGCTATCCCGGCACAAACTCCCCGCCCTGCTGTGCGGCATATTCGCCGCCGCCCTCACCGTCGCGACACCGGCCGCCGCGGCCGCCGCCCCGCCGACCCTGAGCCGCTCCGACGCCGCCGCCGGCTGGTTGGCCCGGCAGATGGTCGACGGCGAGCGCTTCGAGACCGAGTTCGGCGGCGTCAGCTACCCCGACCAGGGCCTCACCATCGACGCCATCTTCGCGTTCGCCGCCGCCAAGGTCGCCGACGAGAACGGCGCCAAGGCGCTCACCTGGCTCGCCCGGCCGGAGATCCTCACCGGCTACGTCGGCGACGGCGGCACCGAGGCGTACGCCGGCGCCACCGCCAAGCTCACCCTCGCCGCCCAGGTCCGGGGTGCCGACCCGACCGCGTTCGGCGACGTCGACCTGGTCGCCCGACTGCGCGGCCTGGAAGACCCGTCCGGCCGGTTCTCCGACCGGTCCGCGTGGGGCGACTACAGCAACGCCTTCAGCCAGTCCTTCGCCCTGCTCGCCCTCGACCGCACCCCGGCCGGCGCCCCCGCCACCGCCGCCGCGTTCCTGGCCGGCAGCCGCTGCGCCGACGGCGGCTACCCGCTGCTGTTCGCCCAGGCCACCTGCGTCAGCGACGTCGACGCGACGGCGCTGGCCGTGCAGGCCCTGCTGGCCGTCGACCGGTACGCCGACGCGGCGGCCGGGCTCGCCTGGCTGACCGGCGTACAGGCCGCGAACGGCTCGTTCGGCAACGCGGCCGGCGAGCCGAACGCCAACAGCACCGGTCTCGCCGCCCAGGCGCTGTGGGCCGGCGGGCGGCTGATCGCCGCCGCCAGGGCGAACATCTTCCTGCTCGGCCTCCAGGTCGGCTGCTCCGGCCCGGTGGCCGACCGTGGCGCGGTCGCGTACACCGGCGCCGGCTTCGACCCGGCCACCGCGCCCCGGGCCACCGCCCAGGCCGTCCCGGGGCTGGCGGCGGTCGGCTTCGCGAAGCTCTCCGCCACCGGCGCCCGCGGCGCCGCGCCCACCCTGGCGTGCCGGTGAGTACGGCGATCGCGCGAACCCGACGCTGGGCCGCGACCCTCGCCGCGCTCCTGTTGCTGACCGCCGGCCTCACCGTCGCCGAGCCGGCACCCCGGGCCGCGCACGCCGCGGCCTGCGTCGGGACGACCGGCGTCACGGTCGTCGTCGACTTCACCGCCTTCGGCGGGTCGATCGAGGTACGGTGCGCGCCCGGCGACCCGGCCACCGGGCTGGCCGCCCTCCAGGGCGCCGGCTTCGCCGTCACCGGGACGGCCCGGTGGGGGCTGGCGTTCGTCTGCCGCCTCGACGGGCTGCCGACCGCTGCCACCGAACCGTGCGTCAACACCCCGCCGGCCAGCGCGTACTGGTCGTACTGGCACGCCCCGGCCGGCGGCAGCTGGTCGTACAGCACGCTCGGCGCCAGCAGCTACAACCCGGCACCGGGCACTGTGGAGGGATGGTCGTTCGGGTCCGGCGCGGCCCCGGGCATCTCGCCCCCGTGATCCGCTGACGATCCGGGCCGGGCGGCTTCCCCCCGCCCGGCCCGGATGCGTCGGCCCGCTCCCGTACCCTCCCGCCAGGCATTTCGGGTTCCGGTGGAGGAGAACGGGTCATGAGCAGTCTCGGTGTGCACTTCGCGATCGACGAGGAGGCGGCGGCCCGGCTGCTGTCGGCCGACGACGACGCGGCGGTGATGGCGATCGTCACCGGGATCGAGGAGGCCTGGGACAAGGTCGACCACTGCGAGACCGACAAGGCCTGGGACGCGATCCACCGCTGCCTCACCGACGGCCTGCTCGGCTACGACAACGGCGACTATCCCCTCAACGCGGCGGTCCTCGGCGGTCTCCAGGTCCACGAGGACGACGACTACATCGTCAGCCTCCTCACCCCGGACCGGGTACGCGACGTCGCCGAAGCGCTCGTCCCGGTCGACCGCGACCGGCTGCTCGCCGGCTACCGGGCGATCGACGTCGAGGACTACGGCGTGAACCACGGCGCCGAGGACTTCGAATACACCTGGGCGAACTTCACCGATCTCGTGGCCTTCTTCCAGCGCGCCGCCCGCGACGGCAAGCACGTGATCTTCACCGTCGACCAGTGAGCGTCGGCGACCGCTGTCACTCCAGGTGGAACGTTGCCGACCCCCGTTCGGCGGCCGTGCCCACCGGCTCGATGAACAGCAGCCCGGTGCGGTGGCGGACGTACCGGCCGGGGAAGTTCCCCGATTCGAGCGAGATCCCGGCACCGTCGGCCAGTCCGGGCCGGCGTACGAAGCTCGCGTCGGCCCGGAACAGGGCCGAGCCGTCGTCGCGCTCCAGGTGGATCTCGTAGTTGCGGTGCCGCAGGTAGTGGCCGGGGAAGTTGGTCGACTCCAACGACACCGACCCGGCGCCGGCCAGGCCGGTGACGATCCGGAACTGGGAGTCGGCCAGGTTCGTCACGTTCGGCTCGACCCGGCCCCGGTAGGCGAAGTGGCGGACGAAGTTGGCGGCGAGGTCGTGCGAACGCAGCCGTACCGGGGTCGCGCCGTCGGGGACCGGGATGCCGAAGTTGGGCGTGCCGTCGGCGTTCCAGTACAGCTTCTGGATACGGGTCCGCCGGTTCGGGTCGTTGAGCGGGTCGCCGCTGATGTCCCGGTAGTTGCGGTCGTGGTAGACGAGGATGTCGCTCTGCCCGTCGTCGGACGTGGTGAACGAGTTGTGGCCGGGACCGTACTGGCCGGTGGCGGCGTTGCTGGCGAAGACCGGGGTCGGGCTCTTCGTCCAGGACGCCGGGTTGAGCAGGTCCGCCGTCGCGGCGGCGGTCAGCAGGCCGAGGCAGTAGTTGGCGTCCGTCGCGCTGGCCGAGTAGGTCAGGAAGATCCGGCCGTTGCGCTGGATCACCGCCGGCCCCTCGGCCACCCGGAAGCCCCGGGTCTCCCAGTCGTACGTCGGCACGGTCAGCCGGGTCACCGGGCCGGTGATCGTCCACGGGTCGGCGCCCATCCGCGCCAGGTAGAGGTTGGAGTTGGTGGCGATCCCCGGCTCCTGCTGCGCCCAGGTCAGGTAGCGCACCCCGCCGGCGACGAACGTCGAGGCGTCCAGGGCGAAGGTGTCCCACGGCGTGGTGATCCGGCCGCGTTCGGTCCACGAGCCGCCGAGCGGGTTCGCGGCGGAGTTCTCCAGCACGTACATCCGGATCCGCCAGATGTCGTCGGCCCGGCCGGCGGCGAAGTAGACGTACCACCGGCCGTTGATGAAGTGGATCTCCGGTGCCCAGATGTGGGCGCTCATCTCGCCGCTGGTGTGCCGGCGCCAGATCGTAGTCTCCGGGGCGGTGGAGAGCCCCTGCAGGGTGGTGGCGCGGCGCAGCACGATGCGGTCGTACTCGGGCACCGTGGCGGTCAGGTAGTAGTAGCCGTCGGTGTGCCTGACGATGTGCGGGTCGGCCCGCTGGGTGACCAGCGGGTTGGTGTGGTTGACCGCCGGGGCGGCGGGGGCCGGTGCCGCCGGCAGCAGGCTCGCCAGCACGGCGAGCACTGTCGCGGTGGCGACCCGGCGGACGAGGCCGGCGGGGCGCGGCGCGGCGGGGCTGGTCATCGGCGTCTCCTCGTACGGTCCGGTCGGCGGCGGACGCGGCCCGCCGGTCACTGGTAGCCGCCTGCATTGTGAAGGCTAACATCGACGCTTATCAAGCGTTTGAGCTTATTTAGTTGCTACTCCATCCCATGTCCGAGCAGGTAGATCAAACAGCGATCCCGCTCGACCAACGCCGAGCGTCAGCTTGACAAGCCATATTGTTAACGCGACCATCATCGATGCATTCCGTCGACGGCAGGGAGCGGGCCGATGCCACCCATCCGTGAGAAGCAACCCCACCGCACGCGGCCGCGCTGGCGCGCGGGCCTCGCCGCCGGCCTCGTCCTCGTCGTCACGGGCACCGCCGCGGCCGTCGCCATGCCGGCGGCCTCTGCCGCCACGGTCGACACCAACGCCTACTACGTGCTCGTCAACCGGCACAGCGGCAAGGCGCTCGACGTCTACAACCTGGCCACCAACGACGGCGCCCCGATCAACCAGTACGCCCGCAACGACGGCGCGTGGCAGCAGTGGCGGTTCCTGGACGCCGGCAACGGCTTCTTCCGGGTGCAGTCCCGGCACAGCGGCAAGGTGCTCGAACTGCCCAACGCCAACGACGGTGTCCAACTGGTCCAGAACGCCGACAACGGCAGCACCCGGCAGCACTTCCGGCTGGCCGACTCCGCCGGCGGCCACGTACGGCTGATCAACCGGCACAGCGGCAAGGCCCTCGACGTGTGGGAATGGTCGACGGCAGACGGCGCGATGGTCTCGCAGTACCAGGACCTGGACGGAAACAACCAGCAGTGGCGGATGGTCAACCTGGGACCGGTGGTCGGCACCCCGGGGACCTTCACCAACCCGATCAAGCGCAACGGCCCGGACCCGTGGCTGCAACACCACAACGGTTTCTACTACCTGGCCACGACCACCTGGAACTCCACGATCACGATGCGCCGGTCGAGCACACTCAGCGGCATCTTCGGCGCCCCCGAGCAGGTCGTCTTCGATCTCTCCGGGCGCCCGAACGGCTGCTGCAACATGTGGGCCCCCGAGTTCCACCTGCTCGACGGACCCAACGGCCGCCGCTGGTACCTCTACTACGTCGCCGGTCAGAACGTCAGCGACTTCAACCCGACCCAGCGGCTGCACGTGCTGGAGAGCGCCGGCACCGACCCGATGGGTCCATACACCTTCAAGGCCGACCTCGGCAGCGACTGGCAACTGGACGCCAGCGTCCTGAAGGTCAACGGCAACCTCTACCTGCTGGGCACCTACAACGGCGGCAGCAACGGCCAGAGCCTGTTCATCACCCCGCTCAGCAACCCGTGGACGATCAGCGGCTCCCGGGTCCGGCTCAGCTCGCCGACGCTGAGCTGGGAGCGGCAGACCCACCCGGTCGCCGAAGGACCCGAGCCGCTCTACCACAACGGCCGGACCATGATCGTCTACTCGGCCAGCGCCTGCTGGGGCCCCGACTACAAACTCGGCCTGCTCACCCTGACCGGCAGCAATCCGCTGAACCCGTCGTCGTGGACCAAGCACCCGACCCCGGTGTTCCAGCGCAGCGACGCCAACGGCGTCTACGCCCCCGGCCACAACGGCTTCTTCAAGTCACCCGACGGCACCGAGGACTGGATCGTCTATCACGCCAACGACTCGGCCGGCGGCGGCTGCGACATGAACCGCTCCACCCGCGCCCAGAAGTTCACCTGGAACGCCGACGGGACACCCAACTTCGGCACGCCCGTCCGGCTCGGCGTCCAGCTCCCCGCCCCGTCCGGCGAATAGCCGCCCGACCTCACTTCCCGGCCGGCACGCCCCGGCCGGGACCGGCCGGGGCGGAGTCGAACACGACCGGGGCGTCGAAGGCCGCGCGACGGGCGGCCCGACGCAGGGCGGCCAGCACCGCCGGCCCGGCGAGCACGATCGCGACCACGTTGGTGATCGCCCGGCCGGTGTCCCAGCCGAACGTCGACGTGACCCCGGTGAAGAACGCGAACCGGTGCAGGTTCTCCAGCAGCGGCGCCCCGGCCACGTACGACAGTTGGGTGTCGATCCCGGTCGTGTACGGCCAGAACCACATGTTCATCAGGAAGCCGAACCCGTACGCGGCGAGCAGGCCGTACCCGGCGAGCATGGCGATCTCGACCCTGCCGCGCGGACGGGCCGGCAGCAGTCCGGCGCCCAGCCCCACCCAGGCCGAGGCGAGCATCTGGAACGGCAGCCACGGCCCGACCCCGGCGGTCAGCAGCGCCGACGTGAACAGCGACGTACAGCCGAGCACGAAGCCGAAGCCCGGGCCGAAGACCCGGCCGGCGAGAACCAGCATGAAGAAGACCGTCTCGATGCCCGCGGTCCCGGCGCCGAGCGGGCGCAGCGCGGCGTTGATCGCCGACAGTACGCCGAGCATGGCGAGCCCCTTGGCGTCGATCCCGCCGGAGGAGAGTTCGGCGAGTACGACGGCGACCAGCACCGGCAGGATCACCACGAAGATCAGCGGAGCGTCGGCGGTGTGCGCGATCGCCTCGGGTCCGGGTGCGTGGAACAGCGGCCAGAAGAACATCGCCAGCCCGGCGGCCGACGCCAGGACCAGGACCAGCGCACTACGCGGCGCCACCCGGATCACCCTGGTACGGGGCACGACAGAAGGTGTCATGTCGGCCCCTCGCTTCGTTCGGCACCGCATGACCGGGGCCTGAGCCAACCGATTCCCTCGCTCCGCTCGGTCATGCCGGCACATCCTGTCCGGCGAGGCTGGCGGCGACCTGGGCGACGGTCAGCCAGGGCAGCGGGTCGAGGACCTTGGCGACCTGCGGCGCGAAGGCCGGTGACGCGACGACGACGTCCGGTGTCGGACCGTCGGCGACGATCTCCCCCTCGGCCATCACCACGACCCGGTCGGCGGCCGCCGCCACGAACTCGACGTCGTGGGTGGCGAAGACGACCGCCCGGCCGGCCTCGGCGAGTTCGCGTACGACGGCCGCGAAGTGCCGCTTCGCCGGATAGTCCAGGCCCCGGGTCGGCTCGTCGAGCAGCACCACCGGCGGCGCGGCGACCAGTTGCACGGCGAGTACGAGCGCGAGCCGCTGCCCCTCGGACAGGTCGCGGGGATGGCTGTCGCCGGGCAGGCCGGGCACCAGCCGGTCGAGCAGGGCCCGGCAGGTGCCGGCCGGCGACCCCGACTCCTGGTCGGCCTGGGCGCACTCGGCGTCGACCGTGTCGAGGTAGAGCAGGTCGGCGGGGGTCTGCGGGACGAGGCCGACGAGGCGGCGGGCCTTCCCGGCGGACACCTGTTTCGGGTCGGTGCCGCCGACGTCGACCCGGCCGCCCTGGCGCGGGCCGGAGCCCTGCACCGCCCACAGCAGCGACGACTTGCCGGAGCCGTTGCGGCCCATCAGGGCGGTGATCTCGCCGGCCCGCAGGTCGAGGTCGACGCCACGTACGGCGTACACCTCGCCGTAGCGGACCACGATCCGGCGCGCGGTCAGGGCCACCGGGCCGGCGGCGGTGGTCCGGGATGGTGGTGGCGGCCGGTCGCGCAGCCGCTCGCGCAGGGCGGGTGCCCGCCGGCGGGCGTCGCGGACCGACAGCGGCAGCGGCTGCCAGCCGGCGAGCCGGCCCAGTTCGACCACCGGCGGGGCGACGTCGGCGGTGGCGAGCACGTCGGCGGGCGTACCGGAGACGACGGTGCCGTCGCCGGGCAGGTAGAGCATCCGGTCGGCGTACTGGACGACGCGTTCGAGCCGGTGTTCGGCGACGACGACGGTGACGCCGAGGTCGTGCACCAGCCGGGTGATCGCGGCGAGCACGTCCTCGGCGGCGGTCGGGTCGAGGGCGGAGGTGGGCTCGTCGAGCACGAGGACCCGGGGCTGGGCGGTCAGCACCGCGCCGATCGCGACCCGCTGCTGCTGGCCGCCGGACAACGTCCGCAGTGGACGGTTGCGGAGTTCGGCGATGCCGAGCAGGTCGAGGGTCTCCTCCACCCGCTTGCGCATCACCGGCGGTGGTACTGCGAGCTGTTCCATGCCGTACGCGAGTTCTTCCTCGACGGTGTCGGTGGTGAACCCTGCGAGGGGGTCCTGGCCGACGACACCGACGAGGTGGGCGAACTCGCGGGGCGGGTGCTCGCGGGTGTCGAGGCCGGCGACGGTGACCCGGCCGGCGAGCCGACCGCCGGTGAAATGCGGCACGAGGCCGTTGACGGCCCGCAGCAGGGTCGATTTACCGGCGCCGGTCCTGCCGGCGACCAGGCACAGCTCACCCTCCTCTATGGACAGGGTGACGGCGCGCAGCGCCGGGGCGGGCGCGTCGGCGTAGGTGACCGTGACGTCGGTGAACTGGATCGTCATACCCGCTCCCGTCCGGCCACGCCGACCGGTGGCCGACCGGCGGCCGTGCCGGCCGGGGTGTCGGCCGGCGGTGGTGGCGCCAGCCAGGCCGGCAGTACGGCCACCAGCACCGCCGCCGCCGGCAGCGCGGAGATCTCCGGCCACGACAGCGGGCTCAGCGACGGGTACAGGTTGGCCGCGTCGACCCGGGTGGTGGCATAGAGGCCGCCGGCGGCGGCCAGCCCGCACAGCGCGACGGCCACCTCGGCCGGACGCCAGCGGTCCGGCCGGTAGACCGAGCGGACGACCCGCCGGCCGCCGAGCACGAATCCGCCGACGGCCAGGGCCAGCCCGGCACCGAGCATCGGCAGGCCGAGATAGCGCGGGGTGCTGGCGTCGAGCAGCCCGTAGACGCCGACACACACCCCGACCAGGCCGGCGACGACCAGGACGCCGGTGAGCAGCCGGAACCCCCGCGGTACGGCGCCCCGGCGGCCGTAGCCGCGGGAGTCCATCGCCGCCGCCAGGGCCAGTGACCGGTCGAGGGCGTCCTCCAGCACCGGGATGACGATGCCGCGCAACGCGCGCAGGCCGCGCCCGGTGCCGCCGCGCAGCCGCCGGGCCCGGCGTACCCGCAGCACGCTCTCGACGAGTTGCGGGGCGACCGAGAGAGCGACGACGACGGCCGCGCCGACCTCGTACAGGGCGCCGGGCAGCGCCCGCAGCATCCGTTTCGGGTTGGCCAGGGCGTTCGCCGCGCCGAGGCAGATCAGCATGGTGGCCAGTCGCAGCCCGTCGTAGAAGCCGCCGAGCAGTTGCTCGACCGCGACCGGCCCGAAGAGGCGGATGCCGGCCGCCCACTCCGGTAGCGGGATCTGCGGCAGCGTGAACAGCACGGTGTCGCCCTGCCCGCCGCCGAAGACGACCCGGAAGAGCACCCGGGAGACGACGATGATGCCGCCCAGCCACAGGTAGAGGCGGAAGCCGAGGGCCCACGGCGCGGTGCCGCGGCGGGCCGCGACGACGTACGCCGCGACCGCCAGGATCAGCGCCAGCAGCAGCGGGTTCGTCGTGCGGCTGGCCGCGACCGCGAGGCCCAGCGCCCACAGCCACCAGGCGCCGGGGTGCAGGTTTCGCGGCACCCGTACCGGGGCGGTCACCTCAGACCTGGTCCGGTGGTTCGGTGCCGGTGGCGGCCCGCCGGCGCCGGGCCGTCCACACCGCACCGCCGGCGAGTGCCACCAGCAGTACGCCGCCGGCCAGCGTCGCGAACGGCACTCCCCCGCCGTCGCCGTTCCGCGCGGCGGGCTCGGGCGGCAGCGCGAGATCCGTACCGGTCGGGGTCGGTGACGGACCCGGGTCGGTGGTGGCCGGTGCGGCGCCCGACGTCGGTCCGGCGGGTGTGGGCGGCGTGGTGGCCTGGGTGGTCGCGGGACCGGTCGGGGCGGCGGGCGGCGGCGCGGGTCGCGACGGGGCGGGCGCGCCGCCGGGCGGCGGATCGGCCGGGCGGCTGGCGGCCGGTGGCGGGGCGCCGGGCTGACCGCCCGGTGGCGGGCCGGCGGTGGTACGCGTCGGTGCCGGTGCCGCCGGCCGGCGGGGCGCCACGCGCGGCGGCGGGCTGCTGGACGAGGTCCGGTCCTTCGAGAACGACCAGCCCTCGAAGCTGCCCGGTGGCGGGGTCCGGTTCAGCACCCCGAACTGGCTGTAGCTCCAGGTGCCACCGTTCGTCGCGTGCCAGTAGGACCAGTAGGCGCTGGCCGGCGGTGTGTCGATGCACGGTTCGTTCTGCGGGCCGGGCTTGCCCTCGATCCGGCAGATGAATCCCTCGCCCCACCGGGCGGTGCCGGTGATCTGGATGCCGGCGTTCTTCAACGCCGCCAGGCCGGTGGCCTGGTTGCCGGGGGCACACCTGATGATCGTGGCGCCGCCGAGTTCCCGGAAGTCGACGATCACCGTGACGCCGTTGGCGTCGGGGCAGTAGCCGGCGGTCCCGGCCGCGTAGGCGGGTGCGGTGGCGCCGGCAGCGGCGAGCAGCAGCGCGGCCAGGGCCGCGCCGGCCGTCCGCAGCCCGACCCGGATCCCGGCCGCCGCCGGGTCGCGCCCGGCCGGTGTCGGCGGGAACCGGTCCGTCCGTGCGGTCACGCCCCCTCCCGGCGGCGCCGGCCGGCCACGACCAGCCCGGCCCCGGCGAGCATGACGACCGCGCCGAACGCGCCGATCGAGGTGACGTCGACGCCGGTCGTCGGCAGCCGTCCGCCACCGGACGGCGGTGGCGCCCAGGTCGTCGGCGCCGGGCTGGTCGGGCCGGTCGGCGACGGGGTGGCGGTACCGGTCGGGGTGGCGGTCGCGGTCGGGGACGGCGACGCGGTCGGGGAGGTCGTCGGGGACGCCGATCCGGTCGGGGTCGGGGTGGCCGTGGACGTCGGGGTCGGTTCGGTGCCGCCGGTCCCGATCTCGGCCAGCGACACCTTCGCCAGGCCCAGCGCGGCCTGCCCGGTGGCCCGCCGCCACTGATCCGTCTCGTTCTCGGCGATGCCGCCCGAGATCGCGTCCGCGAGCGAGCCCGGGGTGTACGCGATCGCCCCGGCGTGCGCGGCCGCGGCCCCGCCACCGGCCGCCGTCAACTGCTGCGCGGCGACGAAGTCGGCGGCCCGGTCGGCCTCGGCGATGTGTCCGGCGGCGGCCAGCGCCTGGCCACCCAGGCCGGTGCTGTTGGTGTTGGAGTAATCGGTGCCCATCGAGCCCTGGAACGAGCCGTCGGCCTTCTGCTGGGTCAGCAGCCACCCGATGCCGGCGTCGGCGGCGGCCTTCGCGCCGGTGGCCCCTGCGGCGTCGGCCGCGAGCAGCGCCTGTACGGCCATCGCGGTCGTGTCGACGTCCTGGACCTGGCTGGCCACCGGTGCGCTGGTGCAGGCCGCGCCGTCGGTCGCCGGATTGAGCCGGAAGCCGCCGGCGACGCACTGCTGCTTGATGAGGAAGTCGACCGCCGGCTGCGGGACGCCGCCGGATCGGGCCAGGCCGAGCACCGCGAGGCTCTGCGCGAAGAGATTGCCGCCCTGCGTCGGCTGGTCGCCGTACCGGTCGAAGATCCAGCCCTGCACGGCTCCGGCGTCCGCGCCACGGATCAGGTCGAGGGTGCGGGCGCGCATGTCGTGGCTGCCGAACGAGGTCGGGTCCCGGCCGGCGACCACGGCGGCGACGAGAACCTTGGCCATCGAGCCGCTGATGAGGTAGTCGGGGGCCCAGTCGCCGCCGGTCGCGTACGAGTCGACGTTCGCCTCGACCGCGTCGGCGACCGCGTCGGCGGCGGCCGGCTCGGTGCCGGTGGCCTCCAGCGCGATCAGCGCGTCGATGGTCAGGCCCCAGTCGGTGCCGCCGACCGGACTCGGCAGGCGTCCGTCGGCCAGTTGGCCGGCCAGCCACCTGGCGGCGGCGGCGCTCTGCGCCGAGTGCGGGTTGTCGGCGTGTACGGCGGCGACCGGTGCGGGGGTGGGTGTCGTCGCAAGCGCGACGAGCAGCACCGCGCTCCCGGCGAGGGCCGGGGTGAGGGCCGCGAGAAGGCGACGGAGCATGGGACATGCCTTTCGGGAGCGGTGGTGAGCACCGCATCCCGGCCCGCAGGGGTCCGTCGATCCGGGCTCAACCTGTAGACCACGACAGTTGAGGCCGCTCGTCTCCGTGCGGGCATTCCGGCTCGTGGTGGAAGTCCACCACATACGGTTGCGGGTCAGCGCCGGCTTCACACCGGCTTCCCCCACGCGGAAACTCATTCAGTTGTGGGTAAGCCATTCTGGCTGGTAGCGAACCTTACGGTATCCAGCCACCCACGCCGCGTACATGAGGCACAGGTCACGACCTCGCATCGATGGCCACCGACGGTACGTCCGGTCCATGCGACCGGCGGTCCCGCCGGTGGCACCCGGTCGGACGATGGAGGACGGTGGCGCGCCGTTGCGACGATGTTGCCGAACGGGGTCGCGTCCGTCGGCAGATCTGGAGATCGGCAGTGAGCACTGATTCGGGCTGGAACGACTACCTGTCCACCGACACACCCGCCGTGGACGTCACACCGGTCACCCCGACCGTCGAACCCGTCGCCGTGCCGGAACCCGCCGTGACGATCGTGCAAAGTGAGCTGAGCGGCGCCACCAGCGACCAGCAGTGGTCGGACTGGCACGCGGACAGCAGCGCCTCGTGGGCCGACTCGGCGCAGAGCTACGTCGACTACGCCCAGCAGAGCGCCGCGCAGGGCTACTTCGACGCCGCCGACAGCGCGATGGACACCGCCGCCAACCACGCCTCGATCGCCGGCGCCAACCTGGACACCTCGATCGACTACCAGGCCGCGGCGAACACCCACGTCGAGACGGCCGCCACCGAACTGGCCCCGTACGACGCCGGCCTCGGCTCCGCCACGGAATGACCTGGGCGGAAGCCGGGGAGGCCAGCGCCGGCCCGGCTGCCGGCACGCCCGGCCTCGAACCGGGGCGGTTGGCCGCCGGGGCGGAGCGGCGGGTCGCCGTACCGCCCAGCGTCGCCCGTCAGCACCTGCTGCGCACCATCCGGGAACTGTCGTTCGAGCTGCGGACCGAGCAGCTCAGCGTGCTGGAGGCGGTGCGCGGCTCGAAGCTCGGCGGGGTCACGCTGGCACCGGGCAAGCTGCCGGTGAGCCTGCGGATCGGGCTGGAGGCGGCCGACACCGGCTGCCGCATCGTCGTCCTGCTCGCCGACCGCTGGCCCGGCAAGGTCGGCCGCACCTGGGGTGCGACCAGCGCGTACGTCGAACTCTTCGGCTCCGTGCTGGCCGCCGTCGACGGCGCGCTGACCCGGCTCGATCCGGCGGCGGCGGGCTCGTTCACCTCGTGGTGGCGCGACACCGGCACCGGCGACGTCGCCATCATGCAGAACGCCGCCAGCCGCGCCGCCCAGGCGCAGGCGGCCCTGTCGCGGCACACGTCGCGGCTGCTCGACGGTGGTTCGGCACCGCCCCGTGGGGCGTCGGTCAGCCGGTCCGGTGTGGACACTTTCGTCTTCGAGACGGCGGATGCGGTCGCCGAGGTGCCGACCGAGCTGGCCGACGGCATGCTGATGGTGGGCACGCTGGTCACCAGCCGGCCCGGCGCGATGCCACCGGCACTCGTCGCACAGGTGCAGTCGCTGGTCTTCCGGGTCGAGGAACACCTCGCCGCCGACGGCCGGGCTTCGCTGTTTCCCGCCACCCCTGAGGATGTGCCTGTGGTGACCTTCCTGCACCAGCAGGCCCGGCTGCGTGGCCTGCTGCCGGTCCGCACGCTGCGGACCTGCACCACCTGCCGGCTGGAGAAGGTGACCAACCCCGAACTCGAACGGCTCCAGGAGCGGACCCGACGCACCCGCGACCTGGCGACCGGCATCAGCGCGGTGGTGACCCCGTACGTGCTGGCCGGCCGGCTGGTGCAGTTGAACAGCAAGGGCCCGGAGTTCGCCTGCCCGCGCTGCCAGGGTCTGGACGCCGACGAGACCGTGGTGACGTACTGCCAGCGCTGCGGCGACCGGCGGGCCGAGACGGCACTGCGCGCGTGCCCGAAGTGCCAGTTCGACTTCCGCTCGCTGCTGCCCGCCGAACAGGTGTGGCGGCCACGGACCGCCGGGCCGGACGTCGGCACCGTCGCCGGGACCGGGCCGTCGGCGGTGGTGGCCGGACCGGCGGCGCTGCTGAAGGTTCCGGACGACTTCCCGCCGGCACACCCGCGCCCGCCGAAGGCACCACGGCCGGCGCGCCCGGAAGTTTCCCCGCCTCCCTCCGGACCGCTGGCGACCTGAGCACGCCCGCCGTGCGAGGATCGGACCGGCCGCTGGCGGCGGAGAGCCTCGCCGGTGCCGGCCGGCGCCGCCGGAAGCCGGCGACCGCGGCGAGCACGAAAGGTCAGCCGATGCCCACCGCCGACGAACTTCTCAACGCGACCGCCGTCGACGGGCTGGCGCGCTGCCTGCTCGACGTGGCACCGGGGCATCCGCTGCCGGCGTTGCGTCGCACGGCGGCGGCACTGGAGGGGCGGACGCTCAGCGAGCGGTGCCACGACGTACGCGACGCGCTGCTGACCGATCTGCCGGACGACTACGACGGGTTCGCGGCGGTCGTACGTGCCGCCCTGGAGCGGCCCGAATTCACCGGGTGGATGATCTGGCCGGTCACCGAGGCCGTCGCGCGGCGCGCGCTCGACGCCGGGCCGGCCGACCGTTTCGACGCCGGACTCGCCCTGCTCGCCGACCTGACCCCGCGGCTGACCGCCGAGTTCGCGGTCCGGTCGTTCCTCGCCGCCGACCTCGACCGCACGCTGGCCGTGGCACAGGAGTGGACCCGGCACCCGGACCCGCACGTGCGGCGCCTGGCCAGCGAGGGCACCCGCCCCTACCTGCCCTGGGCGCGGCGGGTGCGGGCGCTGTTCGACCGCCCGGCGGCCACCGCCACCGTGCTCGACGCGCTCTACCGCGACGATTCGGAGTACGTCCGCCGCTCGGTCGCCAACCATCTCAACGACCTGAGCCGCATCGATCCGGAGTTGGCCACGGCGACCGCGGCCCGCTGGCTCGATCAGGCGGACGAGCACACCGCGAAGGTGGTCCGGCACGGGCTGCGTACGCTGGTTAAGAAGGGTGATCCGGCGGCGCTCGGGCTGCTCGGGTTCGGTCCGGCGCCCGACATCGTCGTCACCGGACCGGTGCTCGGCGCGGCTGTGGTGGCGTCCGGCGGCGACCTGCTCTTCGAGGTCACGCTCGAGAACCGGGGGCCGGATCTCGCGGCGGTGGCGATCGACTACGTCGTCCACCACCGGCGGGCCAACGGGACGCTGAGCCCGAAGGTCTTCAAGCTCACCACGCGCCGTCTCGACGCCGGCGCCAGCCTGACGATCAGTCGGCGGCACTCGTTCGCGCCGATCAGCACCCGCACCTACCACCCGGGTGAGCACGCGGTCGAGGTCCAGGTGAACGGTGTGCGGCACGGGCTGCGCACCTTCCGGCTCGGCTCCCCCTGAGCGGCGGTGCGGGGTGGCGGCTGCCGCCCGGGGTACGGGCCCGGACGGCAGCGGGCCGGGTCAGCGCGGCTGGAAGGTCATGCAGTCGGCGAGGTCCTGGCCCGGCGCGACCCGGATCGACGGTGCCCGGCACTCGAGTTCGGCGTTGAACCGGCATTCGGCGCGCTTGCAGGCGCCGACCTGGGCGATCACCATGTCGAGCCCGCCCTTGGCCGAGGTGTCGATGAACGTGTCGCAACTGGCGGTCGTCTCGCCGATGGTGATGGCGAAGGCCCGGCATCCGTCATGGTTGTAGCCGCAGTCGGTTACCGTGCATTCCTGTACCCGCGGCATTTCCAGCATCTGTGTCATGACTACCTCCTCCGTTCGACCGTAAACCGGTACGGCACTTTCGGCACTTCGAACAGGAAAAGAGTTTGCCCAGCTCAGAGGAGCAGAGCCTTACCTAATACGCGCAGGTGAGGCTTTCCTTAATTCGACCGGCAACGTTCATTCCGGTACGGGCGGAACAGGCCTGGGCACAATTCCGCGGGGCCACGGATCCGTATTGCCGCGCGATGGTCCGGCCGGTCGGGTCAGGCGGTGACGTGCGGCCGTACCCAGGGTGCCGGCACGTCGTGGAAGGCCGCGTCGACCAGCAGCCGCTCCAGGTCACGCAGGAACCGCTCGGCCTGCTCGGGCGGCAGGTAGGCGGTGTTGGCGGTGAGCGTCAGACCGATGCCGCCCGGCTTGTCGACGACCTCCACCCGGGTCCGGTAGACGAAGCTGTCGTAGCTCTCGCCCCAGGAGAACGACGACCTCGACATCGCGGCACGGACCTCGTCCTCGCCGGTCTCCCGGCCGAACACGCTCGCGTCGGTGCTCAGCCGGATGTCGTTGAAATAGCAGTGCGCGCTCTCACCAGTATTGATCTTGTGACCGGCCGCCTCGTACGCCCGCAGCAGTTCCGCCTGCTCGTAGTAGGCCGAGCGGTACGCCTCGAGCGCCGCCGCCCACACCCGGGGCAGCAGTTTGGCGAAGTCCGGACGGTCGGCCAGGTCGACCACGATCATGCCGAGTTGGTTGAGCTTGGCGATCGCGGTGTCGTAACCGGGCAGCGAACGGTTGTTGACCATCATGAAGATGCCGACGGTGTCCCGGCCGGACCAGCCGGCGTGCACCGCGGCGATCGCCGTCAGCAGCACCGTCGAGGTGGTCACCCCGTGCCGGTTGGCGACCAGCCGTACGGCGGTGTCCGCCGCCGCCGAGACCAGGGTGCCCTGCCGGAACAGCGGGGTCAGCGGTGGCCCCAGCTCCGGCAGCGTCTCCTTGGGCAACTGGCCGAACCAGTCGACCCAGCGGGCGATGGCGCGTTGCGCCCGGCGCCGGTGGCGTTCCTCCTGCTCGCGCCGGGCGATGTCGACCGACTGGAGTCCGGGTGGCGCGGCGATGCTGCCCCGCAGCAGGAGCACCCGCAGGTCGCGCAGCACGATCTCGACGGCGCCGAAGTCGACGGTGGTGTGGCTGAAGACGAGGACGACCTGACATACCCGGTCGCCGGCGACCACCAGTGCCACCCGTTGCGGCAGTTCCTCGGCGAGGTCGAACGCGGTCGAGGCGAGCCGGGTGGCCAGCGCCTGCGCCGTGGCGGTGCCGTCGTCGTCCGCCGGGCCGGCGTGCACCAGCAGCACCGGCTGCTCGCCGTGGCCCGACACGACCTGGAGCAGTTCCCCGTCGACGGTTCGCAGCCGGGTGCGCAGCGAGCTGTGCCGGCCGACGAGGGCACCGACGACCCGCAGCACGTCCGGCACGCCGGTCCGGGCCCGGCGCGGCACCGGGACCACCCGCGAGATGTTGACCATCGTCCGGTTCGGCGGATACATCTCGAACGCCCGCCACAGCATCCGCTGCCCCCAGGTGAAGGGTGCCGACGGGGATTCCGTCCCGGTGAAGTCGGCGGCTGTCCACTTCTCGGCCACCGGCTCGACCGGCTGGACCGTACCTTCGAGCCCGGACACCCCGCACCTCCGCTGCGCATGATCCACTGTGGGCGATCGTGGCCACCGGCTACCGGCCGGGCCACTTCGACCAGTATCTGTTCCGGGCGGGGCTTCTAACTCCACGGGACAGCGCATTGCTCCGGCCGTTCGGCCGATCCACCGGCCGCCGCCCACTGTGCGGCGGGTCAGCCCGGCGCCGGGTTTCGCCTGCGGGCGGCCGCGAAATCAGCGGGATAGACGATGCCGGATGCGGGCCGCGGCGGGCAGGATCCGGAGATGGACTCCTGGCTCACCACCGTCGGTCTGCCGATCGCGCTCGGCATCGTCATGCTCGGCCTCGGCCTCGGGCTCACCATCGGCGACTTCCGCCGGGTGGCGACCTATCCGAAACTGGTACTGATCGCCCTGGGCTGCCAGATCGTGCTGCTCCCGGCGTTGTGCTTCGGCCTGGTGATCGCGTTCGGCCTGCGGCCGGAGCTCGCGCTCGGCATGATGCTGCTCGCGGCGTCGCCCGGCGGGACCACCGCCAACCTCTACAGCCATCTCTTCGGCGGCCACGTCGCACTCAACGTGACGCTGACCGCCGTCAACTCGGTGCTCGCCGTCCTCACCCTGCCGGTGGTGGTCAACCTGTCGTCGGGATACTTCCTCGGCGACGGCGCCTCGATCGGGTTGCAGTTCGACAAGGTGGTGCAGGTCTTCGCGATCGTGCTCATTCCGGTGGCGATCGGCATGGCCCTGCGGTCGCGCTTCCCCGGCCTGGCCGACCGGCTGGCCCGGCCGGTGAAGATCTTCTCGGTCATCGTGCTGGTCGCGGTCGTCGTCGGCGCGATAGTCAACGAGCGGGACAACATCGCCGACTACTTCCTCGCGGTGGGGCTGATCGTGCTGGTGTTCAACGTGCTCAGCCTCGCCGTCGGGTACGGGCTGCCCCGGCTGGCCGGGGTCGGCCGGCCGGAGTCGATCGCGGCCGGCATGGAGATCGGCATCCACAACAGCACCCTGGCGATCACCATCGCGGTCAGCCCGGCGCTGTTGAACAGCACGACGATCGCGGTCCCGGCCGCCGTCTACGGCATCGTCATGTTCTTCACCGCCGCCGCCTTCGGCTATCTGGTCAGCCGGCGCCGCAGCACGGCGCAGACCCAGCCCGACCTCGACCCGACCCGCTGAGCCCGGCGGCCGGGCCGGCCTCTTCGGTGAGGCCGGCCGGCCGGTGGCTAGCCCTCGGACTTCATGGCGTCGATGAGGCTCTGCGGGCGCAGGTCGGTCCAGTTGGCCTCGACGTAGTCGAGCGCCTCCTGTCGGGGCCCGGGACCGAACACCGTGGTCCAACCGGCCGGCACGTCGGCGAACGCCGGCCACAGGCTGTGCTGGTTCTCGGCGTTGACCAGGACCAGGAAGGTGCCGTCGGGGTCGTCGAAGGGGTTGGTCATCGGGCTCTCCTCGGTGGCGGTTCCACGGACTTGACGAGACTATGCAGGATCCGGGTCCAGTCGGCAGCCGTCTCCCGGACGGTTTCCTCGGCCAGCACCGCGCCCGGCCAGGTCCAGGTGGCCGTCAGGTGGGGTCCGTCGGCACGGTCCTCGACCTGGATCGTGACGCCGAGCGCGTACGACTGGGGCATGTCCGGGTCGGCGGCGTGCGGCGCGGCGACGGCCATCTCCGGCGCGAACGACCAGTCCGCGGCCTCCGGCAGGCTGAACCGGCCCAGGTAGTTGACCTGGATGTCGGGGTCGCCGAGGGCGGCCAGGCTGGCGCCGGTCCGGCTGTCGAGGTGCCGGAGCAGGCCGAAGCCGATGCCGTTGTCGGGTACGGCGCGCAGCGTGTCGCGGACCCGGGTCACCGCCGCCCGCAACGTGTCGGCCCGGTCCGGGTCGACGGTGCCGGGATCTAGGCGCACCGGGTAGACGCTGGTGAACCAGCCGACCGTGCGGGACAGGTCGACCGGGCCGGCGACCGTCGACTCCTCACGCCCGTGTCCTTCGAGGGCGATCCGGACGCTGCTGCCTTCCATTCCGGTGCGGCGGCGGGTCCCGGCGACCGCCGCCGCGACGGTGGCCAGCAGGATGTCGTTGACCGTCGCGTCGAGGGCGGCCGGTAGCCGGGTGAGCAGGACGGCCGTCTCGGCGGTGGCCAGCGTGGTGTGGACCTCGCGACAGGTGGCGGCGGTGTCCCGCGCCGGGTCGAGCGGGCGGTGCAGTGGCAGATCGCTGGCGGCCCGCCGCGCGCCGTCGTCGGGACCGGCCAGCGCGTCCGTCCAGTACGCCAGCTCTACTTCCCGGGCCGGGTCGGCCGAGGCCCGGACCAGCCCGGCCGCCCAGTCGGCGAAGGAGGTGCCGACCGGCGCCGGCCCGCCGCCCGGACGCTCCGGCTCGCCGGCCGCCACCCACGCGGCGGCCAGGTCCGGTACCAGGATGCGCCAGGACACCCCGTCGACGGCGAGGTGGTGGATCGTCAGCAGCAGCCGGCCCGGTCGCGGTCCGGCGTCGAACCAGACCGCCTGGAGCAGCACGCCACCGTCCGGGTCCAGCCGGTCGCGGGCGGCCCGGGCCTGTGCGGCGACTTCGGCCCGCAGGCCGTCGTCGTCGAGTCCGGCGGCGTCCACCCGGTGGACCAGCGGCCGTACGTCGGTCAGCCCCGGTGGCGGCACACGCAGCGTCCACGGCCGCCCGTCCGTCCGGTCGAGGCGGGCCCGGAGCAGGTCATGGGTGTCCACAAGGGAGCACAGGGCCCGGACGATCCGGTCGTGGTCCGGTTCGGCGGGCGTACGCAGCACCGCCGACTGGTTGAAACCGTCGATCGGTCCGGGCAGCCCACGCAGCCAGTGCATGATCGGCGTCAGCGGGACGGTGGTCTCCCCGACGGTCACGACCGGGGCGAGCGCGGCGACGGTGCGTAGCCGGAACACGTCCCGGGTGCGCAGGGTCAGCCCGGCGCGGCGGGCCCGGGCGACGAGTTCGATCGAGCTGGCGCTGTCCGCCCCGGCGGCGAAGAAGTCGTCGTCGACGCCGATGTCCGGTCGGGCGAGCACGTCGGCGACGAGGTCGCGCAGCGTACGTTCCAGCGGGGTGCGGGCCGCCCGGCCGGCCGACGGCCGGTGGTCGGGGGCGGGCAGCGCGGCCCGGTCGAGCTTGCCGTTGGGCAGCACCGGCAGCCGGGGCAGCACGACGAAGGCGGCCGGCACCATGTACTCCGGCAGCAGCCCGGCCGCGTGTTCACGCAGCACCGCCGGGTCCGGGTCGGCGCCGGGGGTGGCGACGACGTACGCGACGAGGTGGCGGCCGTGGTCGTCGCGTACGACCACGCTGGCCCGCGACACCGCCGGATGGCCGGTCAGCGCCGCCTCGATCTCGCCGGGCTCGATCCGGTAGCCGCGGATCTTGACCTGGTCGTCGGCCCGGCCGGCGTAGTCGATCTGCCCGTCCGCGGTCCACCTGGCCAGGTCGCCGGTGCGGTACATCCGGGTGCCGGGCGGGCCGAACGGGTCGGCGACGAACCGCTGCGCGGTCAGGTCCGGCCGCCCCAGATAGCCGCGGGCGAGTCCGGCGCCGGCCAGGTACAGCTCGCCGGTGACGCCGGGGGCGACGGGTCGCATGGCCGGGTCGAGCACGTACGCCCGCAGGTTGGCGACCGGCCGACCGACGACCGGCCGAACGCTGTCGCCGATCCGGGCGACCAGGGCGTCGACCGTGCACTCCGTCGGGCCGTACAGGTTGAAGCCCGTGGTGCCGGACAACCCGGACAGGGCGGTCCAGAGGTCGGGCGGGACGGCCTCGCCGCCGACACCGACCACCGCGAGCCCACAGCGGCCGTCACGGACCAGGCCGGCGTCGGCCATCGCGGCGAACTGCCCCGGGGTGACCTCGATGAAGTCGAGCCGGGCGGCGGTCACCGCGGCGGCCAGCCGGCCGGGGTCGCGGCGGGTCTCGTCGTCGACCACGTGCACGGCGTGGCCGTCGTAGAGCCACAGCTGCGGCTGCCAGGAGGCGTCGAAGGAGAACGACCAGGCGTGGCCGACCCGCAGGTGGCGGCGGCCGGTGGCGGCGACCGCCGGTTGGTGCAGGGTGGCGCGGTGGCTGTGGAAGAGGTTGACGAGGTTGCGGTGGGTGACCACGACGCCCTTGGGCCGGCCGGTGGAGCCGGAGGTGTAGATGACGTATGCCGGGTGGTCCGGCCGCAGCATTCGGCGGCGGTCGGTGTCGGTGACGGCGGTGGCCGGCTGGCCGCGCAGCCGTTCGGCGGTTTCGGCGCTGTCCAGCAGCAGTCGCGGCGGGCCGCCGGCGGGCAGGTCGGCGGCGACGTCGGCGGTGGTGATCAGCAGCACCGGGGCGGCGTCGGCGAGCATGCCGGCGATCCGGTCGGGCGGCAGGTCGGCGTCGACCGGCAGGTAGCCGGCACCGGCCTTGTGTACGGCGAGGATCGCGGCGACCGTGATCGCCTTGCGGGGCAGCGCCAGCGCGACCAGCCGTTCCGGGCCGGCGCCGTCGGCGACCAGCAGCCGGGCGAGCCGGTTGGTGTAGCGGTCGACCTCGGCGAACGACCAGCCCATGGCATCGGTGTCGGTGCCGACGAGGGCGGTGGCGTCCGGGGTTTCGGCGACCTGGGCGGCGAACAGGTCCGGCATGGTGGCGGCCGGCACGTCGACGACGGGCCCGTTGCCGGCGGCGAGCACCCGGTCGCGGGCCGGTTCGGTGAGCAGGTCGACCGTGCCGGCCGGGCGGTCCGGGTCGGTGGCCAGCGCGGTCAGGGTGCGGGCGAGCGCGTCGGTGATCCGTTCGACGGTCGCCGGGTCGAGCACGTCCGGCCGGTACTCGGCGACCAGCCGAAGCCGGTCGCCGGGCTCGACCGACCAGGTCAGCGGGTAGTGGGTGGCGTCGCGGCCGCCGGCCGGCCGGATGTCGAGCCCGGCCACCGGGTCGGCCGGCCCGTCGGTCACCGGGAAGTTCTCGAAGACCACGAGGCTGTCGAAGAGTTCGCCGGCGCCGGCCGCCCGCTGGATCTCGGCGAGCCCGAGGTGCTGGTGGTCGACCAGCCGGGACTGGGCGGCCCACACCCGGTCCAGCACGTCGCGCAGCGGATCGGCGGGCCGGCAGCGGACCCGGACCGGGATGGTGGTGATGAACAGGCCGATCATCGACTCCATGCCGGGCAGGTCGGCGGGGCGGCCGGAGACGGTGGCGCCGAAGACGACGTCGTCGCGGCCGAGCAGGCGGCTGAGCACGACGCCCCAGGCGGCGTGCACGGCCGTGCCGACGGTCACGCCGGTCCGCCGGGCGAGGGCGGAGAGCGCGGCCGTCACCTCCGTGGACAGTTCCGTCTCGTGCAGCCGGGGCGCGATCGGCGGGCGGGCCGGGTCGGCGGGCACCAGCCGGGTCGGTTCGGTCACGTCGGCGAGTTCGGTCGCCCACGCCTCGCGGGCGGCGGCGCGGTCCTGGGCGGCGAGCCAGCCGAGGTAGTCGCGGAACGGCACGACCGGGGGCAGTGCGGCCGGGTCGGCGTCGGCGGCGTAGAGGCGGGCGAGTTCGTCGATCAGTGGCGGGCCGGACCAGCCGTCGAGCAGCAGGTGCTGGTGGGTGAGGATCAGCCGGTGCCGGTCCGGTCCGAGGTGGACCAGGGCGAGGCGCAGCAGTGGCGGGGCGGCCGGGTCGAAGCGGGCGGCCTGGGCGTCGAGCAGATCCGGCCAGGACGTGCCGGCACCGTCCTGCTCCGACCAGGGCAGTTCGGCGGTGGCCGGGACGAGCGCGACCGGCCGGCCGGACGACAGGTGCCGGAAGCCGGCGCGCAGGTTGGCGTGCCGGTCCAGCAGGGCCTGTCCGCTGCGGCGCAGCCGGTCGGCGTCGACCGGTCCGGCCAGGTCGAACCAGGTCTGCACGGTGTAGACGTCCGGGCCGTCGGAGTCGAGCGCGGCGTGGAAGAGCAGGCCCGCCTGTAGCGGGGTGAGTGGCAGCACCTCGACCGGTGCCGGGTCGAGCGCGGCGATCTCGGCCGCCTCGGCGGGGTCGAGGACGAGCCCGGTGGACACCGGGGCGGCGCCGGGCGTGGCCGCTGGTTCGGCGTCGCGGGCCACGGCGGCCAGGCCGGCCGGGGTACGCGCGGTGAAGACCGCCGCCGGCCGGATGGTAAGTCCTTCCCGGCGGGCCCGGCCGACGAGTTGGATCGCCACGATGCTGTCGCCGCCGAGGGCGAAGAAGTCGTCGTCGGCGCCGACGGCGGGCAGGTGGAGCAGGTCGGCGACGAGCCGGCAGAGCAGTTCCTCGCGGGCGGTCGCCGGGGCCCGGCCGCCGGTCGCCGCGCCGAAGTCCGGTGCCGGCAGCGCCCTGCGGTCCAGCTTGCCGTTCGGGGTCAGCGGCAGCGGGCCGGGCAGCACCACCACCGCGGCCGGGACCATGTATTCCGGCAGCCGCGCCGCGACGTGGTCGCGCAGGGCGGCCGGGTCGGGGGCGGCGGTGCCGGCCGGTACGACGTACGCGGCGAGCCGGGTCACCGGACCCGACCGGTCGGCGACGACGGCCTGTGCCACGTCGGGGTGGCCGGCGAGGGCCGCCTCGATCTCGCCGGGTTCGATCCGGAAGCCACGGATCTTCACCTGGTCGTCCGTGCGGCCGAGGAAGTCGAGGTTGCCGTCGGTCCGCCAGCGGGCCCGGTCGCCGGTGCGGTACATGCGGGCGCCGGCCGGGCCGTACGGGTCGGCGACGAACCGCTGTGCGGTCAGCCCGTGCTGGCCGAGGTAGCCGGTGGCGAGGCCCCGGCCGGCGACGTACAACTCGCCGACGACGCCGGACGGGACCGGGCGCAGGTGGGGGTCGAGGACGTACACCCGGGTGTTGGGGTCGGGGCGGCCGATCGGGACGGCGGCGGCCCAGCCCGGTTCGGCGGCCCACAGGGTCGAGTTGACGGTCGCCTCGGTCAGGCCGTACGCGCCGAAGACCCGCTGCCGGCGGGTGAGCCGGCGGACCAGGTCCGGCGGCACGGTCTCGGTGCCGACCAGCACCACCCCGCCGTCGGGCAGCTCGCACTCCTCGGGCAGGGCCGACAGCAACGACGGCGGCAGGATCATGTGGGTGACCGCGTGGGCGGCCAGGAAGTCGGTGAGTGCGTGGTCGGCGACCCGGGCCTCGTCGGAGATCAGCACCAGCCGGCCGCCGACGCACAGCGACATGACCAGGTCGAAGACGGTGACGTCGAAGCCGACCGAGGCGAACTGGAGGACGCGGCTGTCAGCGGTGACGCCCATCCGGTCGACGGCGGTCGCGGCCAGGCTGGCGATGCCCTCGTGGCTGACCACGACGCCCTTCGGCCGGCCGGTGGAGCCGGAGGTGTAGATGACGTAGGCGGCGTGGTCGAGGCCGGCCGGTGGTCGTGCCCCGGTGACCGGACCGCCGTCGAGGCCGGCGAGTTCGGCGGCGGTCGCGGGGTCGTCCAGCACGATCCGGCGTACGGCCGCGTCCGGCAGCGGCGCGTCCATGGTGGACAGGACGGTCCGGGCGCCGCTGTCGGTCAGCATGTAGGCCAGCCGGTCGGCCGGGTGGGTCAGGTCGAGGGGCAGGTAGGCGGCGCCGAGCTTGAGCGTGCCCAGGATCGCCGCGACCATCGGGGTGGACCGGGGCACGGCGAGCCCGACGACGTCCCCGGCCCGTACGCCGCTGCGCAGCAGCAGCCGGGCGATCCGGTTCGCGGCGGCGTCGAGTCCGGCGTACGTCAGCTCGCCGGCCGCGTCGACCACGGCGACCGCGTCAGGGCGTTCGGCGACCCGGGCGGCGAACAGGTCCGGCAGGGTGGCCTCGGTGACGGGCCGGCCGGTGGCGTTGAGGTCGTGCAGGACGTGTCGCCGTTCGGCGTCGTCGAGCAGGTCGGCGGTGTGCAGCGGGGCGGACGGGTCGGTGGCGACCGCGTCGACCAGCCGGGCCAGCCGGCGGCCGATCGCCTCGACGGTGCCGGCGTCGAAGACGTCGGTCCGGTAGCCGAGGGTCACGGCCAGGGATTCGCCGTCGGCCTGCTCGACGAAGCTGAAGACCAGGTCGAACCGGGCGGTGCCGGTGGCGTACGGCTCCGGGGTGGCGGTCAGGCCGGGCAGGTCGAGCCGGTCGCCGCCGCGGTTGCGGTGCACGACCATGACCTGGAAGAGCGGGTTGTCGCCGGCCGTGCGTTCGGGGTTGAGGTCGCGGACGACGGCCTCGAACGGCACGTCCTGGTTGGCGAACGCGGCCAGGTCGGCGGCCCGGACCCGGGTGAGCAGTTCGGTGAAGCCGGGGTCGCCGCCGACGTCGGTGCGCAGCACCAGCGTGTTGACGAAGAAGCCGACCAGGTCGTCGAGGGCTTCGTCGGTGCGGCCGGCGATGGGGGCGCCGAGCGGGATGTCGGTGCCGGCGCCGAGCCGGTGCAGCAGGGCGGCGACCAGGGCGTGCCCGACCATGAACATGCTGGCGCCGGTCTGCTGGGCGAGGCGGCGCAGGACCCGTACGGCGGCCGGATCCAGCTCGACGGACGTTTCGCCGCCGGCGGCGCCGGCGGTGCCCGGGGCAGGGGTGCGGTCGGCGGGCAGTTCGAGCCGTTGCGGGGCGCCGGCCAGCGTCTCCCGCCAGAAGGCGAGTTGCCGGGCGGCGCGGCTGGCCGGGTCGGCCGGGTCGCCGAGCAGTTCCCGTTGCCACAGGGTGTAGTCGGCGTACTGCACCGGCAGCGGCGGCCGGTCCGGTGCGGTCCCGCCCAGCCGGGCCGCGTACGCCACGCCGAGGTCGCGCAGGAACGGCCCGTCCGACCACTCGTCGGTGGTGACGTGGTGCAGCAGGATCACTACCACGTGCTCGTCGGGTGCGAGTCGGGCGATGGTGAGCCGGACCGGCAGTTCGGTGGCGAGGTCGAACGGCCGGGACGCGGCGGCCCGGACCACCGTGGGCAGTTCGGCGGCGGTGACGTCGCGCAGGTCGACGGCGGGTACCGCGTCGGCGGCCGGGACGACGCGCTGCACCGGGCGGCCGTCGTGGGTGACGACGAGGGTCCGCAGCGCCTCGTGCCGCGCCACCACGTCCCGCACGGCGGCGGTGAACGCGTCGGTGTCCAGGGTGCCGCGCAGCCGGGCGACCAGCGGGAAGTTGTACGCCGCGGAGTCCGGGTCGAGCTGGTGCAGCACCCACAGCCGCTGCTGGGCGTACGACGCCGGTAGCGGGTCGGGGCGGGGCACCGGTTCCAGGGCCGGCCGGTCGCCGCCGGGGTCCGGGGCGACCCGGGCGCACAGTTCGGCGACGGTGGGCGCCTCGAACAGGTCGCGGATCGACAGGTCGGCGCCGAGGACGCCACGGGCCCGGCCGACCAGCCGGGTGGCGAGCAGCGAGTGTCCGCCGAGGTCGAAGAAGTTGTCCCGTACGCCGACCGCCGGCAGGCCGAGCACGTCGGCGAAGAGTTCGCACAGTGCCCGTTCGCGGTCGTTGGCCGGCGCCTGGTCGGGGGTGGCCGTCGGTGCGGGGTCGGCGTCCGGCAGCGCCCGGGTGTTGAGCTTGCCGTTGACGGTCAGTGGCAGGTCGGCGAGCAGCACCAGGGCGGCCGGGACCATGTAGTCGGGCAGTCGGCGCTTGAGATGGTCGCGCAGCCGGGCGGTGAGGGCCGCGGTGCCCCGGGCGGCGGCGGGCCGGTTGGCGCAGTCGGTGGGGGTGGCGGCGGTCCGCAGCGGCCGGCACAGCCCGGCCGGCGGCTCCTCGTCCGGCGGGGTCAGCACCAGGTCGAGGCTGCCGTCGTGGGCCGGTGACCAGGTGACCAGCGCCCGGTAGCCGAGCCGTTCCCCGAGTTCGCGCAACGCCTCCGGCTCCACTCCGGCCGCACCATCCACATCGGATGGCTGGTCGTCGAGGGCGCGGACGGTCGCGAGTTCGCCGGCGAGGCGGGCGTTGGGCACCCGCTCGACGCGTACCCGTTCGGGCCGGGCCGATTCCAGGTACGCCCCGAGCCCGGCGAGGTCGCCGTCGAAGCGTCGTACCGGCAGGTCGGCCGCGGGTGGCGCGGTGCCGGATGCCGCCCGCAGCACCACGTCGTAGCGGTGCCGGGTCAGCTCGTTGTGGTGCCGCCCCCGTTTGGTGAGCACGGTGCCGGTCACGCCCGGCAGGACCGCGAACAGGTCGGGGTCGACCAGCAGTTCCTTTTCCATCAGCACGCCGCGCTCGACGGCGCGCCGCAGCCGGTCGGGATCGGGGTCGGCGCCGGACCGGGCCGCCTGGACGGCGGCGTGGAAGGTACGGGCCAGCCGCAGGTTGCGTACGTCGCCGACGAAGACGGCACCGCCGGGCACCACCAGGTCCAGCGCGCCGGTCAGCACCTGGACCAGGTATTCGACGCTCGGGAAGTACTGGACCACCGAGTTGATCACGATGGTGTCGAAGTGGTCGCGGGGCAGCCCGGACAGGTCGTCGGCGCGCCGGTGCCGCAGCTCGACCCGGCCGGCGAGTTCCGGTACGCCGGCCACGTCGACCCGCAGCTTGTCGATGACGGGTGCGGCGAAGTCGGTGCCCCAGTACGACTCGCAGTCCGGGGCGAGCCGGGTCAGCAGCAGCCCGGTGCCGCAACCGATCTCCAACACCCGGCGTGGGCGCAGTTCGCGGATCCGGGCGACGGTCGTGTCCCGCCACTCGCGCATGTCGGCGAGCGGGATCGGGCGGCCGTCGTAGCTGGAGTCCCAGCCGGCGAACTCCTCGGTCCCGACGGCGGTGCCAACCTCGGCGTACTCGTCGTGGTAGATCTGGTGCCACTCGGCGATCTGCTCGTCCTCGTCACCGGCGGCGACGCCGTCGGCCGGCACGACGTAGCCGACCAGGCGGCGACCGGTGCCGGTGTCGCGGGCGACGACGGCGGCCCGGGCGACGTCGGGGTGCTCGGTGAGCACCGATTCGATCTCGCCCAGTTCCACCCGGTACCCACGGATCTTCACCTGGTCGTCGGTGCGGCCGAGGAAGTCGAGGTTGCCGTCCGGGCGGCGGCGGACCAGGTCACCGGTACGGTAGAGCCGCTGCCCCGGTGCCCCGAACGGGTCGGCGACGAACCGGTGCGCGGTCAGGCCGGGGCTGCCGAGATAGCCGCGGGCCAGGCCGGCGCCGCCGATGTAGAGCTCACCGGCGCAGCCGTCCGGCACCGGGCGCAGCCACGGGTCGAGCAGGTGGGCCCGGGTGTTCCAGATCTCCCGGCCGACGGTCGGGGTGGCACTGTCGAGGGTGCCGCCGCCGAGGGTGTTGATGGTGTATTCGGTCGGGCCGTACAGGTTGTAGCCAAGCGTGCCGTCGGTGTCCCGCAGCCGGTTCCAGACCTGGTCGGAGACGGCCTCGCCGCCGAGCAGCACCAGCACCGGCCGATGCCGGCCGGCCGCCTCGTCGCCCGCCAGCAGCCCCTGCGCGATCAGGTGGTCGGCGTACGTCGGGGTCACGTTGACGACGTCGATGCGGTGCCGGTCGCAGTACGCCACCAGCGCCTCGGCGTCGCGGCGCAGTTCCTCGTCGCAGACGTGCACCTCGTGGCCCTCGACCAGCCAGAGCAGTTCCTCCCACGACATGTCGAAGGCGAACGAGACGGTGTGCGCGATCCGCAGCCGCCGACCGGCGGCCTCGACGACCGGGCCGAAGATCGCCTCCTGGTGGTTGAGCTGCATGTTCGTCAGCCCCCGGTACGGGGTGACGACGCCCTTGGGCCGGCCGGTCGAGCCGGACGTGTAGATGACGTACGCGGGGTGTTCGAGCCGTTCGGGGCGGGTGCGGGCGAAGGCCGGGTGCTCGGCTGGTTCGGCCGGGGTCGCGGCGAGTTCGGCGACGGTCTCCGGGGCGTCGAGCCGCAGCAGGCCACGGTCGGGCAGCCGGGCGGCGACGGCCGTCGTGGTCAGCACACAGACCGGCCCGGCGTCGTCGATCATGTGGGCCAGCCGGTCGGCGGGGTGGTCCAGTTCCAGCGGGAGGTAGGCGGCCCCGGTGCGCAGCACCGCGAACAGCGCGGCCACCATGTCCGCCGAGCGGGGCAGGGCCAGCGCCACCACCTTCTCCGGGCCGGCGCCCCTGGCCATCAGCAGGCGGGCGATCCGGTTCACCCGGGCGTCCAGTTCGGCGTACGTCCACCGTCGTGCCCCGAACACCAGTGCGCTCTCGTCCGGCGTCCGGCGGGCCTGCGCGCCGAGCAGGTCGGCGATCGTGTCGCCGGGCAGCGGCCGTACGGTCGCCCCGGCGCGGGCGGCCAGCGCGGCGCGTTCGGCCGGCGGCAACACGTCGAGCCGGCCGACCGGGCCGGTCGGGGTGGCGGCCAGCCGGGAGAGGACGGTGACGAACCGGTCGAGCAGGCTCGCCGCCGTCGGCGCCCCCACCGTGTCGGCCCGGTACGCCAGCGTCGCCCGCAGCCGCTGTCCGGGCGCGACGACCAGGGTGAGCGGGTAGTGGGTGGCGTCGACGCTGCCGGCCTCGGTGACGCCGTACCGGTCGCGGAGCCGCGTGATCTCGTCGTCGCCGCCGACCTGCTGCAGGGCGAAGAGGGTGTCGAAGAGCTGGGTGTGGCCGCTCTCCCGCTGTACCTCGCCGAGGCCGAGGTATTCGTGCGGCATCAGCGCGGCCCGTTCGGCCTGCATACGGCGCAGCAGGTCACCGACCGGCTCGGCCGCGTCGAGGGCGACCCGGACCGGAACGGTGTTGAGGAACAGGCCGATGGTGTCGTCGACGTACGGGATCTGCGCGGGCCGGCCGGCGACGGTGGTGCCGAAGACGACGTCGGTACGGCCGACCGCGGTCGAGAGCACGAGTGCCCAGGCGGCGTTGAGCATGGTGTTGAGGGTGACGCCGTGGTCGCGGGCGGCGGCGCGCAGCCGGTCGGTCGCCGCCGTGGACAGCTCGACGCCGCGGCGGCGCGGCAGCACCGGGCGGCGGGCCTTCTCGGCCGGGGCGACCAGGGTCGGTTCGGCCAGCCCGTCGAACGCGGCCCGCCAGGCGGTGGCCGCCGCGTCGCGGTCCTGGCCGGCGAGCCAGTCCAGGTAGGAGCGGTAGGAGCCGGCGGGCGGCAGGTCGCGGTCGTCGCCGTCGGCGGCGTAGAGGGCGAGGAGCTGGTCGAGGACGATCCGGGCCGACCAGCCGTCCCAGAGCAGCACGTGGTGGGTGATGACGAGCCGGTCGGTGTCGCCGAGCCGGATCAGCAGCAGCCGGAAGAGCGGCGGCCGGGCCAGGTCGAAGCGGCGGGTCCGGTCGGCGGTCAGCAGCCGGTCGAGTTCCGCCGCCCGCGCGTCTCCGTCCATCGTGGACAGGTCGGCGGTGGTCAGCGCCGGTGGCGGGTCGGCGGTGACGAACTGCACCGGGGCGGGCAGCCCGTCGCCGGTGAACCCGGCCCGCAGGCCGGGGTTGCGGGCCAGCAGCGTACGGCAGGCACGGGCCAGCCGGTCGGCGTCCATCGGCCGGGCCACGTCGAAGGCGACCTGGGCGGTGTATACGTCGAGTTCGCCGCTGTCGTAGCTGGCGTGGAAGTACAGCCCCTCCTGGAGCGGCGACAGCGGCCACACCTCCTCGACCGGCCACGGGCTGCGCTCCCGTACCAGTTCCAGGTCGGCGGCTGCCAGCACCTCGACGGCCGGGGCGCCGTCCGGCCCGGCGCCGGTCCCGGCCGACGGGACGGCGGACGCGGCCAGTTCGGCGGGGGTCCGCAGGGTGAAGACGTCGCGCGGGCTGACCGGCAGGTCGCGGGCGTACGCCCGGCTGGACACCGCGATCGACCGGATGCTGTCGCCGCCGAGGGCGAAGAAGTCGTCGTCGGCGCCGACGCCGGGCAGGTCGAGCACGGCCGCGAAGATGTCGCAGAAGAGCCGCTCGCCGTCGGTCGCCGGGGCGCGGGAGGCGGCCCGGTCCGGTTGCGGGTCGGGCAGCGCGGCCAGGTCGAGCTTGCCGCTGGCGGTGCGGGGCAGGGCGTCGACGGCGACCACGACCGCCGGCACCAGCGGGCCGGGCAGGGTCGCGGCGAGGTCGGCCCGTAGCGCGTCGGGGTCGACGTCGGCGCCGGGGCGGGGTACGACGTACCCGACCAGGCGGGTGGCGCCGCCGGGACCGGGCCGTACGGCGACGGCCGCCGCCGCGACCCCGGGCCGGCCGGCGAGGTGGGCCTCCACCTCGCCCGGCTCGATGCGGTGGCCGCGTACCTTGACCTGCCGGTCGGTGCGGCCGAGGTATTCGAGCACCCCGTCGGCGCCGTACCGGACCAGGTCACCGGTGCGGTACATGCGCTCCCCCGCCGGCCCGTACGGGTCGGCGACGAACCGGTCGGCGGTCAGTGCCGGCCGGCGGTGGTAGCCCCGGGCGAGTTGGGCGCCGGCGACGTACAGCTCGCCGGGTACGCCTGGCGGGACCGGGCGCAGGGCGCCGTCGAGGACGTACAGGCGGGTGTCGGCGACCGGTCGTCCGATCGGCACGGTCGGGCCGGCCGGACCGGTGTCGGCGGGGTGCCAGGTGACCTGGATGGCGGTCTCGGTCGGGCCGTAGACGTTGTGGACCGGTGTCCCGGTCAGCTCCCGCCAGCGGGCGGCGGTCGTGGCCGGCAGCGCGTCGCCGCCGGCCAGCACCCGGGTGAGGCTGGCAACCGACGTGCCGGCGACGGCGACGGCGAGGGCGTCGGCGAAGGCGGTGAGCACCGACGAGACGGTCACCAGCGTGGTCGCCCGGTGCCGGTGGATCACCTCGGCCAGGTGGGCCGGGTCGCCGGTGCCGTCCGGGCGGGTCAGCACGATGGCGGCGCCGGCGGTCAGCGGCCAGAAGATCTCCAGCGCGGCGGGGTCGAAGGTGGCCGACAGCTGGTGCAGCACCCGGTCGTCGGCGGTGAGCCGGAACCGGTCCTGGACCCAGGTGAGCTGGTTGGTGATCGCGGCGTGCGGGACGACGACGCCCTTGGGCCGGCCGGTGGAGCCGGAGGTGAAGAGCAGGTAGGCGGGCTGGTCCGGGCGCGGCCGGGTGGCCGGGGCCGGTTCGGGCGCCGCCGGGCCGTCGACCGGGTGCAGGTCGAGCCCGGCCGGCAGTGCGGCCCGCGCCGCCGGCACCGTCACGACGGTGCGTACGCCCGCGTCGGCGAGCAGGTCGGCCAGCCGGTCGGCGGGCTGGTCGGCGTCGAGCGGCAGGTAGGCGGCGCCGGCCTTGAGCACGCCGAGCAGCCCGACGACGAGTTCGACCGACCGGGGTACGGCGACGGCGACGAACCGTTCCGGGCCGGCACCGGCGGCGACCAGGCGGGCGGCCAGTGCGGCGGCCCGTTCGTCGAGCTGCCGGTACGTCACCGTCGCGTCGCCGGCGATGATCGCCGGCGCGTGCGGGGTGCGGGCGACCTGCGCCTCGATCGCGTCGAGCAGGGTCGCCGGGCCGCCCGCGCGGTGCGGGCCGGCGAGCAGGGCGAGGGCGTGGTCGCGTTCGGCGTCGGTGAGCAGGCCGAGCCGCCCGCACGGCAGGTGCGGGTCGGTGGCGATCTGTTCGAGCAGCCGGCCGAGCCGGTCGGCGATCCGTCGCGCGGTGGGTGCGTCGACCCTGGACAGGTCGTGCTTGAAGCGCAGGTCGAGCCGGTCGCCGGGCAGGGCGATCAGGGCGAGCGGATAGTGGCCGGCGTCGCGGTAGTCGAGGCCGGCGACCCCGATGGTGCCGGACGGGTCGCGCAGCCCGTCCTGTTCCGGATAGTTCTCCAGCACCACGAGGGTGTCGAAGAGTTCGTCGAGGCCGGTGAGGCGGTGCAGTTCGGCGAGGCCGAGGTGCTGGTGGTCGAGCAGGTCGGACTGTTCGGTGTGCAGGCCGGCGAGTACGTCGAGCAGCGACCGGTCGGGGTGCCAGCGCAGCCGTACCGGCAGCGTGTTGATGAACAGGCCGACGATGTCGGCGATCCCGTCGACGTCGGCGGCCCGGCCGGAGACGGTGGTCCCGAAGAGCACGTCGCGGCGGCCGGTGAGCTGGCCGAGGAGCAGCCCCCAGGCGCCCTGGAGCACGGCGCCAAGGGTGAGGCCGTACTCGCGGGCCTGGGCGGTCAGCGCGGCGGTGACCGGCTCGGGCAGGGTGATCCGCAGTTCGGCGTTGCGGGCCGGCAGCGGTCGTGCCGGCACCGGCACCAGCCGGGTCGGCTCGTCCACTCCGGACAGTGCCGCGGCCCAGGCGGTCCGGGCGGCGTCCCGGTCCTGCCGGCCGAGCCAGCCGAGGTAGGTCCGGTACGGGGTGACGGCCGGCAGCGGGGTGGCGGCCGGGCCGTAGCCGGCGAGCAGGTCGCGCAGCAGCACCGAGACCGACCAGCCGTCGGCGACGATGTGCGGGAATTGCAGGATCAGCCAGTGCCGGTCCGGGGACCGCCGGGCCAGCAGTGCGCGCAGCAGCGGTGCCCGGCCGAGGTCGAACGGTCGGCCGCGTTCGGCGTCAATCTCAGCGGTCAGCCGGTCCCGCTGCGCGTCGGCGTCGAGTCCCGACAGGTCGACGGTCCGCCAGGGCAGTTCGACACCGGCCATGACGGCCTGGACGAGGTCGCCGTGCGGGCCGGTGCGGAAGGCGGCCCGCAGCGGGGCGTGCCGGTCCAGCACCGACTGGGTCGCGGCGCGTAGCGCGCCGGCGTCCAGCGGCCCGGTCAGGTCGATGACAAGCTGGACCACGTACGCGTCGGTGCCGACCCCGTCGAGCAGGGCGTGGAAGTAGAACCCCTCCTGCAACGGGGTGACCGGCAGGACCTCGACCAGGCCCGGCAGTTCGGCGGCGAGCTGGGCGGCGGTGGTCGCGTCCACCGTGACCGGCGCCGGGTCGGCCACGGGGTCGGCCACCGGCACGGCGTCCGGGGCCAGCGCGGCGACGGTACGCCGGACGAAGACCTGGCGCAGGGTGATCGCGAGTCCGGCCTGCCGGGCCCTGATCACCAGTTGGATCGCGACGATGCTGTCGCCGCCGAGGGCGAAGAAGTCGTCGTCGATGCCGACCGAGGGCAGGTCGAGCACCTCGGCGTAGAGGGTGCAGAGCAGTTCCTCGCGGGCGCCGCGCGGACGTACGCCGGTGCTGAGCGCGCCGAGGTCGGGCGCCGGCAGCGCGGCCCGGTCGACCTTGCCGCTGCCGGTGACCGGGATGCGGTGCAGGGCGACGAACGCCGCCGGCACCATGTGCTCGGGCAGCCAGGTGCGGGCCTGCTCACGCAGCCGGCGCAGCAGGGCGGTCACGTCGCGGAAGGCGACCGGCCGGTTCGCCAGCTCGGCGAGCGGCCGCCCGGTGCCGCCGGGCCGGTAGGCGGGTGCCGGGGGCCGGTCGGCTCCGGTGGTGGCGGCGCCGTCCGGCGCCTGACCGGTGCGGAAGACCGCCTCCAGGTGGCCGTCGGTGCCGTCCGGCGCCCAGGTGACCGCGACCGTGTAGCCGTGCCGGGTGGCGAGGTCGTGCAGCGCCTCCGGGTCGACCGGGTCGGGCGTCTCCCCCGCCACGTCCGGCGCCAGTTGCCGGTGTGCCGCCAGGTCGGCGACCAGGCGGGCGTTCGGCAGCCCGGTCACCCGCAGCTCGGCCGGGCGCTCGCCGGCCAGCACCGCACCGATGGCGTCCAGGGTAGACAGTTCCGTACCCCAGACCCGGGCCGGTGCGGCCGCCACCGGCACCCCGGCGGCCGTGCCGTCCGCGCGGCGGTGCAGGACCACGTCGTAGCGGTAGCGGCTCAGCTCGTTGTGGTCGGTGCCGCGCCTGACCCACAGGTCGACGCTGGCGACGTCCGGCAGCCCGGCGGCCAGGGTCGGGAAGAAGTCCGGGTCGAGCAGCAGCTCGCCCTCCCAGGCGAGGTCCTGCTCGACGCCGGTGCGGGCCGCCGCGACGTCCAGCGGCCGCCGTCCGGCGGTGTGCCGGCCGACCTGTACGGCGGCCCGCAGCACCGGCAGCAGCCGCAGGTTGCGTACGTCCCCGACGAAGACCCGCCCGCCGGGGACGACCAGTTCGACGGCGCGCCGCAGCACGTCGGCGAGGTAGCCGGCGTCCGGGAAGTACTGGACGACCGAGTTGACCACCACGGTGTCGAAGAAGCCGGCCGGCAGCCCGTCGAACCGGTGTGCCGGCCGGGCCCGCAGGGTGACCCGCCCGGCCAGGTCCGGGTTGCCCGCGACGTGGCCGCGCAGCGTCTCGATCGCCTGCTCGGACAGGTCGGTGCCCCAGTACGCCTCGGTGTGCGGGGCGAGCCTGGACAGGATCAGACCGCTGCCGACCCCGATCTCCAGGATGCGTCGGGGCCGCAGCGCCCCGATCCGGGCGACGGTGGCGTCCCGCCAGGCCCGCATCTCGGGCAGCGGGATCGGCTGGCCGTCGTACGTGCTGTTCCAGCCGGTGAAGTTGTCGGCGGCGGGTTCGGCGGTGCCGGCCCGGTAGAGCAGCTCGTGCAGCTCCTTCCACTGCGCTACCTGCCCGTCACCCCGTCCGGCGGCACCGTCGGCCGCGGCGGTTCTCCCCCCGGTCGCCGGTACGACGTACGCGACCAGCCGCCGGTCGCCGGGCCGGTCCTCGCGTACGGTCGCGACGACCTGGGCCACCTCGGGGTCACCGGCGATCGCCGACTCGACCTCGCCCAACTCGATCCGGTATCCGCGGATCTTCACCTGGTCGTCGGCCCGGCCGACGAAGTCGAGCTGCCCGTCGGCCCGCCACCGCACCAGGTCGCCGGTGCGGTAGAGGCGTTCCCCGGCCGGCCCGTACGGGTCGGCGACGAACCGCTGCGCGGTCAGCCCGGCCCGGTTCAGGTAGCCGCGGGCGAGGCCGGGGCCACCGAGGTACAGCTCGCCGATCACGCCGACCGGCACCGGTCGCAGCGTGTCGTCGAGGACGTAGGCGCGGGTGCCGGGGTCGGGGCGGCCGATCGGCACCGGGGAGCCGGGCGGCAGGTCGGGGTCGCAGCGGCCCAGGGTCGAGTTGACGGTCGCCTCGGTCGGCCCGTACGCGTTGTACATCTTCAGCCGGCGGGCGTAGCGGGCGACGAGTTCGGACGAGACCCGTTCGGTGCCGGCGAGCAGGGTGGCGCCCTCGGGCAGTTCGGCGTCGGCGGGCAGGACGGCGAGCAGTGCCGGCGGCAGGATCATGAAGGTGGCGCCGTGGTCGCGGGCGTACCCGGCGAGCGCGTCGGTCGGCACCCGCCGGTCGGCGGGGACCAGCACCATCCGGCCGCCGGACAGCAGGGCCAGGCACAGGTCCCAGAACGCGACGTCGAAGCTCGGGGACGCGAACTGGAGGACGCGGCTGTGCGGGCCGATGCCGAACCGCTCGGTCTGGGTGGCGATGAGCTTGGCGACCCCGGTGTGCGACAGCACGACGCCCTTCGGGTGGCCGGTGGAGCCGGAGGTGTAGATGACGTACGCGGCACCGTGGACGGTCAGCGGGGCGGACCGGTCGGCGTCGGTCGGGTCGGTGACCGGCTGCCCGGCCAGGTCCGCGGCGAGGTCCGGGGTGTCGAGCAGCAACCGGTCGGTGCCGGCGCGGTGCGGTATCCGGTCGGTGAGGTCGGTGGTGGTGAGCAGGCAGACGGGTGCGGCGTCGGCCAGCATGTAGGCGATCCGGTCGGCCGGGTAGTCGACGTCGAGCGGCAGGTAGGCGGCACCGGCCTTGAGGACGGCCAGTTCGGCGACGATCAGGTCCACCGACCGGGGCAGGGCGAGCGCGACCAGCCGCTCCGGGCCGGCGCCGGCGGCGATCAGCAGGTGGGCGATCCGGTTGGCGCGCTCGTTGAGCTGCCGGTACGTCAGCTCGGTCTCCTCCAGCACGAGTGCGATCGCGTCGGGGGTGCGGCGTACCCAGGTCTGGAAGAGGTCGGGGACGGTGTCGGGCGGCACCGCGCAGGCGGTGTCGTTCCAGCCGACCAGGATCCGGTGCCGTTCGGCGGGGGTGAGCAGGTCCAGTTCGGCGACGGGCCGGTCGGGCCGCCGCGCCCCGTCGGTGAGGAGGTTGTCGAGGTGGTCGAGCAGGCGTGCGGCCGCCGTCGGGGCCAGCCGGCCGGTGGCGGAGCGCAGGTCGAGTTCGACGGCGTCGGCGCCGGTGGTGGCGCCGAGCCACAGGTCGAGGCGGTCGTCGGGGACGGTGCCGTATCCGACGTTGTAGGGCGCGGCGGTGGCCGGGTCGACGATCGCGTCCAGCGGCAGGGTGTGGGCCGCCGCCGCGGCCCGGGTGGCGGCGACCCGCCCGGCGAGTTCGGCGAGCCCAGGCGCACCGGCGAGGTCCAGGCGCAGCGGCAGTTCGGAGCCGATCAGCAGGTCGGTTCCGCCGGTGTAGCGGTGCAGCAGGGCGGCGAGCCCGGCGAGTACGACGTCGTCGGTGCCGGTCCCGGTCCGGCGGGCGAGGTCGGCCAGCGGGCCGGCGGGCAGCGTACGGCGGTGCCCGACCCGCGGCCGGGAGCCGGTGCGGGGGGCGGGGACCTGCGGCGTACGGGTGCCGTCCACCGGGAGCGGGATCTCCGGGGCGGCCCCGGCGAGCCGGTCCCGCCAGTACCGCAGGGCGGACTCCACAGTGGTCGTTTCGCTGGCGGACAAGAAGGATCACACCTTTCCGGCGGAAGGCACGCGGGGCCGACCGGCCCCGGGACGGGAACGCGTCGAGCGGTCAGACGCGGGCGGCGGCGGGAGTCTGGACGGCGCGGCGGGCGGCGATCGACGTGACGATCTCGGCGGCCCGGATCGCGCCGTTGGACAGCAGCGACGAGCTGATCCCGTGGCTGTGTTCGGTGCCGCCCTGGAGGTAGACGCCGCAGCGCAGGGTGTCGCGGGTGGCCACCCGGTAGTCGCGGTGCACCCGGAGCCGGCCGTGGCCGTCGCGTTCGCAGTGGTCGCCGAGTTCGCCGAGCAGCATCGTCGGGTCGACCGGGTCGTAGCCGGTGGCGCAGACCAGGATGTCGGCGTCGAGCGTGCGCCGCTCGCCGGTGGTCAGGGTTTCGACGACCACCCGTACGCCGGCGTCGTGCGCGGTGGCGGCGGCCAGCCGGGTGACGTTGAGCATGTGCAGCCGCCTGCGGCCGAGCACCTGTTCCTGGTAGCTGCGGCGGTACAGCTCGGCGATGAGGTCGCCGTCGACCACCGCGTAGTTGGTGTTGCCGTGGTAGCCCATGAGCTGGTTCTTGACCTCGGCGGGGGCGTCGTAGAAGTCGTCGACGGCGGCCGGGTCGAAGATGCGGTTGGCGAACGAGCTGTCGTCGGCGGGGGTGTATCCGTAGCGGGCGAAGACCGCGCAGACCTCGGCGTCGGTGAACTGCTCGTGCAGCCGGGCGGTGACCTCGGCGGCACTCTGGCCGGCGCCGACGACGACGAACCGGGCCGGGGTGGCGCCGGTGAGCCGGCCGAGGTTGTGCAGCAGCTCGCCGCTGTGCCAGATCCGGTCGCCGGCGACGACGCCGCCGGGCAGGCGGGGGCGCAGACCGGTGGCGAAGACGAGGTTGCGGGCCCGGTAGACGGTGGTGCCGGCGCCGGTGTCGACCAGCACGTCGACCAGGTCGACACCGCCGTCGGTATCGGTTCCGGCCGGGCGTACGGCGATCACCTCGTGGCCGTAGCGGACCGAGTCGTCGACCTGGGCGGCGGCCCATTCGAGGTAGTCGTGGTATTCGACCCGCAGCGGGTTGAGCGTCTTGTGGTTGATGAAGTCGACCAGGCGGCCCTTCTCCTTGAGGTAGCACAGGAAGCTGAACCGGCTGGTGGGGTCGCGCAGGGTGACCAGGTCCTTGAGGAACGAGACCTGCATGGTGGCGTCGTCCAGGAGCATCCCCCGGTGCCAGCCGAAACGCTCCTGGCGCTCGAGGAAGACCGCGGTGGGCCGGCCCGGGCCGCTCTGCTCGGTCAGCGCGATGGCCAGGGCCAGGTTGGACGGTCCGAATCCCACCCCTACGACGTCGTAGACGGGCACATCGGGCGAAGAGCGCGGCATAGACCACCCCTAGATCGTTATTTAGGGTAGGCTACCCTTTGCTAGAATGCCGGTCAATGCGTCACGGGATCGACACGCAAGCGCGCAGACAGGTAAGCCTTGCCTGACCCACCTATCGTCGTCAATGCCTGGAGGCGTCAAGATGCGAGTCGTCATGTTCGGTTACCAGACCTGGGGACACCGGACCCTGCAAGCGCTGCTGGACTCCGAACACGAGGTCGCGCTGGTCGTGACGCATCCGAAGAGCGACCACGCGTACGAGCAGATGTGGGACGACTCGGTCGCCGACCTGGCCCGCGACAACGGCGTACCGGTGCTGCTGCGCCAGCGCCCCGACGACGACCTGGCCGAGGAGGTCAAGCGGGCCGACGCCGACATCATCGTGGCGACCAACTGGCGCACCTGGATCCCGCCGGCGATCTTCAACCAGCCCCGGTACGGCACCCTGAACGTGCACGACTCGCTGCTGCCGGCGTACGCCGGCTTCTCGCCGCTGATCTGGGCGGTGATCAACGGCGAGCCGGAGGTCGGCGTCACCGCGCACATGATGGACGAGGAACTGGACGCCGGCGACATCGTCCTGCAACGCGCCGTACCGGTCGGGCCGACCGACACCACGACCGACCTGTTCCACCGCACGCTGGCCCTCTTCGGGCCGATCACCCTGGACGGACTGGCGCTCATCGCGTCCGGCCGGACCGACTGGGTCAGGCAGGACCGCGGCCGGGCCAGCTTCTTCCACAAGCGGTCCATCGAGGACAGTCGGATCGACTGGACCTGGCCGGCGCAGGACCTGGAGCGGCTGGTCCGGGCGCTGCCCGACCCGTACCCGAACGCCTTCACCTACCACCGCGGCGAGCGGATCCGGATCCTGTCGGCCGGGATCTCCGAGGGCTTCTACGGCGGCACGCCGGGCCGGATCTTCATCCGGGAGGGCGACGGCATCGTGATCGTCGCCGGTGCGGAGGCCCGTCGCGGCCGCAGCCACGGCCTGGTCGTCAAGCGGGTACGCACCGACGACGGCACCGAACTGCCGGCCACCGAGTACTTCCGCACCATGGGCGGTTACCTGACCGACCGTCCCTGACCGGACGACGCCGGCCGGCCCCGGGTCACGGCCTGCCGCCGTCCACCACCGCGTCGGCGCCGTCCCAGTCGACGCGGTAGCGGTACTGCTCCTGCCCCGCCCTGGCGCCCAACCGCAGGAAGGTGGGCAGCATCAGGTCGCGGAAGAGGCTGCCCACGGCCGAGGTGACCTTCCGGTCGCCGATCCGGCGTCCCATCCGGACGATCGCCTCGGCCCGGTCCCGACGCCGCGCCACGAAGTCGTCGAACGCCGCGACCGCGCTGGCCCGGTCCCGCAGGCACCGGGCCAGTACGGCGGCGTCCTCGACGGCGAGACTGGCCCCCTGGCCACTGGACGGGCTGGTGGCGTGCGCGGCGTCGCCGATCAGGCAGATCCTGGACGTGTGCCAGGTCGCCAGCGACCGCAGGTCGTAGATCGGCCACGCGCCGAGCGAACTCTCCGCGGCGGCCAGGATCGCCGGCACCGGATCGGGGTCACCGTCGTGCAGCGCCCGGATGTCGGCCATCCACCGGCCCTGGTCCAGCCGGTCCAGTTCGCCGCGCCGGGGTTCCCGCCGGTGCGGCACGTTGGTGAACCAGTAGACGAGCCCACCGTGGGCCGAGTAGCCGAAGAACGCCCGCCGACCGAAGATCATCTGCTGGCGGGCGGTGTCGGGCAGCGGCACGGCCGTCCAGCCGCCGCAGTCGACGATCCCGGTGTACGCCGGGGTCGGCGCGTCGGGCCAGGTGAGTCGCCGTACGGTCGACCACACCCCGTCGGCGCCGATCACGATGTCGGCGTCGACGGTACGACCGCCGGCGAAGACTGCCCGCACCCCGTCGGTGTGCTCGACGAGACGCTCCAGCCTGGCGTCGAAGGTGTACGGGACGCCGGCCGCCCGGGCGCGCTCGGCGAGGGCGGCCTGCAACCGCGCCCGGCGCAGGACGACGCCACGTGCCCCGTACCGCTCCTGGTCGGCCTCGCCGGGCAGCTCGCCGATCCGCCGGCCGCGCGAGTTGCGGAAGTCGATCCCGGACAGTTCGAAGCCACCGGCCGCCGCCGGTACGTCACCGAGGCCGAGCGTGCGCAGGGCTTTGACGCCGTTGGGGGCGAGGGTGAGGAAGGCGCCGCCGCTGTCCTCGACGTCCGGACGGGCCTCGGCGACCTCGCTGGCGAGCCCGGCCTTGTGCAGTGCCAGGGCGAGTGCCGACCCGGCGATGCCGCCACCGATGATGAGAGTCTTCATGGGTCACGTCCAGAGAAGAGAAGATAGTTCGTTCGTCCGAACGATTGAAAGGTAGCAGCGGTCTCATGGCGTCGTCAACGGAACGGGACGCGGACCGGGCGGCCGCCGAGACGGCGGTCGCCGACTCCGGCCGCCTGCTGAGCACGGCGATGATCCTGTTCCACACCAGCCTGTCGAAGAAGGTCGGCCTGGGGCCGACCGACGAGAAGGTGCTCGAACTCGTCCAGCGGCATCGCAACGTGTCCCCACGGCAGCTCGCCGAACTGACCGGACTGGCCAAGAACTCGATCACCGACGTACTCGACCGGCTGGCCCGGCGCGGCTTCGTGACGCGGCAGCCCGACCCGGCCGACGGCCGCAAGGTGATCGTCGTGGCGGCCGACGAGGGCATCGCCCGGATCGCGGCGCACTTCGCCGGCCTGATGGGGCGACTCGCCGACCTCAACGCCGCGTTCTCCCCCGAGGAGCTGCGGGTGGTCGCGGAATACCAGCGCCGGGCGGCCGAGATCCAGGAGGACGAGGCCCGGCGGCTGGCCGCCGGCTGAGCCGTGCGCTCCGCGCACGTCCGGCCCTGACCGGACGGGCCCGGTGCCGGCCGGCCCGGCGTCAGTTCGGCTGGGCCCGGCCCCGGCGCCAGTAGCCCATGAACGCCACCGACCGCCGGTCGACGCCGCACTCCCCCACCAGGAACCGGCGCAGCGCCACCACGGTGCCGGCCTCACCGGCGAGCCAGGCGTAACCGCCGTCGATCCGGCGGTCGTCGTCGGAGTCGGGCACCTGCCACGGGTCGTCCAGCTCGTCGTCGGCTGCGCCGCCGGACGCGGGGGCCGGCGCGTCGCCGCCAGGTCCGGCGGCCGGCAGCGCCAGGCCGGGGGCCAGCTCGCGGACCACCTGCTCCAGCCGCTCGCCCCGGCTGCCGACCAGCCACACCAGGTCGACGTCGGGAGCCACGTCCAGCTCGATGACGTCGGCCGGCTCGGGCACCTCCAGCACCACGGTCGTGGTGATGCCGGGCGGGATCGATTCCGCGATCGCCGCCGCGGCCGGCAGCGCGGCGGCGTCGGCGGCGAGCAGCAGGCGGGCGGCCAGCGGCGGGGGCGCCCAGGCGACGTCGGTCGCCGGGGGCCCGACCACCGGCCCGATGACGGTCAGCGGATCACCGGGCCGGGCGGTGGTGGCGAACCTGGTGGCGGGGCCGGTGTCGCCGTGCACGACGAAGTCGATGTCCAGCTCGCGGTCCGCCGGCCGGAAGGACCGCACCGTGTACGTCCGCAGCGGCGCCCGGCGCCCCGTCGGCGTGTCCCGCCACCGCCCGAACCAGTCCGGCTCGCCGACGTAGCCGAGGTGTTCCGCCTCGTCGGGCAAGAAGAGCAGGTTGATCCGCTGGTCGAAGCCGTGGCCGGCGAAGTCCGCGAGGGATTCGCCGGCCAGGGTGACCCGGGTGAACGTCGGGCTGAGCCGCCGCACCCGGGTCACCCTGGTCAGAAAGGGCTGGTACGACGCCACTACGAGCCGGTCTTGGTCAGCGACGGCAGCAGTTGGTCGATCGCGTACGGCACGCTGAGCACCGTGACGAACGACAGGGCCGCACCGATCGGCGGCTCCATGTACGGCACGAACACGGCCTTGCCGCCGGTCACCACCTTGAGCGTGGCGAAGACCGGGTCGGCGCGGACCCGGGGCTCGACCGACTCGTCGGTGGCGAGCAGCAGCAGCCGGTCGACGTCGAGGATGTCCAGCCGCTCGGAGCTGACCACCGCGGCGGTGTCCTGGCCGGCGGCCTGCTCGACCTGGTCGGAGAGCTTGAAGCCCATCTCGGCGAGCAGTTGCGCCTTCGGGTCGGACTTGGCGAAGGCGGCGTACATGCCGGGCTCGCTGGGGTCGGCGACCACGATGGTCTGCTGGGCGAACTCCGGGTGCTGCTGGCGGATGTCCGCGAACCGCTTGTCGATGTCGCCGAGCAACTGCTCGACCTGCTCGGTCTTGCCGAGGGCCTGCCCGATGGTCCGGGTCATCTCGTCCCACGGGGTCGAGTAGTCCTCGTACTTCGCCGACTGGGCGACGACCGGGGCGACCTTGGACAGGGTGTCGTACTGCTCCTTCTTCATGCCCGAGTACTGGGCGATGATCAGGTCGGGAGCCAGTTCGATGATCTTCTCGACGTCGTACTCGTCGCGCTCGCCGACGATCTCCGGCTGGGTGCCGCCCCACCGGTCCTTCACCCAGGCCCAGTTGCCGAACGGGCGCTCGCCGAACCAGTCGACCGCGCCGACCGGCTTGATGCCCAGCGCCAGCACGGTGTCCTGGTCGCTGAGGCCGAGGGTCACCACCCGGGTCGGTGCGGCGGGAATCGAGGTGGAGCCGTATTTGTGGTCGATCACCACCGGCCAGGCGCCGTCGCCTGCGGAGGCCGGGGCGCCGTCGGGCTCGGCGGTGTCCCCGCCGCAGGCGGCCAGTACGCCGACCAGCGCGACGGCGACCGCCGACCGGGCCAGCCGGCCCGACCGCCGACCAGTGCCGATCTCGTATGAGCTGTTCATCGGTCCGCTTTCCGGAACATGGGGAATCGAAAGTCGACAGCACTGTCCGATCGAGGCGTTCTGGACAGCCGAATCGACACCGACAACGCTAAGGGTCGGCTAACCTAACCTCAAGCCGTAAGATGCTCTCACCCACGAGCCGCTCCCGCAAGGAGCACGCCGCAGCGCCCCACCCGCCAGAGAGGCCCGCGTGACCGCCACCCCGCTCTTCGCGCCCGTACGGCGGACCGCCGGCATCCGCCTGCTCGGGCTGGCCGCCGGGCTGGCCCTGCTGGCCGTGGTGTGCCTGCTCTCGATCGCGTTCGGAACGCGACAGCTCCCCGTCGGACAGGTCGTCGACTCCTTTGTGGACCCCGGCCGGGTGCCCGCCGACGTACTCGCCATCGTGCGTGGCGTACGCATCCCGCGTACCGCCCTGGGGTTGCTGGCCGGCGCCTCGATCGGACTGGCCGGCGCGGTGATGCAGGGCCTGACCCGCAACCCGCTCGCCGACCCGGGCCTGCTCGGGGTCAGCGCCGGAGCCGCGTTCGGCATCGTCGTCGCGATGGCGCTGCTGAACGTCACCGGCGTCTACGGCTACATCTGGTTCGCGCTGACCGGCGCGCTGCTGGCCAGCGCCGTCGTGTATGTGCTCGGCGGTCTCGGCCGCGGCGGCGCCACCCCGGTCAAGCTCGCCCTGGCCGGCGTCGGCGTGACCCTCCTGATCGGATCGCTGACCAGCGCCATCGTGCTCTCCAGCCCGCTGGCCCTGGACCGCTTCCGGTTCTGGACCGCCGGTTCGATCGCCGGCCAGGACGCCGGCGTGGTGCTGCGCATCCTGCCGTTCCTGGCCGCCGGCGTAGTCCTCGCGCTCGGCACCGCGCCGGCCCTGAACAGCCTCGCCCTCGGCGACCAGGTCGCCCGGGCACTCGGCCAGCGGATCGGCTGGATCAGATTGCAGGGCGCGCTCGCCGTCACCCTGCTGGCCGCCGGCGCCGTCGCCGTCACCGGCCCGATCGTCTTCGTCGGCCTCGTCGTCCCGCACCTGGTCCGGATGGTCACCGGCCCGGACTACCGCTGGCTGCTGCCGTACACGATCGTCTACTCCCCCGTCCTGCTGCTCGCCGCCGATGTCGCCGGCCGGATCGTGGCCCGCCCCGGCGAAATCCAGGTCGGGGTCATCGTCGCCTTCATCGGCGGCCCCTTCTTCATCGCGCTGGTCCGCCGGCGCCGACTCGCGGAGCTGTAGCCGGTGACCTTCCTGGAAACCTCGACCGCCGCCGGCCGGACCACGTTCCGGTTGGCCCGGCCGGCCGTCTCCGGCGTGCTCGCGCTGCGCCCGATCGCGGTCGGCACCCTGCTCGCCGCCGTCACCTTCGCGGCGTTCTGCGTCAGCGTCGCGGACGGCCGGATCCAGATCCCGCTCACCGACGTGGTCCCCGCCCTCTTCGGCCACGGCGACCCGGGCACGCTGCTCGTCGTACGGGAGTTGCGGCTGCCCCGCGCCCTGACCGGACTGCTGGTCGGCGCCGCGTTCGGGCTGTCCGGGGCGGTGTTCCAGGCGATGACCGGCAACCCGCTGGCCAGCCCCGACATGATCGGGGTGATCGCCGGGGCGCAGACCGCCGTCGTCGCCGGCATCGTGCTCGGCTTCGGCGCCGGCCTCGGCACCCAGACGCTCGGCGTGGTCGGCGCGCTGATCGCCGCACTCGTCGTGTACCTGCTCGCCTGGGGACGCGGCACCACCGGATACCGGCTCGTGCTGGTCGGCGTCGGGGTCGCCTGGATGTGCACCAGCGCCACCGACTACCTGGTGGCCCGGGCGATGCCGTACGAGGCCCGGGCGGCGGTCGGCTGGCTGGTCGGCAGCCTCAACGAACGCGGCTGGCACCACGTACGCCCGCTGGCCCTGGCGATGGCCGTGCTGGTGCCGGCCGTCCTGCTGCTCGGCCGCTGGCTGGGCACCCTGCACCTGGGCGACCCGGTCGCGACCGCCCTGGGCACCCCGGTCAGCTACGCCCGGATCGCGCTGCTGGTGACCGGCGTCGGGCTGGCCGCCTTCGGCACCGCCGCCGCCGGCCCGATCCTGTTCGTCGCGCTGGTCTCGCCCCAGATCGCCCAGCGGCTGGCCGGCCGGGCCACCCCGCCGCCGCTGATCTCCGCCGTCACCGGCGCCCTCATCGTGCTGGCCGGCGACCTGGTCAGCCGGATCGTGCTGGCCGACGCGCGCCTGCCGATCGGGGTGGTGACCGGGGTGCTCGGCGCTCCCGTCCTGCTCTGGCTCCTCGTCCGCGCCAACCGCACCGGTTCAGGAGGATGACCGTGAAACGTGACCTGTCCGGCACGCCCGAACCCGACCTGCCGCACCCGCCGGAACTGCACGCCACCGGACTGCGGCTGGGCTACGACGGCACCATCGTCGTCGACGGGCTCGACCTCGCCGTCCCGACCGGCCGGATCACCGTGATCATCGGCGGCAACGCGTGCGGCAAGTCGACCCTGCTCCAGTCGCTGGCCCGGCTGCTCACCCCGCGCGGCGGGGCGGTGCACCTCGACGGCCGGTCGATCCACGGCATGCCGACCCGGCAGGTGGCCCGCCGGATCGGCATCCTGCCGCAGTCGCCGGTCGCGCCCGCCGGGCTCACCGTGATCGACCTGGTGACCCGCGGCCGGTCGCCGTACCAGACGTGGTGGCGGCAGTGGTCGGTCGAGGACGAGCGGGCGGTCACCGGAGCGCTCACCGCCACCGGGATGCTCGAACACGCCAACCGGCCGATCGACGCGCTCTCCGGCGGGCAGCGACAGCGGGCCTGGATCGCCATGGCGATCGCGCAGGGCACCCCGGTGCTGCTGCTCGACGAGCCGACCACCTATCTCGACCTGGCGCACCAGATCGACGTACTCGATCTGGTGGTCGACCTCAACCGCCGCGACGGCCGGACCGTCGTGATGGTGCTGCACGACATCAACCAGGCCGCCCGCTACGCCGACCATCTGATCGCGATGAAGGCCGGCCGGATCGTCCGGCAGGGACACCCGGCCGAGGTGGTCACCGCGGAACTGATCGAGGAGGTGTTCGACCTGGACTGCCAGGTCGGCGTCTGCCCGGTCAGCGACGCCCCGATGATCATTCCGATGGGGCGGCACCACGGGGCCCGTACGCCCAACCTGGCGGTCCGGTGATCGTCGCGACCGCCGCCGGGCCGGTCACCGGCGGCCGGGTGCTGCGCCGCGCGGTCACCGGCCAGACCAGGTACGTCGTTCCCGCCGGCCTGCTCGCCACCGGTCACCAGGCCGGCGAGGCGCTGGTGCCGGTCCTGATCGGCGTCGTCGTCGACGAGGCGGTCTCCACCGGCTCGACCGGTGCGCTGTTCGGCTGGCTCGGCGTGCTCGGCGCGGTCTTCCTCGGGCTGTCGACGAGCTACCGGTTCGCCGCCCGGGCCGGCGAACGCGCCGCCGAGCAGGCCGCCCACGAGATCCGCCGGGAGTTGACCGGCCGCGTCCTCGCCCCGTACGGCGGTGCCGAGACCGGGCAGTTGCCCGGCGCGCTGGTCAGCGTCGCCACCAGCGACGCGGGCCGGGTCGGCGCGGTCAACATGGCCGTCACCGCCGGCATCGCCGCCCTGGCCGCGTTGGTGACCACCGTCGTGGCGCTGCTGACCATGTCGGTGCCGCTCGGTCTGCTGATCCTGCTCGGCGCCCCGCCGGTGCTGGTCGCCGCCCACCTGCTCGGCCGGCCGTTGCAGAAGCGCAGCGCGGTCGAGCAGGAGAACGCGGCCCTGGCCTCCGGTGTCGCCGCCGACCTCGTGGCCGGCCTGCGGGTACTCAAGGGGATCGGTGCCGAGCCAGCGGCCCTGGCCCGCTACCGGGTGATCAACCGGCGGTCGCTGGCCGCCACCCTGCGGGCCGCGAACGCCCAGGGCTGGCACGACGGCGCCCTGCTCGGCATCACCGGCGTGTTCATCGCGGCTGTCGCGCTGGTCGGCGCGCGGCTGGCCAGCCAGGGCGCGATCAGCGTCGGCGACCTGGTCGCCGCCGTCGGGCTGGCGCTCTTCCTGTTCAACCCGCTGTCGGTGGTCGCCTGGGTCAATGGGCAGCTGGCGCTGGCCCGGGCCTCGGCGGCCCGGGTGGCGGCGGTGCTGTCGGCGCCACCGGCGGTCCCGGCCGGCCCTGCCGCACCGGACACCCCGGTCCGTGGCGAGCTGCGGTTCGACGCTGTGGAGCACGGGCCGCTGCGGATCGGTGACCTGCGGGTCGCGCCGGGCGAACTGCTCGGCGTGGTGACCGCCGACCCCGCGGCGGCCGGCCTGCTGGTGCGCTGCCTGGCCCGGGAGACCGATCCCGCACAAGGGACGATCACATTGGACGGTGTCGCCCTGGCCGGACTCGAACCGGACCGGGTCCGGGCGGTGGTCGTCACCGCCGCGCACGACGCGGTGCTCTTCGACGGCACCGTACGCGACAACGTCACCGCCGTCGGCGGCCCGACCGCCCCGGTCGACGCCGTGCTCGCCGCCACCCGCGTCGACGAGGTGGCCCGGGGGCTGCCGGCCGGGCTGGACACCGCCGTCGGGGAACGCGGCCGGTCGCTCTCCGGTGGCCAGCGGCAGCGGGTCGCGCTGGCCCGGGCCCTGGCCGCCGACCCGCCGGTGCTGGTCGTGCACGACCCGACCACCGCCGTCGACGCCGCGACCGAGAACCACATCGCCGCCCACCTGCGCCGGCTGCGTGCCGGCCGGACGACGGTCGTCGTGACGACCAGCCCCACCCTGCTCGCCGTCACCGACCGGGTGGTGCTCCTCGACGCCGAGGGAGGCACCGTCTCGGGCCGGCACGGGGAACTCGTCGCCGCCGACAAGCGCTACGCCGCGACGGTCCTGGCCTGACCGGCCGCTGTCTCGACCACCGCTGTCCCGATCCGCTGTCTTCACCACCGACGGGAGGCACGATGCCGAACGTACTGCCCATCGCCAGCCGGGCGCAGGCCGTCGCGGCGGTACGCCGGCTGCTGCGGCCCCGCCGGGCGCTGGCCGCCGGCTCGCTGGCTGTGCTCACCGCCGCGACCGCCGTCGGGATGCTCACCCCGCCGATCCTGGGCCACCTCGTCGACCTGGTCACGCGGGGCCGGCCGGTCGACGCCCTCACCCTGCCGGCGGTGCTGCTCGTCGTGGTGGCCGTGGTGCAGGGGGTCAGCACCGCGATCGGCATCGGGATGCTCGCCCGGCTCGGCGAGGGCATGCTCGCCGAGCTGCGCGAACGGTTCGTCGAACGGGCTTTGGCGCTGCCGCTGAACCGGGTGGAGCAGGCCGGGTCGGGCGATCTGACGTCGCGTGTCACCGGTGACGTCGAGGTGATCGCCGAAGCGGTCCGGGCGGCCCTTCCCGAACTGGTGCGTTCGGTGCTGGCCATCGGGCTGACCCTGGTCAGCCTCGCCGTGCTGGACTACCGCTTCTTCGTCGCCGCCCTGCTCGCCGCCCCGATCCAGGCGCTGACCGTCCGGTGGTATCTGCGGCACAGCGGCCCCCTGTACGCCGCCCACCGTCTGGCGGTCGGCGCCCAGCAGCAGCAACTGCTGGAGACCGTCGGCGGGGCCGCGACCGTACGGGCGCTGCGGCTGGGTGACCAGCACGTCGACCGGGTCACCCGGCGCTCGTGGTCGGCGGTGGACCTGGCGCTGCGGGCGATCCGCCTGATCACCCGGTTCTACGGGCGGCTCAACCTGGCCGAGTACGTCGGGCTGGCCGCCGTGCTCGTGGCGGGGTTCCTGCTGGTCCGCTCCGGTGAGGTCTCGATCGGCACGGCGACCGCCGCGGCGCTGTACTTCCACAACCTCTTCGGTCCGGTCAACGCCGCCCTGCGGCTGGTCGACGACGCGCAGGTGGCGGCGGCCAGCCTGACCCGGCTGGTCGGGGTGGCGGAGCTGCCGTCGCCCGCGGACGGACCGGCCCGGCCCGCCCCGGTCGACGGTTCCCTGAAGATCGCCGAGGTCGGGTACGCCTACCAGGCCGGCCACCCGGTGATCAGGGGCGTGACGCTGGAGATCAGCCCCGGGCAGCGGGTGGCGCTGGTCGGGGCGAGCGGCGCCGGCAAGACCACGCTGGCGCAGCTCGTCGCCGGCATCCACCAACCGGACCACGGCACGATCATGCTCGGCGGGCTCGACCTGGCCGGGCTGAGCGCGGCGGAGCGTCGCCGTACGGTCGCCGTGGTCACCCAGGAGGTGCACGTGTTCGCCGGCCCGCTCGCCGACGACCTGCGGCTGTCCAAGGTGGACGCTACGGACGACGAGCTGCGGGCGGCGCTCGCCGGGGTCGGTGCCCTGGACTGGGCGCTGGCCCTACCCGACGGGCTGGACACCGTGGTCGGCGACGGCGGCCACCAGCTCTCGGTGACGCAGGCCCAGCAACTCGCGCTGGCCCGGCTGGTGCTCGCCGACCCGAAGGTGGTGGTCCTCGACGAGGCGACCGCCGACGCCGGCAGCGCGGGCGCGAAGGTGCTGGAGCGGGCCGCCGACCGGGCGCTGGCCGGCCGTACGGCGCTGGTGGTCGCGCACCGTCTCACCCAGGCCGCGGCGGCGGACCGGATCGTGGTGCTCGACGCCGGCCGGATCGTCGAGACCGGCACCCACGACGAGCTGACCGCGCTACCCGACGGCCGCTACGCCACCCTGTGGCAGGCCTGGTCCGGCTCCCGCTCCCGCCCCGCTGAGCCGCGCTGATAAAGGAGAAGTCGTGGCCGGAAACCGGCAAAACACCCACGACTAGCCCTTGATCAGCGCTGCGGGCGCGACGGGGCGGGCGCGGCGCGACGAGGCGGGCGCGCCTAGGCAGGACGCGACGCGGCGGGTGGGGCGGGGTGGGCGGCGGCGATCACGCGGGTCAGGGCCTCGTGCAGGCTCTGCAGCTCGGTCAGGGGCAGGCCGAGCCGTTCGACGACCGCCGGCGGGATGCGCTCCGCCTGCGCGCGCAGGTCGCGACCGGTGGTGGTCAGCGTCACCGCCAGGCTGCGCTCGTCGCGGGGGTCGCGCTCGCGGCGTACGTAGCCGATCGCCTCCAGGCGCTTGAGCAGGGGTGACAGCGTGCCGGGGTCCAACTGGAGCAGCCCGCTGAGGGCCTTGACGGACAGTGGCGCGTATTGCCACAGGGCGAGCATGACCAGGTATTGCGGGTGGGTCAGGCCCATCGGCTCCAGCAGCGGGCGGTAGACGGCCACCACGCCCCGGGCGGCGACGGACAGCGCGAAACACACCTGCCGCTCCAGGGCGAGCAGGTCGTCCTGGTCACTGACAGGCTCGGCCACGGCTGCTAGCGTACCAACAGTTTGTGCACCAATCATTGGCGCCACAATCGAGGCGAGGAGAACGTGACATGACCGAGTCACCGGCACGGAAGCCGGAAAAGGGCGACCGGATGTTCAACTTCCTCTTCAAGATCCTCGGCCCGCCGACGGTCGACAACGCCCTCCAGGGCTGCTCGAGCCAGGCCCACGAACTGTGGAAGAAGGACCTCGAGGCACGCAAGCGCTACAGCCGGGAGCAGCGCGAGAAAAAGCGCGCCGCCGAGCAGGCCGCCCGCGACAACCGGACGTTCGACGTCCGCTGACCGCCCGGCACGCGGCCGCCGGTCAGCCGGTGATGTCGTCGATCGCCCGGTCCGCGACGGCGAGCACCGCCGTCCCGCCACCCCGGCCGTGGGTGTCGATCGCGGTGTCGACGAACTTGATCGCGTGCGGGTCGCCGCCAGCGGCTGCCCGGTCGACCAGGTCATGGACCCCGGTCCCGGCCCGCGGTGCCGGGGCGGGGCGGGCGTCGGCCGGCGCGTACGCGGCGGTGACGGCGGCCGTCGCGGCCCAGGCCGCGGCGAGGCTCGGCGCCCAGAGCGCGGCGGGCAGGGCCGGCAGAGTACGTAGCACCGCGTTCGGCGCGGTCGCGCCGTGCACGAGCATGACCGGTTCGGCGTACCCGTGACCGCCGAACCGGACGACCGCCGCGTCCACGACGGCGGCGAGCCGCTCCGGTACCGGCCCGGCCGGGTCGCCCGGCACCGCACCGGCGGCGGCCGGCCAGCCGGGCAGGTCGGCCAGCTGGGCGAGCCGGGCCCGGATGCCGTGGCGCTGGTCCGGCACCCGGGGTACGGCGTCGAGCGCCGATCTCGGGTCGGTCGACGGGTACCGCCCGGCGCCGGGCGCCGCCAGCGGCTGCCACCGGGCCGCCCAGTAGGCCAGCCCGTGGCCGAGTTCGGTGACGCGCGGGGCCGTCTCGGCGTCGAGCAGGGCCCGGACGGCGTGCCCGACCCGGATCACGCCGTGCGTGGCGCCGGCGGCGATGCCGGGCAGCAGGCGGGGCCACCACCGGGCGAGCACGTCGCGCCACGGTTCGCCGGCCAGTTCGCGCTCGAAGTGGTCGAGCCAGTCGCCGGTGCGTACCGGGTCGCCGAGCGGGTCGCGCCACTCGTCGGCGGTGATCGGGTCGATGCCACGGGGCCGCTCTTCGAGCCGGTCGGCGTAGCCGTCGAGCCAGCGGTGGACGTCGTCACCGTGGCCGTGCCGGATCAGGCACTCGACCGCCATCGGGGCGTGGTTGGACAGCCAGCCGGAGCGTTCCGGCCCGGTGTGCCGGAGCCGGTCGTACGCCTCGTCGAGGATCGGGGTGGTCATGCGTACGACGGTCACACCTGTAGTCCGCTTCAAGTCAACCACCGGCCCGGACCAGGGCGGACGGTGCGACGAAGGCCGCTTCCGGGAACCGTGGGAGGGCTGCGTCCGACTACCCGCTGTGGGGGTCGCGCGACCGTGGGTCGGGCCACCCGCCATCGCTGAACGACGCCAGCCTGGAAGGCACCTGATGTCAAACAAGACCAGCCGCCGCCCGAAGCCGTCCGAGGGCACCGCCCGCCCGGCCGGCGGGCCGAAGCGTAGCGGCTCCGCGAACGCCCGGAACGCGACCGCCGCCGCCCGGAGCCGCAAGGCCGGCGGCAAGGCCGCGAAGGCGATCCGCAACCAGGGCATGAGCACCAACATGAAGGTGACCCTGGCCCTGCTCGGGGTGGTGCTGGTCGGGTTGGGCGCGTTGTTCGTGGTGGTCCAGCGGGGCAGTGACGACGCCCGGGCGGCCGCCGCCGAGCGGGTGGTCCGCGACGACAGTCACCGGCTGTCGGTCGCCGCCGACGGCAGGGTCACCGTCGTGGAGTTCCTCGACTTCGAGTGCCCGTCGTGCGCGGCGGTGTATCCGGCGGTCGAGCAGCTGCGCGCCGAATACGACGGCCGGATCGACTACGTGGTACGCAACTATCCGCTGCCGATGCACGCCAACGCGATGAACGCCGCGCTCGCCGTGGAGGCCGCCGCCAGGCAGGACGCGTTCGAGGGGATGTACCAGAAGCTGTTCGAGACGCAACGGACCTGGGGCAACCAGTCGCAGGACCAGGCCGCGACGTTCGAGGGGTACGCCCGCGAACTCGGGCTGGACGTCGACCGCTACCGCGCCGACGTGGCCGATCCGGCGACCGCGGCCCGGGTCGACACCGACCGCGAGGACGGCAGCGCGGCCGGGGTGACCGGCACGCCGACGTTCTTCGTCAACGGCGAGCGGTTCGACGGGCAGCCGACGTACGCCGGCCTCAAGGCCGCGGTCGACGCGGCGCTGGCCGAGTGAGCGCGCGTCCGGCGGTGCCGGCCGCCCGCCGTACCCGTCCGTCGCCCAGGTCGACCCGGGTAGAGCCGGCGGCGGAGGGAACCGAACCGGTACGGCCGGTCGGGCCGGTGCCGTTCGCGGCCCGGATCGTCGGTTGGGTGCTCGCGCTCGGTGGCGGGATCGGCGCCCTGGCCGCGTTCGTGCTCACCGTCGAGAAGATCAACCTGATCGAGGACCCGAGCTACCGGCCGACGTGCAGCATCAACCCGATCCTGTCCTGCGGTTCGGTGATGACGACGCCGCAGGCCGAGGTGTTCGGCTTTCCGAACCCGCTGGTCGGTATCGCCGGGTTCAGCGTGGTCACCACGATCGGTGTCCTGGTGCTGGCCGGTGCCCGGCTGCCGAGATGGGTCTGGCTGGGGTTGCAGGCCGGGGCGACGTTCGGCGTGGTCTTCGTGCACTGGCTGGTCTACCAGAGCCTCTACCGGATCGGCGCGCTGTGTCCGTACTGCATGGTGGTCTGGGTCGTCATGATCGCCATCTTCTGGTACGTCACGCTGCACAACCTGCACCACCGGCACCTGCCGGTGCCCGGTGCGGCCGGCCGGGGCGCCGACACGCTGGTCCGCCTGCACACCGTCGGGCTGACCGTCTGGTTCCTGGTCCTGGTCGGGCTGATCGGCGAGGCGTTCTGGACGTACTGGCGCACGTTGCTGTGACCGGCCGGCCGACGGCATGTGCCGCCGGCCGGATGCGGGTCACGCCGGCAGCAGGTCCTCCGGCAGGTCCTGGTAGGCGACCGGACGCAGGAACCGGTTGATCGCCATGGTGCCGACCGAGGTGGTCCGGGCGTCCGAGGTGGCCGGGTACGGTCCACCGTGGACCATCGCCGGGCCGACCTCGACACCGGTCGGCCAGCCGTTGTAGATGATCCGGCCGGCCCGGCGCTCCAGCACCGGCAGCAGTTTCGCGGCCAGGTCGTGGTCGGCCGGGTCGGCGTGCAGGGTGGCGGTGAGCTGTCCGGCCAGGTGGCCGGCGGTCTCGACCAGTTCCTCGGGCGTGGCGCAGGAGACCAGGACCGAGGTGGCGCCGAAGACCTCCTCCTGCAACCGCGGCTCGGCCAGCAGGGTCTTGGCGTCGGTCTGGTAGACGGCGGGCACGCAGGCGTTCGGGGCGTTGCTGGCGGCGCCCCGGGCGACCAGGCTCACCGACGGAAGGCCGGCCAGTTCGGCGTTGCCGGCCCGGTATGCCGACGCGATGCCGGCGGTCAGCATGGTCTGTGCGGCCTGCCCGCCGAGCAGCCCGGCGACCGTCTCGCGGAAGGTATCCAGGTCCGGGCCTTCGACGGCGAGGAGCAGGCCGGGGTTGGTGCAGAACTGGCCGGCGCCCATCGTGAGCGAGTTGACGTAGCCGGTGGCGGTCTCGGCCGCCGCGGCGGCGAGCTTGCCGGGCAGGAGGAACACCGGGTTGATGGCGGACATCTCGGCGTAGACCGGGATCGGGACCGGGCGGCGCTGCGCGATGGCCATCAGCGCGGTGCCGCCGGCCCGGGAGCCGGTGAAGCCGACGGCGGCGATCCGGGGGTCGGCGACGAGTTGTCCGCCGGTCTCGTTGCCGGCGCCGAAGACCAGCGAGAAGACGCCGTCGGGCATCCCGGTGGTCCGGGCGGCGTCGGCGACGCAGGCCCCGGCGAGTTCGCCGGTGCGCAGGTGGGCGAGGTGGCCCTTGACGACGACCGGGCAGCCGGCGGCCAGCGCCGAGGCGGTGTCGCCGCCGGCGACCGAGAACGCCAGCGGGAAGTTCGAGGCGCCGAAGACCGCGACCGGGCCGAGCGGGATGTAACGCGACCGCAGGTCGGGCCGGGGCAGCGGGGTCCGGTCCGGCTGGGCCGGCACGTGCCGGGGATCGCACCAGTCCGGCTTCGCCAGCAGGTCGGCGAACATCCGGAGCTGGTTGGCGGTCCGGCCGAGTTCGGTGCGGGCCCGGCCTTCGGCGAGTCCGGTCTCGGCCTGTACGGCGGCGACGAGCTGCTCGCCGGCCGCTTCGAGGTTGTCGGCGATCTGCCGCAGGAACCCGGCACGGGCCTGGTCCGGCAGGGACCGGTACGCGTCGAATGCGGCGTCGGCGCGGCGGCACGCCTCGGCGACGGCGGTGCCGTCGTCCATCCCGTACGCCGGCTCCAGTTCCTCGCCGGTGGCCGGGTCGACGGGTCGCCGAACGCCCGCGGTGCCGCGGATCCGGTCGGTGCCGATGAACATCTCTCCGGTGAGCTGCATGGTCGCCTCCGGTCAGCCGTCGAGGTGGGCGGGGTCGGTGAGCCGGTCGCGGGCGGCCGGGTCGCGGTGCACGGCGAGCGCCCAGAAGAGCAGGGCGATCCCCATCGCCCCGGCGTCCGGGGTGCCGAGCACCCGTTCGCCGACGTAGCTGGCGCGGCCCATCCGGGCCCGCAGGTCGGCGGTGGCCCGGGCGTTGGCGAGTGCGGCGGTGGCGGTCGCGGTCCAGTCGACCGGCCCGGTCGCGTCGTTGAGGCCGTCGATGGTCGGGGCGAGGCAGTCGACCATGGTGCGGTCGCCGACCTTCGCCTCGCCGACCCGCTGGATGGCGGCGAGGCCACCGGCGAGGCCGGCGACGAGCGCGGCGTCCTCGTCGCCCCGCTTCGCCAGTTCGGCGGCGGTCTCGCGCAGCAGGAGCCCGATCAGGGGTCCGCTGGTGCCGCCGACCTCGTCGAGGAACCAGGTGGCGGCCACGTCGAACTCGGTGGCGAGGTCGGCGCCGGCCGGCAGCCGGGACACCACGCCGCGCAGGCCGTCGCGGAGGTTGTCGCCGAAGTCGCCGTCGCCGGCGACCTGGTCGATCCGGGTCAGTTCGGCGTGGGCGGCCTCGGCCGCGTCGAGGTAGGTCTTCATCAGCATTGGCGGTCTCACTTCCTGAGGACGGCGGTCCACGCGGGCGCGTGCCACAGTCCGGCCCAGCCGTCGTCGAGCATGGTGACGGTGATCGAGAAGCCCTTCATGTCCAGCGCGGGCGACCAGGTGCCGACGAGGCTGCCGGCGAGGCTGATGCCCCGGTCGGCGAGGTTGTCGGCGGTGCGCGCGAAGACGTTGTAGAGCTCGATTCCGGTGGTGCCGCCGAGGCCGTTGACCAGGACGATCGCCGAGTCGCCGGCAGGGGTCCTGGCGAGTACGTCGGCGACCATCCGGTCGACGAGTTCCTCCAGCGGGGGTCGGGGGATGCTGCGCTGGGCGCGTTCGCCGTGGATGCCGACGCCGTACTCGATCTGTCCGGGGTCGAGGACGAAGCCGGGTTCGCCGGTGACGTGCGAGGTGTGGGCGACGGACGCGACGGCGACGCTGCGCGAGCGGGCGGTCACGGCGCGGCCGAGTTCGGTGAGGCCGTCGAGGTCGAGGCCCTGGTCGGCGGCGGCGCCGAGGATCTTCTCGACGATCACGGTGGCGCCGGTGCCCCGGCGCCCGGTCGCGGTCTGCTCGCTCTCGGTGGCGACGTCGTCGTCGACGAGTACGCGTTCGACCCGGATGCCGTCGTGGCGCAGCCGCTCGGCGGCGATGCCGAAGTTGATCCGGTCACCGGTGTAGTTCTTGACCACGTGCAGTACGCCGTCGGGTCCGGCGACCGCCCGGCTGGCCTCGTAGATCTGCCGGTTGTGCGGCGAGGCGAAGACCTTGCCCGGTACGGCGGCGTCGAGCATGCCGGCGCCGACGAGCCCGATGTGCATGGGTTCGTGGCCGGAGCCGCCGCCGGAGACGATCCCGACCCGGCGGCGCGGGTCGCGGTTGACCGCCTTGACGTACACCGGGTTCTGGTTGAGTTCGACGATGTCGGCGTGGTCGCGGGCGAATCCGAGCAGGGCCCGGTCGACGTAGTCGGCCCCGGACGAGAAGAAGGCTTCGGCCATGTCGTGGTCTCTCGATTCGGTTCAGCGGGTGCTGGGCGGGGCCAGTGACTCCCGCATGATCATCGTTGCCGGCAGTACGACGTCACCGAGGCCGCGTTCGCCGTCGAGCTGGCGCAGCAGCAGGTCGGCGGCGGCCCGGCCCATCTCGTACGCGGGCTGGTCGATCGCACTGATCGGCGGGTCGACGAGCGGGAAGAGGTTCATGTCGTCGAAGGCCAGGATGCTGATGTCGGTGGGGATGCGCAGTTTGGCCTCCCGGATCGCCTTGAGCGCGCCGACGGTGACGAGGTTGTTGAAGCAGAACACCGCGGTCGGCCGGGGGTCGAGTTCGAGCAGCTCGTTCATCGCCTTGTAGCCGCCGGCCTCGCCGAGGTGGCCGTGCCGGATGAGTTCGTCGGGCAGGGCGGTCCCGGCCGCCTTGTAGGCGAGCCGGAATCCGGAGAGCCGCTGGCAGGCGGTGTCGAAGTCGCGCGGCCCGGAAATCATCGCGATCCGGGTGTGCCCCATCTCGAAGAGCTGGCTGATCGCGCCGCGGGTCACCTTGCGGTTGTCGGTGCGTACGAGTGGCGCCTTGATGCCCCGGGGCCGCCGGTCGACGAGGACCAGCGGGCCCCGGGTGGCACCGAGTGCGGTGGTGAATCCCTCGTCGGTGCCGACCGTGGTGGCGGCGAGGCCGGCGAGGGTGCCGTCCTGGAACGAGGTGAGCAGGTGGCGCTCACGCTCCGGGTTGAGGTGTGAGCTGGCGATGACGCAGTGGTAGCGCGCCTCCGCGGCCCGGTCCTCCAGCCCCTGCGCGACCTGTGCGTAGAACGGATTCGTGATGTCCGGTACGAACAGGCCGAGCAGGTTGGACCGGCCGCGGGACAGGGCACGTGCCGCGGCGCTGGGGACGTAGTCCAGCCGGAGGGCGGCGGCCCTGACCCTGGCCTTGGTCGCCGCCGTCACCGAGGCTTCGTCCCGCAGTGCGCGCGTCACGGTCGCGGTCGACACGCCGGCCAGTTTGGCCACGTCCCGGATTCCTGCCACCAGACGACTCCTTGTTCCAGGCCGAGGGATGTCCACCAGAGGTACAGCCTTCGGCGTCGGTGAGTCAATCACGCGGTGATCGCGCCGGCCTCCACGAGGGCGGCCCGGATCACCGCCTCCTCCTGCTCGCTGACCGGGGTGAGCGGGTGGGCGCCGAGCCCGCCGGTGCGGCCCTGGAGCTTCAGCGCGGTCTTGATGCGTACGGTCATGTTGGAACCGTCGATCGCACGCCACACCGGCAGCAGCTTGTTGTGGATCTCCAGGGCGGTCTTGTGGTCGCCCTTCTGGACGGCGTCCCACTGGTCGACGCAGAGCTGCGGCACGACGGTGAGGGTGGCGCTGATGGCCCCGCCGGCGCCGAGCAGGTAGGCCGGGTAGAGCAGGTCGTCGACGGCGGTGAAGACGACGCCCTCGGTGGGGGCGGCCTTGAGCAGGTCGGCGAGCTGGTGGATGTTGCCGCCGGACTGCTTGACGCCGACGACGCCGGGGATCTCCTGGATGGCCCGGTAGACGGTGGTCGCCGGGATCAGCGCGTACGGGATCACGTTGTAGATCAGGACCGGCAGGTCGGTGGCGTCGCAGATCCGCCGGTAGTAGTCGAGGGTGGTCTCCTCGTCCGGCTGGAAGAGGTAGTGCACGGGGGTGACCTGGAGGGCGTCGACGCCGACCTCCTTGAGCGCGAGCCCGTAGCGGATGACCTCGGCGGTCGAGTCGCGGATGATGCCGGCGATCACCGGTACGGCGCCCTTGACCTCCTCGACCGCGATCTTGGCGACGGTTACGGACTGTTCAAGAGAGAGCATCTGTCCATCGCCGGTCGAGCCGGTGACGCACAGCCCGTGCACGCCCACCGCGAGGTGGAAGCGGATCTCCGCACGCAGGGCTTCGGTGTCGATGTTCTCCTCCGCGTCGAACGGAGTCACGAGCGGCGGAATGATCCCCGCGAACTCGGGTGCTGCTGAAGCCATGTGACGACCTCTCTCGACAGGGCTCGATGTTACCGGTTACAACTACGATCGAATATTTCGCATCACTTGGCGGATGTCAACCGTGGATTTGCGCTGCATGACAGGCTTGTTTCGAGCCTGCTCTTGACAGGTACGCGACGGCCACGTGATCGTGTAACCGATAACACAGACCACACACCGCACCGCTACCAGAGGACGAACCATGATCCGCAACCACCCCAGAGCGAGGCTCGCAGTCACCGCCGCCGCGGTGGCCGGGACCGTCGCGCTGCTCGCCGCGTGCAGCCCGCCCGGCGCCGGAACGGGCAGTTCGGCCGGCCGCGCGGACGACGGCGGACCCATCAATCTGACCTTCTGGACCAACCTCACGGTGAGTACTCAGGCCGGGGCGATCCAGCAGCAGGCCGAGCAGTGCGCCACCCAGCAGCAGGACGTCAGCGTGACGTTCGAGGCCGTCCCGTTCGACAGCATGTACCCGAAGATGGTGACCGCGTTCAAGGCGGGCAACGGCCCCGACATCATGAACACCATCGAGGGTGGTGTCGCCGCCGCCGAGGCCGGCGGCTTCATCGTCCCCGTCGACGACGTCATCGACAGCCACGGCAAGGACGACTTCATCCCGTCCTTCCTGCACGCGGTCGGCAAGGACGACCAGACCTGGGCGGTGCCGGACTGGGCCCTGCACCAGGAGGTCTGGTACCGCAAGGACCTCTTCCAGGCCAAGGGCATCGAGATCCCGAAGTCGTGGCCCGAACTGCTGGCCGCCGCCAAGCAGCTCGACGACCCGGCGAACGGCGTACGCGGCTTCGCCGTACCGATGGGTTCGGCACTGGTCGCCCCGCAGACCTACTACCAGTTCCTGTACGCCAACGGCGTACACACCTTCGACCCGCGGACCGGCGAATACGCGCTCGACCGCGACCCGGCCAAGGCGATCGAGGCCACCCAGTTCATGCTCGACCTCTACAAGGCGGCGTCCCCGCCGGAGTCGCGCACCTGGTCGTGGAACGACTTCCGGACCGGATACGCGCAGGGCAAGCTCGCCATGGTGCTCGACTTCGGTGCCGTCGTCGGCCTGGCCGCCGAGCAGAACCCGAGCATGATCGACAACATGGGCGTCTTCCCGCTGCCCGGCCCGACCGCGGAAACCAAGCCGCAGGGCTCGATCGGCGGCGGCTACTTCTTCATGGTCGGCAAGAGCAACGAGCGGCGTGAGAAGGCCGCGAAGACCCTGGTCGAATGCATGATGCAGCCCGACCTGGCCGCCGCCCGCACCAACACCCGGCCGGTGTTCGCGCTGCCGGCGACCAACAGCGCCGCGGAGTCCGCCACCTACACCGGCAACGAGACCGTGCGGCGTTTCGCCCCGGAGATCCAGACCATCCGGGAGAACATCCTGCCCGAGTGGTACCGCTACGGGATGGAGGCCGGTCTCAACCAGCTCGCCGGCCAGATCGAGGCGACCACGTTCGTCGGTGACCAGCTCCAGTCGGCCGCGGCCGGCAGCATCACCGCGGAGCAGGCCTTCAACAACATCAACGCCGAGATGAAGCGTCTCGCCAAAGTCAGCTGATTGGTTCCCCTGATGGCAATGACGCAACCTGCCTTCCTGTCCCGGACCCTGACCGGACGGCAGCAGCGCGCGGGCATGGCGTTCGCCGTGCCCGCGGCACTGCTCTTCGCGATAATCCTGGCGTACCCGATCTTCGAGAGTTTCCGTACGTCGCTGTTCTCCATCGACCTGCTGACCGGCGACGCCTCCTACGTGGGGCTGGACAACTACACGGCACTGGGCAGTGACCGCAACCTGCTGTCGACCATCGGCAACACCCTGCTGTGGACGGTGGTGTCACTGGCCGGCCAGCTCGTCCTGGGGCTGATCGCGGCGCTGCTCATCGACACCAACTGGCGCGGCATGCGCTGGATCCGGCAGCTGCTGCTGATCCCGTACGTCGTACCGGTCATCGCGACCGCCCTGGTGTGGCAGTGGATGCTCGACGGCCACTACGGAATCATCAGCAGCAACCTGCAATCGTGGGGATTCCTGCCGGCCGGCGCCACCCCGCTCGGCCTGGAGGGTACGGCGCTGTTCACCGTCATCCTGGTGAACATCTGGCGGGGCTTCCCCTTCGCGATGCTCGTCTACTGGGCCCGGATGCAGAGCATCGACAAGGCACAGTACGAGGCGGCCCGGGTCGACGGCGCCGGTGCCTGGCGCGAGTTCGTCCACATCACCCTGCCCAACCTGAAGTCGGCGACCATCGCGCTACTGGCCCTGCGCGGCATCTGGACGCTGATGTACTTCGAGCTGGTCTGGCTGCTCAGCCGCGGCGGGCCGGCCGGGTCGAGCGAGGTTCTCTCCACCTACATCTACAAGGTCGTGATGGGTGAGTTCCGGATCGGCTACGCCGCCGCCATCGCCTCGGCCGTCGGGCTCTTCCTCGCCGCGGTCGGCGTGGCCGGCTGGCTCGTGGTGCGGACCCGGGGAAGGCGGTCCAAGTGAGCGTGACAAGCGAAGCCAAGCGGCCCCCCACGGCGCGGGCCGACGGCGGGCCGACCCGCACCCCGGCGAAGGCACCGCCGAAAACGTCGGGGAAGAAGGTCGCCGCGGTCATCGGCCGGATCGTCGCCCTGGCACTGATCGTGTTCTTCGCGGTCGGGCCGATCCTGTGGATGGCGCTGAGTTCGTTCCGGCCCGCCGACGAACTCTTCCAGTCCGACCCGTCGCTGATCCCGTCCCGGCTGACCGGTGACTGGTACCGGGAGGTCTTCGAGGGCAGCGAGGCGGTGCGCTGGTTCGTCAACAGCTTCATCGTCGCCGTCGTCACCACGCTCGTCTCGGTGACCGTCGGCACCACCGCCGGATACGCGGTCAGCCGCTTCGAGTTCCCCGGCCGCAAGGTGCTGCTCGCCTGCCTGAGCGTGTCGTACCTCTTCCCGGCGATCCTGCTGCTGGTGCCGCTCTACCTGGCACTGTCGGCGCTCGGGCTGGTCGGTGGCCTCTTCGGCATCATCATCGCCCACCTGACCATCACCCTGCCGCTGACCACCTGGCTGATGAAGTCGTTCGTCGAGGCCGTACCGAAGGAACTGGAGGAAGCCGCCTGGGTCGACGGCCTCGGCTACTTCCGGTCCTTCCTCACGGTCACCCTGCCGCTGCTGCGGACCGGGCTGGCGACGACCGCCATGTTCTCCTTCATCCTCTCCTGGGACGAATACCTCTTCGCCAGTGTCATCGCACAGGGCCAGAACGTCACCGCACCGGTGGCGATGGCCGGTTTCGTCACCTCGTTCGACATCCGCTGGGGCGCGATCATGGCCCTGAGCACCCTGGTAACCATCCCCGTCGTCGGGCTCTTCTTCGTGCTCCAGCGCTACTACGAAAAGGGTCTGACCGCGGGCAGCGTGAAAGGCTGACGCGTGTCGCGTACCGAACCCCCCGTACTCACCCCCCAGGTGCTCGTCGTCGGCGCCGGATCGGCCGGCACCGCCGCCGCGATCGCGGCGGCGGAGACCGGGGCCGACACCCTGCTGGTCGAGGCCAGCGGCCACGTCGGCGGTACGCTCGCCCGCCAGCTGCTGGAGCACAGCGCCGGCTTCCACGACGCCACCGGCAACCAGGTCACCGGCGGCGTCGGCCAGCGCATCGTCACCCTGCTCCAGGAGTACGGCGGCTCGCCCGGCCACATCCCGGACGACGTGTCGTACACGGCGACCCGAACCCCGGTGAACCACTCCGAACTCTCCATGTGCGAGGCCGTGCTGCTCCGCCGGGCCGGCGTACGCCTGCTGCTCAACACCGTCGTCGTCGACGTGGAGACCGCCGCCGGGACCGGCGGGAACGACGACGGTGGGACCGGCACCACGGTCACCGCCGTCGTCGCCGAGATCCCCGGGCGGGGGCGCACCATCATCCGCCCGGGGATCGTCGTGGACTGCTCCGGCGACGCGGTCGTCTTCGCCCTCGCCGGCGCGTCTTTCCAGACCGACCGGGCCGACGCGACCCAGCCCGGGTCGCTGCTGCTCAAGCTCGGCGGCGTCGACTACGAGCCGCTGCTGAAGTACGCCGCCGACAACCCCGACGACCTGCGGCCGGGCAGCCGGATCGGGGACGCCGTCGACGACCACGCCAACCTGTGGGGATTCGGCAAACTGCTGGCGAAGGGCCACGCCGACGGCCGGCTGTCGTGGCGGCGTACCGAGATGCACCTGGCCGCCTGGCCGAGCCGCGGCGAGGCGGTGCTCAACCTGACCCGCACCCCGGTCGAGCCCGGGTCGAGCAACGGCGACGCCTATCTCAAGCTCGCCCAGCAGGTCATGGAGACGGTGGCCTGGTTCCGCGAGTACGTGCCCGGCGGCCGGCTCGCCTACCTGGCCGAGGTCGCCGACCGGGTCGGGGTACGCGAGTCCCGCCGGATCACGGGCCTCGTCACGCTCACCGAGGACGACGTGAAGCAGGGGCGCCGGTCGGCGCAGAGTGTCGGGCAGGGAGCCTTCCCGATCGACGTACACGACGCCAACGCGCCCGGCCTGTCGCACACCGACGGGCTGGCGTCCGCCTACGACATCCCGTACGGCATCCTCGTCGGCGCCGAACACGACAACCTGCTCGCCGCCGGCCGGTGTGTCTCCAGTACGCACGAGGCGAACGGCTCGGCCCGGATCACCGCCACCTGTTTCGCCACCGGTGAGGCGGCGGGTACGGCGGCGGCGCTGGCGGTGCGGGAGGGGGTCAGCCCGCGACTGCTGGACGTCGGGGAGTTGCAGGCCCGGCTGCGCCAGCGGGGCGTGATCGGCGCCCGCTGAATCAGGTTGTGGCCCGCCCCGGAACCGGGGCGGGCCACGCTCACATCCGAGTTACTATCATTAGAGATAGTATCCTGAACGATAGTAACGTGGGTGATACCTTGACCGCCTTCGTCGGCCGCGACGCCGAACTCGCGCTCCTCTTGACCGAATTGGGCCGGGTCCTGCCCGGCACCGACCGGCCGGGACGCTGCCTGCTGATCCGTGGGCGCCGCCGGGTCGGCAAGTCCCGGCTGGTGGAGAAGTTCGTCGAAGACGCGGCCGTCGCCAACTTCTTCTTCACCGCCGCGGGCTCGTCTCCCGGCGAGGAGATCCGGCGGTTCTGCGCCGACGCCGCCGAGTCGACGCTGCCGGACCGCGAACTGCTGGCGACGGCGAACCCGCGCGACTGGGACGCCGCTTTCCGGCTTCTGGCGACCACGCTGTCCGACGAGGCACCGAGCGTCGTGGTGATCGACGAGGTCCCGTACCTGATGGACTCCGAGCGGGTCTTCGAAGGGCTGTTGCAACGGGCCTGGGACCGCCAACTCTCCCGAAAGCCGGTGCTGCTGATCCTGATCGGCTCGGACCTGTCGATGATGGAAGCGCTGAACGACTACCGCCGCCCGTTCCACCAGCGGGGTCGCGAGATGGTCGTCGGGCCGCTCAACCCGGCGGACCTGGCGGTGATGATGAACCTGCCGGCCGCCGACGCCATCGATGCCGCCCTGGTGACCGGTGGGCTTCCGCTGATCTGCACCGAGTGGCCGCCCGGCACCGACCTGTGGGACTTCCTCGCCGCCGCGACGGCCGACCCGACCTCGGCGCTGATCGTCTCCGCCGAACGGTCACTGGCCGCCGAGTTCCCGTCCCAGGTCCAGGCCCGCACCGTCCTGTCCGCCATCGGGTCCGGCGAGCGTACGTTCGGCAACATCGCCCGCGCCTCCGGTGAACTCGCCGCCACCTCGCTGCAACGGTCGCTGACGGCCCTCACCGACAAGCGGCTCGTCGTCGGCGAACTACCCCTGTCGACCGCCCCGTCGAAGGAACGGCGTTACCGGATCACCGACCCCTACCTGCGGTTCTGGCTCCAGTTCATCGCCCCGAACATGCCGGAGATCGAACGCGGCCGCGGTGACCTGACGCTCGAACGGATCCGCCGCGGCTGGACCAGTTGGCGTGGCCGGGCCGTCGAACCACTGATCCGCGACGCGCTCGCCCGGATCCTGCCGGACGGCCAACTGCCCGTGGCCGGGACCGTCGGCGGCTACTGGACCCGCACCAACGACGTCGAGATCGACATCGTCGGCGCCGACCGTGGTCCGGTCGCCCGCGAACTGCTCTTCGTGGGATCGATCAAATGGCTCGACCGCGACACGTTCGACGTACGCGACCTCACCGCGCTGCAACGCCAGCGGGACCGGCTGACCAGCGAACCACTCCCCCTCGTGGCGGTCTCCCGCAGCGGCGTGTCCTGCCCCGGCGTCGACGCGTCGTACGGCCCCGAGCAACTGATCGCCGCCTGGCGCCCCACCAGCAGCGCCGCCTAGCCCCGCGCGGCCGGCGCACCCCGCCCCCGCACCTACCAGGCTCGGAGCATCACCGGGGTTGGTTCTCGGACCGGGTAGTCGCGTCTCCGCCGACAGCGGATCTGATCCCGCGCGCGCCGCCCCGACGGAGTTCGAGATGAAGTCCGAGGGTGAAAAGGACCGCCAGAAGCTTGTCCAACTGGACGGTTCGCTTGCCGTTTTCCAACGCGTTCACGAATCGTTCGGACACTCCGGCAAGGTCCGCCAGTTCGCCCTGGCTCAGGCTCAGGTGCCGCCGACGCAACCGAACGGCGCTTGCCAGGGCATCGCCCATCGTCCCGCTCCCAAGCTCCGTCATGCGACCTCCTGTCCCACTACCCGCACGTACGTGCGGGTAGTGGGCAAGCTAGGCCAGAAGACCGGCGCTCACCAGCAGAATCCGCACGAACGTGCGGGATCCAGGATCGGTTTCGAGGTATCCGACGCAACTCCTCCGAAGGCAGCCGGAAAGGCGGCGACCCAGCCGTAGTCGCTCTGCTTCGACGCCCGGGCCGCCTATCGCTCACCGTCGAAAGCGGGATCGCCTCCCCACCGGATGGAGTTACCCGACAAATACCGGCCGTAGCCCGGTAGCGCGCGAGACTACTGTTCGTCGGTTCGGTCAAGTGGCAAAGCCGCGACACGCGACCAACCGCGCTGCAACCTCTGCACAACCGGCTCACCACCGAACCACTCCCCCTCGTCGCGGCCTCCCACCGCGGCTCGCCCTGCTCCGGCCTCGACGCGCCGTACGGCCCGAGGAACTACTCGCGCCTGGCATACCGCACCTACCAGAGCATGAGAGCGTCCACGCCGTAGTGGGCCCACCACTGGGACCGGTGCTTGCGCAACGCCCCGGCTACGCGGGTAAGCAACAGCCAGTTTCCGTTGAGCACGAGGGCGGCGTCCTCGGGCCGGCCGGCAAGCACCCGGGCCACCGTTACCACCATGTTGGACACCCCCTCGACAACCTGGTCGTCTTTGGCCATATCGAAGCTGATGTTGACGAACTCAGCGGGCTCCCACTCCCAGTAGCCGTCGTCATCCTCGGCGTCGTAGTAGCCGTTACGTCCTGAACTGAGGCTGATCAGATATCCACGCTCCTCGTATAGTGCGGAGCTGAACAGTTGCCCGCCGGCCGGAGTACGCGTCTCGATAGCGTCCGGAGCGGCGATCTCAACTACATCACGCAACGGAATGTCGCCACCCAGCGTCAGTCGGTAGCTGATCCCCATCTCGCACCCTTCCTACTGCCGTGGCACGATCGCACCCTTCCGCGTTACCGCAGCCAGTTCCTTCAGTCCGGTGATGGGCCAGTCATCAAATTGCTTTTGCAGGGCTGCCAGGTCGCCACGCCAGTCCTCAAGGTTGAGCACCACACGTTGGGTCTGTAGGTCGGTGACCTTTCCGACTACCTCGGTCCATATACCCCGGACGGGCTTGGGCGGAGTCGGAGAATAGCAATCGAAGACATGCCCCTCGATCACATAGTCGGGGGTCTTGCGAAGGTTTCCGATGTCGCCGGTACGTAGCCGTGCATCCGCGACCTCCTGCCTGGTCGGGTTCTGGTGCACCCGATAGCCCCTGTCAGCAAGCAGGTCGGCACATTCATTTTCGAGGGTCAACGCCCGCCGGGTGGCATCGTCGTGGTCCTGCGTCTTGGTACGCGGCCCCGTCGGCAACCCGCCGGGCGATCCGGTAGGACTTCTCGTCCACGGCATACCCACGTCACGGCCGTTGGCTCCCGTGCCGCCCAGGTCAGTGACCGTGCGCGTCGAGCCACCGCTATCGCTCGAGGTGGGGCTGGTCGGCGCAGAACCGCCAGCCCCGACCGTTTTCCCGACAAACCGACCTGCCGTGCCTGGTTGATCGCCGCTTCGACGGCCTGGCGGGCGGTACCGCTGCGCTGCACCATAAGCACCAGCACCTGTTTGACGCTGTCCAAGGCTTGGAGGAGCGAGTCGGGTTGACCGCTATGCAGGATCGCATTGACGAGTCTTTGGGCGTCCTCGACATGGGTGATGGTCGCGGTGCAGGTCTCGCAAACGCTGGCGATGCCCTGCTGGACCGTCGCCAGTTTTGCGATGGTCTCGTGCGGGCTGGCTTCAAGGGGGACAGCCGCGGCGGTGTTCATGGTGCCATCGATCGACGTGGCGATGCTGGCCAGTTCGGCCTGGACTGCGGAGATGGCGGCGCGTACCCGGAGGATGCCGGAAGCGACGGCGGCGAACCCGGCGACCGCAGCCCGTACGGCAACCTCCTGCGCCTGGTTGTCGGCCGCAGCGGTCAGGCTCCGCGCACGCTCGACACCGGCTGTCAATGTGCGGAGTTCACCGGAGATCTCCTCGATGTTCGACATCTGTCAGCTACCTCAACCGAGAACGGACGGTTCCGGAATCTGCAACCTACCGGCTGCCGACGCCCTGTCACAGGTCTCGCACCTCGATCAGCCGATGGGGTCGCCAGCCGACCGGGAACCCCAGGGCGGGGTGGGAAGTAGAGTCGCCTGCGGACGTACGACGATCGCCGGGGAGGTGCGACCGCCTCCCGACCGGATGGAGTTACCCGACGTGTTGACGATGCAGGATGCGCTGGCCCGACTCGCCGCCTACTGGGGCGAGCAGGGTTGCCTGACGGTCCAGCCGATGAACACCGAGGTGGGAGCGGGCACGCTCAACCCGGCGACGTTCCTGCGGGTGCTCGGTCCGGAGCCGTGGCGGGTCGCGTACGTCGAGCCGTCGGTGCGCCCCGACGACGCCCGGTACGGGGAGAACCCGAACCGCATCCAGACGCACACCCAGTTCCAGGTGATCCTGAAGCCGGAGCCGGGCAACAGCCAGGAGTTGTACCTGGGCAGCCTGGCGGCGCTCGGCATCGACGTCGCCGCGCACGACGTACGGTTCGTCGAGGACAACTGGGCGTCGCCGGCCCTGGGCGCCTGGGGGCTGGGCTGGGAGGTCTGGCTCGACGGGCTGGAGATCACCCAGTTCACGTACTTCCAGCAGGCGGGCGGGATCAACCTCGACCCGCCGGCGGTGGAGATCACGTACGGGATCGAGCGCATCCTGATGGCGCTTCAGGGGGTGCGGCACTTCAAGGAGATCGCCTACACCGACACCGTCTCGTACGGGGAACTGTTCGGGCAGGGCGAGTACGAGATGTCGCGCTACTACCTCGACGACGCGGACATCGCGGCGAACCGCAGCCTGTTGCAGCTCTACGCGTCCGAGGCGCAGCGGATGATCGACGCCGGGCTGCCGGTGCCGGCGCACACGTACGTGCTGAAGTGTTCGCACGCGTTCAACGTGCTCGACGCGCGGGGTGCGGTGTCGACGGCGGAGCGGGCGACCGAGTTCGCCCGGATGCGCAAGTTGGCCGGTGACGTGGCGCGGTTGTGGATGGAGCGCCGGGCCGAGCTGGATCATCCGTTGGGGGTCTGCGCGCCGGTCGCCGTACCGGAGGCTGTTGATGTCGACCTTGTGCCGCGTGGGCCGGAGCCGCGCGCGTTCGTCTGCGAGGTCGGCACCGAGGAGATGCCGCCGGTCGAGGGGCGGGCCGCCGCCGGCCAGCTGGCGCAGGAGCTGACGGCGCGGCTGGCGAACACCCGGCTGGCGCACGGCCGGATCACGGTGCGGGCGACGCCGCGGCGGCTGGTCGCCCTGGTCGACGGGGTAGCGGCCCGTGAGGAGGACCAGGACCGGGTCGTGAAGGGGCCGAAGGTGGCGGCGGCGTTCGACGCGGCCGGCGAGCCTACCCCGGCGGTGCGGGGGTTCGCGCGGGCGCAGGGGGTCGAGGTCGCCGACCTGGTACGGCAACAGGTCGGCAACGCCGAGCACATGGTGTTGGTGCGGCGTGAGATCGGGCGGGGTGCGCCCGAGGTGCTGGCCGGTGTCGTCGAGGGCGTGGTCGGGGCGCTGCGGTCGGGCCGGAACATGCGGTGGAACGATCCGAAGCTGGCGTTCACCCGGCCGATCCGGTGGCTGCTGGCGTTGTGGGGCGACCAGGTAGTGCCGGCCCGGGTGTCGGCGCTGGTCGCCGACCGGCGGACCCGGGTGTTGCGGACGGCGCCCACCCCGGAGATCGCCGTCGAATCGGCGGAGTCCTATGTGGAGACTGTGGAGGCCGCCGGGATCGTGCTCGACCACGCGGACCGGCGGGCCCGGATCATCGAAGGGTCGCGGACGCTGGCCGCCGGGGTGGCCGGTCATGTCGACGTCGACGGTGAGCGCGGGCTGATCGAGCAGGTCGCGTTCCTGGTGGAGCAGCCGGCGCCGCTGCTCGGCAGGTTCGACGACAGCTACCTGTCGCTGCCGGAGGCGGTGCTGGCGACGGTGATGCGCAAGCACCAGCGTTACCTGCCGGTCCGGGGCGCCGACGGCCGGCTGCTGCCGTACTTCGTCGCGGTCGCGAACGGGCCGGTCGACGCCGACCTGGTTCGGGCCGGGAACGAGGCGGTGCTGCGGGCGCGGTACGAGGACGCGCTGTTCTTCTACCGCACCGACCGGGAGACGCCGCTCGCGCAGATGCGGGCAAAGCTGGCCCGGTTGACGTTCACCGACCGGCTCGGCTCGGTCGCGGAGCGGGCGGACCGGATCGGCACGCTGGCCCGCCGGCTCGCGGACGAGGTCGGGCTGGACGGGGCCGACCGGGCGGTGCTGGACCGGGCCGCGGAGCTGGTCAAGTTCGACCTGGGCAGCCAGCTGGTGACGGAGATGACCAGTCTCGCGGGGACGATGGCCCGGGACTACGCGGCGCATGCCGGGGAGCCGGCGGCGGTCGCCGAGGCGTTGTTCGAGGCGGAGCGGCCGCGCAACACCGAGGACGCCCTTCCGCGTGGCGTCGCGGGTGAACTGCTGTCGGTCGCGGACCGGCTCGACCTGCTGACCGGGCTGGCCGCGACGGTGGGGCTGCCGACCGGGAGCAGCGACCAGTTCGCGCTGCGCCGGGCCGCGCTCGGGCTGCTCGGGGTGTTCCGGCGGCGGCCGGTGCTGGCGCCGGTGTCGCTGCGCGAGGCGTTGCGGCTGGCGGCCGACCTGCAGCCGGTGCCGGTCTCCGACGAGGTGCTGGAGGCCGTCGCCGAGTTCGTCACCCGCCGGTTCGAGCAGCAGCTCACCGAGGAGGAGCAGCCGGTCGACCGGATCCGGGCGGTGCTGCCGCACGCCGACCGGCCGCACTTCTTGGACCGGACGCTGGCGCAGCTCGACAAGCTGGTCGACCAGGCCGGGTTCCAGCAGCTCACCGAGGCGTTGCAGCGGGCGCGGCGGATCGTGCCGGCCGGCACGCCGGCGCAGTACGACCCGTCGGTGCTGGTCGAGCCGGCGGAGGTCGCCCTGCACGACGCGCTGGTGTGGGCGCGGGCCGGGCTCGGCGACGCGCCGGACCTGGACCGGTTCGTCGAGGCGACCGGTGGGATCGTACGGCCGGTGAACACGTTCTTCGACGACGTGTTCGTGATGGTCGACGACGAGCGGCTGCGGCAGGCCCGGCTGGGTCTGCTGGCGTCGGTCGCCGATCTGGGTGCCCCGGTGCTGGCCTGGGAGCACCTGCGGATGTGACCCCGCTACCCGGGCGCGCGGGATACGCGCCCGGGTTCGGCGCTGATCAAGGACAAAGCGTGCCTGCTGTGCCACGGTTTGTCGCGCAACTACTCCTTGATCAACCCCGGGGGCCGAGGCCGGTCAGGTCGTCCGGCCGGCCACCGTGCGCAGGGCTACGGCCAGGTCGCGGCCGGTCGGTGCGTTGTCGGGGTCGATGAGCCACTGCAGCACCATGCCGTTGATCATCGTCATGGCGAGTGAGCCGACCGTCCGCGCCTGCTCCTCGGTGACCTCGGTCGGGTCGACCAGCAGCAGCAGGGCCGCCATGTCGCGGCGGGCGACCTTGAAGGTTTCCGCGACCTGCTCGCGGACCTCGGCCGCGTGCAACGCGACGGCGAGCGCCTGGGCGCTGCCCGCCGCCACCGTCCGGTCGGCGTGGACCGCGGCGACGATGCCGTCGAGGAACGCTTCCAACCGGTCCACCGGTTCCCCGTCGCCGACCACCTCCACAGTGAGGCTGATCGCGTCGCCCCACTCGTCGAACGTGGCCAGGATCGCCGCGTTGAGCAGGGCTTCCTTCGAGCCGAAGTGGTAGCCGATCGAGGCGAGGTTGGTGCCGGATTCGGCGACCAGGTCCCGGGCGGTGATCTGCCCGAAGCTCTTCTCCTTGACCAGGCGCTTCGCGCCGGCGAGAAGGTCCTCCCGATGTCCCATCGCGCCATCCTACGCCAAGATTTATACGCTCGTTCTAGACGGACGTATTAGACACTGTACTAGACGTATGTATAAGACGCTCGTATAGTTCCGGGCATGACTGACCACACCGCCAAGGCGGGGGGCGGGAATGGGTGGGCCTCGCCGTGCTCGTCCTGCCCGCCCTGCTCGCCTCGATGGACCTCTCCGTGCTCTTCATGGCCACGCCCTGGATCAGCGCCGACCTGCAACCCAGCGGCACCCAACTGCTCTGGGTGATGGATGTCTACGGCTTCCTGATGGCCGGTCTGCTGCTGACCATGGGCTCGCTCGGCGACCGCATCGGCCGGCGGAAACTCCTGCTGATCGGTGCCGTCGCCTTCGGCGCGGCCTCCCTGCTCGCCGCGTACGCGAACAGCACCGAACTGCTCATCGCCGCCCGCGCCCTGCTCGGCATCGGCGGCGCCACCCTCGCCCCGTCGACGCTGGCCCTGATCCGCAACATGTTCCACGACCCTGACCAGCGCCGCGCCGCGATCGGCATCTGGACCGGCGCGTTCACCGGCGGCGTCGCGCTCGGCCCGATCATCGGCGGGCTGCTGCTCGAACACTTCTGGTGGGGATCGGTCTTCCTGATCAACGTGCCGGTGATGGTGCTGCTGCTGGTCCTGGCCCCGATCCTGCTGCCCGAGCACCGGGACCCGGCCGGTGGCCGGTTCGACCTGCTCAGCGCGCTGCTGTCGATAGCGGCCGTACTGCCGGTCATCTACGGGATCAAGGAGCTGGCCGAGGCCGGCCTGCACTGGCCGGCGGTGCTGGCGATCGTGGTCGGGCTCGCGGTCGGGGTGCTGTTCGTCCGCCGCCAGTCGACCATGGCCGACCCGCTGATCGACGTCGGCCTCTTCCGCAACGGGGCGTTCAGCGCCGCCATCGGCGCGTACGCGATCATGGTTTTCGCCAGCGCGGGTACCGGCTACCTCGCCGTGCAGTACATGCAGGTCGTGCTCGGGCTCCGGCCCTTCACCGCCGCCCTGTGGATGCTCCCGACCGTGGCCGGGACCATGGTCGGCATCGCGCTGGCCACCGCGCTGGTCCGAGTCGTCCGGCCCGCGCTCGTGGCGGGTGCCGGCCTCGCCGTCGCCGGCTGCGGATTCCTGCTGGTCAATCGGATCGACGTCGACTCGTCCGAGATCGTGGTCATCGCCGGCTACACCGTGCTGACGCTCGGGATCGGGATGGTCGCCCCGCTCGCCATCGACCTGATCGTCTCCACGGCCCCGCCGTCCCGGGCCGGCACCGCGGCGGCGCTCGGCGAGACCGGTGCCGAGTTCGGCGGCGCGCTCGGCATCGCCGTCCTGGGCAGTGTCGCCATCGTCGCCTACCGGGACGGGATCGGTGATTCACTGCCCGCCGGGGTGCCGGCCGAGGCCGCCGACGCCGCGACCGGCACCCTCGGCGGTGCGGTCGCCGCCGCCGGCGCGCTCCCGCCGGAACTCGCCGGCCCGCTGATGCAGGCGGCGAACGTCGCCTTCACCGACGGCTTCAAGCTGGCCACGGTCGTGGGTGCCGCCCTGCTGTTCACCACCGCCGTCGTGGTCGGTGTCCGCCTGCGTCGGGTACGTCTCGACCAGCCGGTATCCCATTGAGCCGACGGCCGGCAGCCGGCTATAAAACGGGGCGTGACAGCGACCGACCTGCGGATGCGCGGCTACCGCGATGCCGACCTGCCCCGCCTGACGGACACCTTCGCCGGCTGGATCGCGCAGGCCGGAAGCTGCGGGTACGACCACGTCGGCGAGGTGCCGCACCGGATCTACGAGAACCTGCGCGGCCGTCCGGTCGGCGAACTCGTGCAACTGTGGGAGCGGGACGGTGGGATCGTCGGGTTGGCCGTCAACGGCCGGTTCGGCAACGCCTTCGACGTCTTCACCGCCCCCGGTCTGCGGGGTGGTGGGGCGGAGCTGGCGATGCTGCGGTCGGCGGCCGACACGACCGCCGGTCAGACCGACGAGGGGGCGGTCCTGACCGACGTCTTCGATTGCGACACGACCAGGATCGAACTGCTGGAACGGCTCGGATTCGCCCGCTTCCGCACCTGGGACCACGTCAACGAGCGTGATCTGCGCGAAGCCGTCGAGGAGTCCCGGCTCCCCGACGGCTTCGCCGTACGTTCCGCGCGGTTGGTCGACGCCGACCAGCTCGCGGCCGTCCGGAACCACTCGTTCGGCACCTCCTGGACAGGTGACCTCTACCGGTCGGCGGTGATGACCGAACCGGGCTACGACCCGGCGCACGAGATCGTGGTCGAGGCGCCGGACGGCCGGATCGCCGCGTTCGCCGTCTGCTGGCTCGACCGGCGCAACCGGATCGGCCACTTCGAGCCGGTTGGCACGCACCGCGACTTCCAGCGTCGCGGGCTGGCCGGGGCGGCGATGCGGCACGCGATGCGGTGGATGGCGGGACTCGGCATGACCCGGGTCACCGTCAACCACGACGCCGAGAACGTGGCCGCCCGCCGGCTCTACGCGTCGCTCGGCTTCCAGAAGCGCCACGAGACGTACGGCTACCGGCGGGCGATCGACACCGTCAGACCAGCACGCTCCAGGTGAGCGGGCCGACCTGCCCGTCGGCGACCAGCCCGTTCGCGCTCTGGAAGGCGCGGGCCGCGGCGGCGGTGACCGCGCCGAACCCACCGTCGACCAGGAGCGAGGCGCCCCGGGCGTTCAGCGCCGTCTGGGCGGCCCGGACGACGTCGCCGGAGCTTCCCTGCTGCACCGGCAGGATCAGCGCGGTCCAGGTGATCGGCCCGACGAGCCCGTCGGCGTAGAGGCCGCGTCCACTCTGGAACGTACGGACCGCCGACGCGGTGCCCGGCCCGAAGTAGCCGTCGACGACGACGGAGACGCCCCGCCCGCGCAGCAGGTACTGGATGGTCCGCTGGACCCAGCCGGTGCCGCCGGACACCGAGGGCCAGCCGGTGCTGCCGAGCGGGGCGGTCGAGCCGAGACTGATCCCCCGGTTGGCCAGGAACACCCGGGGGTCGGTCGAGGTGAGCCGGGGCCGGTGGATCTCGAAGTGCAGGTGCGGACCGGTGGAGTTGCCGGTGGTGCCCATCAGCCCGATCAACTGCCCGCAGCTGATCTGCTGTCCGGGGCTGACCAGGACCCGGTGCAGGTGGCCGTAATAGGTGAAGTAGCTGTCGACGTGGTTGAGGTGGACGCTGTTGCCGGTGCGGCCGGGCAGCGGGCCACTGGTCTGGTCACCCGGATAGGAGCCGGTGCGGATGTCGCGGACGGTGCCGGCGGCGGCCGCGTAGACCGGGGTGCCCTGGGCGGCGGCGACGTCCCAGCCGAGGTGGCCGGGCCGGCTCGGGGTCTTGTACCCGGAGGTCAGCGTGCCGCGGGTCGGGTTGGTCCAGGTGCTCGGGCCGGCCGCGACGGCCGCGCCGGGCAGCCCAAGCGCGCCGGCGCCGATCCCGGCACCGAGAGCCACGAACAGGGTACGGCGACTCGCCGCCACGTCACCCAGCCGGCGCGATCGACTCTGATCGTTCATCCGTTCGGTCCTCCAGCGTCCGTACGCCCCGACATCCGGGGTTGATCACCGTGGCGATTGATCGTAGATGATCGATGCCCCATCGGGAAGGTCGACAAGTAGCAACTCGGTTGCTAATTAGCAACCGGGTTGCTACGGTCTCCGCCATGTCGGTCTCCCGCACCCTGCTCGGCCTGCTCGAGCCGAAAGCACAGCACGGCTACACACTGCGCCGCCGCTACGACGGCTGGTTCGGGTCGTCCCGCCCCCTGAAGTCGGCCCAGGTCTACGCCACCCTGCAACGACTCGACCGCGACGGCCTGATCGAACTGGCGGGAGTGACCGCCGGCGAAGGCCCCGACCGCCGGATGTACGCCATCACCGACGCCGGAGTGTCCGAGCTGGAGCGGTGGCTCGAGGAGCCCGAGGTGCCCGACGTGACGGCCACCCGCCGGGTGCTGTTCTCGAAGATGGTCATCGCACTGTCCAGCGGCCGCTCCGCGAACCAACTGCTGGACCGCCAGCGGCAGGCCCACCTCGCCCGGATGCGCGACATGCGGGCGCAGCGCCAGCGCGGCGACCTGATCACCCAACTCGACGCCGACTTCGAGATGTACCACCTCGACGCCGACCTCAAATGGATCGACGGCGCCCAGGCCCGCCTGGACCGGCTCGCCACCCTGCTCGGCGAGACCGGCGATCCGGCGGAGGGACAGCCGTGACCCTGACCGCCCGCGAGGTCGGCATCCGGTTCGGGGCGACCGACGCGCTACGGGGCGCGGACATCGAGATCGGCGAAGGGGAACTCGTCGCGGTGATGGGCCCGTCCGGCTCCGGCAAGTCCACCCTGCTGCACGTGCTCGCCGGCATCCTGCGCCCCGACCGGGGCGAGATCCGGCTCGGCGACCGGCGCATCGACAACCTCGCCGACGGCGCCCGCAGCGCCCTGCGCCTGACCTCGTTCGGGTTCGTCCTCCAGTTCGGCGACCTGGTTCCGGAACTGTCGCTGCGGGAGAACGTGGAGCTGCCGCTGCGGCTGCTCAAGGTACGCCGGTCGGAGACCCGGGCCCGGGCCGCCGCACTGCTGCGCGAACTGGAGGTCGAGGAGTTCGCCGACCGCCGCCCCGGCGAGGTTTCCGGCGGTCAGGCCCAGCGGGCCGCGGTCGCCCGCGCCCTGGTGCACCGCCCGGCCATCGTCTTCGCCGACGAGCCGACCGGGGCGCTGGACAGCGTCGCCGGTGAACTGGTGCTCGACGCGCTCACCGGGCTGGCCCGCCAGCAGGGCAGCGCGGTGGTGATGGTGACCCACGAGGCGCGGGTCGCCGCGTACGCCGACCGGACCGTCTTCCTACGCGACGGGCGGGTCGCCGCATGAGCCGCTGGCTGTGGCTGGGCCTGCGGCTGTCGGTCGGCTCGGGCCGCGCCGGCATGCTGCGTACGGTGCTGATGGCCAGTGGCGCGGCGATCGGGGTGTTCACCGTGCTGGCCGGTCTGGCCGGCGCCACGGTCGCCGTCAGCCAGCAGGAGCGGACCGGGGCGCGCACGCCGGTGCGGGTGGAGAACGGCCCCGGCCAGCTACGGATGATCGAGATCGAGGACGGGATCGGCACCCGGGTGCTGCGCCGTACGGCGCTCACCGGCGCGACCGCCGACAGTCCCCGCCCACCGGGCGTCGACGCCTATCCCGGTCCCGGCGAGGTGGTGCTCTCCCCCGCGCTGGCGGACCTGATCCGGGTCGACGAACGCGCCGCCGACCGCTTCCCGCAGCGGGTCGTGGGGGTCATCGGACCGGCCGGCCTGGTCGCGCCGGACGAGCTACGCGCCTACGTGGGCGTACCGGCGGGCGATCCGATGCTCGACGGTGACGAGCCGTTCTTCCGGGACAGTGTCGTGGTCGGCTTCGGCGCCCCACCGACCTTCGCCCACGGTTCGGCGTACGGCACCGGCGCCGACGTGTTCACGCCGGGACGGTGGTTGGCGGCCGCGTTCGCGCTGTTCGTGCTGGTGCCGTTCGGCGCGTTCCTGGCCACCTGTGCCCGCCTGTCGGCCACCACCCGCGACCGCCGCATCGCCGCGCTGCGGCTGCTCGGCGTCTCGGCCCGGCAGGCGACGCTGGTCAACGTCGTGGAGACCGGTGTGGTCGCCGCCGGTGGCGCCCTGCTCGGCGCGGCGGTGTTCGCGGTCCTGGCCCCGCTGTCGCAGGGCTGGCGGATCGGCCGCCTGCACTGGTATGTCGCCGACATCGCGTTGCCGGCGGGCTGGATCGCCGCGGTGCTCGCCGGAACCGTGCTCTTCGCGGTCCTGGTCGGGGTGCTCGCCGCCCGGCCGGCCAGGTCGAGGCCGCTTTCGGTACGCCGTGGCGGGTCGGCGCGGCGGCCGGCCTGGTGGCGGTCGCTGCCACTGGTGTGCGGGCTCGGCGCGGTCGTGTTCGCCGCCACGGACGCCGCCCCACTGACCCCGAGCGGCCGCGGCACGGTCTTCATAGTCGGGCTGCTGGTCACCGGCCTGGCGCTGCCACTCGTGCTCCCGTTGCTCGCGTACTGGCTGGCTGTCGCGGTCGGCCGTATCCCGAACGCGCCGGTCTGGCTCGGGTTGGCCGCCGCCCGGGTACGGCACACTCCCGGCGTGGCACCCCGGCTGGTCGCCTCGCTGGCGGTGACGCTCTTCGTCATCGGAATGGGGTCGCTCGGAGCGGCGCTGTTCACCGACCGGAACCTCGGCGACGAGCGGCTCAGCCCGCTCTACCAGGTCGTCAGCAACGATCCTGGCGTCGTGGACGCACTGCGTGCGGTGCCCGGCACGACGCTCATCGAGGACGGCTTCACCCCGGTGACGCTGGACGGCCGACACGACTCGGTGCTGATCACCGACTGCGCCGACGTCATCGCCATGCACACCCTCGGCGCGGGCCAGACGTGTGTGGACGGCGAGACGTATCAACTGCTCCGTCCCGGCAGCGTGCCCCTGCGGCCGGATGCCGAGGTGACGGCCGAGAACGGCGTCCGCATCCCGGTGCCGCGGCACGCCCTGGAACTGACCAGCCGCTACGGCGTCGAATACGGCAACGTACTGCTGGTCACTTCACAGGCACCGATCGCCGCCGACCTCCCGGTCCGGCCGGGCATTCCGTGGCTCTTCGCGCCCGACCGGGAATCCCTCGACCGGGCGGCCCGGATCGTCTCGGCGCGGGCACCGGCCGGATACCTCAACGGCGACCTCGGCATCCACACGGGCATCGACAGCGACCTGCTCTTCACGCTCCTGGTCGCCGGGTTGAGCATCAGCCTCTTGCTCGGCATGGGTTCGTTCGCGGCGGCCGCCGTCGACCGGGCCGTCGAGCGCCGCCGCGACAACGCGACCCTGGCCGTCGTCGGCGTCCGGCCGGCCGTCATCGCCGGTGGCGAGACCGGGTTCGGCGGACTGCCGCTGGTGGTCGGGGTCGGCGCCGCCGCTGCCGCCACGATCGTCGTCGGCGCCAGCCTCGCCGCCGTCCTCGACACCCCGACGGCCGCGGTCTTCGGCCGGATCGCCCCGATCCTGTTGCTGGGGGCCGGGGCGACCGTTGTCGGGTTGATCCTGATCGCCGTACCAGCGTGGTTCACCCAACGCATCACCGCCGAACAGTTGCGACGGCCGTGACCGGGTCGCCTTCCGACCGGGCTCGGCCGGACGGCGACCGTCGGTGAGCAGACCGGTCAGGATTCGAGAAGCGTGAGCAGCCGGGCCGCACCCTAACGTGACTGTCATCGGCATCGCCCCTGCGGCTGGCCGGGACGGCGAGGCACGTTCGCCGTCGATCACACGTTTACGAGCGGCTGAACGTCCTTCCCCGGCGGGTCGCCGGGCCATGGGATCGCTCGTCTTACCGAGGAGACCCCGATGAACTGGAACAGGTTGGTTCGGCAGAGCCACCGCTGGCTGTCGATCGCCTTCACGGTGACCGTCGTCATCGCCACCGTCGCCGCCCTGGCAGTGGAGGAGCCCGCCGTCTGGGTGTTCCTACTGCCGCCGCTCCCGCTCGCCCTGCTCCTGCTCACCGGCCTGTACCTGTTCGTGCTGCCGTACGTCGCCCGGCGGCGCGGCGCGCGACGCATCGCCCGCGAGAGCTGACCCTGACCAGGGTCAACGGGTCCAGGTCGGTGTTCCGTCGCCGGTCATCGCCGACAGCACCCGGCAGCCCATCGACGCCACCGCGGCCGACAGCGCGGCACGGACCCGGTCGGCGTCGCCGGGCGGGAACGCGATCCTGACCTGGTGGCCGTACATCGTCTCGTAGGTGACCCGCCACCGGGCCGCCGTCGCGACGAACCGGTCCTGGCGCAGCCCGTCGGCGGATTCGACGCCACCCCGGTCCGTGGTGGGGGCCAGGGCGGCGCGCAGGATGCGCAGCCGTTCGGCGTACGGGTGTTCGTCTCCGGCCAGCCGGACGTAGATCCGGGTGAGGTCGCGTACCGGTTCGAACCAGGGCGCCACCTGCGGCATCGGCGGGAAGAGCCCGCAGGTGAGGCGACCGTCGATCCACGCGGACAGAAACCCGGTCGCGGTGACGTCGTGGCGCTCGTACCGGGATCCGCGCGGGTCCCAGACGACCACCGGCCACCGGTGCGGCTCTCCCCCGGTCAGCCAGCACAGCCGGTCGCCGTTGACGGTGGCGGCCCACACCAGCAGGCCGCCCGGTTCCGGATGCAGCGGGTACGGGTAGTTCTCCGGGAACTCGTCGCGCAGTGGCCCTTCGAGTTCGAGGAGTCCGTCCGCCTCGTCGAGAAGGTTGCCGAGGCCGAACGGGGTGTGCGGGAAGAGGAAGTCGAGGAACTCGCCGCGGCCGTAGCGGCGTACGAGGTCTTTGAAGTCGGCCGGCAGGGACCGGCCGAGGGTGCGGTCGACGGCCGTCCAGTCGCCGTCGCCGTCCACCGGTGCCGGCGGTGGCGGCACCCGCCGGACCAGGTCGTCGATCGTCACGGCGGCCAGGCTATCCGCTGGCACCGATCGTGGCGGCGAGGCCGGCGGGCAGCGGGTACGGCCGCTCACGCGGCAGCAGTGCGGCGGCGCCGGTCTCGTCGCCGGCCCGCAGCCGGTCCCGGACGGCGTGCGCGGTGTCGGTGACGTCGGTGAGCCGGACGATCCAGTCGTCGACGTAGCGGTGGACCGCGTCGCCGCTGAGCCCGACCTGCAGCGACCGGTGCGGCAACGCGGCCAGGTGGGGCGAGCGCTCCGGGTCCCACTGCACCCGGACCGGACTGGCCCGCAGCCGCGCCGACCAGTCCTCGCGGCCTTGGTAATGATCGCGGCTGTAGTGGCTCAGGCAGGAGTTGGCCAGTGCCCACTCGAAGGCGGCGCGGGTGATCTCGACGGCGAGGACGTGTTCCTGGTCGGGCTTGGTGGCGTAGCCGCAGCGGTACATCATCCAGGGGAACGAAGGCTTGATCCAGGTCATGCGGTCGCGTTCGAACGGGTCCACGAACCGTCCGGCGGCCAGCGCCGGGCGGGCGATCCGGGCCGGGTACGCCTGGTAGACGGTGATCGTGTCGTCGGTGTGGACGGCGCGGATCTGACGTACGGGAACTGACACGTCGTTGATCGTCGGCGGTGTCGCGGCGGGTCGCCAGCGGTTATCGGTCGGACCAGTCGTAGACGACGATGGTGGTGCCGGGTTCGAGGGTGGCGCCGGCGGCGGCGTACATGCGCAGTGCCGGCTCGTTGTCGTGTTCGGTGCCGGTCCACATTCCGTAACAGCCGGCGGCGCGGGCGATGTCTGCGAGGGCTCGGACGAGGCCGCGGCCGATGCCCCGGTCGCGGGCGTGTTCGGCGACGCCGAGTTCGTAGATGAACATCTCGACGCCCTTGTCGGGGTGGATCATCTCGACGCCGGTGACGAAGCCGACCGGCCCGTCCGGGGTGTCGGCGAAGACGAGGTGGTGGCCGGGGGTGGTGAGGAACCGCTCGGTCCACTCCCGTCGGGGCGGGTCGTCGAAGAGGTCGGCGGCGGTGAGGACGAGGTCGACGTCACCCGGTCCGAGGACCCGGTAGTCGACGGTCAGCGGTTCCATCCGCCGATGGTATGACTTGCCGCGGTCAGCGGTCAGCGTGCGGCGAGCGCCGAGGGCGTCCGGCAGCCGACGATGGCCGGGGCCTCATGGATGAGTTCGTCGTCGACGATGGCGTTGACCATGAACAGGGCGAAGTCGGTACGCCGCGTGATGTTGCTGCGCAGGGCCGGGTCGCCGACGTGTCGCCGCCACACCGGCAGTCCCTGGCTGTCGCCTTCTTCGAGGTCGCTGCCGCGTACGACGGTCCAGCGGGTGTCGCTGGCGAAGATCCGCCGGCAGGCCTCGACCTGGTCGTTGATGTCGATGGCCCGGGCCAGCCGGCCGACCACCGCGAAGAACTTGACGGCGGCGCGGACGCTGAGCGGGTAGACGTCCTTGCCGTCGCGGGTGATGTGCCAGCCGCAGGAGAAGACCAGGCGGGCGTCGTCCCGGGCGTGGTCCATCACCGCCTGGGCGGTGCCGCTCGAGTAGTTCTTGACGCCCCAGGGGACCAGCACGGTCAGTACGGCGTCGCAGCCGGCGACCGCCTTCGCGATCACCTGCCGGTCGTTGGTGGGTCCGGGTACGACGGTGATGCGGTCGCCGAAATCGGCCAGCTTCCCGACGCTCCGCTCGCGGCAGACGGCCACGACCTGGTAGCCGCGGTCCAGCAGGTGCCGAATCATGTACTGCCCGAGTTTGCCCGATCCGCCGACGACGCAGACCCGCTTGCCCCGCCCGAGGCTCTCCTGCGTGCTCATCTTTCCTCCTCGAGAGGCGGATGCCGGCGCAGCGCCCGCAACCGCAGTCAACCTTACGTACGTAAGGTTGACTGCAGGTTATCCTTACGCCCGTAAGGTCGTCAATCAGGAACTGGAGTGCCCGGTGGTTCCGAGCCCCAAGCGGCAACGCCCGCGACTGACCAGGGAGCGCGTGTTCGAGGCCGCCGTGAGCGTGGCCGACGCGCGCGGGGTCGCCGCCGTGACCATGCGAAACGTGGCCGAGCAGCTCGGAATCGAGGCGATGTCGCTCTACCACCACGTGGCGAACAAGGACAAGATCCTCGATGGGATCGTCGACCTGGTCTTCGCGCAGATCGAGCTGCCCGACGACGGGTCCGACTGGAAGAACGCCATGTACCGGCGGGCCGCCTCCGCCCGGGCGGTGCTCTCGCGCCACCCCTGGGCGCTCGGCCTGATGGAGTCCCGCCGCAACCCGGGTCCGGCGACCCTGCGGCACCACGACTGGATGATCGGGCGCCTGCGGACCGCGGGGTTCTCGATCCGGTTGGTCGCGCACGCGATCTCGGCCATCGACGCGTACGTCTACGGGTTCGTGCTCCAGGAGTCGACGCTGCCGTTCAGCACGACCGAGGAGCTCGAGGACGTGTCGGCCGGGATCGTCGAACAGCTGCCGGCAGCCGGGTATCCGCATCTCGCCGAGATGTTCGAACACGCCCTGCGGCCCGGATACTCCTATGCCGAGGAGTTCGCGTTCGGTCTCGAACTGGTCCTCGACGGCCTCGAACGGGCCTTCACCGAAGCGGGTGGATCACCCCGCCAGGGCTGAGGCCCTACTCGGCCAGGACGGAGAGGATGTTGCCGGCCGGGTCGGTGAACCAGGCGATGTGCGGGCCGCCGCCACGGAAGATGTCGTCTTCGTCGGTCTTCAGGCCGGGCATGTCGTAGCTCTCGAACGGGACGCCGCGGGCCTTGAGGTCGGCGACGGTCTGCCCGACGTCGGCGACCGGGAAGTTGAGGATGGTGAAGGGCGCCGGCCGGTGGTCGCGTTTGGGGTAGACGAAGACCCGCGCGCCGGTGGCGAGGTGCAGTTCGAGCATGCCGTCGGCCTCGGTGACGCGCAGGCCGAGGGTCTCCCCGTAGAAGCGTTTCGCGGCGGGTACGTCGTCGACGGAGAACCCGGAGAACGCCTTCGATTCGCCCAGCATGCCCCGACGATAGCGGCCGTCGGACCCGCGCGCAGGGCGTACGGCGGCACGCCGCCCGGCGGGCGTAGGGAAACACCCGATTCGTCGGCGCGGGTCGCGGCCTAGCGTCGGTGGCGTGCCCGGTTCCCTGTTCGCGGTCGAGCGCTACGAGCGTCGGGGCGACCAGCGAACGCCGTCCCTGCCGTCGCTGCCGGCCGATTCCGGCGTACGGCTGGTGGTGGCCGTCCACCTGCCGGCCGACGAGGTGGTGATCGCGTTGGTCGAGGCGGACGACGTCGCCGCCGCCGAGGCGGCGGCGGTGGGGGCCGGGTGGCAGGTGGACCGGGTCACGTCGGCCATCTGGATCGTGCCGCGGGACTGTGCCTGACGAACCACTTTGGAGCCACGATGCGCAAGACCCTCTCCCTGCTCGGCCTGACCGCGCTCGTGCTCGCCGGCACGCTCGGCTGCGGAAGTTCGGCGCCACAGGTGCCGGTCGCCGAACCGTCGGTGACGTCGCCGCTGGACGAGCCGACCGTCGAGGAGACCTCCGGGGAGCCGCCGGCGGCGGAACTGCCGGACCCGTGCGCGCTGCTGCCGAAGCCCGAGGCGGAGACGCTCGCCGACGCCAAGCTCGAGGACCCGGTGCCGATCCGGGAGACGTGCACGTACACCGGGGCGCCGACCGGGCCGACGGCGCAGGTGGAGGTCTTCGTCGGCGACGGGGCGAAGAAGATGCTGGACATCGACCGCGAACTCGGCCACGAGTTCACCGCGCTGTCGGGCATCGGCGACGAGGCGCACCTGGAGAACGGCGTGGTGTTCTTCAGCAAGGGCGGGGTGTGGGTCGCGATCCGGCTGGTCCGGCTGACCGACGACGCCGAGAACAACAAGCGGCTGGAGCAGGCGGCCCGGTCGGCCGCCGGCCGGCTGTGAGCGCGTCGCGGGCCCGGCGCGGCCGTACGGTACTCGCCGCCGCCGTCACCGTGCTGCTCGCCGTGTCGGGCTGTTCCGGCGGCGGTTCCGGGGGCGCACCCGGTGGCGAGGACGACCTGCGGTACGGGGGTGCGCCGGCCCGCGACGCCGACGTGACGTTCCAGCCGGACGTGGTCGTCGTCGGTGACGGTGGCCGGTCGGTGCGGTCGGTCACCGACGACGGGCTGACCTGGCGGATCGACGCGAAGGCGCGCAACGCGGCCGACCTGGATCCCGGTGAGGTCATGTTCGTCACCGGGCGGGGCGTCGGCCGGGTGCTCGACATCGCCCCGGAGGGCGACGACCTGCTGGTGACGGTCGGTCCGGTGGACATCACCGAGGTGATCCGCGACGGCACGTTCGAGCAGCGGGACGTCACCCTGTCCGACCCGGTGGTCTATTCGGCCGGTGAGCCGTTCTGGTCCGAGGAGGAGCCGGCCGCGCCGAGCACGTTCGGCCGCAGCGTCGCCGTACGGCCGTTGCGGGCCCCGGTGCTGGCGCAACGGCCGGTCGCGCCGCCGCCGAAACGCGGTGGCGGGGCGGACACGAAGTCACACGGGTATTCGGTGTTCTCGTCGTGCTGTACCGACGGCGTCGGCGCCCACTTCAAATACGACGACGGCGGGGTGCGGCTGGTCGGCACGGTGACGCTCACCTCGCGGCGGCCGGACGCGACGTTCCACCTCAGCATCGGTGCCGGGCGGGTCAGCCGGGCCGAGTTGGAGGTCAGCGGCGGGTTCGGGATCAAGGTGGAGTTCGAGGCGGGCATCCAGGACGGGCAGAACCACCGCAAGGAGTTCCCGATCGCCGCCGACTTCTCGTTCCCGATCGGGCAGGTGGCCGGCGTTCCGCTGTCGTTCACGGTCAGCCAGACGCTCGGGGTCCGGACCGCGTTCGGCGCGAAGTCGGGCACGATCAAGGGTTCGGGTGAGTTCTCGCTGGCCGGGTCGCTCGGTTTCGGCTACCGCGACGGGTCGTTCGGGCCACGCGTGTCGCACAACTTCCAGCGGAAGTCGAGCCTGATCAACTCGCTGACCGGGATTCCGGTCGGCGTCATGGGCCTGGTGATCGAACACGGTATCCGGTTCACGATCGGCATCAACGCCTACCTGTTCAAGGCCGGGATCTACTTCGAACTGCAGGTCAAGTACGGGCAGACGCTGGGTTCGGCGCTCGGGGCCCCGTACGCGCAGTGCCGTGGGGTCGGGATCGGTGTGCACGCGGTCTTCGGCGTGGGGTATTCGATCCTGGAACCGGTCGTCAAAGTGATCAACAAGTTCCTGAGCCTGCTGGAGCCCGTCACGTCGCTGAAGATCCCGCCCATCAAGGCCGAATCCGGGATCAGGTCGAGCAAGGAGGTCTACACCGCCAGCGAGACCATCCCCGACAGTCCGGTCTGCGGCAAACCGCCGGTCTGACCCATCGCCCGCCCGGGCGCGGCCGTGCCATCATCGCGCCATGGCGACCGCGGTGTTCGGCCGGGACGCGACCCTCGACGAGGCGTGGCGGCGGCTGGCGGCCGGCACACCCGTCCTGGTCGAGGGTCCGGCCGGGATCGGCAAGACCGCGGTCTGGCGGGCGCTGGCCGGGCGGGCCCGGGCCGAAGGCTGGCTGGTGCTGGCGTGCGCGCCGACCGAGACGGAGCGGGCACTGCCGTACGCCGCGCTCGCCGACCTGCTGCGCCCGTGCGCGCACCTGGTGGCCGGGCTGCCGCCGCCGCAGCGGGTCGCGGCCGAGGTGATCCTGCTGGCGGCGGCCACCGGGGAGGCCATCGACGAACGCGCGGTCGGTGCCGCGACCCGGTCGCTGCTGGCCGGCGCGCTGGCCGGGCCGGCGAAGGTGCTGGTCGCGGTCGACGACGCGCCGTGGCTGGATCCGCCGAGTGCCCGGGCGCTGCGGTTCGCGTTGCGCCGGCTGGTGCCCCGGCCGGCGCTGCTGGCGTGCAGCCGCACCGACGGCGGCGGGCCGGCGGCCACCCCGCTCGGCCTCGACACCGGCCCGGCCGGCGACGACCTGGAACGGGTCACGCTGGCGCCGCTGGGCGTCGGCGCACTGCACCACACGCTGCGGCAGCGGCTGGGCCGTACGCTCAGCCGGCCGCTGCTGGCCCGGATCGCCGGCGACGCGGGCGGCAACCCGCTGCTGGCGATCGAGTTGGCGCGGGCGGTGCTGCGGCTGCCGGAGCCGCCGCGACCGGGCGACGACCTGCCGGTCGTGGCGTCCATCCAGCAGTTGCTGGCCGACCTGCTGCGGTCACTTCCGGCCGACAGCCGCGACGCGGTACGGCTGGCCTCGCTGCTCGCCGTACCGACGCTCGACGACCTCGTCGCGGCCGGGACGTCGGCGGCGGCGTTCGACCCGGCCGAGGAGGCGGGTCTGCTGACCGTCGACGCGACCGGGCTGGTCTTCGCCCACCCGGCGTACGCGGCGGCGGTGCGGGCCGGCATCCCGGCCGGAATCCGGCGCCGGCTGCACCGGCGGCTGGCCGCCGCCGTCACCGACCCCGACGAGCGGGCCAGGCAGTTGGCCCGGTGCACTGACGCCACCGACGCGGCGGTCGCGGCCGAGCTGGCGGCCGCCGCGGGGCGGCAGCGGGCACGGGGTGCGCCGGACCTCGCGGCCGGGCTGTACGAGCAGGCCGCCCGGCTCACCCCGCCGGAGGCGCCGGTGGACCGTGACGGGCGGCGGCTCGCGGCCGCGCACTGCCTTTTCGACAGCGGGGACTACGCCACGGCGGACACGGCGGCGGCGACGGTCGCGGCGGCCGGGACGGGTGAGCTGCGGGCGGAGGCGCTGCTGTTGCGGGCCGTGGTCGCCTGGTCGTCCGACGACCTGGCCGGGGCGGTGACGTACGCGGGGCGAGGGCTTTCGGCCGTGCCGGCGGACAGCCGGACCGCCGGGCAACTGCACGCCCACCTGAGCCTGTTCAACGACGCCCCGCAGGGCGGGCGGCGGCACGCCCGGGCGGCGCTGTCGATCCTGTCCGCCGGCGGTGACCGTGAGCTGGTCTGTGCCGCCCTGCTGCAACTGTTCTTCCACGAGGTACGGGCCGGACTGCCGCCCCGGCCCGAGTTGGTGGACCGGGCGCTGGAGCTGGAGGACGGTCACCCGTCGCGGCTCAGCGGGACGATTCCGGCGATCTGGTGGAAGGCGGTCGACGACCACACGCGGGCGCGGGCGCGGCTGCACGACATGCGCCGGTACGCGTCGGCGCGCGGCGACGAGCCGCTGCTGCACGAGGTGCTCTGCCACCTGGGTGAGACGGAGCTGTTCGCCGGCCGGTTCGCGGCCGCCGCCGAGCACATCGCGGCCGCCCGTGACCTCGGTGACCAGGTCGGGTCCGGGCTGGTCGGTGAGACGTGGCTCGCCGCGACGCTGGCCGCCTGCCGGGGTGAGCTGGACGGGGCCCGGCTGGTGGCCGAGGCCGGGCTGCGGCACGCGGACCGGCTCGACGACCCGTGGGCGCGGCGGATCCACACGCAGCTGCGGGCGTTCGTCGCCCTGTCGACCGGACGCATGGCCGACGCCGCCGCCGCGTACGGCGACCTGGCGCGGATGCTGGCCGGCGAGGGAATCGCCGAGCCGATCGCGTTGCGGTTCGAGCCGGACTGGATCGAGGCGTGTGTCGGTGCCGGTGCTCTCGACGAGGCACGGGTGGCACTGGACCGGCTGGCCGGGCGGCACTCCCGGCTGCCCCGGCCGTGGACGTCGTTGGGGCTGGCCCGCAGCCGGGTGCTGCTGGCCGGTGCCACCGGTGGCGACGTCGCCGCCGCGCTGGCCGACCTCCAGGCGGCACGGGACGGGGTGCCGGCCGACGTCCTGCCGCTGGACCGGGCCCGGTGCCTGCTGGTCGCCGGCCTGGCACACCGGCGGGCACGACGTAAGCGGGAGGCCCGGGAGGCGCTGGAGTCGGCCGTGACCGAGTTCGTCGCGATGGGTGCCGGGGCGTTCGCCGAGCGGGCCCGGGCCGAGCTGGCCCGGGTCGGTGAGCGGGTGGCGGCGCCGACCGAGTTGACGGCGACCGAGTTGCGGGTGGCCCGGTTGGCGGCGTCGGGGCGGACCAACCGCGTCATCGCCGACACGTTGTTCATCAGTCCGAAGACGGTGGAGGCGAATCTGGCCCGGGCGTACCGCAAGCTCGGTATCTCCAGCCGGGCGCAGCTCGGGGCGGCGATGGCCCGACTGCCGGAGGGTTAGCCGACGTCCCGGATCCCTTGACCGGGGGATGCCGAGAACCGTTTCCGCTGGCCATACGTCCTTACCTGGTGTGACCGAGATCGGCGACGGGGAGCTGCTGCGCCGTGTCGGCCGGGGCGACCGCCGGGCGTTCGAGGCGTTCTACGCGCGGCACGCGCCGTGGCTGTCGCTGCGCCTGCGGCGGCGCTGCCGCGACCCCGAACTCGCCCGTGAACTGCTCCAGGAGACGTTCCTGGCGGTCTGGCGGGCGGGTGGCAGCTATCGCGGGGACGGCGAGGTCGTCGGCTGGGTGTGGTCGATCGCCGTCCGGCGGCTGATCGACGCCGGCCGCCGCGAGCAGGTCCGCCCGCAGACCGTCGAGCTGCCTGACGAGACCCTGCTGACCTGGTCACCGTCCGCCGAGGAGGAAGCCATGACCGACACGTACGACGCCCGGCTGGAGGTCGCGTTACGCGGCCTGGCACCGGAGCTGCGGGCGGTGCTGCAGGCGACCGTCCTCGACGGCCTGACGGTCCGGGAGGCCGCCGTCGTGCTCGGCCTGCCGGAGGGCACGGTGAAGACGCGGGCGCTGCGGGCCCGGCGGGCGCTGCGGGCGGCGCTGTCGTGAGCGGCTTCCACCTCGACGACGCGGTGCTGCGGGCGTACGCGCGGGAGCGGCTGGCCGACACCGACGCCTGGTCGGTCGAGGCGCACCTCGACCGGTGCGCGACGTGCCGGTCCCGGCTCCCGTTCGACGTCCCGGCGGCCGCCGACCTGCTGGCGGTGCTGCCCGATCAGGGCCGGGTCCGCCCCGGCACCAGGTGGCGCCGGAGCATGATGCTGCTGAACGCGGCACCGGCGGCCCGGGTCGCCTGGTTCGTCTCGGTCGCCGCCACCCTCGGGCTGGCGGTCGGGGCGGCGTTCGACCCGCTGCTGATCCGGCCGTGGCTGCTGCTGCTCATCGCACCGGTGCTGCCGGTGCTCGGTGTCGCCGCCTCCTACGGGCCGCACACCGATCCGCTGCACGAGATGGTGGCGGCCAGCCCGTACGGCGGGTTGCGGATCGTCCTGTGGCGCACCCTGTCGGTGCTCGCCGTCACCGTTCCCGTCGCGGTCGTTGCGGGCGCCGCGTCGGGCATCGGTGTACCGGCGATGTGGCTGCTGCCGTGTCTCGCGTTGACCGGGCTGGCGCTCGGGCTGGGGTCGCTGATCGCCCCGGTCCGGGCGGCGACGCTGGTGGCGGGCGGCTGGGCGTTGTTGGTGCTCGCCGCCTCCGGGCCGGCGTGGCTGGTCGTCCCGGCCGCCGGCCCGCCCTGGCTGGCCGTGCTGGCGGCGGCCACCGGGCTCTTTCTCGTACGGACGACACGCAGAGAGGCGTTTCGATGACGGTCACCGTCGAAGGGGTACGGATCGGCTACCGCAACCGGGTGGTGCTCGACGGCCTCGACCTGCACCTCGGCACCGGCGTACACGGGCTGCTCGGCCCGAACGGTGCCGGGAAGACCACGCTGATGCGGGTGCTGGCCACCGTGGCCCGCCCCGACGCCGGCCGGATCCGCCTCCTCGGCCGGGACGTCGCCGACCCGGCCGTGCTGCGTCAGGTCCGCCGCCAGATCGGCTACCTGCCGCAGACGTTCGGCTACTACCCCCGCTTCACCGTCCGCGAGTTCGTCGAGTACTTCGCCTGGCTCAAGGAGATGCCGCCGGCCGGGGTACCGCTCGCGGTCGACCGGGCACTGGAGCGGGTCGGGCTGCTCGACCGGGCCGACGACCGGATGAAACACCTCTCCGGCGGCATGCTGCGCCGCGCCGGGATCGCCCAGGGCATCGTCAACGACCCGCGGCTGCTGCTGCTCGACGAACCCACCGCCGGCCTCGACCCGGAACAGCGGGTCGACTTCCGGGCGCTGCTGCGCGAGATCGGTGTCGACGCCTGCGTACTGGTCAGCACCCACCTGGTCGAGGACGTCGCGTCGGCGTGCACGACGGTCAGCCTCGTCGACGGCGGCCGGCTCGTCTTCACCGGCACACCCGACGAACTCGCCGCGCTCGGCACCGACCCCGGCAGCGGCGACTCGCCCATCGAGCGCGGCTACAGCGCCGCGCTGCGCGACGCCCGGGGGGTACGCCGGTGAGGCGGCAGCTGCGGCTCGAACTGCTGCGCGGTACGGCGCCGGCGGCGGCGCTGGTGATGTTCGGCGCGAGCGTCTGGATGCTCGCCGTGCACCAGGACGACTGGGCCGGGCGCTGGGCCGGGCTGGCGTCGTGGGTCCGGCAGTCGATGCTGATCCTCGCCGCCCTGATGGTGGCGGCCGGTGCCTGGCAGGCCGGCCGGGAGCGGCGGCGGCAGATCGGCGACCTGCTTGCCTCGACCGCGCGCCCGGCCTGGCAGCCGATGCTGGTCGCCTGGCTGGCGGTGTCGCTCGCCGGCACCGCCGGCCTGCTCGTCGCGCTGGCCGGTGCGGCGGTGCTGGTCGGCCGGCTGGCCACCTATGCCGGCGGGGACTGGTGGTGGACGCTCGCCGTCGGTGTGCTGGCGCTGTGGACGGCGAGCGCGCTCGGGGTCGTCGTCGGCCGGCTCGTGCCGCTGCGGGTGGCCGCCCCGATCGCCGGCCTGGCCACCTATCTCGGGCTCGCCGTCGCCACCTACGCGCCGCTCGGCACGGTCACCTGGCTGTCGCCGGTCCATGCCGGTTGGGGCGCGGAGCGGCTGGTGCCCGCCGGGACGCATCTGCGGCAGGCGGCCTGGTTCGTGGCCCTGACCGCGCTGCTGCTGGCGGTCGCCGCGCGGCGGATCCGGGTGGCGCTGGTCTGCGGGGCGCTGGCCGCCGCGTCCGTCGTACCGATCGTCACCGGGCCGCTCCCCCGGCGTCTGCCGGCCGATCCGGCGGCGGTCGAGCCGGTGTGCACTGTAGAGGGTCCGCAGGTGTGCGTGGCCCGGATGAACGCCTACCTGCTCGATGACGTGGCGGTGGTGTTGCAGCCGGTGCTGCATCGGATCGACGGCATCCCGGGCGTGCCGGCGCGGGCCGCCGACGAGGCGACGGCACCACCCGGATACTCGATGATCGACGACGACGGCACGATCTGGTTCAGCCTGCTCGGCCAGTCGAAGGCGCTCGGCGGACTCGAACGCCTGGACTGGCTGCGGGCCAGCACCGACAGCTTCCTCGCCCGCTGGGGGTGCTACGACGGCCGCCGCGACGAGGGCGCGTACGACGCGACCGTGCTGGCCCGCGCGTGGCTGCACCAGGAGCCCCCGTACGGCGACATCCCCGTCGACCGGCTGCTGGCCCGGCCGTTGCCGCAGCAGCGGGCCTGGTTCGCCGACTACCTCGCCGCCAGCCGGGCCTGCGATTCCACCCGGTTGAGCGAACTGGCGCGGGTGCCGTGACCGGCCGGCTGCTCCTGCTGCACCTGCGGGCCCGCGGCGGCCCGGCGTTCGCCGCCGGCCTGGTCGTCGTCACGGCACTGGCCTGGGCCGGCGGCAGCTGGCTGATCAGCCGGCCGTACTTCGACGGGCCGGCCGCCCGGATACCGGTGGTCGCCCTCACCCCGCTGCTCGGCGCGCTGCTGCTCGCCCCGACCCTCGCCGGTGCCGGCGACGAACTCGAACGCGGCACCCCGGCACCGTGGCGGCACTGGCGGGCCGGCCACGTGCTGGCGGCCGTCGCCGCGATCGGCACCCCGCTGGCGCTGACCGGGCTGCACGCGCCCGAGGTGTTCGGCGCGTACGCGCTGCTGCGCAACACCCTCGGCTGTGTCGGGCTGGTCGCCGGGGCCGCCGTGCTGCTCGGGGCCAGGCTGGCCTGGCTGCCGGCATTCGGATACGTCTGCGCGGTCTACGGGGCGGTGCCGCGCCAGGTCGGCGGGGCGGCCGGAATCTGGGCCTGGCCGGTGCAGCCGTCCGGCGTCGAGGCGTCCTGGGCGGTCGCCGTCGCCCTGTTCGTCGCCGGCGCCGCGAGCTACCTGTGGTACGGGGCCCGGCCCCGGTTCGGCGGCGACTGACCTCTCGGTCAGGGTGCTTCGACGCCGAAAAGGTCGCGCAGTGCCACCCGGCCGGGGTCGGTGACCCGCAGCGCCCGGCCGGTGCCGATCCGTACCGCCCAGCCCTGGTCGAGCACGTGCCGGCACAGGGCCGCGCCGGCCACCCCGCCCAGGTGCGGCCGACGCTCGGTGTGGTCGAGGCAGGCCCGGACCAGCGGGCGTCGGCCGGCCGGCAGTTCGCCGACCAGGTCGGTCAGCTGGCGCAGCCCGGCGTCGGTCAGTGCGAACCCGGTCCGCTGCTGCAACCAGCCGGCGTCGAGCAGCGCGTCGGTGACCGCCACCCCGAGCCGGCCGGCGAGGTGGTCGTAGCAGGTGCGGGCCTTCGCACTGGCCCGCTCGCGGGCCGCCGCCTTGAGGGTGCGGGGCGGCAAGGCCGGGGCGGCGTACGCGGCCAGGTCCTCGATCAACTGGGCGGCCGCCGGGTCGGCGAGCCATACGTAGCGGTGCCGGCCCTGCCGCTCCTGCAACAGTAGCCCGCCGTCGACGAGCAGGGTCAGGTGCGCGCTCGCCGTGGACGGGGCCACGCCGGCGTGGCGGGCGAGTTCGCCGGCGGTCCAGGCCCGGCCGTCGAGCAGCGCCAGGCAGAAGGTCGCCCGGGTCGCGTCGGCGAGCAGGCCGGCCAGCGCGGCCAGCGGCGGGTCCGTGGTCATCACCCCATCCTGCGGGTACGACGTTTCGGCCGGCACCGAACCGTCCCGGTTCTAGCCTCGGCGCGTGGGTCCTCGGCCGGCCGGTGCGGCCGGCGTGCCGGAAGGGGTGCGCGGATGAACTTCCACGAACTGCATCGGCCCGGTGCGCCGCTGCTGCTGCCGAACGCCTGGGACGTCGCGTCGGCGAAGCTGTTCGCGGCGGCCGGTCATCCGGCGGTCGGCACGACCAGCCTCGGCGTGGCGGCCGCAGCCGGGCGGCCGGACGGGGTCGGCGCGACCCGGGCGGAGACACTCGCGCTCGCCCGGTTGCTGGCGGCACTGCCCTGCCCGGTCACGGTCGACATCGAGACCGGGTTCAGCGACGACCTGACGGAGGTCGCCGGGGTCGCGGCGACGCTGGCCGGCTACGGGATCGCCGGAATCAACGTCGAGGATGCCGGCGGCCCGCCGAACGTGCAGGTCGCGAAGATCGCCGCGATCAAGGAGGTGGCGCCGGGGCTGTTCGTCAACGCCCGCACCGACACGTACTGGCTGGGACGGGGCTCGTACGACGAGACGGTGCGGCGGCTCGACGCGTACGTGGCGGCGGGTGCCGACGGGGTGTTCGTGCCCGGTCTGCGGACGCCGGACACGATCCGGGCCCTGGTCGGTGCGGTCGACGCCCCGCTCAACGTGCTGATCGCGTCGGACGGGCCGACGGTCACCGAACTGGCCGGGCTCGGCGTCGCCCGGATCAGTTGCGGGTCGCTGCTCTACCGGGCGGCGCTGACGGCGGCGGTCGGTGTGCTCGGCGCCGTCGCCTCGGCCGGGCCGCTCCCCGCCGACCTGCTCGGCTACGCCGAGGTGGCGCGCCTGTAGCCGCCCTTCCCCACAGGAGGATACTTGCACGATCGTTCTAGTTGTACGATCGTGCAAGTAGTTTGCCTGTGGCGGGAGGACGGATGTACACGACCGGGAAACCATGCGCCGGAGCGCGGGAATGGGCCGGCCTGGGCCTGCTGGCCCTGCCGACCGTCCTGCTCGGGCTGGACGTCACCGTGCTGTACCTCGTACTGCCGAGCCTGGCCGCCGACCTGCACCCCTCCGCCACCCAGACGCTGTGGATCATGGATGCCTACGGCTTCTTCATCGCCGGGTTCCTGATCACGATGGGCACCCTCGGCGACCGGATCGGCCGGCGACGCCTGCTGATGATCGGCGTCGCGGCGTTCGGCGCGGTCTCGGTGTTCGCGGCATTCGCCCCCGGCCCCACCCTGCTCGTCATCGCCCGTGCACTGCTGGGAATCGCCGGAGCCACCCTCATGCCGTCCACGCTGTCGCTGATCAGCAACATGTTCGCCGACGTACGCCAGCGGGCGGTAGCGATCGGCGTCTGGGCGACGATGTTCGCGCTCGGCATGGCCGCCGGCCCCGTCGTCGGCGGAGCCCTCGTCGCCCACTTCTGGTGGGGAGCGGCCTTCCTCCTCGCCGTACCGATCGCCGTCGTCGTGCTGGCCGGCGCCCCGATTCTCCTACCGGAATACACCGCCCCGCACCGGGGGCGGCTCGACCTGCCCAGCGTGGAACAATGTCCCAGCTTCGGCCGCGTCGATGGCGTCGCCGAGGCGGGTCTCGACCTCCTGCCACAACCGCTCGGCAGAGCTGGAGGCAACTGGTACGAAGTCAGCGACGGCGCCGCAGCCACCAACCCCACGGCGCGTCGAGCGGCCGTACCTCAGCGCCACCGCTCGAACCTCTAGGCCACCGTTGTGGTTCGCGGCGCCGAAGCGGCGCAGTACCACCCGCGAGACCACATGCTGGTGTCTAACCCGGACCGGTGGTTCGGTCCGCAGGCCAGCCATGTGGCGCAGAAATCCCTCGGGGCCGAGCCCAAGAGGAAATGGCTGCTGCGACAACATGAGCATGAGTATCCGGCAGCGGCCAGATGCTCGACCAGTCAGTTTCGACCGCCACACCCGTGCTACGGCCGGGAATCCGGTTGCGGCGTCACGGAGGATGGAGTTGTGGAAGGCCACGGCCGGTTCGGCCCAGACTTCGTGACAGCACACCGGGCGATACACGGCGCGCGCACCCCGGAGCAGCGGCAGCTGACTTACGACATCGCGGTCGACCCCGGCTTCGAGCACTGGCGGCGCTGGTACGGCGCGCAACTGGCGTTGCTGCCCAGCCCGCAGGCCGACGCGCTCGCCCGGCGCCTCTGGCTGGACGAGCACTTCTGGCCCGTCACCTTCGAGCTGGCGGCCGGCGCCGCGATCCGATCAGCCGGCTACACCGCCGTGTATGAACACGACCACGGCGGCCTGACCCCCGACTGGACCGCGCACACCCCCAGCGGAGAGCTGGCCTTCCTCGTCGAGGTCCATACCGACCAGCCTGCCAAGGAAACCTTCGGGCGCATCCGCGCGTGGAAAGCGCTCGAAAGGCGCATAGCGGAGATCCCCGTTGGCGTCGTGCTCGTACTCCAGAGCACCCGGCATCTCGCGCCGAAGCCACCCGACGCAGGAACCGCCAAGAAGATTGCCCGCGAAGTCCGCGCCCGACTGCTGGACGGACCCGGCACCGCGAAGATCCACGCACACGGCTACACCCTTGTCGTGCTCGCTGACAGGTTCGGACGACCCCTACAGTCAGCGAACGGGATCCGCGCGCAGTTCGCCGCACCAAGCGGTGTCGCTGGACCAGTCGACGCCAGTCGGCTAGCCAAAGCCGTCGACGAGAAGGTCAGCAAGTACGCAGACGTCGCCAACCATCACAACGTGCCCCTGGTCATCGCCGTCGGATCGCACCGCTTCACAAGCGTCGACCTGGCAGATCTCGACGACCTACTCGCCGGTGCCTCCACGATCGGCTTCCATTTCAACGTCGGAGACACATACATCGGTACCAAGACGGTCAACCCGGCACGGCCTACCCAGTGGACGATGCCGACCAACCTCGCCGGCCTGCTATGGCTACACAACCAGCCGCCGTTCAACGCCACCGCACGTCCGAACCCTGACGGTCACCACCAGATGCCACAGCACCTTGCCCAGATGACGACCGCCGCACAATAGGTGCTTACGACCCCGGTCACGAAGAGCGAGACGGCGCGGAAGCGAAGCAAATCGGCCAGCCAGGGATGGCGTGATCATGTGGGGACGGCCGCCCGCCCACCGATGGTCCAGGCGGGCCACCGACACTGACCTGGGTCGACGACATCTCCCTGCCAGTCACGCCCGCGTAGGCGATCGCTGCTGGCACCGGTGGGCTACTCGATGCCGTAGTCGTCGTAGTCGTACGGATCTCGCGGTTCGTTGCGATCCGCCGCTTCGCACGCCCGATCATCCCAGCCGCTGGTCGCGGTCGGCAACGTCGGGTCGCGGTCGGCCGCCGCGCAGATGCGATCGGCGGCCTCGCAGTCCATTGGTGTGTGTCGGGCCATGACGGTTCCTACTCGTCGGCTCGGTGTCCCGTTGACGTCACGGGACCACGCGCCCAGGCCGCCCACGCGACTGGGATGATCCCTGGGCTACGTCGGCGCCTCGCCCGCGTCGTCCGGGCTGCCCAATGAACGCCGCGTGTGAGGTGTCCGACGGGATCTGCCGGAGGTACTCGCCCCCACGGTTCCGGCTGAGGAATGCCGGTCCCTTCACTGCTGTCCAGGGTACGCCGACCGCAGGGCAAGGCAACCAACATCACGACGGGACGGCCTGGTCGTATTACCGCCGGTCTACCCTGGTCCAGGTGAGCGGCGCCCATGATCCCAAGATGGCTGAGCGAGGCGTGCGCGAGCTGGCCAGGGTGAGCGATGGCGAGTTGGATGCGCACGTATCGGGCACGAACGCCGTCGGCCACCGCAGGCACCCGGGCCGCGTACGCTGTCCGCCGACCGGCGGGTCGTCGCCTGCTCCGATCAGGAAGGTTGGGATCTGGCCCAGCCGGCGCCCTCTTTTTCTTCTGCTGCTGACCGTGGTAGTTCGCCATCGCAGACGGGACGATTTACCCGTGCTCGCCCTGGCCGTCGGCGCGCTCGCCCCTTGCTGCCTCTCCCAGGGCACCAACCTGCGCCAGCATCCGTTGGCTGATGGCACCGTGCAAGGTGCCCCCGTTTACCCCCCGAAAACCCTTCCCAAGAGTTGACTACCAGTGACAAGCCCCGATCAACGCTAGACGGCGTTTGCACAGCTCAACGCCATAACCTGACTAGCGATGACAAGCTCGGCGGAGTGACGGTTGGTAACCGTGTGTCGCAGGTTCGAATCCTGCCGGGGGCACCTCGAAGATCAGCAAAGAACGTTTCCTGACCTGCGGATACGTCACAGGGTCGATCGGCCAGCCTGAGTAGCCGGATGCCACCCGCAGCCGCCGGTTGCAGCCGTCCGTGCAAAATGCGTTCAATGATCTTGAGCCCTTTTGGGCGATCGCTGGTGCAGGCCACAGGGCGTAGAAGCGAAGAGGTCGCAGCACCAACCACGGCCTCTCGCACTCAGCCCGTGATCAACCTCCGTTCGCAGTGGCACCAGGTCTGGTCACATCACGACAGGGAGCGCCTGGATCCAGCAGGCATCGACCTGGGATGAAGACCGAGCCCAGCCTTCTCTTTCATCCGAAAGCATCACATTTTTGACGAAGGCAGCAGTTCCAAGCTGCCCATCCCCGTACACATAACCGCAGGTCGGTCAAAGCTACGCACATACTCTCTCGCACGGCGGCTCTAGTAAGTGCCGGCAGGAAGCCTCCCTAGATGATCCATCCGGCCTCGATTTGTCCCGCAGGCTCCACTGTGCAGTGCTGAGGTCAATCTCTTTTGATGTTTGACGCAACCGCGGTCAGTGTCTACTGTGGCTTTTTGCTTGCTCATGCCGCCTGCCTCGGAAGGTTCCGCGTGTCCAACGACATCCTCAAGCCCGTTACGACAGGCTTCCCCATCATGCTCATGCGGGTCCGGGACCACGTCGCCATCGGCATAGTCGACATGGAGAACCTCCTGCACATGGTTAACGATCCAGTGAAGGTTGAGCAGGAAGCCGCTCGCGACGCAAAGGCGCGGCAGGAGCCGGACGGATACGCCCGTATGCGCGCCGAGGTCCAGCGTGTCATTGGCACGGCAGCAAGCCCTAAATCCAAGAACATCAACAGCTACGCTGACTACATCGCGGAAGGCCTGATCGGAGGGTACGGCGATGCCTGGTCAATCCCTCCTGTCACACTGTGGTGCCAACGTCCCCTGGACATTCAGCCCGATGGCAAGGCCTTCCTCCCGATCCGGGACGGGCTGATTGCTATCGACGGCGAGACCCAGATCACTGCGCTCCATCGGATCAAGAAGAACCCGGCCTTATTCGGGCTTAAAGACTTTGACTTCGACGGTGCGTCGATCGCCTTCGAGATCTACCATGGCATCTCCACGCTCTCTGCGCGGCAGATCTTCCATGACCGCAACCTGAAGGGCGTCCCGGTCGACAAGTCGCTCGCGCTGTCCATGGACATGCGCGACTTCGCCACCAGCGTGGCCCAGACCTTGGTCGACTCGGCCACGGTCACCGTGGACGGGGAAGACACCGCTCTCGGCGACCTGATCTTGACTGGCAAGCGGCAGGTAGGGCCGAAGTCTCGTGAGTGGATGACCCTCTCTGGACTCCGAACCCTGGTTGTAACCACGATCCTCGGTAAGGCCGGCATCCACGCTGCGTCAGGCGACGTCGAGCCTGATGACCTCCCCGAGGGTACCGATATGAAGGCGGTGAAGCAGGAGACCGTCGAACGGCTCGGTGCCCTCCTCAAGGAGTATGCGGACCAGTTCCACGCTAAGTCCGCGATCACCTCGCCCGCAGTCTTGGCAGGTCTGGGGGCCACGGTGCACCGATCCATGTCTTGGTGCACGATGGACAAGTTCACAGATGACAAGGATCTGGATACTCTCCTGTCCTACATCCGATGGGAACGCGAGTCGGCGTTTTGGGGCGGTATCGCAGCCAAGGAGACTGGCAAAGGTGTCAGCTGGGCTGGTGGTGCCCGCGACTCAGGCCACAAGGTCTACGAGGCGATCAACAAACCGAACTCCGACAATGGCATGAAGATCCGCGGCCTCGTCAGGCAGCCATAACGACCCGCGTTCGCTCCTTCTCTTTTGGGAAGGAGCGAACGATGCTAGTCACCGCTCCGATCACCAACCTTCCAGGAGCCGGCAGCGGCATCTTCAAGACGACCGCCGCGGCGCGCTCGTCATCCGTGTAGGGCCGTTTCGATGCGCTCGTTCATTAGCCTCGGCCCTTGTTAAGGGCTGTCCAAGGGGTGGTCTGAAAGCAAAGACGTGCCTTCTGATCAGGCAAGATAGGACTTGCTGAGGGTCCGATGTTCCTGTCACGGAAGACACTTGCTGGGTGCAGGCTACCGCAACACGTCCGAAGATCAGGGTGACCGGTGGCGGGCGGGGCGTAGTCGGGCACGTCGGCGCCCGCCTGCTCGCTGACCTGGCCGATGTAACAGGGTTGACCAGCGCGTTCAGCTCCGCGTTGGCGACGTTGCGGCAACGGCGCGGCGGCCACGACCCCGGCCGCACCGCCGTGGATCTGGCGGCGATGCTCGCCGACGTGGTGAGGCGATCGCCGATCTGGCGGTGCTGCGTGACCAGTCCGCCCTGTTCGGCCCGGTGGCCTCCGGCCCGACCGCATGGCGGCTGTTGTCCCAACTGGACGAGCCGATGCAGGCCGAACTGCGTGCCGCGCGGGCCCGAGCCCGCGAGGTCGCCTGGGCTCAGCACGCCGACGCGCGCGGTGACCTGCCAGTGGTGAAGGCGGCCGGCCGGCAGGTCGACGGTCTAGTCCTGGACATCGACGCGACGATGGTGATCTGCCATTCGGAGAAGGAGTCGGCGACCCGTACCTCGCCGTCCTGCCGCGACCCGCCGGCTGACCCCGCAGCCCCACGCCCCGACAAGCAGCACGGAGGAACCCGGCCCAGCGCCGGCCGTCAGCATGCCAACGAACTGGCACGCGAATCCCGAACCAACCTCATCGAACAGCAGCTATGAACAGCCGCCCAAATGAAAGACCGAGGTTAGCGGGGCGGGCGCGCGGCGAACGCGGCGCAGGCGGCGGCGACGGTCAGCGCCATGTCGAGGCCGGTGGCCCACGACGAGCTGTGAGCGGCGAGTAGACCGGCCAGGGCCGCCACGAGGGCAAGGCCGCCGGTGACCGTAGTTCGGCGGCCTGCGGCCCGGTGCGTGCTCGGGGTAGCAGAAGGCAGACGCCGGCGGGGCGGCTTCCTGCGGGTTGGCGTTTCGCGGCGAGACATGGTTCGGGCTCTCCTTCGTCCGGGATCACCGCGACCCTGGTGGCCGCGGCACGATCAGGAGAACACCGCCGCCGGTCCCTAAACCGGATGAGTTTGCGGGGCTGTGTGCACTCAGCCGCGTATCTTCGACGGCGTGCCCCGGAAGCCGCCAAGCCCTGCAGACCAGGCGTTGATCGACTACGCTCGGAATCAGGAAGTCGTCGTGACCGATACGCAGCTCGAGCACTGGCGTCGCGTGGGTCTGCTTCCCGCGAACACGCTCATAAGGCAGGGCTTCGGCGGGAGTTCCTCGCAGCCCGCGCCCGGAGCGGCCGACTTGGTCACCTGGCTCGGCTCCCACGCTTGCCGGGGCCAGCGCACTTACGACGTAGCGCTGCGTGCGTTCGGCGACGGGCACGCGGTGCCTGAGCCGACCGTCCGAGCCGCCTTCCTCTCCGCTGTCGCCCTGGCCTTGCCGGATCCCGTCGCGGGCGGTGAGGACGCCGGTGATCTGGCGCAGGACGCGGCGGTGCGACTTCCGGGCCGGGACACGACCACGCTGATTCCCCGGCGGATGCGCCGCATCGACGCTCGAATCGAGGCCGCCGGGATCTCCTTCGCGCCCGCCGAGCTGCTGCCCTTCGACAAAGGACTCGGGCTCGCTGAGCCTTTCACCCCGGCCGACTTCCAGCTGATGTCCACGACCGTGGCACTCGACGGCTGCGAACTGAACGGAACCGGCATGGCCGCGCTCGTGCGGTCGATGAGCCCTGCCGGCGCGGCCGTGCCAGGCGCCTCGATGCTCGAGTTTCCGACGGGGTACAGGCCACCGAGCTGGCCGACGATGCCGGGAACACGCTCTTGCCGACCGGAGACGTCCGAGCCGAGCTACGCCGTGTCGTCGAGGAGTCGACGCTGGAGCGGCTGCGTGCCGGTTGGATGGCAGCCGTCGAACGCCGCGGTTGGGCGCTCAACCTCTGCGAGGAGGTCGAGGTCGAACTCGCGACCGGCACGCTGGGCGACGCTGTCCTGCAATGGATGATCGCGACGGCCGTCGGCGTCATGCGCATGGAGATCCAGAGCGCCGTTCACGAAAAGCCCACGCCGCACGGGACGGCCTGCACCGCAGTGATGCTGCTTTGGCAAGCACGGCAGTTGACGTGGTTGCAGAGTGTTGAACCCGACGGGCTCTACCACCTGTTTTTCGCCCTTCTCCCGCCCTATGTGTTGCGGCTACTCGGGCTGGAACCGATCGGCTTCGTGGACGCACTTAAAGCCATCGCCACGGCTGACCCGGCATAGCACTCGCGAGTATCAGCGACCGGTGTATGACCTGCCGCACGGAGTCCTCGTCGGCCTAGACCAGGCGGGCGATCACCGGCACGCTGTTGCCGCCGCCGAGGCCAGTACGACCATCGCCCGGCGCAGCCGGACCGTTGACCCGGTCCCGCGACGGACCAGGCCTTGCAGCTTCTGGCCTTCTTGATCACTTAATCGGCGTATTCGAACAGGTTCTGCCACCCCGACAGCCTTGCCCCACGCCGGGTCCGCCCCGTGGACCCGCGCCCGGCGCGTCACCCAACCCGGCCAACGTTTGTGTTCAAGGCAGTTGCCCAGCCGATCCAGCGTCAAGGACGACTGCCACTGCTGGCATCGCTTCGTGTGGGTTACGGTATTGATCAATCCACTGACGCGAACCCTGCCGACGGTAGGCGGGCCGCGATGGGGCAGGCGCACGCCGTTCTCGTGCCGATGGTGTCCGAACGCTGAGCGGGGTGCGGTCGATCCCTGGCAACGTGCTGGCGGCGCCCCCGTTTGCCCCCAAAAACTCACCTCCGTGGATGACGGGCAGTGGCAAGAAACGATGATTGTATCGGCGTTTCTGTCCAGCTCTGTGCTAATTTTTAACAGTCAATGATTCGATCTGAATCGCTACTTTCAGTAACCGTGTGCCGCAGGTTCGAATCCTGCCGGGGCACGTCACAAAACCACAGGGCGCTTGGCATGATCGATTGGTCATGGGGCAGAGCGACGCCCTTGCCGACGGTAAGTGGTTCTTGGGACGGGGAGATCACGGCGTGGCGCTGGACTGGTCGGAATTCAGCAACTTCCGTGATCTTGGCGGTCTTCCCACCGTTGATGGCGGCGAGATCCAAGCCGGTGCCCTGCTCCGCTCAGGTTGTCACAGCCAGCCCACCCCGGCGGCAATCCGGGCAATTCGTGGCAGTCACACGGTAAGTCGCATAGTGGACCTGTTGGGCGAAGGAGTGCCAAACGCACCCCAGCCCGTTTGCCGAAGACGAGATCTACCGGCATATGCCGCTGCTGAACGATGTACTGACCTACACCCCGCCGCCGGACTCGTACGGCCCGATACTCGACCACAATCAGGAGCGGATCGGCGCTGCCTTCCGGGCTGTGGCCGAAGCGCCGCCTGGCGGTGTTCTCGTGCATTGCCGGCCGGTAAGGATCGGACCGGGGTGCTGGTGGCGCTGCTGCTGACGGCGGCAGGGGTGGACGCTGCCGTGACAGCCCGGGACTACGCCCGATCGGACTCGTGCCTCGAGGGCACGATGCGTGAGACGCTGGCGCACCTCGATCGTCGCTACGGCGGGATCGCGGACTATCTGGCCACGGTGGGCGTGGGAAGCGAGACCTTGGCGGCGACCCGTAACCGCCTGCTCCGTTAACCCCTCGGGTCGGTCTTTCGGCGCATTGCCGCTCGACGCGCACAATCGGTTCCGGCAGGCGGTCAACTGCAGGAGTCGCAGACACCCGTCAGGGGAAGTTGCACGAAGCAGTTCGGGCACGACGGGCGAGCCGCCGGAGCTGGAGTGCGCCGCCGGTTGACACGTTCCTGCAATGCGGGCGCAAGCGCCGACGAGCCGCCATCAGGAGGTAGCACGGCGCCGAAGTGCCGGTAGCAGTCGAGACGGGCAGCGGCGGCGTGATACTCGCGCTCGAGGTCGTTCACGATCGGGGGCTCGCCGGCAACTTCGAGCACGGACTTGAAGCCCTCGCCGACCATGCCGTCGTGGCGGTGGACCACCAGAGCCGTAAGTGGCGGTTCGCGGCCGGTGCCCTTCCAGTACGACGAGGTAGAGGACTTTGCCGATCCAGTGGCGGAAGGGGGCCGAAGTGCGGATGCCGGATGCCCGCTGGACTTCTTCCGCGAGATCGCCGTACACGATCAAGCCTTGGTAGGTGCCGGCCACCTTCGCCAGTAGCGGGTAGGCATGGTCGGCCCAGATGTTCCATGCCTCGGTTCGGGGTACCTGTGCCCCGTTGTCCTCTCGCCAGTGACCTCGTTGCATTTCGATTCCATCCCAACGCCGTCCGTTGCGGGTCGAGGCTAGTGGGCTTCCGGAGGAAGGCAACCGGCCGAAGCTCCACATCGACTGGTCCGCGCGACGGAGCCGCAGTTGTCCTTCGATGCGGGTATGCGTTCCAGCAGCCATGGTCAGTTGGCAACGGCGATGTCAGCCCAGCCGGCGCGTCTGGTTTCCGCCGGCGCAGGGTAGAGGTCGCGGGTGATTTCCGTGGCCCCGTTCCGGTCCCTTTCGTGTCTGCTCGATCGTGTTTCCGACGTACCCGCCGGTAAGCGGACGCTGAGTCGCCGATCAAACCAATGACATCAGCCGCCCGGCCGGTAACGAACTCGTCATCGCCACGACACACTTCGGCGGGCGGCCGCTCCTATCTGGACCAGAGGATTCGGCCGCGCCCGCGGTTCCGCACGTCTTCAAGAAAGGGGGAGCGGCGCTCTCAGCCGGCCACCGTCGGTCGGTCCCGCGCCGTAGCCACTGATGACGAACCAGCCGTGGGGGCAGCAGCGGCCCCCGTACCCCCACCACACCCAGCCCATGCCGCCCGTTCAGCCCGCGATGTACGGAAGCCCACCGCCGCGCCGGAGGCGGCTCGGCGTCGCCGGCATCATCGGCATCACCTTCGGCGTCCTTCTGATCAGTTGCTGCGGTATCGGAGCGGTCGGCGCCGCACTCGATTCCGGCGACGATCCGAAACCGCTCGCTTCGGCCAGCACCGGCGCACCGGCGGCTCCGGCCGACTCCCCGACAGCGGCGGATGCCGCTTCCTCCACCCCGACGGACGGCACGTCCGCCCCGGCCGGCGCCACTCCGACGACGGCCGCACCGACCACGGCAGCCGGCCAGGTGAAGACGACACCCCGGCCGACCCAGACCACGCCACGGCCGACGAAGACGACGCCGCAGCCGAAGCGGACCACCGCACAGCCGAAGCGGACGACCGCCGCACCCCGTACGACCAAGCCGACCGACAGTGTCCAGCAGGGCGTCCATCCCGGCGCGTTCTGCAAGACGGCCGGCGCGATGGGGAAGACCAAGACCGGCAAGCTCATGCAGTGCAAGAGAACGGCGGAGGATCCGAAACTCCGGTGGCGGGCAGCCTGACCGCAGGCGAGGTGGCGCCCTCCCGGGAGGGCGCCACCTCGGCTATCGCGCCAGCCAGGGCCAGGACTCGTCCCGGCCGGCCTCGATCAGCGGGATCATGCGGAACGTCGCGTCGGTCAGGCCACCGAACTCGAGCCGGTTCGGGCTGCCGGCCGCGAACGCCGCCGCCCTGTATCCGTTCAGGTTGAACCCGTACAGCGGCACGGTCGCCGGGACCTGCTCACCCACACCCTGGCCGTAGGTGCCGTCCATTGTCTGCATGTCCGAGATCAGGAACACCCGGTCGTGCCGCTTGTACGTGGCCTGCAGCGAGGCGGCGATCTGCGTACCGTGACCGACCTCGCCGACCCGGCGGCAGAACGCGTCGACCTCGCGGAGCACCGACGCGCCCTTGCGGACCTCGTGCCGGAACACGCCGTCGGCGAAGCCGTACAGGTGCACCTGCTCGCCCTTGGCAGCCAGCGCCACCCCGAACACGGCGGCGGCCTTCAGCGGGGTCATCGTCGACTTCGCCGAGAACGCCCGGCTGGTCATCGAGGCCGACGTGTCGACGAGCACCAGCGAGCGGCCGGGTAGCGCCGGCAGGTTGGCCAGCGACGCCTGGAGCGCCTGGTCGAGGGCGTGTCCCCACCGCAGCGACGGCGCCTGCTCGTACGCGGACAGCCACCGGAACGGGAACATCCGCGAGCGGGCGACCTCGGCGGGGTCGGCGAACCGGGCGGCGATCCGTGCCGCCACCTCGTCGCTGACGCCGGCCTCGTCGAAGTTCCGCAGGTTGCGACTCAGCGCCATGACACCCATCGACGGAATCATCGCCTCCCACGCCCGCCGGTCCATGGGTCCGTCGAGCCAGCCCGCGAGCGCCTCCCACGTCATGCCGGCGTCGGCGAGTCGCTGCGGGTCGTCGAGTACGGCCCGACGCTGCTCGACCGGCAGCGCCCACAGGTCGGCCCGCCGGCGGATGACCGCCAGCTCGTCGGGGATGGCGTCGACGTGGTCGTGGCGCCGGTCGAGGGCGTGCCGGAACAGCGCCGACTGCCACGGCGCGGCCGGGGTGGGGTGGACGGTGTCGATGACGTCGGCGAACCGGTAGCCCTTGCTGTCGGTGTCGTACTTCAACATTGACCGCTGGTTGTACAGGCGCCGTACGGCGTCGGCGAGGCCGTTCTTGACCGGACCCGGCACCCGGCGGCCGAACCGGGACCGCCAGTAGGCCAGGAACTCGCCGGGCTCGTCGGCCCGGTTGAGGGCGGCGTCGACCAGGGGCCGGTTGGCGCCGTGCAGGCCGGCGTCGAGCCGGGCCTTGACCGCCTCGGCTGCGGCGACGAGCGGCGCCGACCGCATGTTCGCGTCGCGGCGCAGCCAGCGGACGAAGTTGGTCAGCCACTCGACGTCGGTGACGGCGACCTGGCGGACGAGGGTGGCGTACCGGTTGTCCCGGTCGCCGGCCTGCTCGTAGAAGGTGTCCTCGCCGACGAAGTTTGCCACCGCGAGCAGGAAGAGTTCGGACTTCAGGTCACGGCTGTGGCCGGGAGCGCCCTCGTGGGTACGGATGTTGGCGGTCACCGAAGCGGTGATCGGGCCCCGGCCGACCGCGGTACGGGCGGCGGCGGTGTTGAACTTCGCCATAGATAACGCCCCTTCTCTTCGGGCGGGAGAGGCGTTGTACGGGACGCACTGGGAGCCAGCCGAGAACCAAGCGGGCGAGGTGACATTAGGCGCTCTACCCAGTTGAGCTACGGCAGCCCGAAGCCGCCGACGAGACTCGAACTCGCAACATCCCCATTACAAGTGGAAGTAACCCCACCCTGCGCACAGGCTGGCCGCCAGCGCGCCCCGTACGTGCCCCTCCGAGAACTGAACGACCGAGGCGACGGGTCTTTACCAAAAAGAAGTAGCCCCGGTCTTCGCACAGGAGGTGCGTCCATGACGCTAATCGCCGTCCGCAAGGGGCGGCAACGAGATTAAGGCGACCGGGGCCGCACCGATCTGTCGCCTCAGGCCCGCACGTATACGGTGGGTGAGGAAAGCGGGGCACACACGGAAGGAAGTGGGATAGTGCGTCTGTACGTCGGCTGTGCGATGTGGACCCACAAGTCGTGGCAGGGGCGCCTGGTGGCGCATCCGCTTCCGTCGCACGAGCGCCTGCGGCACTATGCGGGCTGGTGCAACGCCGTCGAGGGCAACACGACGTTCTATGCCACCCCGACCCGGGAGACGGTGGCCTCATGGGCGCGGCAGACCGGCCCCGACTTCCGGTTCGTCGTCAAACTACCGAAGGTGATCACGCACGAACGCCGACTCGGTGATGTCGAGGAGCCGCTCCGGGAGTTCCTGCACGCGATCGAGCCGCTCGGCCCGCGCGCCGACGCCCTCTGGATCCAGTTGCCGGGGTCGTTCGGCCCCGCCGACGTGCCCGCTCTCGGCCGCTTTCTGCGCCGGCTTCCGGCGTCGCACCGGTATGCGGTCGAGGTCCGCCACCCGGCGTTCTTCGACGATTTCCACTCGATAGCCGCACTCGAAGAAGTGCTCACCGCAGCAGCCGCCGAATGGGTTCCGTTCGACACCACCGCGTTCTTCCAGAGCCCGCCGACCACCGACGCGGAGCGGGAGGCGTGGACCCGGAAACCGAGAATGCCGCTGCGGACCGCCGCGCTGACCGACCGGCCGATCGTGCGGTATATCGGCCGCGACGACTCCGCGCGGACGGTCGAGGGCTGGCAGCGCTGGATCGACATTGTCGCCGGATGGCTGCGCGAGGGTCGCTCGCCGACGATGTTCGTCCACACTCCGGACAACGTCGACGCGCCGGTGCTGGCCCGCCGCTTCCACGACGACGTACGGGCGCGGGTGCCCGAACTGGAGCCGCTGCCGGAGCCGATCCCGGTCGAGCCGCTGACCCTCTTCTGAGCCGGCCGGCCGGTCAGGTTGCGCGTCGGGCGCCGTCCAGGGTCCGGATCAGCAGGGCGTGGATGTGGCCGGCATCGGCTTTGTCGTCGCCGAGCAGGATGGCGGCACACAGGCCGTCGGCGACCGCGACGAGTGCCTCCGCGGCCTCGGGATCACTGGTACGGGTCCTCGCCAGCTCGGCGACGTTGTCCCGCCACCGGCGGGCCGCCGGCCGCAGGGCCGGTCGCCTCGCCGCCAGCGTGGACAGCTCCCGTTCGGCGAGGGCGCGCTCCCGCCCCGGGCCGGCGGTCTCGGCGATGAGTTCGGCCAGTCCGCGCAGCTTGTCGCCGTCGTGGTCGATGATGTGCCGGATGCGTTCGGTGTACGCGTCGGCCACGCTGGTCAGCGCCGCCACCAGCAGGTCGTCGAGGCTGGCGAAGTAGTAGGTGGTCAGGCTCGTGGGGATGCCGGCTTCCCGGGCGACCGTACGGTGGGTCACTCCGGCGGCGCCGTCGCGCTGCACCACGGTCAGGGTCGCGTCGATGATGTCGGCCCGGCGCTTCTGGCCCCTGGCCCGGCGCCCGTCCGTGGTGGATCCCTCGTCGCCCATGCTCCCTCCCGGGCATTCAGGCTACCCACCGCTACTGCTCGCCGATGGGGCGGATGTGCCGCAGCACGACGGCGGACACGATGGTGACCACGGCGATGGCCAGACCGGCGACGAGGGCGGCGGAGTTCAGCCCACCGGTGAACGCGGCCTGCGCCTGCGCGATGGTCGCCGCGGGCACCTGGTCGGCGACGGACAGGGCGCCGGCCAGACTGTCCGTCACCGCCCCGGCGACGTCCGGGGCCGTGCCAGGCGGTACGTCGACCCGGGCGCGGTAGACCGCGGTGGTGAGACTGCCGAGCACCGCCACGCCGACGGCGATGCCGAGTTCCTGGACGGTTTTGGACATGGCCGCCGCGGAGCCTGAGTTCGCCGGTGGTGCGGCACCGACGACGATGTCGGTGCCCAGTGCCGCGATGGCGCCGAGGCCGAGGTAGACGAAGGCGAACCCGGTCACGACGGCGATTCTGCTGTCGGTGCCGGCGGTGGCGAGGAGTCCGTATCCGGCCAGCGAGACGCCGAGGGTGGCGGCCATGACGGTGCCGGGTCGTACCCGCCTGGCCAGGATCGGCGCACCGATCGCGGCGGCGAACATCGCCAGCGCGGGTGGCCCCATCCACAGGCCGGCGACGGCGGGGGAGAGCCCGTCGACGAGTTGCAGGTACTGCGTGACGAGGAACATGGCTCCGCCGACGCCGACCAGGCCGATCAGCAGCACCGCCAGCGCGGCAGAGAAGGCCCGGCTGCGGAACAGCGTCATGTCCAGCAGCGGGGCCGGAAGTCGCCGCTGCCGGCGGACGAACGCGATCGCGGCCAGGATCGCGGGGAGTGCGGCGACGGCGTGCGCGTCGATGCCGTACGCGGCGATGTGCTTGACCGCGTAGACGAGCGGCAGCAGTGCGGCCAGTGACTGTTCTCAAGCCCCGAGCACCAACTCGTTCTTAGGGACGCAGTGGCTCTGCACTTCATCCGCAGCACGCATACCCTGCTGCTCCACTACAACGCCATAGCCAACACCTGGCACCGGCTGCGCAGCGCGGTGATCGCCACCGCGGGTGACCGCCTCCGGGAGCACTTCCTCGCCGTCACTGGCCTTCACGCCGTGGACGGGTGGGCGTTGGAGGCCGCCTTCGATAACCTCGCGCGTGGGAGCATCGACGAGTTCTTGGACGGGTGGGCCTTTCGCTCGCGAGTCGAGCAGAACTACGGTCGAATGCGGGCCTGGCTCACGTCCGCCTCGGTGGAAGTGCTGCGGACACCATCGGAGCTCTATATCAGCGATGCGCCAACGGTGCTCGCTGCGGCCGGTCGAACCCGGCATGGTCTCGCCGGTGGGCTCGGTCTGATCGACGCTGAGGAGATCCTCATGCCGCTCACGCCGCACCTGGCGGCCCGGCTTTCGATCGGGAACGAGGGCTATGTCGATATCGACACAGCGCAGGTCGAGCAGCTCAACGTGGGGCAACTGGTGAACGCCTACAGGTTCCTGTACGCGGCGCCGCACGCTCCCGTCGATGCGTTCGTTGCACAGCACAGAACGGCGTGGCGGCGGCCGGTGTCGATCGAGGAAGCTCGGGACCAGGTGCTGCAACTGCAGCGAACGTTGCCACACGTTGATCAGGCGGGACCGTAAAGCTGGCCGAAGCGCCACCAGCCGGGCTGGGCGGCCACATCGGGAACCGGCACGGAGCTCACTTCGAGTCAGGGCCGCGAGCCAGCATCAGGCGCGTCCACATTGGGCGTCGCACCGGATAGCAGGGAATAGCAGGGGAGCGATCAGGTTGTCGATGCTCGACGTTCAGGACGGTAACGGCGCTCGCTCCTTGTCGCCACGCCAAGCGCGGATCGTGGCACAGCTTTCGCGTCTCGTAGGGTCCGGTCCGGCGGACTTCTTTCGTGACGCGTGCGAGATGTTGGTGGAGTCGCCCTCCCACCGTAGCGCCACGCACCTGATCAGCCACGCCCTGCGGGAGGCTGACAGTGCCCTGCGCTACATCCTTGAACCCCGAACGTTCCCGAACACCCCCAGTCCAGACAAGCGCGGCAAAAAGCGGAAACAGCAAGAGGAGAAACGGGGACATCTGCAAAGCATCACCGCCGTGTGCGCGGCGCTGGACCTGCCGACCGACCATCCCGTTGCGGTGTTCTGGCTAGAACAGGCCGAGCGCGACTCACCGACGAACCTCGCGGGTCGTGCCCACCGACACGCCCTGGAACGTGCCCGTCCGCTCGACCGCGAGTTCCGGAACTACTTCGCCCGCTTCGAGGACCTGTTCGAACTCGTGCTGGGTCGGTTCGAGGAACAATACGTCCGTGTCTTCGACCGGCTCGACGCGCTGCTCGGCAGCGAGCCAACCATTGAGCTGGCCAAGGAGCTGCGGCAGCGGCTTCCATCGAACCCAGTCACCCGCCAGCGGTTCTTCAGCCGGGCTGCCGCAGCCTGGATCGGCCCGCTGACCGAGGAGGGATTCTTCAAGTTCCCGCCTGAGCCGCGACTCGATCCCACGGACGGCAGCGTGGAAGTCCCGGCCTGGCCGGAGTCGGACTACCTGGCGCGGGTAGCGGCCGACGTGCCCGGCGACGTAGTACGAGCAGTCCTGGAGATGGCACCGACCGAGAACAGCCGTGTCGTGTGGGACCTAACCCGGCTGGCCCTGGCCATCCCGCCGGACGAGGCCGCGACGCTGGCGCCGAAACTCGTAGCGGCGATTCCCGGACCGTACGGTGTCATCGCCGCAGATCAGATCGGTGAGCTGGCCGTGCACCTGGTCGAAGGCGGTCACCCAGCCGCAGGAATGGACCTGCTCCGCGCGGTACTCGGCGGGTTTTCGAACCCGGGCGCGACCAGTGGACGCAGCTACGACTACGTCCAGGTACTGCGAGAGTCCGTGCCGCCGGTGGCCCGTATCGTCGGCCGGCCGGTGCTGGCGCTGCTGGTCGACGAGCTCAACAGGGCTGTCACAAGCCCTGCGAAGGGGCGTTCCCGGATCTGGCGCCCGGCGATCGAACCGCTGCGCGAACGTCGCAGTGACACAAACGTTTCCAACGCCCTCGTCGATGTCCTCATCGAGATCGGCACCGCGTTGCACGACGACAGCATCCTATCGGTCCGGGACACCGCGCTTGCGCTTGCTGTCGGCGGGCCAGACGTGCTGCGCCGGATCCGGCTGCACCTACTACGCCTTCGTGGTTACGACGCGCCTGACCTGGTCGCGGAGTGTCTGCTGGACCCGGCGCTGGCCGTCGACCACGCCGTCGAGCGGGAGTACCTTCTGCTCGCCGCCGCCGGACACGCCTGGCTAGAGCCGCCCAAAGTCCGCAGCCTGCTCGACTTCTTCGACGAACAACCCGACACGACGGTGTGGGAGCAGCGCATCCGCCGCGAAGGCGTAGGCGCCGTCGAGGCCGAGGACCTTCTACGCCAACGAATCGACCAGTGGCGCCGCGACCGGTTCGCCGCTCTCGAACCGCTGCTGCACGGCGACCGCCGCGCCCACTACGAGACGCTCGTCGCACAGTACGGTCCCGCCCCGGACCGGTCAGTACCCCCGCCTGCAGCGTTCACGGTGTGGGGTGGCGAGGGTGTCATCGAGGCCGCCGAACTGCAGCAGCTGACGGCCGACGCGCTGGCCCAACTGCTGCACGAGTGGCAGCCACCGCAAGACCGGCGGGAGCTCGACCGGTCGGCGATCAGGCCCGCGCTCGCGGCTGCGGTGGCGCGTGAGGCCACCCGGTGGTCGACGGACGCCGCCGCCTTCATCGAGCTACCACCGGAGTATGTTACGTCGATCCTGGATGGGTTCTGGGAAGCAGCCAGGGCCAAGGAACGCCTCGACTGGAAGCCACTGACCACCCTGCTGGCCTGGATCGACGGCGAAGCCACCAGCGAGCTCGCCGCCGAAGTGGTACAGCGTCGTGAGCGGAAGTGGCGCGCGGCCCGCTATAGCGTGATGCGCCTGTTGACCGTCGACCCGACAGCCGACCCAGACCGAATTCCCTCGGACGCCGAACCTGCCATCTGGTCCATCATCAGCGCCGCCTGCGCCGACCCCGACCCTCAGCGACAGGACACCCCAAACGAGCCGGACGACGGTGAGTTGTCGTCGGCCTCACTCGACGCCGTCCGCCCAGAGGCGCTGCGTGCAGCGATCCTCTGGGGCCTGCGCGCCCAGCAGCGGCCCGGATACACCGGCGTGCCTGAGGTGACGCAGGTCCTCGACGCGCACGTCACCCCAGCCGCCGACCCAGCATTGGCAGTCCGCGCGATGTTCGGCCAGCACCTGCAAGCGCTGCTGAGACTGGATCCCGACTGGACCTCCCGCCACCTCTGCGACATCCTGCCGATCGAGCCCGAACACACCCGCGCGTGGCGCGCCGCCTGGAACGGGCACCTTGAGAACCGGGTGCTGACCGACGCCGCGTGGGGGCTGCTTCGCCCGCACTACCTGCGCGCGGTAGACATCCTCACACCCACTCCGAACAACGAATGGGAACAAGCACGAGCCAACCTGCTGGCGTTTCACCTGGGCAACCGGTTCTGGTTCGGCCATCTCGACCTCGACGATCCGGACCATCTCCTGCAGCGGTTCTACGAGCAGGCACCCGCCGAGGCAGCCAGTATCATCGTCGAATCGGTGGGTCTCAGCTTCAACCGCGACGAGCCCACCGACCCCGAGCGCCGCGAGCGACTCATGAGGCTGTGGGAGTATCGCATCGACGCAGTGCGACGCGGTGCCGACCCAGACGAGCTGTCCGCCTTCGACGACTGGTTCGTCAACGGTCGATTCGACGACGCGTGGTCACTGAACCAGTTGTACGAAATCCTCAGCCTCGCCCCGGATATGGGGCTCAGCGTGCACGTCCTGCGTCGCCTGCGCACCCTCGCGCTCACGCATCCGCACGCGTGTCTCCGTGTTCTCGACCGGGTGCCCGGACGTCCCGGACACTATTGGAGAACCTCTCGGCACAGGGCGCTCATTGACGAGATCATCGCGACGACGTGCACAGCGGATGACGCCGCCGCGAGCGCAGCAAGCCGGCTGGTCAGCGCCTTCGCGGTCGACGGTTTCGACTTCCGCTCGGCGCTCAACGGCGACGCCAGTTCCAGCGCCGAGACCGATCTCTCCACTGGCTGAGGGACGTGCCCAGGGCTGCGGATGCGCGCATCGGCGGGAAGAATTGCCAGCCGGCCCTTCACGCTCGACCACTGCGTAACGATGACAAGAGTCGACAACACACGGTTGTCGACCAATGCCCTGACGAGCTTGTCGTTGATTGCGAAAAAGCAGCGTTGGCCTGCACGAACACAGTCAGCCACCTATCATCAGTTGTCGTCATCAGTCACGACTTGGCTGGGGTTTTCGGGGGGTAAACGGGGGGCATTATTCCGATCCACGGTGGGGGCAGGGAACGGAATGACGGCGCAGGTTGACGCCCTGTCGGGACACGCCACAGAACTGCGACGACGCACCGCAGCCAACAAACTACTAATCGCGGATGCCAGCTTCATGATTTCGTGAAGTACGAGGACGGGTCAACACAAGCCGAGCCGTCCCCGCGTTCGGTCGCCGTCCGAGTAGTCACGGACCGGAGATGACCAAGCCCATCCGTCGCACCCAACTTTCCGCCCGGAAGCTGTCAGCTGCGGCTGGTGGCTCAACCGGCAGGCTGCCTGCCATCGAATGTTCACCGACGGTAGCTCCCTGCAGCACCAGGCAGAGCGCGACTCCGCCAGCGACTGCCTCAACTCCTCTTCCCCATCTTACCGTGCGTGACGATCATGAACTTGTCGTTTACTGTCGAAACTTGTTGCTGACCTGCACAAACACCGCCGCCCGATCGTCAACGCTTGTCACTGGCTGTCGATGTTGGGAAGGGGTTTTCGGGGGGTAAGCGGGGGCACCATACCAGGGCAGGTCGGCCCACGTCGATGGACGTGTGTGCCGCCGCAGCGCACGCAACGCCATCGACCCGGACCGGCCCTCGCCGAACTACCGGCTGGACCGGCGGCGCTCCTGTCTTCGGCATCCTGACGTCCGGCTGGAACGTGCCGCACTCACCTGATCGGGTTTAACCGTCCACGCTCGGGTTGACGGTGAAGGTCACCGCGACCTATGTTGGTCGTGCAAGGCGAGACGTCGAGCCCCCGGACGGGGTTCATCGTGATCTTCATCGAAGATCACGCAAGGTCTCACCACGAGGACTGCCAAGTCCCCGTGGTGGGACCTTTTTTGTCTTTCTGGCAACTTCGAGCGAGATCTCTGGACGGGGAGGTTTTCCGTGAACGATCTGGCATCAACTTCCAGCTTCGTGGACGGTGCGTCATCGAGTCCGAAGCTCGACATCATCTGGAACACCACGATGGTGTGCGGCTGGAACTGTGCGGCCTGCTGCGTCGCGGCGACGCACGTGAAGCAGAAGAACGGACTGGTGTTTATCAGCACTCCAGAACTCGACCGGTACGAGAAGATCCCCGCCGATCCCGGCGCCGGCAACATCTTCGATCAGGCGTTGCGGCACCGCCAGGCCCGTGGACTGGAGCTGACCTTTGAGCAGAAGCTCCAGGTGCTCGACAACCTGGCTGGACACCGGGTTCAGGTGGACCTGTCCGGTGGCGACGTCCTCTCCCCGCGAAAAGAGGGCACGCGCCTACTCGACGCGGCGGTGAGCAAACTCGGCAGGCATGCCCTCACGCTGACCGCGACCGGCTCGGGGCTCGCTCACGCAGACGTCAAGGACGTCGCGAAGAAGATCAAGGAGCTTAACTTCACCTTCGACGGTACGCCGGACCCGGACAATCCACTTCGACCAGCGACGTACGCTGCCACCAACCTGCGGAAGGCCAAGCAGTTCGCGGCCGAAGGGGTCATCACGCGCGCGGAGTGCCCGCTCAGCGCGCAGAATCTGGAGCCGGCCGCCTTGGAGCGGATCTACCTCCAGCTCCGCAATGCGGGCATTGACAAGTTCTTGCTGATGAGGCTCTTCCCCTCGGGGCGCGGCGAGTTTGTGCGCGAGGCGATTCCGACCAACCTGCAGTACAAGCGCGCCATTGCCACGCTGCGCAGCCTCGAGGCGGAGTACGGCGGGCCGGAGGTTAAACTCCAGTGCGCTCTCCGCTGGTTGGAGGGCCCGTCGGTGGTCAATCCGTGTGACGCGATGACCGAGAGCTTCGGCCTGATGTGGGACGGCACGCTACTCGGCTCACCGTGGGCGATCAACAAATCCGGCCGCCCGGTCGACCAGGCCTGGGTCCTCGGCAACCTCGCTGAGAACACGCTCACCGAGATTCTGGGCTCGGAGAAGGTCGAGCGTCTGCGTTCGCGCGCTGCGGAGAACCACGGCTCCTGCAAGATGTTCGCCTGGTTCCACGGCAGCTCCAAGAACGCCGAGGACCGGATGTTCGAGAACAGCGACCCGCTTTACAACAGCACCCAGGCGCTCAAGGATGCCGCGTGAAGAGGCCGATCGCTCCCGTCAGTCTCCACCGTCACCATGTCTCCGACACGGATGGGTTTCTCCTGGTGGTGGCAACCGGACTCGTCTGCGCAGTGGAGCTGACCGTCCTGGTCCGTTGCCTCACGGCGGGTCTCGCGCCGTTCGCCACCGCAGGAGTGCTGGCCGCCTTCCACGTCGGATATTTGGTCGCCGACCAACTGCGGGCGATGTTCAGGATGCCGTCGCTGCTGCTGGCCCTGGCCTTGTCCTGCGCGTCACTGGCGGCAGCGCTGATTAACCTATCGGCCGCCTTCGGGGCGGCGACGGCCCTCGGCGCGACGGGCATGGTGTTCAACTCGGTTTGCCAGGCGATCCGGCGTCACCTCAAGAGACGAACGTCTGTCTCTATCTTCGCCAAGAACCTCAGCAAAGCGATCGGAATGGTGTTCGGCGGCGTCGCCGGCTCGTCGACCTGGGCATCGGCATGGCTGGTGTGCGCGATCCCCATGTGCGTCCTGGCGGCTTGGGCGACCAGGCGCCCGGACCCCGCCGCCGCACGCCCGGAGCCGTCTCCGGCGGACCGTGGTTCACCCCGGAGTCGGCCTCTTCTGGTCGCAGAGCTGCTGCACCACGCGCACTATTTCGCATACGTCTATACATTCTGGTTCGTTGCGCCCTCGCTCATCGGGCCGATGAGCGGAGTCTGGTTCCTGATCGGATGGCTGGCCTACTTCGTGGCCGAATACGCCCTGCGTGCGCGCCGACGCGCCTTCTCACCCGGCATCATGGCGATCGGCCACCTCCTCGTCGCCGTCATGGTTCTCACCATGCCGCACCTGCCCGCCTTCCTGGTGTTGACCGCATGGTTCGTAACCGGCATCGGCGGTGGAACCGCCTACATGCTCGGAAACGTGAAACCGGATGGGAACCGGGAGAGGTACGAGGATGTCGGCCATGTCGCCGGTGCTGCGATCGCCGCCGCCACAGCCGGCATCGCGGGCGGAAGCGCCTTTCACGGTGCGGCCGCGACACTGGTCGTTGCGGCTTTGCTGGCATGTGCTGCCGCGGGAACATTCCTACTGGTACGTCATCCGCGACACCTGCCTCCGATTGAAGGGCGCACGAGCTGACATGAGAGTCATCGAGACGGAAGCCAAGAGCATCATGGTCGCAAGCAAGCTGCCCGATGCCGATTTTGTCCTGAATCCCTATACTGGCTGCGCTTTCGGATGCTCCTACTGCTATGCGAGCTTCATGGGGAAGTACGTGGGAGAGCCGGTTGAGGCTTGGGGCGAGTACGTCTACGTCAAGACCAACGCGGTCGAACTGGCGAGGCAAGAGGTGGAATCCAAACTCTCCGCCAAAGGGGACGCCACGCTCCTGCTGTCCTCTGTGACCGACCCCTATCAGGGAGTGGAATCCAAATATCGGATCACCCGGGGAATCCTCGAGGTCCTAGCGGACGCACGATGGCCAGGGACGGTGGGAATACTGACAAAGTCGCCTCTGGTCACGCGGGACATCGACGTCATCTCCCGACTACCGCGCCCTTCGGTCGGCATGACCGTCACCACCACCGATGACGAGATCAGCAGATGGCTTGAGGTCCGTGCGCCCAAAGCTACAGCCCGACTGCGGGCGCTACGGCAACTGTCCGACGCCGGTCTGCCGACATACGCGTTCGTCGGTCCGCTCCTGCCGCATTTCCGGTGGCAGCCAGAGCTCCTGGACAGCTTGTTCCGAGAGATCGCCGAGGCAGGCGTCCGCGATATCTACGTCGAGCACATCAACTTGAAGGCATACATCCGGTCGCGTCTGGAGCCGAGACTGGCGAACGAGCCGCCTGAGGTTCAGCAGTCTTACGTCGCCGCGCGACGAGACGACCATCGCACCGCGCTGACCGTCATGGTGGAGAGTCTTCGAACGAAGTACGGGCTCGGACTGCGGCTAGACGAGGTTCTGTATCACGAGGCCGGCGTGGCCCGGGCTGCGGTGAAGACTGCTCCTCCAGAGGTCCGGTCCGACGCACCGCTCAAGGACAAGGGACCGCGGGAGCAGCCGGCATGAGACGGTCACGTGGAGTGTTGCAAATCCTCGGTCATCGCGTGGGGATCCGGCCAGCGAGGCAGCAGGAAACCGGCGTCCGTGCGAACTACGAGTCCGGCATTGCGCAGTTCCCGTTCCACCAGGGCCTGGTGCTCCGAAGTCCAGCGCCGCAGGATCGGCAGGTTGGCATATCTGCCGACACGGACGAGTTCCTTGAGCCAGCCCTGTGCATCATCACTCAGCGATGCCGCAGCGGAGTCGAAAGTGGGCACAAGGCTTTCCAGGTGAGCGACCGCCACCTGCGCCTTGACGGCGGAGGACGCGAGTCGCTCGAACCTACGGATGAACCTTTCGATGGCGTGCTTGTCGCTGGTCATGTATCCGCTGCGGGGTGGCTCACCGACCGGCGCGGTATCGTACCGTACCAGCACACGCCGGTCGGCGAGATAACCGCGTGTCGCAGTCAGATCCTCCAGCGGCCCGATCCGGAGGTCGACACCCAGGCTGATGTCCCTTTTGACCAAGTCGAGACCGTGCTCGTAGACCTCGGTCAGGTCGGTCAGCCGCACATAGGCGACGCCAGCCTTTATCTGGGCCATGAGAGCCGGCCAGAAACGCGCCGCGTTGGTGATCTTCGGGGAGGCGCTGATGCCACGGATCCGCGTCCTGGCCAGCAGGACGGTCTCCACCGCAAGCTGGGCCAGCGTGCTCACATTGGGCGCGACGCGGGACTCCTTCGGTGGCCGACCCTGCCCCATCCACAGGCGGATCGCCGGTCGCGCTGCCGCGCGGTAGAGCGCGCTATACTGATCGACGTTCGCGATCCCCGTTTTGGGCAGTTGGTCGATCGGCGACATCGAGGCCACCGCCGACCAAGTAACGTCGGCCGCCAGGCTCAGCCAAGCCACCGCCGGATCCGCGCAGTGCCATGCCGTCCGCTCACCGTTGCGGTAACCGCTTGCCAGCCCCGCTGCTTTCAACTCCTGAGTTGCATCAAACAACTGCGCGTCGCCAATGCCCGCGGCCTCACGCAACTGCCGGGAGGTCCGACTGCCTTGCACGAGCAGCCGTATGTAGATCGAAATGGCTGGGCCCGAGAACCCCAAGTCGGTCATCGTCTTATGAATCGCTCGCATCGCTGCGGCCGAGGGCGGGCGCTCGGCATCTGTCATCCAGACCACCTTCCCTGTCTCATCCGGGGCTGACCTGATGATATCCATGGTCCTGGGGCTCTCTGGCCCCTCAGGGAGCGGTAAGTCGACGCTGGCAAACGAGATTCATAGACGGTTGACCGATAGCGTCATCCTACAACAGGACTGGTACTTCATCAATTCGGCCGACTGTCCACCCGATGCGAATTTCTGCGACCCAAAGTGGCTGGATATCGATCTTTTCGTAACGAATTTGCGGCACCTGAAGAAGGGCTCCCCAGCAGCGGTTCCCGCGGTGGACTTCGCGAGCTTCGCACGGGTGGGAACTCTGACACTCCAACCGGCACCACTGATCATCGTTGAAGGGATGACCATTTTTCGGATCGCCGAGATCGCCGACTGCTTCGACCTGAGGTATTACCTTGACACAAGCTTCGATGTGCTGGCGGAACGCAAGAGGGCCCGGGACAAATCCGAGCGCCTGAAGCCAGCCGCCGTAATTGAGGCCCAGTTGCAATGGTTGGCCGATGAACATCGACAGGACGCGGAGTTACGGGCTCGCCCCGACGTGGTTCTGCGAAGCGGCGAAACGCCAGTCGGCGAACTCGCCGACGAGATCCTCGAAGCAGTCACGCAATGGATTCGCCACGATCCACAGCCGCCCTGCTGACCATGACCGGGATCTACGACAAGTGCGCAGCCAGGAGGACTGAGGATGCATCGAACCGAGGCCGTGGTGAAGGACCTGCGCCGTGGGTGCGCCTTCAACGCCAGCCGCCGATCGAACGACCTGATCGCCGCACTCATCAATGAGATTGGCGAACTGCGAGAAGCCATCGAGAGCGGCGCCGACTGGCAGATCGTGGACGAGTTTGCGGACGTGCTGTTCAACGTACTTTCCCTCGCTGCGACTCTCGAGGAGGAACACGGAGTCTCTCTCGATGCCGCTGACCACCACGCGGCCCGCAAGATGACCGACCGACACCCATACGTGTTCGGTGATGCAGCCGATCCTGGGCCGGAGTTGGCGCCTCTGCTCTGGAACGAACGGAAGAGGGCCGAGGAGTCCGAGCGTATCGACAGCTGTTATGCGGTAGTGGGCAGCGGCTCGATTCAGACAACAGCGAGCGACGTGTCCGCCAACCTAATCGCTCAGACGATCGCGACCGGACTCGCTCCCTTCGAGGGCGCCGCCGGACCAGAACCGACGACCTACACCACTGCCGACGGGCGTTTCACGACAGTCTGGACCATGCCCGATGCCAAAACTCTGGCGTACGCCTATATCAGTGGTCCGAAAACGACGCCGGAGACCCTTGCTGCCTCGATCAGCGCCTTTTCCCCATTCCGGCACTCCACCAGCATGCGGGAGGTTCGTCATGCCTGAATCAGCCCGATCGGCCCGGGACATCGCCACCCAGGTGGCGATCCTGGGAGCCTCCGCCGACATCGCGACCGCCGCCGATCTCAAACTGGCCGCCGAGGCCGGGCACGCGATCGCCGAACGCGGCCTCACCTGCGTAGTGGCCGGTGACGACGGCGTGATGGGCGAGGCCGCGCGTGCCGTACGAGCGGCCGGCGGCCAGGTTGTGGCGATCCTGCCGCGTGAGAAGCGGCTCAGCGATCCGTCGCTATTCACCGCAGTCGTCGACACCGGGCTAGGCTGGGTGCAGTTCTCGGACGCCATCTTCCGCTCGGTCCGCGGCTCGATCGCTATCGGAGGCGGCGCGGGCACCCTGGCAGAACTCGCGATGGCCTACCTAACTTCCGCCCCTGTGATCCTGCTCGGCGGAGCGTCAGCCATCGCCGAACGGGTGCGGGACCGGCCGCTCGACGAGCGAGATCTCGCCCGCTTCCCGGTGGTCGAGACCTCACAGGAGGCGCTGGCAGCCATTTTGCGGGCGGGCGGAATACCCGCCGAAGAGGCCCGCGCAAGAGCCGACGACGCGCACTTCTCGAGCTATCCGTTCGGCTCGCGCGACGACTACCTGCCGGCCGCGCACGACTACCTCGTCGCCAACGAGTCGAGGGAGGACCTGGCGCGCTTCCAAGACGCGCTGGGCGACCACTTCTACTACAGCGTCGGCGACTACCTGGTAGCGGCGTCCCACTACCTTCGCGCTCGTGAACTCGCCGGCCCGGACAGGTCGTCGTTCACCGCATATCTCACCGCGATCGCTCTCGAGTCGATCGGCATGGCGCTCGCAGCCGCCGGAGAACACGGGCTGGCGAGCAGCGTCAGCCGGCGCAGTTCGGCCGCCTATCAGGACACGGTCGAGGTCAGCCCGGAAGAGGAACACCACCTGCTCCTGCATTCAGCCGCCGGGCTCCGTGGCGACGCCCAGTTCTTCGCCGCAACGGAAGCGCACGCGCGCGGCGCCGACGACGACGCGAGGCGCTTACTGACCCAGGCACGCCAGGGTTACGAGGAGGCCCTAGCCCTTCATCCCCCGTACGGCGATCGTGTCTCCTCTAGCAGCTTCGAGCGCGCCATCCGTCCGGTCGAGGCGTTGGAGAAGGAGTTGGGCGTCGTGGAGCCAAGCGATGGCTGAAATCATCCGGGTGCCCCGAAGCGAGATGGCCGGGGGCGGCAAGGTTCCCGCCATAATTCTCGGCGACAACGGATTCCTGCGCCGATACGGGAGCACCCTGACGATCACGGAGATCTCCAGGCGAATCCGCTACGCCCTGGACTGGGCCGACATCGGCATCAGTGCCGGTGACGAGCGCGTTCTCGAGGCAGCCCGGCGCGCCCGTGCGCCGTGGGTGCTGCACCATACCGATGTGGCGTTCCAAGCCGACGGAAGGAAAGCTCACTTCGGTCGATCTATGGCGACGCTGCACGAACTCCTGAAGGCAAGAGCACCGGAATTCCCGCAAACCGACCAGTTGATGGGCGAGTTCGTCGCAAGCTTCGCCCGAAATACCCCGTACCGATCGCGCACCGTGTTCGCTGTAGACAGCCCCGCGACAAAGCGAGTCAGGGACCGCATTCACAAGTACCAGCCCGCGATGACCACCATCGGCGGTGACTACCTGGACGCGCTCATCGCACTCGGCGCGATCGACGAGGCGCGTGCGGCCCTCCAACCCATCCTGGCGGAATGCCGTAGCTCGGCGAGCATTCCCGTGCTGACCACGTACCTCGCAGGTCTTGCCGAGAGCCGCGACCTGCTCCGGATCGCGGATGGATTCGCGGCGGTCATGGCGCCCCTGAACGAAATCGGCGTGGCAATGCCGCCGGATCGCGATGTGGTCATCGACAGCCTGCGGCGGCTCGGGCTGCCGGTCGTCGCGATGCACGTGCTCGCGGGCGGCTCCATCAAACCCACGCCCGCACTTCAATACGCACTGCATCGGGACCGAGCCGCGGCCGTCGTCGTCGGCGCCAGCACTCCCGAGCACATCTCATTGCTGATGACGGCGTCACGACAGGTATTCGAAGGAGTGGAAGCCCGATGATTGAAGAAGAGTGGGATACGCCGGAGCTGTCGGAGATCGAGTCGTTCGTCCGCCAAGCGGCGCCGCTCGCATGGCCGGCCAACGTGGGCGACGCCCTGTCGCCAAACCTCCCGGGGTTCTTCGAGTCCACGGCGCAGATCGGGGACTTCGTCTTCGTCGACCTCTTCGGTGGCGCCCGCACCGACGTGGGTTTCGAGGTCGTCCTGTACCGCGGCCGGCTCGTGTGGGGCGCCAGCTACCGCGGCGGACTGAGCGACCCGGCGATAGATGTCGCCGCCGCGTACGACTTTCTCGGCCGCGCACTCGGCGCGCGACCCGCTGATGCCCTCCCGGTCCGGGGTCCTCGCGAATATCAGGAAGAGGACTCCCCATGGCTGTACCGGCACGAAATCACCGGAGACTTCGGCGGATTCACCTCCCTGGAACGCATGTACTTCGCAGACGGCCCGCCGCTCTATGAACGCATCACCGTCGGCGGGACCACGGGCGACCACGCCAGCTACCTCCAGTGGGTCGATATCGCGACCACCCTGTGACCACGTCGCGTCATCAACGCTATTATCTGCCAGCGGCAAACCGGCTTTCTTGGCCCGCCGGCTGCATGTGCTGGGTGACTTGACTCGGGGTCGCGCGGCGGGTTGGTTGCCAATGAAAGGTTTGCGTAGGCAAACTGTCCCTCGAGTCGCTGGTGCATTTCTTCGGTTCAGGTGAAGCTTCGACGATGCCGATCTGCGAGCTACTGCTTCCAGGCGAAACAGTTGCCGTAAATAAGCGACTCAGCTGCTGCGGATCAGGTCGTCCCCATGTCAGTGATGGCGGCGAACCTAGAAGCGTCGCGACCAGTCGCCCAGAGCCGCTCAAATTGGTCGACGAAGAAGTTGTACCAATCTTTTTGATCACCATCTCTGAATATCAAGACGGGTCGACTTCCAGGCGAGGTATTGTATGCTGGCGGATATATTTCCACCTGCAGAACCGGCCCGTCCGAACAGTCTACAAGATAAATTGCACAGCTGGGAACCCAGTCCAGCCATCGAACCCGCAGCTTTCCATTTGGCACTAATTTATGAATTCGATCCAATACCGCGAGCGCACGCTCAGTCCGCTCGAGAAAGGCCGGATTCTCCGAGTAAGTCTGAACCAAAGCCCCCGCGGGTCCATCCTGCGCGACCAGCAGTATGCGGACGTCGGCTCCGCCGCGAAGAGTCTTGATTAGGTCATCTTCGACGTCGTCAAGAAATCTGTCGAGCGCGTATCCAACAGCATCAATTCGCCGGGACAGGGCTACGCGTCCGCCAATTTCAGTGAGCCCAATATCCTGGCGCGCCACGAGCAATGTGCGACGGCGGTTTTCTACGAGATGTTCGATGCGGGCAAGCCTACGGTCGCTCGTCAGGTCCCTGTCAAGCAAAAAGGCTCGGAGAACCAAAAAAGTCACTGCGCCCGCGAGAAGGCTACTACCGAAGCCCAACAGCAGCGCACTCAACGGTTGCGGCTGGCTTCCACCGAGCGACACTATTCCCGCCACTAAGCCCACGAGGCCTACTACAAGATAAACGGCGGTCGAGTACCGCTGCTTCCATGTTTCGTCAGTGATTGCCACTTTTGGGGCCATTAGGGTCACTCCCTGCAATCTTGTAGTTCGAAGGCAGCCGCGAATGACAGTATCCCAACGCCACCTACTCGATGATTACAGCCACGATGGCAAGGGAATCCCACCATCAGTACGACTGATAGTGAACTGATCCAAGATGCGCGAACCGGATGACAATGCCCAGCGTAACGGGCCTACGACCTAACGTAGTCTGGCCCGAACCAAACCGGAGTAATCAGACCTGCCCTCCACCAAAGACGTGATGGAGAGCGTCTCCGCAGTATGCCCGGGTGTTGGACGGCGCTGCAGGTGAGCATGCGGCGTCGTCCGCGGTGAGCACGAGGCCCGCCGCCGAACGGGCCGGTCGAGTAGGTGCGACGAGCGGTGCCCATGGTTCGGTCTGGTCCGGATGCTGCTCACGGTGACGAGGTCGGCGGAGCACCTCGACTATCCCTTGCAGACGGACAGTGGCGATGGTGGCCAACACGAGTTGCCCCCTTCGCCGGCCCAGATGTGGTAGGCAAGGCTGCCTACTCGTGGTGGGAGTCCCGCAACGTGATCATCGTGGTCGAGCCTGGCCTGGTCGACGCCGACTTGGCCGACGGGCGGCTGCCCTGCCCTCGCCCTGGGTGCGGCGGCCGGCTGCGCCCCTGGGCCTACGCGGCCAGCCGCCGGGTCCGCCAGCACGACGGATCCACCACCCTGGTCCGACCACGCCGGGCCCGCTGTACCAGCTGCCGCGCCACCCAGGTGCTGTTGCCCGGTGCCCTGCTCGCCGTGCCGACGCCACGCAGGTGATCGGCACCGCCCTTGTGGCCAAGGCCCACGGGCACGGGTGGCGGCGGATCGCCGCTGACCTTGACCGGCCGCCGGCCACCGTGCGTCGTTGGCTACGCGCCGCCCGGGGCCGCCACCTGGCCTGGCTGCGACACCAAGCCGAGCAGTGCGCCGCGTTGCTGGACCGCGAGGTCCTGGCCGACCTGCCAGCGCAGCTCACCGAACTCGGCGACGCGTTAGCCGCGCTGGGCGCGGCAGTGGCCGCTTGGCGCCGCCGCAACGCCCGACACGCCGAGGCATGGACACTGATCGGCGCGTTCGCGGACGACTACTGACTCCGTTCTGATCAACGCGGCCAGAGCGGGGGACGAGTCTGCCCACAACCCGAACAGCACACATCGGCCAGCGTCACCGGCACCGTGAGCATCACCGCGACAGTGTAAACACCAGCCCACGCCGTTCATGCTCACCTCCAACGCCGCCTTCATCCTCATCTCAAACGCCGCGCAACACCCGGGTACGAAGAGTCGCGAGCGGGCCAATTGCGGTAAGCGTCCACACCAGCGCCAAGACTTCATCGCTCCAACCGTGGCAGCAGGACACGTTCGCGCTCTGAAGCCCGACCTTCGGCACCACGGCTCGTGCCATCGTGCCCGAAGGCCCAACAGGGACCGTCACCCGGACTATCGCCGAGGCCCGCCGGTTGTACGCCGGAGGCGACTCTCCGCAGACGAACGCGATGGTGCGCGGGACGGTGACCCGCCGATTCCGACTGCGACGTTCTGACCCGCTGTGAAGACCGCTTCTGACGACCCGATCGATGTCCTCAGCCAGGCCGGCGAGCACACCGTCACGCGAATCCCGACCGGGCAGACCCCCTGTCCAATCTCGACCTGGCACTGCGTTTCCGGGCCGACCGCGCCGGACCCGACGACGACCTCACCCGGGCCATCGACATCACCGCGAAGCCGCCCCTGCCACCCGGCCGAGTGACCGTGACGCGGCCACCTACCTCAACACCTCCGCCGACGCGGTGCACAACCAGTTCCAGCGCTCCGACGCCGTCCGTACCGATCTGACAGCTCGGGACTGCACGGGGAATATCCTATCAGAGCGCCGCTCCGCGTGTCGGCGTGGATCGATGTCCTTTCTGCGTGGAGAGCGCGTCCATCGTGTACGTTCGGAGTTCGACAAAGTCTCCCTCACGACACGTCGGCGTTCGGGGAAGCTGCTCGCCGCGAACCAGGGGACTTGAATCCACGACCTCCTACTCTCGAACTTCATCGCGCCTTGTCATTCGTTGTCAACCCCTGACCCCCTCTTACCGACAGTAACCATCGTTGACCTGTCAGTGGTTGTTGCAAATTTCCGCTGACCTGCTTGGACGTAGCCGTCAATCTGTCAACAGTCGTCACTCATTGTCGCCTCTTGGCACGGGTTTTCGGGGGGTAAACGGGGGCCGTTGGCCGTCACCGCGACGTCTGCATCCCCGCCCGGCATCATCCGTCGCACGACGCCGTCCAGCTCCTAGGGAGCCCTACTCGATGCGGCCTTGCCGCTTGCCGCCGTGGTGGTCAATGCGGGGAGCTGGCAAGGGAGAGCACTAAATGGGCGATGATGACCAGCTCCAGGAAGACGATGACGGCAATGGCCGGCATTTGCGGACTGTTGCGCAGCTGCCCATGTCGGAGGGCGTCCGTTGCCGATGGCCAGCGTGTAGGCGCTGGCTCAAGGCGGGAGCCGGATGCGCCCGCGCCCGCGTGGGGTGGGGTCGCCGAAAACTGTCGGACCGCTCCGTTAACGTGGCTTCGCGGAAAGCGACGAAGGGCGGGGCGGCGTGGCAACGGGTAACAACGAGGCTGATCCCGCCGCAGGCATTGTCAACCCGCGGCTCAGCGACGTCTTTGGGCTGGTCATCCGGCAGGATGAGGTGGACTTCGTCGTCCCTCACCTGCGCGAGGACCTGCCGCTTTACCTCGATCCGTTCCTGCTCTGGAAGTCCGAGGATCCCCAGTACCGACGGCTTCACGCCGACCTGCTCGGCTTTGTCGAAGAGGTCCGCCGGCACGCCGTCGGCGGGCAGGCCACCCGGGCGGCCGTGCTCCTGTCGGAGGTCAGTGAGCCGGTCGAGCTCGGCCTGGGCTACGCCGCCGGGACCAAGCGCGGCTCGGCCCTGGGACCGGGCACCATCGACGGCATCATCCGCACGTTCCAGCAGGTCCCGCAGCTGCGGGCCGAGGGCTGGACCACCTGGAGATCCTCGCGCTACTCGTGCCGGGTATCGCCGAGGACCGCATCAGCGACCTGACCGCCTCGGTCATCAAACGCTGGCTGGCCGAGTTCACCGAGCGTCACTGCCAGCAGTGGGGCATCCCGACCAGCCGCCGCCGACTCGTCGGGTGGGATCCGGCCGCGCTCGACTGGCGGCCGTTCGACGTGCACCTTCCGTACAACCCCTCCGACGGCTCGCCCATCCTGCTCGCGCCTCTGAATCTGCTGCGCCGGCTGCCGTGGATCAACTACAGCGACTACTACCGGACCGCCTACGCGCCGCTCGTGCTGCCTCCGGGACGCTCGGGCCGGGCCGTCGCCAAGCAGGACGTGCTCGCCTACAACCGGGCCCACTTCGACACCGTCCGCAGCTACGTCGCCGAGCGGGAGGCCGCCGCCGACGTGTGCGCCCCCGACCCGCTGTTCACCCCGCTGCGCCTCACGACCATCGCCAAGAAGGTCAAGGAGATCAAGGCACTGCCGACCGGCCGGACCGACGGGGCGGACAAGAAGTTCGAAGACCGCGCCTTCGACGTCCTGTCCTCCGCGCTCTACCCCGAACTCGACCTCGCCGGCCAGCAGGAGCGCACCATCAGCGGCGCCCACATTCGCGACGTCATCTTCCACAACGACGGCAAAACACCGTTCTTGACCGACCTACGCGACCTCTACGGCGCCCGTCAGCTCGTCTTCGAACTTAAGAACGTCGCCGAACTCGACACCGAACACGTCAACCAGCTCCACCGCTACCTCGACGACGAGGACATGGGCCGCCTCGGCATCCTCGTCGCGCGCCACCCGCCCAAGGCCAGCGTCCAGCGCAACATCATCGACCTGCATTCATCCAAACGCCGAGCCGTCCTGTGCCTGGACGACTCTGACCTCGACCTCATGGTCGCCCTGCTCGACTCCGGGCGCCGGCCCATCGAGGCCCTGCGCAAGAAGTACGTCGAGTTCACCCGCCTGCTTCCGAAATAGGAGACCGCATGCCCCGCCGCACCGACACGAACGACACCTCCTCACCGTCGCCGACCGAGGAACAGGTCGCCACCTACGACCGGCTCGTCCCGATGCTGGAAGCCGCCCACCGCGAGATGACCGAGCTGTCCAAGAAGAAGCAGGACGGCGTCGTCAACACATTCAAGATCAAGACGCTTAACCGGCTCCTCGGTGAACTCAGCAAGGTGATCGAGAAGGATCCCAGCCATGCCTTCGTCGACATGCTCGACGAAGAGACCCTCCCGCAGAACAGCGACGCGGTCCTCATCCTCAGCCAGTGGCGGGCCGCCCTCAAGCAGTACAAAGACCGCCACTACAGGTACGACCCGGCAGAGAGCGTGACGCGGTGGTTCACGGTGGAAAACCCTGACAAACGCTACCGCTCGTAGAGCAATCCCCGCCCTACTTCACCCGCAGTCACGTTGAGCAGCTAATAGTTGGCCGCGGCTCCCGGCCTGGCCGCGCGGCTGCGAGTCGAAGTACTACCTGCGGGGAATTGATCAGGTCGCGACGGTTTCGCTCACGGCCAGCAGCATCGCCAGCTGGCCCATCAACGCTGGCCGGGCGCGGTAGTAGACCCAACTCGCCCGGCGTTCGGCGTCAACGAGGCCGGCCGCGCGCGACACTTCAGGTGATGCGAGACCATCGTCTCGGAGATCGTGAACGCGGACGTCAGGTCGCAGTCGCAGATCTCCCCGCCCGGCGCGGACGCGATCATCTACATCAGCTGCAGCCGGATCGGGTCAGGTGTGCCTGCCAACTGCCTGGATCGAGATAGGCTCATGAGAATGCCAAGGAGGCCGTAGCATTCGCGCGGATGCCTCCGCCCGAACAAGCGTGGGCGAAACTTGAACCGATGACCTTCTTTACCGAAAGTAGCGACCTCAACCTTGTCATTGACTATCGAAAACTGGCGCTGGCTGCACAGACGCGATCAAGCAGTGATCGCCTCTTATCACTGATTGTCAACCCCAGGCAGGTGTTTTCGGGGGGTAAAGGGGGGACGCCGACAGCATGTTGCCAGGGTCCCACCGCCCCCGTCGGGCACCATCGGTACAAGAACAACACGCGCCTACCCTATTGCGAGTGGCCTACCGTAGGCAGGGGTTAGTGTCGGGCCCGAGTTGAACCATAGGTACATGATCAGCGTGGCTGCCGACCTGCGACTTCCCTAGATCAGCTTCCCTGGTCGCGACACCAGCAGTCCGCGTGGCAGATGGCCTCGCGCTTGGGTACGCAGCAGCGGCCAGGCCGATGACGACCCGAGTCCCTTCTGTCTGCTCCTCGGTGCCGCCAGTCAGGACTCCGAGGAGCGAGTCGGTGAAGGCGGGATGGCGCTGGTTGGGAGGAGCGAAAGCGGCGCTGTTTTGGACGTCTACAGCATCTTGACGAAATGTTGCCGGCAACGCGTGTCCGCAGGAAACGGTCTGGTTGCCAACCGCGGTGCGTTAATGAGGTCGCTGGTCTCGTCGGTTCCTGGTTACCTGCGCCTCCTCGACCTTGGACGAGGAGGCCGGGCGGATCTACGGGACGGCGGCAATGTCGGTGGAGGAATTGGCATATCACGGTTCCATGGAACCGCCTCGGTATCGCCGAATGTGAGACAGGGCCGTTCGTAATTGACAGACCCGACATGTGCGTGCAGTGAGGTCCGGCCGGGCTGCGGCCAATCACCCGGGAGCCTTACTGCGCTGCGCGCGAAGTTGCCAGATCGGCGAGGTAATCCTTGAGGCGGACGGCTGTCGCGATATGGCCGCGGATGCTCGCCTCGTCGTGCGTCGCGCCGCGGTGAGCGACCTTGTTCCGGTCCTGGAACAGGGCGTCGGCGGCTTTCCACAGTTTGGGGTCGTCTTGCCGCAGGGATCGTCCGGTGACGGCCTTCAGCGGCCGGTCGAACAGACTGCAGGCGGCCAGCGAGTAGTCTCGTGGGCTTGTCAGCATAATCTGGACGAGATCGCGTTGCGCGTCCGTCGCGTGCTGCTCCAAGGTGCTCTTGATGCGGATCTCGGTGGACATCGCGGCCAGGACCAGCGCCTGTGGCAGCAGTGCTCGGGGTCCCCGGCGCAGGACCGCCCGAGCGTCCGCCAGCAGACGATCCTCGATCGACGGCAGCGTCCCTGCGACGACTGCTGCGGCCGCCCGCGCGAATGCCTGCGGAGTGACCCGGTCTGCCTCGCCGTGGCCGTACATGACCGTCGTCCCCCTCGAGGCGACAGGGAGCCGGTCGTGTCGGCCATCGGCATCGTCGAACAGGTGCGGGCCGTCCACGATCGGCGGGCGCTCCAACGACAGTCCTAGCCAGAACTGCCGATCGACGCGGACGCTCTCCAGGAACCCGGCCAGGCGCTCACCGCCGACCTCGATCGCGGTATCGCTCATCGCCACTGCCGCATCGAACGCGGCGAGCTGGGTCGGATCGATTTCGTCGGGTTGGATACGGCGTGGAAACACGAGTACGACGCGAACGTAAGAGATCTTGACCCATTCGGGGTTGCTGGCGTCACTCGGTGCGAGGAAGGACCACCAGAGTCCCTGGTGTTGCCGGGGGCGAAACGAGTTGGGGGTCGAAGGCAGCTGGACTGTCACCGTGAATGCGTCATCCGGACGTGTCACGTCGAAGACGGCGCCGAGTGATTCCGGGACGATCACCAGGTCGGACACGGCGAACAGCACTTCAGCGGCAACCACGCACGACATCGTGCCGGGAACCCGCCGCATATGCCAAGCCGAATAGATGTGTCGTTGCGCGACAGATGCCGCAGTACTCGATCGCCGGCAACGGCCGGACGCATGGAGGCCGCGATGAAGACAGCAGCGTACGGGTTCAGCGCGGTGGCACCGGTCCGCGATCCATCGCAGCAGCCTCCGTTGCCGCCTCCTCAGCACGCAGATCGGCACCGGCACTGTCGCTAGCGGCGTCGCCATTGGGCGCACAGGCGACGACGTCCGCGGCCATCGCGACCGGTGGTCCCACGACCTGGTGGATCGGCATCCACTCCGGGCCGAGTTCCTGCCCGAGGGCCGGCGGTTCCAGCGTCTGGCCGTCTGCCGGCAGCTCGGCCACGAAGACCTGCGCCTGCATGCGGAACGTCGTCTCGGCGACCACGACCGGCGCTTCGAGGAGACTTTCGTCGATGGGCAGAAGGCCGTTGTGGTGTTGGATACGAGTAAAGTTCAGGGTCGCGATGGTCAGCATCATGATCTGCGCGATCAGCGGCACCGCGGCCCGGAATCGCTCCACGACGCCGAACGAGCGGGTCGGCGCGAGCCGCTCGGTGTCGTTGTGGATCACGTCGCCGTAGATCCAGGCGAACCCGAGGACGTTGTCGGCAAGCCGTTCGGACACGCCTGACCCCGCAGCCGATCGCTCCAGCGAGTAGCCCCGCACGTCCTGCCCCTTGGGCTTGATCTTGGCCCAGTCCGCCCGCAGGCCCTTCAGGTCGTCCATGACATCCTGCGACGCGGACGCCCCGCGCAGGAGGTAGCCAAGCGCGCCGGTGACCTTCGTGTGGAAGGTCGGATCCTCATTGAGGATCAGCGGCCGCACCCGGGCCGCTGCCGACTCGACCACCTCCTCCGGCGGCAACTGTTGGATAATGGTCGTCACGCCCGTCACCCGGTCGAGCACGGCCGAGAAGGTCATGCTAGCCAGCCGCAGCAGGGCGTCGCGGTCCTCCGCGAGGGAGTGCGCCTCGACCCGGCGGGCCCGCGGCACGAACGCGGCCAGCGCGGCATGCGCGTTCCGCTCGGCCTGATCTCCGTCAGCCACAATCCGTAATCTATCAGCCGAACTGGATGCTCCCCGGGGGTCCAGTCGACGATCCTCGCTGTCGTCACACCGTCGTCGGCGCCGGGACGAGCCGGAAGGCACCCCCGGGACGGAGCGCTGCTGGATCGACTCCAGGTTCGAGTTGGATCGAATGCGCCGTACTGGCGAGGGGATGATCAATCGTGTACGCCCGCCCCTGCCGAACATGTCGTTGATCGTCAAAAAGCAGCGTTGACCTGCATGAACACAGCCTGTAACCGATCATCAGTTGTCGCCAGCAGTCACGTTTTACCGGGGGTTTTCGGGGGTAAACAGGGGGACTATTCCGATCCATGGTGGGGCCGGGGGACGGAATGGCGGCGCAGGTTGGTGCCCTGCTCTGCAGATCGCCCTGCACCTCGATCACCTACAGGCAGGTCAAGTGCCGTACGGATGCGCGCTCCAGGACGCAGTTCGACTCTCCACCGGAGGCACCAACTTGCGCCCCTCGTCGTAGTCGACGAGTCCGTCGCCTGCCGCAGGTCCGTGAGAGCGGATTGCGGCTAATGAGGACGTGCGGTGATCTACCTTTCGACCTTATATTTAGTTCGAGATGACTGGTCGAGTCGTGGGAGGGCGAGAGTGGGCACTCGAGCTGAGTTCACTGCAGCCACTCGGAGGCTAATTGCGGAAAGAGCAGGGTATCAGTGCTCCGTTCTGAACTGCGGGCGCTTGACCGTCGGGCCGGGGACAGGGCTGAGGCACGCAGTACATACAGGTGTCGCTGCACACATCTACGCAGCATCGCCGAATGGTCCGCGCGGAACAGGGGGGCTGTCGGAGGCCGAAAGCAGTGAACCCGAGAATGGAATCTGGTGCTGCGCTACCCATGGCAAGTTTATCGACTCCGACGACGGGCGAATTCTCTCAGCTGTTCAGCTCAGAGCATGGAAACGGCTCCATGAGGCGCGAAAGGCGGCAGAGGTAAACGGCGGTGCACTGAATCACGTAGGGCTTGTAGAGTCAATATCGATTAACTCTTCTCCAGTCGCCTCACTGGAAGGTCGAACATTTGAACTAGGAATGCGCAACATATTCACCGACCCAAACGCAAGCGGAAAGTCCGTTTTAACACGCCTCATTGCCAGCGTCGCTTACCCGGATCACGTAGCGGACCTGTCACGAGATCGAGAGGTTGACATGGGGGTGCGCTGGTTCGACCCCATGACGCACGATGTCGTCACGAAGGGTAGGGCGGGCGTCGTCACACACGTTCTGGACGGCCAGCCTGTGCCCTACGTCGCGCGCCCCTACAAAACGATACTCCTTCAGAATCCACGTCGGGGTAGCATCGAAAGCATTGCAGCAATGGCCCAAATGTTCGATCTCAGCATATCGGCAATGATGTCCACCCTCGGACTCCTTCCCTCCCACAGTAACCTAGTGAAAGAGGTTCTGTGCACGAACGGGCAAGTACATTGGACTCTGGACGTCCACGGGCGAACCGAAAGATTCTCTGGTCACGGCGGAATTAGCTTAGGGCTCGAGTCCATGATCCTCCTAGAGTTGGCCGGCCTCCACGCACGGCACCACGCACGGGTTGAACCAACCTTTCTCCTTCTCGACGAGTTTCTCGACGGCTATCATGCCGCCGCACAGGTTGCCGCACTCGAACGACTCCAACTAACGGCGGAGCATGCACAGGTGGCTATTGTAAGTCACTCACCGATCGTCCTGACGGAAGTGCCGCCAGAATGGGAGATAACCGCCCTAGAATGCCGACCAACGAATCGATGGGATAGCCCACTTGACTTCGAGGTAGAAACCAAGCCAACATTGGAAAAGTTGGACGTGCCAAATTTACGCAGCCGCAACAGTTCGGCACGATCGTGAAGCCTCCGCCAAATTACTCGACCTCCACTCGACAGTTCCGGTCAGCAAATGGCAGGCGCCACCCTCACGCTCTGCTACGTCGACGGACTCCTCGCTTTCGCCCATGACGTCGATCCCGGGTGGGCCACACTGTGATGGGGCGGTGGCGTCGACTTGTACGATCAAGCACCGGCCATCGCGCCATACGGGCCGGACAGCACTATCCGAGACCCGACCCTCGGCCGAGTGCCCGAAACGGTAGGGCGCCACTGTTCGGCCCAATGCAATGGGGGCAGCATCGAGCGCCGACGTGCTGCGTGCCCCGGGGACGGGGCAGGCCCGTGGACCGGGAGAATGGGCGCTGTGGCCAAGCGTTCCGCCGCATCGGACAAGCCGATCGAGCACCGTGTGCCCACGCCTGGCACCGTGCGGCAGCTCTACGGCACCGCGTTTGCATGCGCGAAGCCTGGGTGCCGTGCCGAACTGTACGCGGTGAACACGGACACCGGTCAACACGTTCTCAACAGCCACGTGGCCCATATCCACGCGCGCAGCGAAGGCGGCCCTCGCTGGAACCCGGCCATGAGCGAAGCGGACAACCGCGATGTCGACAACCTCCTCCTGCTGTGCTTTCCCCACGCGTGGGAGATCGATCAAGTGCCGGACGATTACCCCGCCGAGATGCTGCGGGCTTGGAAGCGGGACCAGTTGGCCAACTGCGAACACGCGCACCGTAGCTGGCAGATCAGCGACGACGAGACCCGCGAGGCGGTCGCACCCTTCGACCTCGGCGCCGCCGTCGAGAAGATCAGCGCGGTCGTGCCGTTCAACCCGCGGATGCGCAGCCGGATCGAGACATGGCAACTGGCCATTCGGCGAGGCCACGCTATGCGAGTGGCCCGGCTGACACCGCTCATACAGGCGGAGCGTCGCCCGGCGGTTCTCGCGTGGATGGCGGGTCGCGAGGACCCGCTCGTTGAGGTGCGAGCGGGGCAGCTCCGCGTTCTGGTTGGCCGGCTTGGAGCCGGCAAGTCGGAACAAGCGCTGCGCTGGTGGGGGCAGGCAGTCCAGGAGGCAGCCAACGACCCGGACACCGAGATTCCGCTGTTTCTTCCCGCTCGGCATATCACCGCCGGCTTGGAATCGGCGATCGCCAGCGAGCTTGGCGGTGACCCCTCCGGCCGCTGCCAGGTAGTCATCGATGACCTGGACAGTGTCCCGTTACGGGAAGCCGCCCGTCTCCTTGCCGAAGCTCGCCAGCTCGTCCACACGTGGCCTGGTGTCAGTGTGTTGGCGACTGCGCGGCCGGGGATCCCCGTACCTGACGAGGAGAGGATTCTAATTGAGCCGTGGCCGGCCCAGCGTGGCGCTGAGCTGGCGAAGCTGGCTCTCGGCGATGAGATCCCCTGGCGTCTGTGGAACACCGAGACATCTGACCTGCTCACCAGTCCGCTGACTGCTCTTGGCCTGGCGGCTCGCGTGCACGCTGGCCGCGACGTTAAAGTGTCCCGAGCGCAGCTCCTGGCTGATCTCGCGACGATGGTCATCGACTCGCAGAGCGACGAGGTCGCTGATGGAACGTGGCAGGACCTGGCTCGATTGGCCGTTCGGATCCTTGGACAGTCGCAGCCGGTTGCTGCGGCCTCGTTCGGGCCGTTGCCGGTCGTGCGTCGCCTCACCGCGACCGGCCTCGTCGTCGGCGACAGCACGGAGTTGACGTTCGCGTTGCCGGTGTTCGAGCAGTTCTTCGGGTCCGAAGCGCTCCGTATGGGCCTGGCAGATGTGGAGACGATCGCCGCGGGCAGTGCGTTCCCGCAGTGGCGGTACGCGCTTGCGTTCGCCGTGTCCACCGCCCTCGACCAGGATCAAGAACGCCTTGTCGCCGGCCTCGCTATGGTCAATCCGGCGGCAGCGTTCTGGGTCCTCGACGAGATCGCCGACGACAACGTGGACCGCACCCACGATGGTCCCTCCGATGAGGCCATCGCGGCGCTCATCAGCCGCCGCGACCCCACCGGCGAACTCACCGCCGAGCCCGACCTTGCCATCCGCGCAGGCCAGTGGCTGCGTGGCGCGGAACAAGCCCTGCTGACCGGACTCGGCCCCCTGGCCGAGTCACTAGCCCGACACCGCGACGGTCGCCTCGTCCAGTGGGGCACATGGTTGCAGAACGGCCATCTGACGCTCGCCCGCTCACGCGACCAGTTGCCGCCGCCGGACATTATCAAGCTTCCCGAAATATGGCCGAGCCTCGGCCGATGGCACCGCATCGACGGAATTCGCTTTCCTACCTCCGGCCTTGGTCGCTGGCTGCGCGCCCAGAAGGCTCTGCGAGAACAGCTCCGGACCGTGATCAGGAGACGGACACTGCCCATTCCCCGCACGTCCTGGCTGGCACGTGAACGGCTGTACCTACTCGCCGAGTTCGTCTACAACTACGGCGCCGCACGACGGCGCCACACCATCGACCTCGCCGAACTGCGTGACACCATCACCGTGTGGATGGAACGGGTGAACGGGTCTGTGCGGTCGACGTGGCAGGGCACAGGCGGCACCGTCGACTCGGACGACATCCGGTGGCTCGCCGCCCAACTAGACATGGAGGCTGGCGACACGCTCCCGCCGCCCTGGCCAGACGGCGATCAACCAGGGATAGGCAGGTGGATCTGGCAGACGTACTCACCGGAGCTGACCTTGACCCTGGCGACGGACATCGTGCGAGAAGCCCTGGTCGGCTACCGGCAACTCGCCGAAACCTCCTTCCCGGCCTTCGGTGACGCCTTGGGGCTCTACAGCATGCTGCCCGTGCGCGTCGAAGGACTCGTCCGCAGACCGGTCAACGACGAGAACGCTTACATGATCGAGATGATCGTCAGCCTGGATCCCGACCTCGATGCCCAACGATCGGACGAGCCGTCAGTCGACCTGCGACTCGTACCCGATGAGGGTGATGAGTTCTGGACGTTCAGCCAGGAACGTCGACACGCCATTCGCACGACGTTCGGCCAGAGCCCGCTCCAGAATGTGAACCTGCCGCTCGGCCACATGTGCCCGGCAACCAGTCTGGCCTACCGGTGGCTCGTCCAGGACCTTGCCGGAGTCGGCTGGATCAAGGACCACCACGGGCTTCTCGACTGAAACCGGCCGCTGTCTCGCAGTAGCCCCTGCATCGGGTCTGGACGAACGACGGTTCGAGACGAGTGTGTAGTGCCGACGCCACGAGGCCACGACGCGAGGCCAGAGGACAGGCCGATCGCCAGCGCGCGAAGCCGGGATCGAACCACCAATCTGCAACCGCTCCGGCAGCGAAAATGCCTGGTCAACTCTCGCATCTTCCCAGCTCAACCTCGGCCGCCTCGCGATCAAGGCGTGCAGGTTTGTCTCTAGCCGGGGGCACGTCACCGAACTGCAAAGGCGCAACGCGACAGATCAATCACCAATCGTGGAAGCAAGTTTCACATTCGAGTAGACGATCAGGGGCGCCCCGGCCGAACGGCCGGGGCATCCGCCGTTAACTCGATGTACGGGCTCCGATCGCGGCAGATCAGCACGCGCGGTTCGGGGCGGCGTTCGCGGATCCAACTGTTGGCCGCCTCCGCCGAGGCGGATGCGGATCTCATGGGCAGCGGATCCGACTCGGCAGCCTCGCCCACAAGATCTTGTGGGCGAGGCGTCACTGCTGCCCTACATGTGTCGGCGTGTTGTACGCGCGTTCGCCTGCGTGGGCGCTTCAATGAGCTATCCGTGGGGGATATCGGATCGCCGTAACGAGGAGGGCAGCGTGCCGACGCCTGACTACCTGAGGGATCAGTTGGCGAAGCTGAAGAAGGAAGAAGCGGACCTGTCGAAGAAGCAGGGCGCGGAACGCACCGCCGCCGCCAGGCTTCGGGAGAAGGTTGCTACTAAGGCTGGCCAGGCGCAGCGGACGAAGGTCGCGTCGTCGATCCAGCGGTTGTTCAAAGAGGCCAACCGGGCCGAACAGGATGCCGTGAAGCACGACGACAAGGCTGCCGACTACGGCAGGAAGTTGGCTGCCGTGGCGAAGAAGATCGCGACGACCTCGAAGGCGCTCACCCAGGCCGAGACCACCGCGACGAAGGCGCGCGACCGCGACGACCAGCGTCGGCGGCGTCGCGAACTGGCGCACGCTCGTCAGGTGGCGGCGGCATCTCGCCCGCGGTCTTCGGAGCCCGCGCAGCCAAAGGAAGAACCGCTGAGGGTCGCGTACCTCACCGCGAGCCCCGATGGCGAGGATCGGCTACGGGTCGACCGGGAGGTACGCGAGGTCAGGGAAGCGGTCAAGCGGGCCATCCACCGGGACCAGGTGACGATTGAGCACTGGCCTGCGGCAACGTTCGACGACCTGTTCAACTCCCTCAACGACCAGCGGCCGCACGTCATGCACTTCTCGGGGCACGGGTCGGCCGCAGGGCTGTTCTTCGAGGGCACTGACACGGACAACCCTGACGGCGTGGACGTCGGATTCGCACTATTGGGACGGCTGTTGAAGGGTACGGATCACCCGCCGACGCTGCTCGTGCTCAACGCATGCGACTCGTATGAAGGCGCGGAAACACTGCTGGACGCCGTGCCGGTGGTCGTGGCGATGGTTGATGAGATCAGCGACGCCGCCGCGAAGGCGTTCGCGATCAAGTTCTACGCCGCTATCGCGAGCGGCCAATCTCTCGCCTCGGCGCTCGCTCAAGGTCAGGCCGCGAGCGAGTTTCTGACCGGCGAAGGGAACACTCCGGAGGTGCTCACACAGCCGGGTCTGCGCCCGGAGGACGTCCTCCTGGTGACCGCCCCGCCCGCATGACACCGCCAGAGCCGGGGCGGTTTGCACTTCGTCGAACCGCCCGCGCCCGATGAGGCAAGGAGAACAAGATTAGTGCCCCCGGAGGCAGGCAACGAGCCGGCAGCAAGCTGCATGCACACTAGGGCGTCGACATAATGGATGTATCCACATGAACGGGGGTTGACGTGGCCAATCGTGTCCGCCGGCAGCACGTCGTGTCGCACTTCTACCTTAGGAGCTTCGCAAACGACGCTCGACAGATTCGACGAACCACTCTGCCCGGCACGCACGAGGCGACACTCGCTACTGCGGATGCCACCGTCAACAAGGACTTTTACACCATCACCCTTCCTGATGGCACCAAGTCCGACGCGTTCGAACGCGCGTTTGCCGAACTGGAAACCTCGGCGGCAGCCGCGTTCCGAGACATCAGCACCGGCATTTGGCCCCTCACAGGACAAAATCGACATGCAATGGCAGCCTGGATGGCTCTCCAACACCTCCGCACCGAGGGCATCCGCTACAACCAGAATGCGCATAACGCGACGATGATCAGGTTAATCGTAGGCGTGTCGGGCAAGGAAGCGCTGCGCCAAGTGATCCAGAAGGCGGAGTCTCGAGTCGTTGCCGACAGTGAGCTTGACTGGGAGTGGCTTGATTTGACAAAACCGGAAGGTCCGGACCTCATCCCGTCTACCCACGAACACTTGCAGCTGTTGACATCGCTCATCGACCCCATGACGGCCTACTTGCACGAAGCCCAATGGAGCGTAATTCGGTTCAAGCGACGGGCCCTCCTGACCTCAGACGAGCCGGTATCCCTGCTCGTACAACGCATTCACCCGGCTGACCGCGCTACCCCAGCCAGTCACCTGACCCTCACCCCCGACCACGACGAGCGCAGCACTGGAGGACGCCGGTCACCGCGCCGGCTTACCAGCATGCCCGCACGTCCCGTCGGCCCACCGGACAGATCAACTGCCCTGGCCACCGCCGTGATCAACAGTTAGCGAAAGACGGAGGCTAGGCAAGCGCCCCGCCGTGCAGACAAAGCTTGCGGCCGAGTTATTGTCATGTCGCGCCTCGTCGAGAGCAACCAACACGATCACCGCCTCGTGCGAGACCTTCGCAGCGGGAAGGGCACTCACGCACACCCGACTTTGCCCATTTGTCCACTTCTCTCAGTCGGAAGAGTACCATTTCAATTCGACAGACTTCTAATTATTGTTAACTCGCCACCTGGTGACCCATCTCACTAAGTCACAGTGCGTACACCTGGCAATCCGCACAGTCATGCCCATTTGTCCTGGCCCGGCGGTACATGCTGTGCGCGCCGGCGGCCGAGTACTGACGCCGAGTAGCCCTATCGACCTCTACCTCTGACTCAAATCTGTCCGTCATGTGTCACGGGTCATCAATGCAAGAAGCCTTCTGATAGACATATCCACACACATCTCATTGATGTGCCCGTGCAATAAGTGCACGGGACCGCACAACCACATGTTGGAGGCTATAAGAATGACCAAACGGAGAATCACTAGCGCGGCGACAACAGCGCTCGCGCTCCTCCTTGCGGTCGGGGCTGGCGCCTTATCTCCCAACGCTGTCGCCGCCGGGCCAGCGCAGACGGATAACGCAGAAATTTCGATCCAGGAGCTTGACCGTCACGGACTCCTGGCGGACACTGCAGCGGATGGGCCGGCGCAGATCAATGACGACGGCTCCGCTCTGATTCACGGACTGGCGGTGCAACCACAGGAAACAGGTCAGAAGGTTCAAGATCAGGCGGGTCTCCTCGTCGTTACGGATACCCGAGGTTCTGCCGAGACGGTGGTCCAGAATTTGCATTCAGGTGTCCGCTACATGTCTGTACTAAAGGACGCGAATGCGCCGACGGAGTTCCGGTACCGATTCCCGTCGACCACGCTGACGATGCAGGAGGACGGATCGGTCGCAGTGCAGGGCGCCGGCGAGTTGCAGGCTGTCATCCTTCCTGCGTGGGCGAAAGATGCAAACGGCGCAGCCGTGCCCACGGGCTACGAAATCCAAGGCGACGTTCTCATCCAGCACATCGACCACGTCGGATCCGTATATCCGATTGTGGCGGACCCCTCGGTTTCTACCTGCCTGGTCGGAGGCTGGCGGCCCGCCGTATGCGTCAAATACAACCGGTCAGAGGTGAAGATCGTGAAGGATCTGCTCCCCGTTTCGGCTGGGGCCGCTGCCGCAATTGCTACGCTGTGCGGACTTATTCCAACTTCTTCGCCCATATTGATTGCCGCGAAGGCCGCATGTACCGGGTATTTCGGTGGCCGCGCCGCCGAGATGACGCTGAAGGTAAACGAGGCGTGGAACACCAATAGGTGCTTGGAGGTCCGACTTCCAGTGCCCGTGTATCCGGCCATGCAAATCAACGTAGTCAACTGCTAATCGCCACTTGACCGGCGCCCCGCAGTTAGCTAGGCTCTACAAGTCCGGATCTAGGATGGCTTGAGAATACGCATCGCAAGACTCTCACGTTTCGCACATGCGGCCGACGACCAATCAATCGTCCAGAATAGGATGAACCTGTGCAACTTCTCAAAGATGCCCTGGTGGGCCTGCTTGTTGGACTGGTAGGCATCGCATTGGCCGCTGGCTTCTTCTGGATCCGTGGCGATGACTTCCCATGGAGCATTGGTCTCATCTCTGCCTTGGCCGTAGCTATCGGTAGTGCAATCTCGGGAATTCTCCGGCGTCGTCGTCCGGCGGCTCGCTAACCTCGACGGTTCGCACCTGACGCCGGAGAATTCCCGGCACAGTTGATCGTCGATGATCGATGCGGTTGAGATTCCAGATATGCCGTCCGGTGAGGCGCAGTGGGCCGAGTAGCTGATTGGCGAAGGGGAAGGTCGTGACGACCAACCGGGTGTCCGGAGTGAGCCGGGACAGGATGCGTGGTCGGCCAGGCCGGAGCATCCCCCGGATCGCCACGATCGCCGCCGGCGACCGCTGAGTGAGGGTGAACAGCCGCCGAACCCCACAGCACGGGCAGTCAGAACCTGATCGCCCGCAGATGTTACCGGGGGGTTCGGGGGACGATTCAAAATTGCACAGATAAACATTGAGGCCCTGACCGGCTTGTTGCTGGTCAGGGCCTCAAGCTGGTGCCCCTGGCAGGAATCGAACCTGCGGCACGCGGCTGTTGAGCCAGCGCCCGCATGCCCGATAGAGGCGTTTTGCTCGTCGCCGGCACGTAGCCCGATGTCGACGGCGATACAGGCGACCAGGACAACCGCCTCCAACCCGGTGTCGACGACACCGATGTCGCCGATCGCCGTGGCCGGCAGTCGCAGCAGCAGCACCGTCGCCGCCAGCGTGTCGGCGTCCGGCGCCCCACCCGGCATCGCGGACGGACGTCCGGACATGGCAGGGGCGAGCCGCTTCAGGCCGCCTTGCCCCGTACGCCGACATCAGGTGCAGGCTGCCGCCGACCATGTCGCTAGAGCGCCCGACGTCGAGTCCACGGGGGAAGACTGGCGTCGGGCGCGCAAATGACAATACGACATTGGGAGACGCCGAGAATCCGTCAATCAGTCCATTCGGTGACCAGACAGGCTCACGATGAAGCGCCTCGTGTTTCATGGCGGCTCTGACGGTGCCGCCTGAGGGTGAAGACGGCTAGCGGTGTGCCGCGCGGTACGCGTCGACTACCTCTTGTGGGATACGGCCACGTTCGGAGACCTCGAAACCGTTCTGGGCAGCCCAGCCACGGATTCCACGATTCTCCTGACGCCTGTTGGGGCCGTCGCGGATCGGCTGGCCGGCCGGCTCGTGGGAGAGGCCGGTCCGCTGCGGCCGAGTCGCCGGCCGGCTTCGATGTACGGGTCGAGGGTGGTGCGTAGCTTGCCGGCGTTGGCCTCGGCCAGATCGATGGTGTAGTTGACGCCGTCGATTCCGAACTCGACGGTCCGGTCGGCCGGTTTCCCGTCCAGATCGTCGATGAGCGTGGTGATTACCTGCCTGGCCATGGGATCTCCTGTTACGTCAACGCGATGATCAAGTATCACGTGGCGTGGCCTGGAAGGACAAACGCCAGGTACGCGCGTCAGATTACGCTTCGGTCGCGGTGCCGTACGGCGCTAATCCGCTCAGGCCTGTAACCGGTCGGGCAGGGCAAGCTGAAGTGACCCCCCTGGGACCGGGAAGATCCTTGCCAAGCTCCGCTGCTGTCACCGCGATCGTGCAGGCCATCCTCGTCCTCCACGCCGCCGAGGACGCCCGCTACCCACGATGAAAATGGCTCACTGGACGACCTGTGGTTTGCAGGGCAGGTCGCGACCTCGTTCGGACTGGCGAACACCGCCGCCGATGCGTGGGCAAACTTCCGGCTACGCCTCGGGTAGCCGACACCGCAGCGAAGCCCTCCCTGAGCGTCGGGAGGGCTTAGTCGTTGGGCGGCACCACCTTGACGCACCCTTATTTCACCTAGCATCATTAAGCCGTGACCGACGGACCCGAACGCATCACCGGGCCACTCCTAGCCGTCCTCGCCGCCCTCCTCGGCGCCGACGACTGGGAAATGCACGGCTGGGCGATCATGAAACAGACCGGCAAATCCGGCCCCACCATATACAAGATCCTCGAACGGCTCACCGACGCCAAATGGCTCACCTGGCGTTGGGAAGACGCCGCCACCGCCGACCCGGCCAAGCCTCGGCGCCGCTACTACAAGCTCACCCCACACGGCGCCGAGAACGCGCGCGCCATCCTCGCCAAGCAGCAGCAGAAGCAGGCTGCGCCGCGGTTCCGGCTCGCCTTCGGGTGGGACGCGTGAACATCTGGGAACTACTCGCAGGCGCCACCATCGGCCTGATCTTTGCCGAGTTCACCGAGATCTGCCCATGGGCGGCACGTCGACTTGTTTCCTGGGCCGCCTACCGCTGGACAACGGACCCCGAGGAGGCCGCAGGCTACGCCGAGGAGTGGAAAGCCGTCATCGATGACCGGCCGGGAAAACTGTTTAAGCTGGTTACCGCCGTTCAGTTTACTGCCGGCGCGGCCTGTCGGGCAGCGTCATACCGTCTAACTTCCGCGCACCGCCGCATGAGCAGGAGAGAACGAGTCGAGGTTACTTTTTTCACCATCCAGGCCTCCGTTGCGTGCCTCTTGATTCTTCTGGCAGTGTCGACGAAGGAGCAGGACCTCATTGCGGCCAGCTACATTGTTTCGGGGGTTGCTGTCTCCACCACAGCCCCTTATGCCTTGGAGTTAGTGCGCCGACGGGCAGCTAGGCGGGCTGCTTTGGAGCGTTAGGCGTTACGCTGCTGCCTGGCACGCCCGACCAGGTGTTGGACAGCGAGTGCGAAGCCCTCCCGGATTCCGGAGGGCTTCTTCACGTTGCCCCGTTCTCGCCCGAAGGAGGATCGTTTTCGATCTCGTCCATGAGGCGCCGGATTTCTTTGAGCGCCACAGCGCGCGCAACGAGCTTGTGCTTCGGGCCGTCCAAGAGCACGATCATCGGCGCGGTCAGCCCTTTGATGATCTCGGCCTTCCGCCGCTGCGTACGTCGAGACAGTATTACTCCGTACATCTGCATGATGTACTGGATCACCAGGTCACGTACAGGGTTGCGATATAGCGTCCCATACTTGCCGATACTGTCATACAGCGTTTGGACCTGCTGCTGCACCCGCTCGTAGTGCCGCTTCCGCTCAGCCCTGAACGTGTCCCGCAGCTCCCGATCCGCGTCTGCCGGCAGGTCGTGAAGCAGAAACTCGGTAGTAAGCGCAGCGCTGAGCGCGGTCGCCACCAGCTCCCGCCGGTTTCGCAGGGTTTCAAGGATTCGGTCCTTGCGCGCCTCGAGCCTGGGCTTGGCCGCGTATTCGACGGCAATCGTGACGAGGCCGGCGGTCGTTGCAGCGGTGATCACCGTGGTCCAGTTGATCGTTGACACGGCGCCCAGTGTGAGGCCGGCGAGCTGCCGCTGACGGATACGCCACGCGTCAGGAAGTGGACTACGACTCGGCGTCCGGCCGTTTGCGGGATCGCCCCCTTTTTTCGGCGACGGCCGGAACTACGCCAGGCGGTCGAGCATCGCTGCGGGGTTCTTGTTGAGCAGGACGAGGCAAGCCACGAGGAAGTCGTTCAGCGTCCACTCTCCCGGCTGCTCGGCAAGCCTGCGCTGGGCTGCGGCTTCGACCTCGGACTGCGGGACCTGCCAGGGCCACGGCGAGGTCGAGTGCGACGGCGTCGGCTGCGAGGAATGCGGCGGGACGGCGGCGTTGAGTGCCCCAACTGCGACAGCACTGGCCTGATGGCCGTTCTTCGACGGGAGAGCCCGACTTCGCGGACTTACCCACCGCCCCCATGGCCCACCTCTAACCCCAATAGACGCACAGGGACAGCCGCCGAACCCACAGCACGGGTCCGTCAGAACCTGATCGCCCACAGGTATTACTGGGGGGTTTTCGGGGGACGGTTCAAAATTGCATAGACAAACACCGATCACCTGACCGGCTTGTTGCTGGTCAGGGCCTCACACTGGTGCCCCCGGCAGGATTCGAACCTGCGGCACACGGTTTAGGAAATCTAGAACGTGCTGGTTCGGCGGCTCGACCATCTGGCGGCGCCGCTGACCGCAAGCGTGATCGCCCGGCTTTCGTTGACCGTCGGTGCCCCCTGATGACCGCCCCATCGGGCACGCAACGGGCACGCGGAGGAGATTCGAACCCCTTACACCCACGGTAGCAGCCGAACCGGCACCGATCGGACTCGCTGCCACCCTGAGCAGGGTAAACACCGCCAACCCTTGCCAACTCCTTTCAGCATTGGTCACGCTTAGTTGTGCCCATTCTGTGCCCGATGATCTTGATGGCTCGCGCGTGGGCGACCCCTTGGGCACCCAGCACCTCGGTCGTCTTCCAGCCAGTCACCCACCCAACTCGGCACCCGACCCGCTCCGATCACCGACCTGCACGCCACACTCCCGAGAAGTATCCGATCGGCGTACTCCCAGCAGTGAACTGGCTACGTAAAGTCGTAACATGGACAGACTTCGACCCGGCTACGCCGTCGTGGACCTCCCGCCGGAAATCGCGGGACGCTACTGGATGATGGCTCACCGCAGCTTTGTAGAGAAGACGCCCACTTCCACGGCGTTGTGCGGCTCAGACATCACGAACGCGGTCTTCCTCAGGGACAAGTTGCGTCGTGGAACAGACTACTGCCAGGAATGCATACGCCTCGCCACGCAACTACAAGAGGAAGCTAAGGCAAAAAAACGGCGCGCCAAGCTACGGGCGCAGCTAAAGCGCTATCATCCTGATCGCTCCAAGCCCAGCCCCGCGCAGCGGCGAGCAGAAGCCGCAGCGCTGGAGAAGGCAGATCAGGAAGACCGTGCTCGGCACAGGGGAACATCCCTCCATACCCTCAGCGGTGGATTGCCAACTCTGGGTCGCCGCCGAAAGTGACGCACCTCGTGGGTCAGCCGCGCTGCAGCGGTCCGTACCGGCTTTGCGTCGCTGCGCATCCCTGCCATCCCGTCGGCCTTCGTCCGCACACTGTGGAGCGGGTGGGGCCTGCCCGGTCAAGGTGGAGCACACCACCGTCTGAACGACCTTGACCGGGCAGGCCCCACCCGCTGGGCTTTGCCCGGACGGAGGTCGTCGGGATGGCGTCACCATCCCGGAGCGCCTGAGCGCCCCGCCGGAGGCACTGCCTGTGTGCCGATCACTATTACAGCCTCGGACCTGCCATTGACCATGGCGGCCCGGGGCTTCTTCGTATGTCGCGCCGCCGGCGGGCTGGAACCGACGCGCTGGCGGCCGAAGGCCAGAGGCGCGGCGGCGGGCCGAAGGCCCGGCCCAGGTTCGGCGGCGCGCGCGGCCTGCGAAGCGGGCCGCCTTGAACCCGTACAGAAAGTTCTCACACGGCCCGCTCCGACGGCATGGGCTCAGAAACGGACTGGAAAACGACTGCGTCCGGCCCGATACTCGAGGTGTGGACAATCTATACGTAGTGCGGTTCCTACCATCTGACACTCCTTCGATCGGCCCCCTCGGAGATGATGAGATTGACGAAGAAGAGCAGGCTGACGAGAAGACGACCTTCGCCTACTTCGGCCTAGCCTTCTACCGCGCATCGACACTTGAGCACGAAATTGTCAACGTCCTGTCCATGATGCGACTAGTAAGCGCGCGGCGAGATGCCGAGAATCTACTTTCAGATCCATGGAGCAGCAACTTCAAAGCTACAATGGGAACTCTGATAAAGAAGCTTGCGCCCAACCTACAAGATGATCCAAACCTGGGAGCAGATCTCGTAAAGGCGCTGGAGTTGCGCAATCATCTCGCACACGCATTCTGGCGTGAGCGCGCGGTGGACTTCTGCACCGAAGAAGGTCGCGCAAAGATGATTGAATTCCTCACCGAAGCACGCAACACCTTCGCGGATGTAGACAGAAGGCTGACCACAACCTTCGGCGCCAAGTCGATGCAAGGATGGGGAGTTACACCCGAGATCATCGACACCTGGTACAAGGACACTCTCCAGAAGGTTGCTAGCGGCGAACTGCGTCTTGAAATCGAGCAGGTCGAGGAAGCACGGCAGGCACTACTTGCTCGACTCGCGCAAATCCCGTAGATGCTCGGTACCGCTCAGCAGCGAGCAGCCGTACCGCTACACCGGCAAACCATCCCCTGTCAGACAGTCGCGATTGATTCGCCTAAAAGCCCTCAAAGGGTTCAGATCCGGCCAAGCACGGGCTCTAGCATGCAACCGAAGCCCCACGTAGGCTGATTGGGTGACCAATTTGAAGGATCGGGCAGCTCGGGATGCCGAGATTCAACTCGCTGCTGCGCTTCCTCGTCGCTGGCAACACGTTCAAGCAGTCGCACTAAAGGCAGAACGCCTGGGATCCCTCGTCGGGCCCGACGCAGACCTACTTACAGCGGCCGCCTGGCTTCACGATATCGGCTACGCGCCATCCCTCGCCAAAACGGGCCTACACGCACTCGATGGTGCACGATGGCTGGCCAAGCAGGGTTACAACATGCGGCTCGCGGCACTGGTCGCCCACCACTCCTGCGCACAATTCGAGGCTGACGAGAGAGAATTGGGTAAGGTTCTGGAGGCAGAGTTCCCACGCGAAGTGTCAGCTACCGCAGATGCGCTCTGGTACGCGGACATGACAACCGGACCAGACGGACAAGAGTTAACCGTCAAGGATCGGTTGACCGAAATCCGCGAACGGTACGGCCCCAACGACCCAGTTACACGATTCTGGGAAAGAGCCGAGACAACACTGTTTGAATCCGTGCAGCGAACAGAGCTTCGTTTGGCCAATCAGCCGATGTAGGGCGCGGGTCGCCGCTCGAAACCGTGATCAATGCGGAGCCGCATTGATGGGTGGATCGACAGTGTATCTAGCTCGGCTTGCGGAACCCAACTGACCACGGACGACTCATCACTTATCGTAGGCCGACCACCGATATACCTAGCTCGGAAGCAGATAGAAAACTGCTGCCGGACCTCACCGTCGCTGTATTCGACCACGTGGTTTGGGTTGGTATAGATGCCGACGACATCGGTAACTTGGACCTCGATGCCGGTCTCTTCGCGCGTCTCACGGACGGCCGCCTCGGCTATGTACTCACCGAAGTCCTGGGCTCCGCCGGGGAGCGCCCACAGGCCGTTGTCGGTCCGCTGGATGAGTAGGACGCGGCCCTCGTCGTCCTGAACGAAGACGGTCACAGCAACGACGATGCTGTTCGGCTTGGGCGCCTGCGGGTTGTTGAAGTGCTCGATCCGTGCCATGTCTCAGCTTCCCATCAGTCCCCCGGCCAGACCGCGCGGGCCTGCGAGATCGTACGGTTGAAGCTTGACACGTAGTTGTCAAAGAGCTCCCCGCCGCCAAGCCGCCGGAGGTGCAGGACAGGGGCGTAGGCGGCCGGCGTGCCGTAGAGGTGGGTATTCACCAACAGCTCGTCATCGAAGCGATAGATCGAGTTGTAGAGGATCGTGTCGTGGAAGTAGATCCCGACGGTGTCCATCCCTCGTAGGTCCTTGTAGAAGGCCAGGGTGTTGAGCACCTTGCTGGCCATGGCGGACCCGATGCCCTCGTCCTCCCCCCGCTGGGCCACGTGCTGGCTCTCCGGGTCGCCAAACAGCAGCTCCACCTGAGCGCCGGCCTCGGCCTTGGCGCGCAGCGTCGGAACCCACCGCGGATTCTGCTCGGGCAGGAACAGTCCGGCGTAGACCAGGATGCCGATGTGGCGGCTGGCGCCGTCGAGTAGGCGCTGCCACAGCTCCTGCGGCACAGCTCCGCGACGTGGGTAGACGTGCACGATCTCCGACTGGCTGACCTGCGCCGCACGCTCGGCAGGAAGAGCCGACGGCCACAGGTACGACTCGCCTTCCCTGAGCAGGGCCGCGATGGCGTGCCGGTAGCGCGGATACGGCGTCCGATCCTGCGTGATCCACCGCTCGACGGTCTTCGGGTCAACCCCCAACTCGCCGGCGAGTGCAGCCGGCGTCAGCCCTCGCTTGAGCAGTCCGTCTCGCAGCCGGTCGTTCGGCATCGCACTCTCCCCGTCGGCGCATCTTGGGACATCTAGAGGGACGGCTTACCTTACCAAGGACGTCCCCAGTCGTCCATCCTGATGGTGAACTCGTCACCATCGATCGATGCAATCTGTATCCACACGAGCTGCCGTCCAGAAAGGACGCGAATGGCCCGCCGATATGGGCCCTGCTCACAACGAAAAGGAGTCAGTCATGGGACGTCTGCTGCTGGACACCTCGCGGGTGTCGTACGAGGTGTCGGTGAACCCGGTGCCGAAGCTGGACCAGAACGGTCAGCAGAAGTTCGACCGGGAGACGAAGAACCCGATGTGGACGGTGCACCTGTACGCGCTGTCGGAGAACGCGGGCGAGGTCATCAACGTGACCGTCGTCAGCGCGACGATGCCGCCGGTGACCGTTCGACAGCCGGTCGTGCCGGTGAACCTGGAGGCGCTGCCCTGGGTCAACGACCGGGACGGGAAGGTCCGTTCGGGTGTGGCGTTCCGCGCTACCGACCTGCGGTCGGTGGACAGCGCCGCGTAGTTCGTCTCGGATCGACTCTCTTCGCTGCGAGAGAGGTGGACACGGGGTCGCCGTTGATTGGCGTCGTCTGCGACCCCGCGTCCTGTCCAACCAGCCCATGCCCTACGTGAGGGAAGGACTCGTCGTGTCCAACTCTATCCCTGACCTGCCGGCCGCTTACCGCGTCGGCATCGACTTGTTGCGTGACAAGGTCGGCGAGAAGTCCGCCTACGAGTGGGACGACCACAAGGCCGCCGGCCTGCCGATGATCGTTGCCTGCACCCACTGCACCATGACGATGGCGGGCGCTTCCGCCCTGATTGACGTTGACGGCTACATCTGGTGCGCCGACTGCGCGGAAACGCGTGGTGCGTGATGAACAAGCCGGGTGGTAAGTCGTTCTTCGGTTCCTCGAACCGGGGCGGGACCGTGACGGTCATCGAAGCTCCGGTTGCACGCTCGTACCGTCGGCGGGCTGTCATCGCGTTCTGGGTGACGCTCGGGGTGGTCGGCCTGCTGTCCGCCACTGTCGCCTCGCACTACCTGCACCCGATCGTCGGCATCGTCGTCGGCGTCCTGGTCGGCGCCCTGGTGGGTGCGGCCGTGTTCGCGTCGATCGTGGCGTGGCCGGTCGTGCGGGTGTTCTGGCACTGGCTGCCGGAGATCCTGCTCGGCCTGGTCCTGGTCTACGGCTGGCAGGCGTTGATGCAGTCGACCCCGTTGTGGGGTTCGCTGCTCGTCGTCGGCCTGGTCGTGGGCGTGCCGGCTGCGGTCGGTCCGGTCCGTCGGCGGATTCTCGCCTGGACCTGGTGCCTGATCGTGCGGCACCGGCTGCGGTTGTGCTTCGCGGCGTTCATCGCCACGAACCGGCACGGCTCGCTGCCGCTGATCCTGCCGGCCCGGCCGACCCCGGCCGGTGAACGGGTGTGGGTGTGGCTTCGCCCCGGCCTGTCGCTGAAGGACCTGGAAGCCGATGGCCAGGTGCAGAAGCTGGCCGTGGCGTGCTGGGCCAACGAGGTCCGCGTGATGCGGGCTTCGCGCCGGTACGCGGCGCTGATCCGGCTGGACATCACCCGCCGGGAACCCCTGGCCGACACGATCGTGTCGCCGCTGCCGGACTACGTCCCGACGGACATGCCGGCCAACGCTCCTACCTCGCCGGGTCTGCCGCCTGTCGGCTTGGACCTGCCCGATGTGCCGGACGAGCCGGTCACCGTACCGGCCGACACTGTCCGGCCGCGCAAACCGCGCAACCCCGTCTCCTCCACGACGAGCCCTGACGGGTTCGACCCTTCCGACTACGCCTGACCAACCGATCGGGAACGGCGCGGGCCATGTGCCCTTGCGGGATGCGACGCCCGCGCCCTCCTGCCCGGCTGGCCTGGTGCCCGTTCTGACACGTACGCGTCAACGACCCTTCGGGAGTCTCCGATGAGCCTCACCACCGACACGCCGGCCGCCGGTCCGGACACGGTTCCGGTCGGGCCGCTGCTGTCCATCTTCGATCCGGTCTTCCTCGGCGTCGACGAGTTCGGCCAGCCGGTCTACCTGCCGATGATCTACCGCAACATCTTGATCGGCGGTGAGCCGGGCGCCGGCAAGTCGAGCCTGTTGAACACGATCGTCGGGCACGCCGCCCTGTGCCCGGATGTCCGGCTGTGCCTGCTCGACGGTAAGCAGGTCGAACTCGGCCTGTGGAGGGACGCCGCCGACGTGTTCGTCGGCCCGGACATCGACCACGCCATCCGCACCCTGTACAGGGTGCAGCGGGTGATGGACAACCGCTACTCGTTCCTGTTGTCCTGGCGCCGGCGCAAGATCGGCCCCAACGACCTGTTCGGTCAGATCCTCGTCGCCTGCGATGAGATCGCCTACTTCTCCGCGACGGCCGGCGACGAGCGGGCCCAGAAGTTGTTCGCCGCGCTGCTGCGCGACATCGTGGCCCGTGGTCGGGCAGTCGGCATCATCGTGGCCGCCGCGACGCAGCGTCCGTCGTCGGACATCATCCCGACGTCGTTGCGGGATCTGTTCGCCTGGCGGTTCGCGGGTCGGTGCACCACCGACTCGTCGTCGGACATCGTGCTCGGGCACGGCTGGGCCGCACGCGGCTTTTCGGCCAACAGCGTCGATCCGACCAACCAGGGCGCCGGCTTCCTGATCGCTGAGGGCGGTATCCCGTCCCTGGTCAAGGCCGCCTACATGAGCGACACCGACATCATCCGGGTGGCCGACTACGCGGCCTGGACCCGCCGCCGCGCCAGCCTGTCAGCGCCCGCCGACTCCTACCCGACCGCTGTGAAGGACGCGGCATGAAGGCCACCGACCCGGCCCGCTTCACCGACATGGTGATCACCGCTACCGGCGAGGACATCGCCGTGTTCACCGAGATTGCCCGCCAGGCGGGCGTTCTGGTCTACCGCTCCGCTCCCCGCCCCGCCGGTCCTGGCGACCATCGGCAGCGGGTGCAATTCCGGCTCCACATGCACCACCGATAGATGGCCGACGGCCCGGATCGAGCCCTGAGAAAGCGAACCCGGACCGCCGACCCCAACCAACGCCCACGAAAGGACGTGGCCGTCATGAAGCGTACCCAAAATCCGACTACCACCGCGCCCGCCGACTCCTCGGCCCACACCCTGGCCGGTGCCCTGCGCTATCTCGCCGCTGTCGGCATCGCCGCCACCGCCGGCTACCTGACCGCCCGGCACACCCTGCTCGGCGACCTGGCCGCCGCCCGGCACGCCGCCACCCACGACCCGCTGACCGGCATCCGCAACCGGGCCGGACTGACCGCCACCGCGGACTCCGCCATCGCCGCCGGCCGAACCGTCGTCGCCCTGGTCGACCTGGTCGGCTTCAAGAAGGTCAACGACACCTACGGACACGACGCGGGCGACCACATCCTCACCGCGACCGCCGACCGGCTCACCGACATCGCCGGCCCGGACGGCATCGCCGCCCGCCTCGGCGGCGACGAGTTCGCCCTCATCACCGAGGTCCCCGGCAGCCTGCCCGACTGGCTGTCGCCGCTGCACGCCCGGCTGACCGCACCGGTCACCTACCACGGGCGGCACCTGGCCGTCGGCGTCACCGTCGGCGCCGTCCTGGCCGATCCCGGCCAACCCGTCGCTGTCTGGCTGTACCGGGCCGATCTGGCCATGTACGCCGCCCGGTCGGAACGCCGGGCCAGCGCCGTCTTCACCGACCACACCGAGGCCGCCGCCGATATGCGGCCCGTCGAGCGGGTCCGTGACCTGGCCCGCCCCACCAGCCCGCTGACTGCCGCCCCGACCGCCTGGAGGGCCGCATGACCACCGCCCCCGACCTCACCGACCTGACACGTACGTGTCAAAACGACTTCAGCACCGCCGGACTCGTCGCCGCCCTCGAACACGCCTGGGCCGCCATCCGTGACCGGCACCCCGAGGTGCCCGCCGTCGTCCTCGTCGTCGGGTCCGGCTCTCCCACCAAGGCCAACCAGGGCATGAAGTGGGGCCACTTCGCCGCGCTGCGCTGGCAGGCCGGCGACCGGCAGCTACCCGAGGTCCTGGTCTCCGGTGAGGGACTGTCCCGCGAACCGGAGTTGGTGTTCACCACCCTGCTCCACGAGGCCACCCACGGCCTGGCCGATGCCCGTGGCATCAAGGACACCTCCCGCCAGGGCCGTTGGCACAACAAGCACTTCGCCACCCTGGCCGCCGAACTCGGCATGTCGACCACCAAGGACGACAAGCTCGGCTACTCCCCCTGCACCCTGACCGACCTGACCCGCGTCCGCTACCGGCCCGTCATCGCCGGCCTCGCCGACGCGCTACGCGCATACCGCCACCCCGAACCGATCGGGGAGGGCAAGGGCCGCACGAACAACAACAACGGCGTCACCGCCGAGTGCGAATGCCCGCGCAAGCTGCGCATCTCCCAAACCGCGTTCGAGCAGGGGCCGATCGTCTGCGCCTCCTGCGGTGCCGCGTTCCTGCCCGACGACATCGACCGCGACACCTACGAACACCCGACCTTCGCCGTCGGCGGCAACCCGCTGCCCGGCGATGACCAGGCCGCCAACGACATCCCGGAGGACGACGACCCGATGGTCTTCTACGACCCGACCGGCGACCGTTACGGCCTGCCGACGTACCCGTTCAAGTTCGCCCCGGACGGGCTGCTGACCCGCCGTCAGCTCCGCGCCCGTCACCTGCGCCCCGGCGGTCAGGAACCCGCCGCGCAGATCCTGTGGCGACGTGGGAAGCGGGTCGCCTACCTCTACCGCCTCGACCTGGCCGTGCCCAAGCGCACCGCCACCCCGGCCCAGCTCGCCGCCATCGACAAGGCACTGACCGCGCGCCGTACCTGTCCCACCTGCCGGCAGGTCAAGCCCTACTACATCCCCCGCCGGTACGACGAATGCCTCGACTGCGTGGCGGGCGGTGCCCGATGAACCTGCGACGGCATCCTCTGTTCCGCCTCCTGCTTCGCCTGGATCTCCCCACGACCGACTACGTCGTGTTCGGCTCGGGGCCGCTGCTCGCCTACGGCCTTCGTGACGGCATCGGGGACCTCGACATCGTGGCCCGGAACCGGGCCTGGAACATCTGCTGCACCGTTCAGCCGCCCCGTCCGGCACCGTCCGGGCTCGGCCAGATGATCCGCCTCCACCAGGGGGCGCTCGAAGTCGTCAACCAGTGGCTCAGTCCCGAGTTTGAGACGGACCGGCTCATCGCCGATTCCCGCCTGGTTGACGGCATTCCGTTCGCGTCACTGCGTGACGTCGTCGCTTCCAAATGGCTGACCAACCGACCCAAGGACCACGTCGACCTGGCCCGCATCGCCGCCACCCATTCCTCACTCTTCTCGCTCGTCGGAGGTTCCCGATGAATCCCGCCCTGGCCTTCGCTGTCTTTTCCGCGACCCTCTTCGCGGCACACCAGATTGCCGACCACGTCCTTGGGCAGACCGACAACCAGGCATCCCACAAGGCCGATCCCGGCCTGACCGGCTGGCGGCACATCCTCGGCCACGTCCTGGCCTACCACCTCGTCATGGCCGTCATGGTGACCGTAACCATCGTCGCCCTCGACGTGCCGGTCACCGCTACCGGTATAGCTGCCGGCCTCGCCTTCTCCGCGATAACCCACGCCTTCATCGACCGCCGCTGGCCTGTGCGCTGGCTGCTCGAACACACCGGCTCGACTCCGTTCTCCCGCCTCGCCGGACACGGCATCAACGGCATGTATCTCGCCGATCAGGCCCTGCACTACGCCTGCCTCTGGATCTCGGCCCTTCTCCTCGCCCGCCTCTGAAAGGACAGACCATGCACCGCTACATGATCACGTTCTCGCACGTCACCGAATTCGGTGCCACCTTCGTCGCCCTCGATCTGCCTTTCAAGCGCCCGATCAGCTCGGTCGAAGAGATCGAAGCCCTTACCTCGCGGCTTCGCAAGGAGGGCTACAACAACCCCTTCGTCATCGCCTTCTCCCCGTTCGCGACCAACACCGCCGCAAACCAGCCGGGGCAGCGATGAACGCATCCACCACAACCCGCACACCCACCGGACGTGGCTGGGCCTACGCCGGCGCCATCCTCGGCGGCGTCGTCTCCGTCGCCGCGAACATCGCCCATTCCTTCATCGCCCCGGACGGGGCACCCGCGAACTGGTCACCGGAACCCGGCAAGGTCGTCTCCGCGATCGTCTGGCCGGTGTTCCTGTTCATCGCGATCGAGATCCTTGCCCGCACGCCCTGGCCGTCCGGTTGGGGCTGGAACCTGCTGCGCTGGGTCGGGCTCCCGCCCGTCGCCCTGGTCGCCGCGTTCGTGTCCTACCGGCACCTGTCCGGACTCCTCGCCCACTACAACGAGGAAACCCTCGTCGTCTGGTTCGGTCCCCTCGCCGTCGACGGCCTGATGCTCATGGCCACCAGTGCCCTGCTCGCCACCGCAAAGAAGAAGCACTACCGGCCCGCTGAACCTGTCCCGGCACCTGCGCCGGCCACCCTCGCCGAGGCGTCGTCTCCTGACATCCCCGCCTCGCCGACGGTCCGCCCGGCCGCCGCGACCATCACGGCCGCCAACCCTGCCCCGGAACCCGCACCTGTCCACGAATCGATCGACGCGCCGAAGACCGACGAGAGCACCCCGACCGAGACGACACCGCACGACCTCCCGGACATCGCCGACAGCGACCCGGAACCGGCACCTGCGGCACCCGCCGCCAGCAAGTCCGGCCCACCCGCCGGCCTGCTGCCCGGTGCGCGGATCATCGCCGACGCACACCGCAAGGCACACGGTGAACCCATCACCGCCGGCCAACTGGCCGTCCGGATGCGGGTACCCACCGCCACGGCGGCTGAAATCCTGACCGCCCTCGACACCAACACCAGCAACAACGGCACCCCTGTCGGAGCCACTGCGTGACCGGCTCGACGCTGCCTCTCGTACCCGGAACCCCTCAAAAGGTTCCGGGCACGGGAGCCTGCGCCTCAGACGACTACTGGCCCTGGGCCACTCCGACCCGCCCCACCCGCACCGACGACGGCTACGTCCGGGGCCACGACCCGCGAACCGTCGCCACCGGCCGCGCCCGCGCCCAGGACCCCGACTACCCCGACTGGCTGGGCCACGTCCGAGCCGCCGCCGCCTGCAAGCACCCGATCCGGCTCACCGGCCAGATCCACGTCAACGACACCGACGGCAACCGGATGGCAACCGTCGACACCGACGACATGCCCGACGGCGCCATCTACACCCCGTGCGGCAACCGCCGCGCCTCCGTCTGCCCGTCCTGTGCCGAGGTCTACCGCCGCGACACCTTCCACCTGATCAAAGCCGGGCTTCAGGGCGACCGGTGGGGACTCCCACCGCTGCACCAGCACATCGCCCTGTTCGTCACCGCCACCGCCCCGTCGTTCGGTCAGGTCCACCACCGGGTGGTGAAGGTCCACGCCGCGGACTGCCGCAGCAAGGACGGCTGCACCTGCCGCGCCAACGTCTGCCACCCGTACGGCCGCACCTGCCCGCACGGCGTCGACCTACGCTGCGTCGACCGGCACCGGGTCGGCGACTCCCGCCTCGGCCAGCCGCTGTGCCTGGACTGCTACGACCACACCGGACAGGTGGTGTGGAACCACGAGGCGCCGGAGCTGTGGCGTCGTACGATCCAACAGGTCGACCGGGAGCTACGCCGCCTCGGCCGCGCGCACGGTGTCGAGCTGCGCCGCCGCTACATCAAGATTTACGAGTTCCAGGTACGCGGCGTCGTCCATTACCACGCGCTGATCCGCCTCGACGGCCACAACCCGGACTGTCCTGGCGCGATCGTCCCGCCGCCGCCGGTGATCAGCCGGCAGATGTTCGCCGACGCCGTCACGACCTCGTTCGTCAAGACCTCCTACACCAGCGCCCCGCACCCGGACAACAACGACAAGGGCTGGCCGATCTCGTGGGGAGACAAGGGCCTGGACGTCAAGCACGTCAACGCCCCCGGCGGTGAGGTCAACCTCGCCCAGATCACCGGCTACCTCGCCAAGTACGTCACCAAGAGCACCGAGGTGACCGGGCTGAACCTGCGCCGCGTCGACGACATCAGCGTCCAGGTCCACGGCGACCCCGGCACCCACCTCGGCCGGCTCATCCGCGCCTGCTGGGACCTCGGCGAGCACCCCGACTACGCCCGACTGCGCCGCTGGGCCCACCAGTTCGGCTACGGCGGCCACATCACCACCAAGAGCCGCGCCTTCTCGGTGACGTTCGGGTTCATCCGCCACCAGCGCACCATCTGGCGGCGTACCGAGGGCCACCCACACACCTGGGACGACGAGCAGGCCGACCGGGTCATCTACCAGCTCGGCTACCACGCCACCGGCTGGATCACCACCGGAGACGCGCTGCTGGCCAACACCGCCGCCGCCCAGGCCCGCGCCTGGCGCCAGGCCGGCATCGACGCCCTGGCCGACGAGCACGCCGCCGGCCACCTCGTGCCCGCTTGACACGTACGTGTCAACGCACCGTCCTTTGACAACTCCACAGTGAGCAAGCGCCACACCGGATCGCACCCGGCCCGCTGACCCACCGACCACGGAGGTACCCGTGCCCACACCGCTGCTACAGGTCCGCGTGATCGCCCGCGCCGACGACGCCCAGGCCGTCATCGCCGACGTCGTCAACCGGGCCCACGCACTGCTCGGCCCGACCGCCGAGTACCGCGTCCAGACCCGGTCCGCCCGCCGGACCGGCTACACCCGCGTCTACCTCACCGTCACCGCAAAGGAGAGCTGATGACAGCACTGGCAGCCCCTTCGGAGGGGCAAAGCACCGACCGACTGCTGACCGTGGAACAGGCGGCAGCGCTGCTCGGTACGACCGAACGCTTCCCCCGCCGCTTGATCGCCGAGCGGCGGATCGCCTTCGTCAAGCTCGGTACGCACGTTCGGATTCGCGAAAGCGTGCTGAACGCCTACATCGCCGAATCGACCGTCGAGCCGATGACGGTGCGGTGGCGTGACGGGCAGGTGGCTTGATGGCCACCAGCAAGCGTCGCTTCGGCCGGGTGCGGAAACTCCCGTCCGGTCGGTATCAGGCGCGCTATCGCGGCCCGGACGGTCGGGACCATCCCGCCCCGACCACGTTTCGCAGTAAGACCGAGGCGGAGCGGTTCCTGAGTCTGGTGGAGGCTGACGTAACCCAGGGACGCTGGATCTCGCCCGAGGCGGGACGCACCACCGTGGCAGAGTGGGCAGAGCAGTGGTTCTCTGCCGCTGAGTCGGGGTGGAAGCCGAAGACCAGACACACCTACCGGTCCGTCCTCGACCGCCTGGTCCTCGCGCACCTCGGCCGGGTCCAGCTCGCCGCGTTACGCCCCATCGCCGTGAACAAGTGGGTGGGCACTCTCTCGGAGAGGCTGAGCCCGTCGCAGGTTCGGCAGGCGTACCGACTCCTGTCGCAGATCATGGCCGCAGCGGTGGACAACGGGATGATCCCGTCGTCACCGTGCCGGCGTCCGCGACTGCCCCGGATACCCGAGGCGGACCCGCGCATCCTCACCGTCGAACAGGTCGGCCGGATCACCGCCCACTGCACGCTCGGGGACCGGGTGCTCGTGCTGCTGCTCGCCTACGCCGGCCTGCGAATCGGGGAGGCCCTTCCCCTGCGCCGCCGGCACATCGACATCAGCGGAGGGCGCATCGTCGTCGCCGAGGCGGTCAGCGAGCTACCCGGCGGACCGGTCATCGACACGCCGAAGAGCCACCAACGGCGGGAACTCGCGGTGCCGGCGTTCGTGCTCCAGCTCGTCAGGGAGCACTTCGCCGCCCTGCCCGACGAGCCGGACGCGTTCGCGTTTCCGGGCCGCCGGAAGCACACCGCCGAGCGGCAGCAGAGCTACCACGGGTTCCGTCGCCGATTCAACCGGGCCGTCACCGCGGCCGGGCTGGACGGCGTGACCCCACACGATCTACGCGCCACCCATGCGAGCTGGGTCGCAGACACCCACGGTGTGCTGCTCGCCGCCCGCCGGCTCGGGCACGCCAACGCCAGCGTCACCACCCGGCACTACGCCCGACCGGTCGACGGTCGTGATGCTGAGGTGGCCCGCCACCTCGACAAGATCGGCCGGGCACGATCGGGCACGCAACGGGCACGGAAGGCCCGGAAGGTGGAGGAATGATCGCTGATCAAGGCTTTGACCTGGTGCCCCCGGCAGGATTCGAACCTGCGACACACGGTTTAGGAAACCGTTGCTCTATCCCCTGAGCTACGGGGGCGCGATGATCCAGACTAGCTAGCAGCGGCTGTCAGCGTACCGCAGGGAGCGGCAGGCGCGATCGACGCCGGCACCGCCACCAGCGGATCGCACAACGACCACACGCGCGCGGCCCGGACGGGCGATCTTCAGCGCCGGGCACGGTCGGTCAGCGTCGGTCACGACCGGTCACCGTTGCCGGAGCACACACCGGGCACACACGCGAAGGCCATCGGTGTCCGTTCATGTCGGTCAGTTTTGCCGAGGTGCAGCCCGCCGGATGCGGGGTTGCCCGAGCAAGCGTCTGCCTACCCGCCGTCCCAGCTCTTCGCGGCGCGGGCGGCGCGGGCTTGATCGGCCGACAGCGATGTAGCAACACTCCTGGGGCGGCCACGATATCGGTGGCATCCGTACAGGCCGGTTCGGCCCATCCTGGGCGAACAGGTACACCGGCTGGTCGTGGCCATGACCAGTCTGCCGCCCACGGCAGCCGCACCCCCGACGAGCCAGGCCACCCAGTCCGTTACATCTTCGACACTTTCGCCGACGATGCGCCCTGTTCTGGCTGATGAGAGTATGCAAGAGCGTTCTCTGGAATGCGGATGAAGATGAAACTGAGCACGCTGGCCGTCAGATCGGTCGTTGCTCATCGCCTTCTACCACACGGGTGCGGCGATTTTGCGCTATCGGCCGCCCTCAGAACAGTGGGAGTACGTCGAATTGTGACCCTTTCTCCTTGCTGGCGGTGACGCCCCGCGGCCTGCCGGTCCTCAGCCGGCGGCACCCTCCGCAGCCCTGCAGTTGGGTTCGGGCTTCGACCGTCGTCTCCCACTCCTTCGACCCGCAGCAGGGGCAGTGCCACTGGCAGCGGTCGTGGGATCCCGGGCGGAGCCGATCAGGCCCCCGATCGGGTTGGTCCAGGTTCGCTAGGAAGGTGCCCGCGATCTCGGGATGTAGGTCGGCCAGCGATCGACCGGGCGAAGGCTCTCGGCGGGACGCGCTGCGTCGGCGGATGCCGCACGGCTGGCAACCGTGCCCGGAGGTGCGGGTAATGACCGGCGCCACCCATTCATGCGCACAGTCCGGGCATCGCCAGAGCACCCGGACATTCGACCCCCGAGCCAGATCAAGCAGCTTGATGCCGCGGGCCTTGTCGACGTCAAGGATGCGCACGGCCTGGGTGAGCAACTCGGGAGCGACGTCACGGACCCGGAGTTCGGCCTGGCTCAGACGAGCCTGGTAGGCGCGTTCCCGGCGCGCGCACACCGGGCAGCCGGTGTTGCTCCGGGTCCGGCTGACCACCCGGGTACGCCAGACGTGCTGACAGGTCCTGCACTGCCAGACGCACCGGTCCGCCGAGCCGGGAAGCAGCCACTGCGCACCCATCTCCGGACGTGTCAGGTTCTCGATCAGTTCGCCCGCCAGCTCGGGGAACAAGATGGCCAGGCTCTCGCCGGGTGGTGTGTTCTGGAACGCCTTCCACTCCTCGCGCGCGGCGCCGAGGCAGGCAGCGATCCGGCCGCCGGACAGGGGCGGGCATGACACGGACTGCGACCGCAGCCATTCCGCGAGGACCAGAAACCACTCCGTCGCGTCCTTGGTGCCCGCGACCACGGTCTCCCCCGGAACTGGCGGCGTGCCGGGCTGCCGAACCCGCACATAGCGCACGCCCAGCTTGGCCATGACCTCCGATTTGCGCAGGTCCCGGGCGTGGGCAGCGGCGTCGGTGTGCCACTGGGCCGGGTCTAGGTCGATGTAGAGGCCGGCCGAGGGCAGGAAGAGGTCCAGGCGCTCCGCCGAGCGCCTGCCGCCATCGAGGCGGACGTCGACTTCCACCTCGTCGCCAGTTGCGGCCGCAAGCAGGTGGGCGAGCTCAAGCTCGAGGAGGCTGCGGCCACGACGGCGGCACCGGCCGCAGCCGTAGTCCGGTGATTTCGCGCGATCGCGTACGCGTGCCTCGAAGAGCGCACCGCACCGACAGCGCCAAGAGCAAAGGGAACCGGCACCCGGGTACAGCGTCGCCGGGCCGTGCCCGGGCCAGGAGAGGTTCGTCACGAAGGACGCAGCGACCTCCGGCATGAGCGTGGCAAGCGACTTCTCTTCGGGGGCGACCCGTTTAGCAGCGCCCAGAGCAACGTACGCGCAGGCTGCGCAGAGTAGCCGGGCCGCATGGGAGGCGACGGAGCGTTCGAAATGCCGGGAACACTCCGGGCAGCGCCAGACGCAGATGTCGTTGGTCCCTGCAGTGAAGCTCTGCGGACCCCGGCCAGCGTGGGACCTATTGGCGACGAACGTCGCGGCCTGCTCCGGATGCGTGATGCTGAACGACGCGGCTTCGCCGGGGTCCCGCAGTAGTTCGCCCGTTCGCCGGCGCCCGCAGGGTGGACAGCCGCGGCCAGCGGTTCGATTCGTCACGGTGGAGACCCACTCGTGCGCGCAGTCACCGCAGCGCCATGAGCATCGGTCGACCGAGTTCGGCCGAAGGAGAGCGGGGCCACGCTCGGGACGCCGCTGGTTGGCGACAAACTGGGCCGCGATCTCCGGATACAGGTCAGCGAGCGAGCGGCCGGGCTGCGGCGCGCCGCCCATCAACTCGGCGCACCGGGGGCACGGCCGGCCGGCGCCGACCACGTTGAGCACCGTCTGCTCCCACTCGTGGTCGCAGGCGCCGCACCGCCATCGGCACCGGTCAGTCGCGGATTTCGGCAGGGAGTCGGGGGTGCGGTGCGGATGGGTGAGGTTGCGGACGAACATGTCGGCGACCGTAGGGTGGGTAGTGCGCAGCGGTGCGGTGGTCTTCGGCCGACGGTTCGCGGCCCGGCATCGCGGGCAGACGCTTCCGGCGACCCGGAGCCGAACTCTCGTGTGCCAGGTATTGCCGCAGGCGCAGCGCCACCAGGCCACCTTGTCGGAGCGAACGCTCACCTCGGCCACCAGCGCCTGCTCGGCGGGATCCTCCCAGCGCACGAAAAACTCGGCGATCTCCGGGCACGCGTCCCCGACCCGGTTGGCCACCCGCCGAGAGTTCGCGTCGGACCGTCGTTTGCTGGCGCACGGCTTGCAACCGCCGCCCCCGGACCGGGTCCGTCGGACGATCGGGCCCACCCACGAGTGGCCGCAGGCCGAGCAGCGCCACCGCGCCTCGGCCGGGGACTGGGCACTGATCGTCTCGGGTGTGGCGGTGGGGTAGGTGACGCACATCAGCCACTCCGCGGCCAGCTCCGGCATGACTTCCGCCAGGCTGCAGCCTGGCTCCGGCGTCTCGGCCTTACGCCGCAGACGGCTCCGGCAAGCGTTGCAGCCGGGTGCCGCTCGCACCCGCACCGCGACGGCCTGCCACCATTCGAGCCCACAGGTCGCGCACCTCCACCGGGCCTTGCGCTTCGAACCCCGGGAAAGGTCGCCCAAAGCCCTCATCCAACCCTCAACCTCGAGCAGTTCCAGCAGGAGATCCGGATGGGCGCTCGCCACCGTCTCCCGAGTCTTGGCAGCCACGCCCGCATCATCACAGCTGAGTACGACACTTCTCCGAGTGCTTTAGCGGCTGAAGTCGCCTCGCTGCCGCAGTCTGAACGGATTCATGCGAAAGCACTCTGGACTGCCAGGGATCTCATTGGACAGTGCCGTTAGGTCGTGCGAAAATCGCAAGATCAGGTGTCCTCTTCTGCCGCCAATAGTGCGCTCGTAGGCTGTCGACGAGCGTCGCGGCGTGCAGCGATACCCGAGTGGTGTCGGCCGAGTCGGCGGGTGCCGCCTTCGCCCCTCATCTGATCGGTGCCGTTCGTGCCGGTGCCGATCAGAGCGCCACGCAACGATGCTGTGGACACGTCGTTGGTTTGTCCCGCCGGTGTTCCTTGACGTGCCGTCTCCACAGGACGATGTCGAGGACCCGCAGGATGCTCACCCTGTCGCCCACGCCCACGGTCGCGCGAACTTCGGCGAGGGCGGCCAGCAGTTCGCCGTCGTTTTCGGTGAGCTGGTCGTGCAGCTTCAGCCATACGTGCTTCGGCGCTCCGAACTGGCAGCTGACGATCGAGTCGTATACGGGGATGAGCTTGGGCCGCTTGCGAGCCAACAGCTTGCCGGCGATCACCCAGCCGATACCGGTCTTCTCGTTCTGGTTGTTCAGCAGGTGCCATGCCTGATCGGCGTGCCCACCGTCGGCGACCAGTTCGCGGGCGCCGCGGGTACCCAGCTCTGCATCGGTGGGGATCTCTCGCAAGCGTGCGCTGATGTCCCTGCCGAGCTGACCGTCAAGCAGCTCCTTGCCGACGGCGAACGGAACCTGGACGTTGAGGGCCTCCACCGCATAGAGATCGTCCACGGCGATCCGGTCGCGGGTCTCGACGCGGTCACCGCCACCTGCGAAGGTCTCGAACCACTGCCCCGTATATGCCCCCGGCGTGAAGTAGGCCCCGAGGTGGCCCACGCCTTCACGACGAACAATGTCGACCAACTTTTCAGGCATCGGCAGATGCTACCGACCACCGGTGGATACCCGCATTCCGCCGCCGACCGGGCGCGACGGGGCAGTCCGTTACGGCTATCCGATGTCGTGCCGTGCGGACATGCCAAGTTGGGCATGGGGGCTACTCCGCGCAAGCCGCGGGCGGCGAGCTTCCGGACTCCCTCGTCGGAGTCGGCGAGCAGCATCCGTAAGGGCGGTTCGGCGCCCGGGTCGCGCAGCCGACCGAGGCGCCAGCCGGCAACCATCCGTACGTGTGGGTCCGGGTCTTCGGCGAGCGGCAGGAGTGCGGCAAGTGCCCCAGGCTTCGCCCGAAAGGCGACGATGCTGGCCGCCTTCGACCGAACCCTCGGGCCAGGATCGCCAAGAAGCGATCGAGCTACCGTGCCGACCCGGTCGGCATCCGGCTGGTTCGCGAGGGCCTCCAGCGCCGTGAACCGCAACTCCGGGTCGGCGAGGCCAGCGCTGAGGACATCGAAGTCACGCGGATCTCCGACGATTCCCGTCACCCAGAGGCGCATCATCTCGTCACCGGTGTAGGCGTAGGCGGCCCTCCGACTGCCCTCTGGAGCACCTTCGGCAAGCGCTTCGATCGCGTCGATCAGAGCGACCACGTCCCCGCCGCGATCCACGGCGGGGCGCAGGGAGTGCATCAGCTCGTCCAGGGTCCGGGACACTCGCGGACGATACCGAGTTGACTGATCCACGACCACACGATGTCCGCCACCGCCTCCAGCCAGTTCCGATCTCGTCCGGAGCCCGGAGATCCAGGGGCATGGCAGTGACGGGGAGGTGATCGTCGATTCGAGCGTCGGCAGGCTCAGGTGGGTGCCGGCGCTGGCGGGCTACCTCCGGCTCGCAAGAATGCGACCGCCTTCTGGATCGCGGTTTCGGGGCGGAGACGGAGATACTCTGCGGGGTACTCGGTGGGCACTCCGCCGAGGTCGAAGGAGATCGCGGTGGCTGGCGCGGGAACGTCGGGGTCGGTGTCGTAACCGCCATCGTCGGTGATGTGGACGATGAAGGCGTGGGTGGCGAAACCCAGGCCGACCTAAACGCCGGGTGGCAGGTCGTCGGCGTCGTCGGCGGCCTCGTCGTAGATGGTGACCACGACGGGTTCGTCTCGCTCGTGAACCTGCCGGAGCAGACGGTCAAGTGCTGTCGGGTCGGTGATGTCGACCTCGCGGGTGTCCCGGTGGTCCCCACAGTCGTAGGCCCAGGTCACCCTCATGCGATCGCCTCCCCGCGTCCTGAGTAGGTATGCCGGTGCCGCACCTGCCCGCCATCGGCTCCGGAGGCCATGGCGGATCGCGTACGAGTGCGTGAGTCAACCGAACCAATACAGGAGGACTGATGGTGGATCGACCGACGCAGGAGGCGACGGAGGAGGCGGTGGCGTGCCTGCTTCGGGAGGCCATGCTGCTGATCCGGCACGAACTCGCGCCGCTGCGCGACGACGTGCCCGAACGGCATCGGATGCACCGGGCGTGGATCCTGTCCGACCTTTGCCACAACCTCCCGGCGTGGCTCGATCCCTCGCGCCGGTCCCGCATCCACGAGGGCCTGGAGTCGGCGTGGCGGACGGCATCCGCGCCACGCAGGGCGTGGATGCGTAGCTGCTGGGACAGCATCGGCTACGACCACACCTGGCTGCCCGACACCCCCGGCGGCAATCCGGAGTCCGATCGAGGATGGCGCGACAACCTGACGTTGAACGGAGATCCGTGGGCGGACACGTAGACCACCCCTCGCCACGGAAACCTGCCCCGATCGGACCGGGAGCACGAGTCCCACCTCTCCGTCGATCCAGCCAAGGTAAACGCCAATATCGGCTAGCCTCTATCGCTATCGCCCCAACCTTGTCGCGATCCCAGACTCGGGCGCAGACGCGATCATCGGCGTGAAGACGTCGGCGGCCTTGGGCGTACTGGACGGGACCCCTTCACGGCTTGACGCTCAAGGATTGCCGGGCGGTGGGGGCGGGTTCGTGGCCGCTGGCGGTTCGGCTTCCGGACGCGGCTGCTTCCGCCGTCGTCTGCTGTTGGATGGTGTGAAGTTGGTGGCTGGTGTGGGTTTGGGCCGCGGCTTGGAGGTGGTCGTGGGCGACGGTGAAGCGCAGGCTGCGGGGGTGTTCGAGGTAGAGGCGGCCGGCGAGGCTCTGGGTGACGGCGACGGGTGGGTAGGGGTCGGGCATGTCGAAGACGGTGAACGGGGTGTCGTAGCGGGCGGTGATCTCGTGCCCGTCGGGCAGGACGTTGATGGTGTAGCGGGGATGGCGGGCGAGTTTGTGCAGGTGGTTGATCTGCTGGTCCATCAGGTGGCTGTCGCCGACCTGGTTTCGTAGTGCGGTCTCGGTGATCACGGCGGACAGGCGGTTGGTGCCGTCGCGGAACGCCTGTTTCCGGGTGTTGAGGGCGGCGACGGCGGCTCGGTGTTCGGGGGTGGGTTGGTGGATGCCCATCTGGGTTTGGATGAGGCGGGCGGCGTACTCGGGGGTTTGGAGGAGGTCGGGGATGCGGGTGGTGGCGTAGTAGCGGATGGCGGTGGCGCGGGTTTCGAGCCAGGCGAGGTTGACGTAGGGGCGGTAGGGCAGTTCGTCGCCGAAGTCGACGTCCCAGTGGCTGCCGTGGCGGGCGTCCAGGGCGAGGGAGAGCAGTACGTCGCGCTGCCGGTCGTCGAAGACGTGGTAGACGTCGAGTAGCGCGGCGACGTCGTCGTACTTGGGCTTGATCTCGCCGCGTTCGAACCGGCCCAGGCTGCTCCAGTCGAGTGGGAGGCGTTCGGCGACCTGCTGCAGGGTCAGGGAGCGGTCGAGGCGTAGCTGGCGGAGTTGTTCGGCGAGCCACTGGCCACGCACGGTCGGCTGGTGGCGTTCCTGGAACGGCATACGGTTGTTCTCCTGATCGGCCGGTTTTGGTTCGTGGTCGGGTTCGGGATGGTGCAGGTCGTCGGGATCGGCCTCCCACGCGTTACGGCGGTCGACCTCGGCGTCGAGGCGCAGCAGCACGGTGCGGCCTTTGGGGTCGGTGACCTGGTAGACGTCGAGCAGGGTCGCGACCCGGCCGGCAAGGAACGGCCACTGGCCTCGTTCGAACCGGGCCAGGGCGGAGTGGTTGAGCCGCAGGTGCCGGGCGGCGCCCTTGAGGGTGATCCGCCGGTCCTTGCGCAGGCGGCGCATCTGCTCGCCCAGCCACAGTGCCCGCAGGCTGGTCGGCGGCTGCTTGTACGGCATGACACTCCCGAGAGCGGACGGGTCGATGGTCGAGGTGAAGCGGGTGCCGTTCACCGTGGTTCCATTCACGCCCCCGTGACGGGGTGAAGGCCAGATGTTCGGGGCGGACAGGGCGGCTGTCCGCATCCGTCGCCGGGGCGGCCGGCTGGTCGCGGTTGGCGGTCGCCGCGTGTTTTGATCGAGGCGGGCGGTTGAGGGGTGGTCGGCGCGTGAACGATGGGGACCGTGTGAGCTGGGCGCCTACCGCGGACGAGGCGGCTCGGGCGGGCGCGTCGTACGACTGGCTGACGGCCGCTGGTGACGGCCTGTACTGGGTGGAGTCGTCTGCCGAGGTCGGCCGGGCCGTGGTCATGGGCTGGGAACAGGCCCGAGGTACGTCCGTTCCCCAGACGCGTCGCGTCACCACTGCCGGCGTGGGCAGCGGCCTGCACGCGTACGGCGGCCGGCCGTACGTGGTGCTGCCGTCGGGTGAGGTCGTGGTGGTCGATGCCGCGACCGGGCAGGTCACGGCCGGTACGGCGGCGACCCGTACCGCCCATATCTACGGTGACCTGGCCTGGTCCGGTGGCGAGTTGCTGTGCGTACGCGAGGACGACGGCGGAGACGAACTGGTCGCGATCGACCCGGGCACCGGCGTGGCGACGGTGTTGCGGGCGACGGATGGGTTCTTCGCCTCCCCGGAATCGGGGGCGGGCAGGCTGGCCTGGACATCGTGGGACCGGGACGTGATGCCGTGGGACTCCAGCCAGATCTGGGTCGTCGACCACGTACCGGGTGGGGTGGTCGGTGTGCCGGTGCTGGTCGCCGGTGGGCCATCCGAGTCGGCGGTCCAGCCCCGGTGGGCAGCCGACGGGTCGCTGTTCTTCCTGTCCGACCGGTCAGGCTGGTGGAACCTCTGCCGCTGGTACGGCGGTCGGCCCGAGGCGGTGGCGCCGATGCCGGCCGAGTGTGCGGCGGCACCGTGGGAGTCCGGCTACGCCAACTACGTGCTGCTGCCCGCCGGCCGGATCGGGATGACGGTCCAGCATGGACCAGAGCACCGGCTGGTCGTGGTGGAGCCGGACGGGAGTATCAGGATTCTCTCGCTGCCGTACACCTCGGTGAAGCCGTACCTCGCCGCCGTCGGTGACCGGATCGCGTTGATCGGTGCGTCGCCGACGCGACCGCAGGAGGTGGCGCTGGTCGCCACCGACGGCTCGGATCGCCTGGAGGTGGTCCGGCGCGGCCCCCTCGACGGCCATGCGGAGGTGTCGGTGCCGCAGGTGCTGCGGGTCGCCTCCGCCGGTGTCGAGGTGACCGTGCTGTTCTACCCGCCGACGACCGGCCACGGGCCGGCACCGTTGATCGTCAGGCCGCACTCCGGGCCGACGCACCACAGCGATCTCCGGCTGGACTGGGAGGTGCAGTTCTTCACCAGCCGCGGCTTCGCGGTTGCCGATGTCGACTACCGCGGCAGTACCGGCTACGGACGCCAGTTCCGCAAGGCCCTGGACGGCAACTGGGGACGCCTCGACGTGGCGGACTGCCGCAACGTCGCCGAACACCTGCTGGCCACCGGCCGGGCCCTGCCGCAGGCGGTGTTCATCTCCGGTGCCAGTGCCGGCGGGTACACCGCGCTGCGCGCCGCATGCGAGGACGGGCCGTTCACCATGGCGGTGGCCCGGTCTGCGATCGTGGACCCGAATCGGTGGAAGACGACCGCGCCACGGTTCCAGCAGCCGCACGCGGCGATCCTGACTCACGACCACGCCGCCGTCACCTCCGACCAGGTACGACGGCCCGTGCTGCTGATCCACGGCGACCGCGACGACGTCGCCCCCGTCGACGACGCCACGACCCTCGCCGCCGCCCTCGAACGCCGGCACCTGCTGGCCGGAATGCTCCGACTCGACGGCGTCGGGCACTACCTGTCGCCACCGGCCGCGCTGGCCGCCGCGTTACAGGCCGAACTCGACGCCTACCACGCCGTACTCAGGCAGGCCGGGCTCCCCGCGCCAGGCTGACCGGCGGCGGCAGCCGAAGCCGTGTGTACTCGATCAGGTCCCGCACCATGGGCAGTCCCGCGTACGGCTGTAGTTCGGCCATCATCAGCACGATCCGCTGCGAGCTGCGGAACGACGCCACGCCGACGGCGTGGTCGACGGCTTCGCGGGCGACGGCGCAGGCCTGCTCGACCTGCCCGGCACGGGCGAGCGAGGCGGCGTGCAGCGCGGTGTCGATCGCCAGCCGCCGCGCCCGCCCCGGGCCCAGTAGGGCCACCGCCCGACCGGCTTCCCGCTGCGCCAGCTCGTGCAGGCCGAGGTCGAAGAAGCAGTGCGCCTTCTCATCAGCCAGGTCGGCCTCGCCGAAGTAGGAGATCCACGCCGGCTCGTCGTCGGGAACGCGACGCGACAGGTCGGCCTCGACCTGCAACAGAGCGGCGGCGCAGGCAGCCCCGTCACCACGGCGGGCATGCGCACGGGCAAGAACCGTCCGGAACGCGGCCCGGACACCGGGACCGGCCTCCCCCGCTACGCCGTGCAGCCCGGCAGCCGCTAGCCGGGCGGCCTGTCCGGCATCACCGCAGTGCAGCGCGAGATGAGCCAGGCTCACGGCGACCAGGTAACCGCCGTACAGACGGTCACCGCAACCGGTCACGATCTCCAACGCCCGCAGGTAGTGCCGCAACGCAAGACCGTCGGCGCCCAGGTCGACGGCCTCATACCCGGCCAGCTCCAGAAAACCGGCGGCAACCAGTGGTGCCCCGGCGACCAGCACATCCAGGTCCTGCCCGAGCACGTCGGCCACCTGCGGATAGGTCTCGCCCGCGCCTCGGACATGGTCGACCCCACGCAGATGCCGCAACTTGTCGGCCGCTCGGACCTCGACATCGCCCCCGCCGGTACGCCGGGTGTCCGGCCAGCCGGACAGCAGCCAGTCCAGTACCGGCCGGTCCATCAACTCCGAGCGAAACTCCGCTCCTGAAGCAGGCCCGCGAGCCAGCCGCAGCCGATGCTCGCGGCTCAGCAACGGCCACAAGCCGCGCAGCGCACCACCGGCACCGAGCACCTGGTCACAACGATCGACCAGTTCCTCCGACGGCATCCGCTCCGCGCCCTCGATCTTGCGCACCAGATCCCGGTGCACGAACAGCGCCATCCCGAGGTCGGCCTGCGACATACCGGCCGACTGGCGCAGCCGTCGAACCTCCGCGCCGAAGAAGTGCAGCACAGACCTGGCCGGTTCCAACTCCTTCGGCATCTGGCCCACCACTACCACCGTCTCGAAATCGCACCTTGGCTTCAACATGCAATTTCGATCGAACATCGAACCTATGGACGGGTCGAGCATCTGCCATGCGGACAGCGTCGGTGTCCGCATCAGCCGCCGGGATGGTCTTCGTCGCTCGCGCCGCGAACGATCTCGAGTCCTGTTGGAACCTTCTATCCAAAGCCGATGGTTACGGGCTACCGTGCCGTCTGGCGTAGATGGAAGGACGGCCGGTGATCAGGTCTGTGGTCTTCGACGTCGGCGAGACGCTGCTCGACGACACCCGGGAGTTCCACGCCTGGGCGGACTGGATCGGTGTGCCTCGCCATACCTTCTCGGCCGTACTGGGCGCCGTCACCGCCCAGGGGCGCAACAACGCCGAGACGTTCCCGTACTTCCGGCCAGGTTTCGATCTCGCGGTGGAACGCGAGCGGCGGGAGGCCGCCGGGCGAGGCGAACAGATCGAGGTGTCGGACCTGTACCCCGATGTGCTGCCGGCGCTGTCCGCCCTCCGGGCTGCCGGCCTGTGGGTCGGCATCGCCGGCAACCAGACCGCGCGGGCCGCCCTTCTCCTGCGGCGGCTGAACCTGCCGGTCGACGCGATCGCGACCTCGGGCGAGTGGAACGTGGCCAAACCTGATCCACTGTTCTTCGACCGGGTCGCCGAACTTGCCCCCGGCGAGCGGCACGAGATCGTCTACGTCGGCGACCATCGCGACAACGACCTAGTCCCGGCGCACGCGGCGGGCTTTCGCACTGTCTTGATCCGCCGTGGGCCGTGGGGCCACCTGTGGGCCGACGATGCACTGGTACGCCAGACGGCGGACTGGGTGGTGGACTCGCTCACGGAGCTGCCGGCCGTACTGGCCTCTACGCCCTGATCCCAGATGCGACGCCTGTCCACCGCGACAGCTCACCGAGCGCGGACGAAACCGTTGCCTGCTGGACGAGCGTCCGCACGGTCGCCTGGACCTGTGGGTGGTAGCGCACGTGCTGGGGCGCGACCCGCCGTGCCGTCTGCAACGTCGTCAGGGCCTCCTCATGGCGGCCACAGCGCACCTGCGCATCGGCAAGATCCACGAAGAAATGCGAGCGACGTTCCGGCGGTACGTGCAGAGGGGGCACCCAGCCGGCGGCCAGGCGCAGTGCCTCCGCGGGGTCGCCCGCGTCCACGGCAAGGGTGACGTGGTGAATCCGTACGGAGTCCGGTCCGAAGGCGGTGCCGGCGTAGACCCCCTCCGCGGTACGCGCGGCGGCGGCGGCGGTCGCTTCCGCGATGTGCTCCCCGGCCTGGTCCGGCCGACCGGCACGCGCCGCGAGCACCGCCGCCCGCATCTGCAGGGCCCCGTAGGACGCCGCCATCGGGCCGTCACCTGAGGGCAGGTATGCCGCTGCCTGCTCCAGCATCCGGCGGCCGACCTGCCAATCCTGGTTTGCGAAGAAGACCTCCGCCCGGACATATGCCGCCGCCGCGATGGTCGGCTCGTCACCGGACTCGGCCGCGACCTGACCGATCATCCCGATGATCCGTGCGGAGAGGTCGTACATCCCGAACTTGTCCGCTATCGCGTCGGCGGCCCGGAACGCCTGGGTGAGATGGCGAGCCAGCTCGGCCCGGGACTGACCGACGGCCGAATGGTAGGCACGCAGGTAGGACTGAAGCGTCTCGGGAAGTTCCTGGGCAAGCCCCACGTACTGCGAGGACAACCGCATCGCGACCAGCCGGCCCACCCCTCGCCGTACTTCGTCCGAAGTGGGTGCCGGACCGTCGTCGGGCAGATCGTAGGCGTCCAGCACCCGGCGCAGGGCCGGCAGACAGGACAGCACCGTCTCGCGTTCGATCGCACCGGTAGGCGACCGTACTCCCCGTTCCTCCGCCTCGACTCTGTCCCACAGCTGAAGGAGGGCGCCGGCACAGCCGAGGGCGCTGTCACAGCGCCGGGCGAGATCTCGATTGGCCCTACGTTCACCCTTTTCTATTTTGCCGATGAGGTCGCCGCTGATATGGACCAGGCGTCCGAGCTTTTGTTGCGACAACCCGGCATCGGCCCGGCGTTGCCGCAGACGGGCGCCGAACAGGTGTCCCGCCGACAGCGCCGGCTGCAGTTGCCGAGGCTTCTGGCCCACGGTCGCCTCAATTCCGATTAACTCTGTTTCTACGTCCGCGCCAGCCCATCATGATCCGGACGGCGGTTTCGACACTACTACCATTCGCCATTGCCTGGACTCCACACATTCCGCTGCCCAACGCCGCCAGCAGAGTTCCGAGAGCACTTAGGGTTGTACCCATGAGCACCGATGCGCGGCGAGGTAGCGAGTGGATTCTCCACAGCGAGCGCGTGGTCGACGACAGCCGCCGCGCCGTGCTCAGCATCGCGGACGTGGAGCTACCTGACGGCGTCCGCTTCGAGCAGTACGTTTTCCGGGTACCACCCGCCGCGATGGTCGTCGTGCTCCACGACGATCACGTGCTGATGATGTGGCGACATCGGTTCGTCCTGGACCGCTGGGTATGGGAACTGCCCGGCGGCTACCTCGACGCGGACGAAGATCCAGCCGTCTGCGCCGCTCGGGAGGTCGAAGAGGAAACGGGCTGGCGACCACGCACCATCGAACCACTGATTACCGTCCAGCCCATGGTTGGGACCATCGACCAGACCAACACCGTCTACCTCTCGCGCGGCGCCGATCCAACCGGATCGGCGCCGGATGCAAATGAGGCAGAACGCCTCGATTGGATTCCGCTCACCGACATCCCCCGGCACATCGACGAAGGGCGGATCGTCGGTGCCGGTTCAGTGACGGGCCTCCTGGCAGTCCTGCTCCGGAAGGCGACCGGACGTCTTTAGGACTCATCCCAGACCGAAGATCGAGGGACAGCTGTTTAGATGTCGAGCTGGTAGACCGCTCGATCCTTGCCCGGACCCTTGAAGTCGTTGACGACCTCGACACCGTGCTCGGTACGGTCGCCGGGACGGTTGCGAAAGCCGAGTGCGATCCAGGAGGCGTGCGCAGCATCGTTGTCGGGTTCGGATGTCAGCCAGACGCGCTGGCATCCCCACGCCGCCGCACGCTCAGTCAGGCTGGCGATGAGCATGCCGGCGACCCCCTGACGACGGAGATGTGGATGCGTGATCACGTCCTGGATATAGACGTCCTGCGGCGTCTCCTGACTGCGCATCGCGATCACCGCGCCGACGACCTCCCCTTCAGCCAGGGCTACCGGGCACGTGGAAGCGAACAGGGTCGCGTAAAGCCAGTAATCGGACTCGGTTCGTACCCGAATGAATGGCACGCCCTTCGCCATTACAGCCATGACCTGTGGAATCAGCTCAGTATCGAGCATCCTGATCTGCAAACCGGTGCTCCTTGTAGGGGGTCGCAGGTGGTAAGCCGACAGCGGCTACGCCACCGAAACTTCCATGAGCGTCTCGTGTCGGGCAGCGCCGAGAGTAGGTCGGGTCATCATGCACCGAAACCCAGCGCCGGTACGACCGGCGGCGCAGGGCTCAGATCTGGCACCGGTGACCGCCCCATCGCCTGCGCGTACCGGCGGGTGGGCGGGTGCGGGCTCCGCAGCCTCGGTGTGATCCGACCCAAGCTGATAGCGATACAGGTGGCGTCGTACCAGGCGGCGAAGCCCTGGCGCGGCGGGCGCCCATCGGGCCGGCTGCTTACCGGCGCCGCGCCGCGGCGGCGTGCCACCGCATTCGGCGTTTCCGCTACTGCGGGTGGACGGCGGCGGGGGATCTGCTGGGCGCGGCGTGCGGTGCGTACGGGTAGGCAGGGTAGTGCTGTCCGATGCAGAGCAGGCTCGTACAGCGGGTCGATCGTTCGGGCTGGGGTTGGTGGGCGGCGATGACCTTGGCGGCCATGCGCCAGAGCAGCACGTCGGTGACGTCGGCTGGTACGTCCTCGACCTGATTTTGAGCGGGATGCGCGACGGGCATTTTCGACCTCCTGCTGGTGACGGGTGCGATCGATCGCCGCAGAAGCCCTGGGCGCACGGACGGGTTCGACGTCGACCACGACGATCGACGCTCACCTTTTGCCGGGAGATCAAGTCGTCCTGGCCGGCCGTTCCTGACCACTGCTCGATTCGGTGTGGCGCGTACCTGGCTTTCCCGCTCCCGCGTTGCGGACGTGCGCGTCTCGCGGAGTAAGTTCCGGTGTGGGGCCGGGAGGTCGGATGGCCGGGCCGCCGTCCGAGGTGTACGTCACCGCGACCGATGCCAACGTCCGGGCCGCCTTCCGGTCGCTGATCACCCGTGGCTACGTAGCGTGTCGCGGCACACGGACTGAAGGTGTTGGACGGCGTTCTGAAAGTGTTGGACGGCGTTTCACTCGAACTCACAACGGCGCCGTGCCGACAATCCCGGGTCAGGATCGTCGGCACGGCGCCGTCGTGAGTTCGGACGAGTCCGTCCGAGTACAGCTAGTCTCGGACGGACTCACGGAGGTCCTCCCGCTACTGACCGTAGGCTTTCGCGGCCCAGCCGAGCGAGCCGAGGGAGCCACCCTTGATGTCCGTGCCGACTCCGTCCGTCTTCAGGGCGTCGAAGTGCACGGAGGCCGAACCGGCGGCGGTGATCCCGAGCAGCGGCCGGCCGTTGGGGTGCGCGTCACAGTAGCCCGTGCTGAGGCTGGTGAAGGGTCCCCAGCCGCTCGCCCGCAGTACCTTCGAGGTGATCGTTGTCGGGGTGGCTCGGTTGACTCGCCACTCCTTGAGCTCCCCGTTGGCCTTGGTACCGATCAGCACGTCCACGGCGGCGCTGCCCGTTCCGCCGCTGCGCTCGTAGGTCAGTGTGTTGACCGCGTCCCAGCCGGTGGTGGTCAGCCTCACCGGCGCGGAGAGCGTGAACACGTCGTCCACGTAGGTCTCGGTGTAGCGGTAGAGCGAAGTGCCCGCCACGCGGTAGAGGTACGGCGACGCTGATGCGAGGATGCGGGTATCGGCGAACCCGTTCTTGAAGCGGCTGGCGGTGATCGCCGTGACTCTCCAGGTGCCGTCGACCAACTCGCCCTGGCGGCTCACCTTGTAGAGCCAGCCGTCGGTCGGATGGGCGGCGTACTCGGTGCTACGGAAGCTGGTGTCGTCACCAGAGGCACCGATCTGCTGATGCGCCGACGGCACCCAGCCAAGGTTGTCGTTGGCGTAGGCCTTGGTGCTGGTCGTCCTGTCGGAGTACACGTAGCTGAGACGCTGCCCATCGGAACGGTACGCCGCCGTGGAGACGCTACAGTCCGCGGGAACGTCACTGAGCGCGGCAGCCGCCGGCCCGGCGGGCACGACGACTCCAGCCACGGCGAGACCGGTCGCGACAACGCTCAGCGCCGTCGCGGCGGCCACGATGGTTTTACGCATGAGGCAAGGTCCTCCAGTAGTACGACTGTGGGGCGAGGGTCGCCGCGCGCGGGGTGTGGATACACGGTCCCGCTTGGGCGTCGTGCGTTGCCGCGCACCCAGGGCGCACGGAGTGCTCCCCGATGGGCCAGTCTGGACAGCAGAACAGTACGGTGTGGCCCGTACAATCGCCGTACAACTGGCGCATAGAGGCTCTCCGAAGTTAAGCGGGGTTGAGGTGTCCGCGGTGGCGGCGGGTGGTGGCGGTGCGGGTACGTAGCCGCTGGTTCTCGGGATTCCGGAATCCGTAGGCGTCGCGGGCGACGGTCTTGATGACCCGGTTGGTGCCTTCCGACCCGGCGTTGGTGATTCCGGTGGTCAGGAACGCGTGGATCTGCGGCCACCAGGTCTTGATCGTGGTACCGAGCCGGTGCAGTTTGGACAGGTCGGAGGCGGCGCAGCGAGCGTAGAAGTGGTGCAGTAGCCGGTGGGCGTGTTCCCGGTTCGGCTGGGTGCGGGCGGTCGCGAGCAGGTCGAGCAGGTCTTCCTTCGCGTTCCACGCGGTCAGGATCGGGGCGCGAGCTTGGCGGGCAGGGCTTGGATGGTGTCAACGAGGCGGTCGACGTGCTTGGCGGGCATGCGGGCGGCGGAGCGAGTCAGGCGGTTACGCATCTGCCATTCCGGGTGATGTCGCCCGGTGAGGTCGTTGGTGGACGTCATGGATGCTGAACGCCGCAGGGCTGTCGCGGTCGACGCCTGCCGGGGAAGGTTTTCGTATGATCATGGATGGCGGGCGGCCACGTTGGCCCTCGGAGAAGCTGACCGCGTTGCGCCTCGGCCGACGTCTGGTGGCCGAGGTACCCGGCGGCGGACCAGGCCGGCGGGCATTCGTCGAAATCCGGCCCGTGATGGCCGAGTCCGACTCCGACGCGCGGCGGCAGGGCTGGACCCGGTCCGATCGTGACCGTACGTTCAGGCTGGAGCACTGGGACTACGACGCCGGCCAGCTCGACGGCTTCGACCACGACATCGGCGCGGTCCTCGTCCGGGCCACGACCGTTGCCGGAGAAGCCCGACTCGTCGCGGCCCTCGAAGCATGGAGTCTGCGGCCCGAACAGTTCCTCCATCCCTGGCAGACCGACGACCCCCGATGATTGGGCGGCTGCCTGCGCCGGGACATGATGGTGAGGTGACGACGCGGCCGGGCGAAGAGTCGCTGGTGGCGTTCGCCCGTGCCCGACTGGCAGCAGGGGACGATGCGCCCGCCGTCTTCCTCGAGCTTGTTGCCGAAGAGGCGGCGCCGCCGGACGCGGCCATCGCGGTGTGCGTCGCCGCCGGCTCGTCGCGGGCGGACGCCGAGAGCTGCCTTGAGCAGTTCGAGGGTTTGTGGGAGATCCTCGAACCTGGTGAGGAGGGCGATACCGCGTATCTACTGGCCGTGGGTGGCTACTTCGAGCCCGACGCGGTCCTCGACGAGGACGAACAAGAGATTGTTGCGCAGTTGAACGCCGTGCTCACCACGATCAGCGGAATTCCCAGCGGCTTCGCGGCCGGCTGCCTTCGTGACCTGCGGACGGGACGCCTGGCCGAGGCGTTCCTTCGATTGGAGCGTCTGGGCACCATACGCTGGGCGGACAATCCGAGGTTCTGGGCCGCCATGTGCCGAGCCGGCAGGACGTTCCCCGACGGCCACGCCGATCTGGACGCGGCACGGCAACGCTGTCACGACGCGTGACCGCCTCCTGAAACTCGCTTCGGCAGCGCCACCCGCCGGGTGGACTCCTCGGGGCTCGCTGGCAATGCGGGACATCCCCGGCAGGTCATGCCGCCCAGCTCAGCCGAACCAGCGGCCAACTCTCCGCTGGCCAGGAGGGTTTGCGTTCAAGTACCGATGCCCGACGCGACCAACGGCGGACGTCCACGACCCGACACCAGCGCCCGCCCGACTGCCCGCCTGTCCACGACCGGGTGCGTACGCGGTGCCCATGGTGCCGACACCATCCGCCCGGAGTTGATCGCGGTTCGGGTGGCGGTGTACCAGTCGGCGAACCCCTGACGCGCCGGGCGGGCGGTGGAACCTCTGGTCGCCGCGCCGGCGTCACCGACTCGTGCCAGCGTCTCAGATGCTCCCGCCGGTCGGCGACGGGCGACCTGCTGGGCGCGGCGGGCGGCGCGTACGGGCAGGCAGGGGTAGTGCTGTCCGGTGCAGAGCAGGCTCGCACAGCGGGTCGGCCGTTCGGGCTGGGGCTGGTGGACGGCGATGACCTTGGCGGCCATGCGCCAGAGCAGTACATCGGTGACGTCCGCTGGTACGTCCTCGACCTGGTCGTGTGCGGGATGCGTGGTGGGCATGTTCGACCTCCGGCTGGTGACGGGTGCGGTCGGTCGCCGCGGAAGCCCTCGGGGTACGGGCGGGTTCGACGTCGACCAGGACGATGGACGCTCACCTTTTGCCGGAGATCAAGTCGTCCTGGCCGGCCGTTCCTGACCACTGCTCGATTCGGCGTGATGCGTACCTGGCTTTCCCGTTCCCGCGTTGCGGACGTGGGCGTATCGCGGAGTAGGTTCCGGTGTGGTGCCGGGAGGTCGGATGGCGGTGTTCGCGTGTACGGGGTGCGGTTCCGTGCTGACCGTGCCGGTGTCGCGGGTGGCGTTTCCTGTCCAGGCCCATCAGCAGGTCGGCAACGGGTTGTTGCTGGGTGTGCTGATGGAGCCTGGGACGTACGCGGTGGATCCCGACCCTTTCGGACCGCCGTGGCGGCGCTGGGACGAGTTCGGTGCGGTCGAGGCGGAGGCCCACGGGGTGTACGCACCGGTTTTCGCGCTGTCGTGCGGGCCGCGTGGGGCTGTCGTGGTGGCGCCGGGCGACGTACGCGGGACCGTCCTCATTCCGGGGCCGGCGGGCGGTAACTGCTGCGGGTTGGACGGCCGGGACGGCCCCAACCTGGCGTGCACGCGGTGTGGACGGCCGGTGGCGACCCGTGTCGACGACTGCTCGCTGTGGCAGGCGGTGTGGCTGGACCCAGACGCCGTGCACCGCGTCGACGGCGACGCCTCCCCGCACCGGACGGTCGGCTGGGACGCACTGCGCGCGGAACGTCCCGGTGTTCAGCCGGTCGAGCCCGACGGACAGTGGAACCCGTTGTGGGAGGCCGCCGTCGCGGTGGCCATGGCCCGGCTGCTGGTCGTTTCAGCCGGTGCCCGGGTGACGGTCCCTGACGGCCTGGTCGCCGAGACCTTCCGCCGGACTCTCGACGCCCTGCTCCCGCCCGGACCGACGGCCCGGACGCTCACCCTGGCCGGACCGGGCCTGCCCGCCGTCACCGCCGACATCGCCCTCGTCCCACAACACCCACAGACCGGCGAACCCTGGACACCGTCCGGTTCGGCGGACATGGTGCCGCTGCAATGGGACGTCTGGGCCCACACGGCGTTCCACCACGACCGCAGACCCGTCCCCGGCGCCGGAACGATGCCCGACGACGCCCGCCGAGACGACCCGCCACCACCGCTGCCACGTCAGGCGTTCCACCCGGACGCGGTCGCGTTCCTCGACACGTTGGCGCGACTACCCGAGGTCCGCCAGCCGTGGCTGCGCAAGATCTACCACCGCGTGAGCCACGGGCCGTACCGCTTTCCGTTCTGACACCGCGAGCCGACGACACCGAGCAGGATGCCCAGCTGGTAGCCGGTCGTCTCCTACCTACCAATCGGCGTTTGTCAGACGTGGCGAACGCCTGCCGATCTGACACCGTCTGTCAGGGCCGCTCGATCGCGATCTCGTCCGGATTGTTCGCATTCTCGGCGCAGGTCTGGCCGCGCTCATCGCCTGCTGGCGCCCGGGGCGGTGGGGCGGCCGGATCTGACAGCGGGAGTCGACGGCGCTCTGTCAGATCGGTCGCCGCGACGACCGCGGGTACGCGCGATCCTGAACCAGGACCCGCGAGCACTACCATCAGTAACGGTCACGCGCAGATCCGAACTTGACGGTAGCGACGTGAGCTGCTCTGTCAGATTCACTGGATCGCTGACAGTTACGCTCCGCATCTGTCAGTGGGTGGCGGGGCGTTGAGAGTCCGAGGGCTGTCAGATCGTGTCAGATCGGCAGGCGTTCGCTACGTCTGACAAACGCCGATTGGTAGATGCGGGACAAGCGGGCCGCATCGACGCCGGGCCATCGGGGTCCGGCCGGACGCGGCGGCCGGCCGTCGAGGGTTCCACACCGTCGCCCGGCACCGGTCATCGTCCACGGTTCGCCGATCTGTCCCGCGTCAGCGGCGTCCCTGATCGGCATGGTGGCAGGGGCGCCGTTGACATGTTCGTGTCACAGGCGGCCGGCGATGCCAGCGGCCTCGACCTCGCCCATGACATCGACGGCGGCTGTCATGGGCGGTCACGCCCGGCCCCCTGGACATTTCACAGTGCCTCTGCCACCGCCTGGCGTAGCGCAGGGCGGACGGTGGCGGCGGTCCGAGGCCGGACCTCGGTAAGGCTGTGAGCAGGCCTTCGCCAGGGCGGCGCCGCTGTCGGACCGCACGGCGGGCGTGGTGTCCTTGGGCGCGGCAGTCGACGTGGGCGCGAGCCGTACACGGCAGGCGGCACCCCGGACACACCCTCTGCCATTCCGGTCCCCGGGACGCCGTGTCAAGGGACGGACGCCGATGGCACGGGTCCCCGGACATCCGGTGTCAACGGCGCCGACCGCTTTTGGCAGAGGTCGAGGCCCCGTGTCAGAGGTGCCTGTCACCGGTGTCCGAGGCACGGCGCCGGGCCGATGCCGCCGCCGCCTCGACCGATGTCCGTCAACACGGTCTCGTTCCGGCGGACAGCGGCCACGTCACGGCTTCGCCACCGACGGCAGGCTCGTCGTGCCGGCCGTGGTTGCGGTGCGGCGGGTCGCTGACAGATCCGAGAGGTACCGTCCACGACAGCCGGTCCTCCGACGGTCTGCGGTTGTGAGCGCTTGTGAGTCCGGCAAGTGTTCGCCAGGGCTCACAAACTGCGGTTTGGTAGATGAGCACGGTCCCCGCCGGACAAGTGGCTCCCCTCCACACGACGCCGGCGACAGCGGACTGGCTACGAGCCGGCGCCGCACGGACGGCACCGCCGGATGGCCCGATGGCCGGCGCTCCGCCGCGTGCCCGTACCACCGCGGTGCCAGCGCCGCGGCTGACCGGCTGGTCCTGGCCATAGGTGGCCGGGTCCGTGGCCGGCGGCTCGTGACAGATGTCGGCGGTTCCCGTTGCGGTGTCGGTGTCGTCGTCGGTGTCCGCCCACGTGTGTGCGTCGGTCTTGAGACCGACCCGCAAACGGACCCGTCCGGTCTCTGTCAGTGCCGCACACGCCGCTGCCGGCAGATTCCCGCCCAGCTCAGAGAGACCTTCCCGGTCTCTCCCCTACCCCCGCATCCACACACGAAGAAGAAGAGGAACCCCGTGTCCGACCACGTCCTACGTGCGCAATCCACCCTGACCGCCCGCGACCACACCCTGCTCGGCTGGCTCGCCGACCACGGCGTCATGACCACACCCCAGATCGCCCACGCCCTGTTCCCGTCCCTGGACTTCGCCCAACGCCGCCTCCACCGCCTACGCACCATCGGCGTCATCGACCGCTTCCGACCGTTGAAGACCGACGGCGGCACCTACCCCTACCACTACGTCCTCGACCAACTCGGCGCCGAGATCATCGCCGCCCAACGCGACCAACCGGCACCACGCCCCAGCCACACCAGGGCCAGACGCCGCCGCTGGACCGTCGCCCCCGTCCTGGCCCACCGGCTCGGCGTCAACCAGTTCTTCACCGACCTCGCCGGCCACGCCCGCACCCACCCCCACCACGCCCTCGCCCGCTGGTGGTCGGAGGCCAGATGCCGCGAACCCGACAGCTTCCCCAACCCACACGCCAACTTCGACCTCCGCGCCTACCCCGCCCCGATCCACCCCGACGGCCACGGCATCTGGCGAGCCGGCAACCACCGCGTCCCGTTCTTCCTCGAACACGACACCGGCACCGAACCCCTGACCGAACTACACCGCAAACTCCGCGGCTACCTCCGCCTCGTCGACTACCGCGGCCCCAGATGGCCCGTCCTGTTCTGGCTCCACTCCGCCAAACGCGCCCACCACCTCCACCAACACCTCGGCGACGAAACCCGCTACGTACCCGTGGCCACCGCCAGCCGCGACCACGCCACCCAGGCCGGCCTCAACCCCGCCGGCCGCCTGTGGTGGCTCCACGGCCACGACGGCCTACTCACCCTCGCCGAACTCGCCGAAGCCCTACCCCACCTACAGGACCCCGCCTACGAACCCGACCAAGACACCGACCCCAACGCCTGAACCCCAGCACACCGCCGAGGGCCCGCCGTCCCCGCCCAGGGGACGGCGGGCCCTCGGCCTACGCATACCCATTCAGACAGCTTGGAGCCCGATTCATGAACGCCCGACGACGACGTACCAGCAGCGACACCGGCCAGGTCTGGACCGCCGACAAGATCCACGCCCTCGGCGTCAGCACCGACCTGGCAACCGCCGCCCACATCTTCAACCTCTCCCTCGCCACCGCCTACCGCCTCGTCAAAACCAACACCTTCCCCGTACCCGTCATCCGCGCCGGCACCCACTACCGCGTCCCCACCGCCCCGATCCTGACCACCCTCGGCCTCACCCCCACCACACCCCAACACCCGCCCACAAAGGGCCCACAACCCGAACCCAGCCCCTGACAACCCCGACCCGCCGGACCCCGTCGACCGCCGCCCGCGCCCCGCGCCGGGCGGCGGTCCTGTCTCCACCCCCGGCGGCACCGGCCTATCCGGACCGGCCGATGCGGCCCGGGTCGCGCCAGCACGCCGCTGCCAGGCTCCCCGACCACCACCCAGCCCCGGCGCCCGTAGCCGAGGCGCGCCGCCCGGCCTGGCAGCGGGCGCACCGGCCGACGACTTGACCTTGACCGGAAGGCACGCGTCCATATCGATCGACAAATCCGCCGCCCACCACGAGCACACCAACAAATCTCGTACGAGGAGAAACCCGACCGATGCCCGACGGCTCACTGACCAAACGCTGCAGCTGCCGCGACACCAACGGCAAACTCATCGGCGTCACCTGCCCCAAACTCCGCCGCACCAACGGCACCTGGAGCGCCGACCACGGCCACTGGCACTACCAGATCGAACTCCCACCAACCACCGACAAACGCCGCCGGCAACTGCGCCGAGGCGGCTTCCGCACCCGCACCGACGCCGCCGACGAACTCGACCAGGCCCGCACCCTCATCTCCCTCGCCAACCGCGACCGCGAACGCGGCACCGAAATCGGCGACATGCTCCAAACCATCGCCCACAACCGCCAAGCCCTACCCGACCCCGACGAGATCCGCAGACGCCTCCGCGCCGGCGGCTCCCTCGCCGACGCCCCCACCGTCGCCGAGTACCTCACCCAATGGCTCACCGGCCTACAAGTCGACGAGAACACCGTCCGCAGCTACGAATCCCACGCCCGCAACCACCTCATCCCCCACCTCGGCCACATCCCCCTCGACAAGCTCCGACCCCACCACATCAAGAACATGTTCACCGCCATCGAACAACGCGCCAACGAGATCACCGCCGCCAAGACCAGCCCCGACCCGAAAATCCGGGCCAGTGTGAAGGGCATCCGCCCCTGCGGCCCCGCGACCCGCCAACGCATCCGCGCCTCCCTACGCAAGGCCATCAACGACGCCCTCGCCGAAGAGATCATCGTCGGCGTCGCCAACCCCGCCACCCTCGTCAAGACCCGAGGCCACCGCGCACACCCCATCGTCTGGGAACCCGAACGCGTCGCCCACTGGCAAACCACCGGCCACATCCCCGGCCCCGTCATGGTCTGGACCGACGAACTCCTCGTCCAGTTCCTCGACTACGCCGCCGAACACGACCCCGACCTACACCCCCTGTTCCACTTCCTCGCCTACCGCGGCCCCCGCCGCGGCGAAGCCTGCGGCCTACGCGACTCCGAAGTCCGACTCGACAAACGAGAGGTCACCATCAACAACCAGATCGCCACCTACGGCCACCTCGCCCGACAGAAACCCCCCAAAAGCAAAGCCGGCAACCGCGACCTCACCCTCGACACCGACACCACCGCCGTCATGACCGCCTACCGCGCCCGCCGCAACACCCAACGCCTCAAAGCCGGACCCGACTGGCCCGACACCGGCCTATTCTTCGTACGCCCCAACGGACACCCCTGGCACCCCAACCTCGTCACCCAACGCTTCCGCAAACTCACCCGAAAAGCCGGACTACCACCCATCCGCCTCCACGACCTCCGACACGGCGCCGCCACCATCGCCCTCGACGCCGGCATCGACATCAAAGTCGTATCAGAACAACTCGGACACACCACCACCACACTCACCCGCGACACCTACCAAAGCGTCACCAAAGAACTCCACCACCAAGCCGCCGACAAAGTCGCCCAACGAATCAACCAAAAACGCCGCAAAATCGCATAGAGGAAACCTTGACGATATCCGGGCAGCCGGGGACAGCTCCCGAGAGCTGCGACCGTGTCTGCCCGGTCGGAACCGTCCCCAGCGGCCACCAGCCTCCATAGGAACAGCTCCCGGAGGAGCTGCGGCCCGGCAAACCGTCGTACGCCGCGACGACGCGCTGTCCGTGCCTCAATGAAGGGCAGCTCCCGGAGGAGCTGCGGCCGGCGGTCGAACGATTCCGCGCGTCCTGGCGGGCGCAGCCTCAATGAAGGGCAGCTCCCGGAGGAGCTGCGGCGACGTCCGTCTCGGCCGCCGGTCCCTCGGCGGCCGAATGCCTCAATGAAGGGCAGCTCCCGGAGGAGCTGCGGCACGATCGCGATCACCTTCGCGTCGATCGCGGTCGGGCCTCAATGAAGGGCAGCTCCCGGAGGAGCTGCGGCCTTGAACGCGTCGTTGGACACCTCGCGGACCACGTTGCCTCAATGAAGGGCAGCTCCCGGAGGAGCTGCGGCCCAGCAACAACGTCAACCAGCGAACGCGGCGATCCGCTCGCCTCAATGAAGGGCAGCTCCCGGAGGAGCTGCGGCCGAATAGAGCCCCGATTCGCGGCCGGGCGTGATGACAACGCCTCAATGAAGGGCAGCTCCCGGAGGAGCTGCGGCGTACCGCGCTGAACGCCCCCCGGTACCTCACGCCGCCTCAATGAAGGGCAGCTCCCGGAGGAGCTGCGGCCGGGCACCACACCCACCTGGAGGGCCGATGGCCAACTGGCCTCAATGAAGGGCAGCTCCCGGAGGAGCTGCGGCCCCCAGTGATCGTCGGGGTCGGCGCCGGCGCGCCCGCCTCAATGAAGGGCAGCTCCCGGAGGAGCTGCGGCGCGCGCCTGGGCGCGCTGGATGGTCCGCTCGTCGCCTCAATGAAGGGCAGCTCCCGGAGGAGCTGCGGCCTCCGCACCGTCCTCGACGTCCGCTCCGTGTCCCGCCTGCCTCAATGAAGGGCAGCTCCCGGAGGAGCTGCGGCAGGAGGAACAGTGATCGTCGAAACCAGCACCAAGCCCGCCTCAATGAAGGGCAGCTCCCGGAGGAGCTGCGGCCCGAGCCCCCCAAGTGGGACACCAGCCCCGGCACGCCTCAATGAAGGGCAGCTCCCGGAGGAGCTGCGGCCCGAGCCCCCCAAGTGGGACACCAGCCCCGGCACGCCTCAATGAAGGGCAGCTCCCGGAGG
>NZ_JBFBCH010000004.1:0-79067 GCF_040683055.1 Polymorphospora sp. NPDC051019 | reverse complement strand
CGGAGGAGCTGCGGCGGTGATGTGGCCGAGGTCGATGCCGTCGACCGGCGTGCCGCCTCAATGAAGGGCAGCTCCCGGAGGAGCTGCGGCGGTAGTGCAGGCTGGTTCCGTACACGACCTTCACCTCTGCCTCAATGAAGGGCAGCTCCCGGAGGAGCTGCGGCAGGTCGGGTCAGGGTCTCGCCGGAGACGGCGCACACTGCCGCCTCAATGAAGGGCAGCTCCCGGAGGAGCTGCGGCGACCCCACCTGCCCCCTCGGCGTCAGCTTCGCCACCGAGCCTCAATGAAGGGCAGCTCCCGGAGGAGCTGCGGCTGACCTTCTCCGGAGTGTCGCACCGTTCGCACCTGCCTCAATGAAGGGCAGCTCCCGGAGGAGCTGCGGCGGTCAGGGTGAGGGTGGGGTCGACGTACTCGTCGCCTCAATGAAGGGCAGCTCCCGGAGGAGCTGCGGCCGCAGAGGACCTGGACGAGGACGACGAGCCGGAGCCGCCTCAATGAAGGGCAGCTCCCGGAGGAGCTGCGGCCGTCACGAGCCGGTCGTCACCCCGGAGGTCGTTGCCTCAATGAAGGGCAGCTCCCGGAGGAGCTGCGGCCGGCCACCGGGTTCGACAACGTGCCAACGGCCGCAGCCTCAATGAAGGGCAGCTCCCGGAGGAGCTGCGGCGAGCCCGCACTGCGGCCTGGATCGTGGCCCGCCCGACGCCGCCTCAATGAAGGGCAGCTCCCGGAGGAGCTGCGGCGTCGACCTGGTAGCCAACCCCCGGGCCGTGTTTGTACGCCTCAATGAAGGGCAGCTCCCGGAGGAGCTGCGGCGCTTGGACAGCGCGGCGCACGCCGACCGCCAGTCGGCCTCAATGAAGGGCAGCTCCCGGAGGAGCTGCGGCCGCGTTGCCTCGACTATGGGCAAATCCCGCCCAGGACGCCTCAATGAAGGGCAGCTCCCGGAGGAGCTGCGGCCCATCGATCGCACCGGCAAAGGTGGCGGCGTGGGACGGCGCCTCAATGAAGGGCAGCTCCCGGAGGAGCTGCGGCTCGTCCACGGGTTCCGGACGACGATGACGGCCTGCGCGGCCTCAATGAAGGGCAGCTCCCGGAGGAGCTGCGGCGGAAGGGCGGCCCGCGTCGGTGTGCACCTGCACCCGGCCTCAATGAAGGGCAGCTCCCGGAGGAGCTGCGGCCCTTGTTCTCGGCGTCACGGCTGTGGCCGGTGATGTCGCCTCAATGAAGGGCAGCTCCCGGAGGAGCTGCGGCATGGCCGCCTTGGCGGCGCGCTGCCAGGCCGCGTACCGGCCTCAATGAAGGGCAGCTCCCGGAGGAGCTGCGGCAAGCTGCGGGCGCTCAACCGCGAAGTCGTCGACGGTGCCTCAATGAAGGGCAGCTCCCGGAGGAGCTGCGGCCTGGGGCGCACTGCTCGTCGACGTCGACGCCGGTCTCGTGCCTCAATGAAGGGCAGCTCCCGGAGGAGCTGCGGCGCGTACCGGTTCGCCCGCAGCAGCTCCTGGCCCTCGCCTCAATGAAGGGCAGCTCCCGGAGGAGCTGCGGCATCACCAACAGAGGACGACGCGTCGCCGCGATCGTCCCCGCCTCAATGAAGGGCAGCTCCCGGAGGAGCTGCGGCCCTCGCGTGCGGCGATCTGGTCGCCGTTCGGGGGATGGGCCTCAATGAAGGGCAGCTCCCGGAGGAGCTGCGGCAGAGGACGAGCATCAGCGTCTCGCCAAACTCTGCTGAGCCTCAATGAAGGGCAGCTCCCGGAGGAGCTGCGGCCCCTGTCGGGCCTGATGCCCGAGAGGACCGCGGACTTGCCTCAATGAAGGGCAGCTCCCGGAGGAGCTGCGGCTGACTCTTGGATAGCGCCGCGAGCCTTCCTCGCTGCGCAAGCCTCAATGAAGGGCAGCTCCCGGAGGAGCTGCGGCGGAGATCTCGAACCATCGGCACGCCGAGCAACGGGCGCCTCAATGAAGGGCAGCTCCCGGAGGAGCTGCGGCCGTCGGTACACGCGACACAGACCGCCTCGCCGCCTCAATGAAGGGCAGCTCCCGGAGGAGCTGCGGCCCCTGACCCGGATGCACGGCGAGCTGCGCCAGTCCCGCCTCAATGAAGGGCAGCTCCCGGAGGAGCTGCGGCGTGGGCGCGGTGGTACCGCCGGTGACCACGGACGCGCCTCAATGAAGGGCAGCTCCCGGAGGAGCTGCGGCCGCCGTGACCGCCCGCCTGATCGCCGCACAGTCCAGCAAGCCTCAATGAAGGGCAGCTCCCGGAGGAGCTGCGGCGTTCGTGGTGGTCGCGTTGTCGACGGACCGCAGCGTGCCTCAATGAAGGGCAGCTCCCGGAGGAGCTGCGGCAGAGGCCCCGCCGGGCCGCTCCGCACGCCGACCGGGCCTCAATGAAGGGCAGCTCCCGGAGGAGCTGCGGCGCCGGCGTTGTCGCGCTCGCCGCCGCGGCGACGATGCCTCAATGAAGGGCAGCTCCCGGAGGAGCTGCGGCGCGGTCAACGCTGTCGCGGCCCTGCTCGACGGCGCCCTGCCTCAATGAAGGGCAGCTCCCGGAGGAGCTGCGGCCCAGAGCTGCTCGCGTAGGCGCGCTGCGTCGTCGAGCCTCAATGAAGGGCAGCTCCCGGAGGAGCTGCGGCTGGGTCAGAATTCTAGGGTTCCTGAGCAGGGCCGATATCCGCATCCTGCGAAGGGTGCCGCCAGTACGTCATCCGGATGTACATGCGCACCGACGGATCGGCAACCTGACGTGGACCCTGGGCTGGCCTTTTGCCTACGCGAAGGGTTCACGCTCACGAGCGTCACGAGGAAGCCTTCGCAGACGGGCCACAAAGCGCGGACCCATGACCGCTGATCGAACGATCGCAACCGGCCACATCCGCGTGATTGCCTATCGTGCCGCGCCGACGTGCCCAGGGATCTCGTGCAGATCGGGTGCGGCGGCCAGGCGTCGGCGCGGGCGCTACCGCGTTCGGTCGGGACTTTTTGGTTCGCCGGTACGGCAAGCACGTATCCTACGTGTCCTCGCTGGAGTTCGAGGCGGAACTTGCCGTCCTTGCCGTATGCCTCGTCCGCGGTGGCCCACGGTGCTGGCAGGCCGGCGTCCAGGGCCCGGCCGAGCATCCTCAGCCCGAGCACGGGTTTGGTGGCGAAGGCGACCGAGTCGTCGATCCCGGCCTCGTGCTGGCGTGGCAGGTCGTCGCGCCATGACTTCGGCAGGTACAACTCCCGGTCCAGCAGCACCCTGCCCTGCGGGGTGGCGTATGCGAGGAACACCCCGAGCTGGCAGTTCTCGACTCGGCCCACGGTCCCGGAGTACTGGCGCTGCACCCCGGCAGACTTCACCCCCTTCTTCACGAACCCGGTCTCGTTCACGATTAGGACCCCACCGGGCTGGTCGAGGTGCTTGCGGACGTGGTCGCGCAGGTCGTCACCGACCGCGTCGGGATCCCACACCGTCCGGTTCAGCAGGCGCTGCATTGCGTCCGGGGACCGGTCACCGGCGGCCTCGGCCAACGTCCAGCCGCGCTTGTCCGAGATCGGCGACAACAGCCCCAGCAGATAGGCCCGCGCCTGCCGCCTCGGCTCCACCCGACCGAAACAGGCACCATCACCGCCAGCAGATCATCGAACCGGGACAACCAGCCGGGCGCCTCTTTGATCGACACAGCCACCGAAGTCTACATAGGACAACAGCGCGATCCTCGACCGGTGAGACCGCACCACAAACGACCACTGACCAGGACAGACGTCGCGGACAGAAGGCGGCTGGAGCATTAGGAGCGAACTGCGACGCAAACCTGAAGAGCCCCTCTTTAGCGACCCACCAAAGACGACCGATACCGCTTGATCGGCTATGAAACATGGCCGGAAGGTGCAGCAGTGCTACCGACTGGATGATTGCCGTCCCGCAGCGGAGGCCGGCAGGATTTGCTTGCCCCCCACGTTAGGCAAACGAGTGGCGTTCCCCCTTTCGAAGCTTCCAGTTGATCGAGTGGTCTGGATCAGATCTACCTGGCTGAACAATCTCGACCATGCCCTCGCGGATCCGCGGCCCGACGCGCCCGCCGTCGTGGTTCAGCGAACGCCCCCGCACGTCGTCAGTCAGGGTGAGCTAACCTATTCCACCCTTGACGACATGGAGGCGGTCGCTGCACGTTTGTTTCCTGCCTGGCTTCCTGGAGCAGAAGGCATTCCGACATCGGCCGGCGCGGCACTTGCGGCCACGCGAAGAATTGCGATCGCCCATGCCGCTGCCACCGCTCAGTACGGCCCATTCATCGCTGATCTGGCCGTCGGCGCTCTCAGCGGGCAGGGCCCGGGTACAAGACACCACACGCCGGAGGTGCGCGCCCGGGGATTGGGGCGAGTGCTCGCGGCAAGTTTTGGGCGGTCTCGGTGCGCGCTACTGTTCCGCATTCCTGACAATATCGACGCGCACCGCGCGATCGCGTTGGTACGAACCGCAGAATGGCTCGTCGACCATGGCGGGGTCGGGGCGTGGATCTGCGGTGCCGCCCTTCCGAACGTTGACTGGGTAACGGAAGTCACCGCCACGCAGCGCATGGCCCCACAACCCCCAACCACGCAGCCTACGCCCGCAGAATTCGAACCCGCGCAGAACAGGGCGCAAACCCCTCCCAACCTGCCGCGACGGCAATCCGCTTCTCGGGCGCGTAGCCCTCTCGGCAAGCCGCACCCGACGAGTCGGGTCGAGGTAGCACTGGAGGACGCCCTTGCCGCTCGGCCATGGGCCTCCGGCCGGCTGTGGAACCAGACCGTGAGGCCAGGTCCGCTGGTCAATCCCGTACGGGTCGACCTGCTATGGAAAAGAGAACGGTGCGTCGTTGAGATCGACGGCGACGACCACCGATCGCCCAGGAAGTACGCCGAGGATCGGCACCGTGACGTGATGCTCCAACTCAACGGGTATGCCGTACTCCGGTTCACCAACGCGCAGGTGTTCGACGACATCGAGAACGTGCTCGTGCTTCTCCAGCAGTTTCTCGCCGGTCGCCGACGGGCCAAGAAAGGAGAATGACGTGGCAGGCGAACGTCTGACCATGGTCGAGACGGCCACACTGTTCATTCTAATGGCCGAGTCCGGGTCGATGCGCAACGCGACATTGGCTCGTGATCACGGCTGCCGGCTAGAGAAACAGTCACGCGAGAAGCTCGAACAGATCAAGTTCATCGAGGTCGAGCGAACCTCCGGAGGCCGGCTCGTGCTGACCCTGAGCGACAGAGGCTGGGCCTACTGCTCCGACGAGTTGAGGGCTGACTCCGCGCCACCCCGCGCCGGCGCCGCAGGTGGAGCGCTCTACGCAGTACTTCGGCGGATCGGCGGATTCATCGCGGTGCAACGGTCCAGCCTCGCCGATTTCGTCGCGACTTCCACCGCGACCGAAGCGCCACAGGCTGCGGACCTCCTGGAAACCAGCGCGTCGTCGGTCCGCGAGTACCCGCCGTACGTCGTCCAGGGGCAGTCCAGCCCGCAGAGGCCGATGGCCGGGCTGCAGGACATAGAAGGACGCATCCGTACGGCTTACCGGACGCTTGCCAGCAGTTCCGGTGAACTGGTGGGCCTCGCAGACCTACGCGACCTGGTCCGGGACCTGCCAACCGCCGACGTGGATGCCGCGCTTCGGCGGCTCAACCGCCAACCAGGAGTCGCTCTGGTACCGGAGGCCAATCAGAAGACTCTCGACACCCGTACCCGGGTAGCGTCCGTGGTAGTCGGTGACCAGCCCAAGCATTCCATCTCGATGGAGACGTCGTGACCGAATCGATGCTGAAGGCGCTAGCCCATCTGCAGTTCAACTACACGCCGACGAAGAACGACGTCTGGCACCCGGCGCGGTTCCACGTCGATGGCCTGCACCCTGGGGTCGTCGCGGCAGTCCTTGACGGCGTCCTCGCGGCCGAGCGAAGCACCGACGCCAGCCCGATCGGTGTGGCTGTTCAGGGCCAGCGCGGTGCGGGAAAGACCCACCTTCTCAGCCATGTACGCGAACTGGTTCAACTGAGAGGAGGTTACTTCTTTCTCGTGAATCTGATCGACGCCAGCAGGTTTTGGCATAGCGTATCGGCGTCGATCGTCGAAGGTCTGAACCAGCCAACCGACGCAGACGGCACCACACAACTCCATGCGTTTCTCCAACGCCTCACCGGCAGACTCGACCTACCGGTCCTGACCCGCATGGCGATCGTCGGTCGGGCTCCGTTGACGCTTGACCGTTTGGACGCCTTCACAGCCGCGCTGCGCGGGCTCGATCGTCAGGTCGGGATCGAGTGCCGAGATACAGCTCGCGCGCTGGCGCTGCTCGCCGGATCCGACAGCCGGCTGCAGGACATAGCGATGTCATATTTGCTCGCCGCAGACGAGGTCGAGGCCGGCGAACGGGCGCAGTGGGGGATCCGGATCCCGCGTCGCCTGCCACAAGAGGTCGTCGCCGACGAGTCGAGGCTGCTCGCGCTCACCGGGCCGACGGTCGTCGCGGTGGACCAAGTCGATGGGCTTATCGCGCAGGTGGCAAACCGTTCGTTTGCGTCGCTTCCCCCGAACATGGCTGAGTCGCACGATTGGCGCGACGCTATCCAGCTCGACCAGGTCGCTAGCGGGCTGATGGAGCTTCGCGAGATGACCCGACGCACGCTGACCGTGCTTTCTCTGCTTCCGGTATCTTGGGCTTTGATCAAAACAAATGCGGTCGACACCGCACAGGACCGGTTTCGCGAAACGGCTCCGCTGGAGTCGATCCCGAACGCCAAGATCGGGCTGGCCCTGATCGAACGCCGGCTGGCCGGACACTACGAAGAGATCGGATTCGTGCCGCCATACCCGTCCTGGCCGGTGCGGCCCGAGGCGTTCGTCGACGCCCCCGACTTCACCCCCAGACAGCTACTGGTCAATGTAGAGCGTCACATTCGGTCATGCATCCTCAACGGCCAGGTCACTGAGATGACCGCGCTGGCGACGGCCCCTAATGAGTCACCCGCTGAGCCACCCGCGCAGGCGTCGACGAACCACACTGCCCTCGAGGACCTCGATCGACGGTACGCGGCGCTGAAGGCAAATGCGGAGGTGACAGGGCTGCTCGATCCGGCCAATGAGGACCAGGAGGTGCCGGCACTCCTGACTGCCGCGCTAGACGCGTGGATGAGGGAAGGTGGCGACACCGACTTCAGCCAAGACACGATCGCGACGCGGAAGCCGGTCTTGCACGCGCGGCTCCGGCGTTCGCTCGACGACCAGACCGGAGATGAGGCGCACTGGGCGTTCCGCGCGATCGCGGCGCAGCACTACAACGCTGAATTGGCACGACTGCGCAACGCGTGCGTGGCGGCCGGCCTGGCCCATGGTGTCGCTCAACGGCGGCTTTTCGTCCTTCGTAACGATGAGTGGTCGGTCAGCCCCAAACGCCGCAGGGCCGTGGAAGAGTTCATCGCGGCCGGCGGCCGGACGCTGCCCTTCGGTGACGACGACCTTCGAAGTCTGGTCGCGCTACGTACTCTGTTGGCCGAAGAACCAGAGGGCCTCCAGGCGTGGCTCGCCGACCGGCGCCCGGCCGCGCGGACGGCGTTGCTCACGGCCGCGTTCGCCGAAGGCGACGGGGAAGAGACAACAGCGGTCGTAGAGCAGCCCACTGTCCTGACGCATTCCGATTCGGCACCGGCTGATCCGCCGCTGGTTGCGCAGGCGCCCGTCGGCGCGTACGTCCGATTGGGGCTTGATTCTGCCCAGAATGATTCCATCTATGTCGAGTTGTCCGCGTTGCGAAAGCATGTCGCCATCTTCGCCGGCACGGGGTCGGGCAAGACGGTGCTGATCCGGCGACTGGTCGAAGAATGCGCCTTGCTGGGCGTGTCGGCGATTGTCCTCGACCCCAATAACGACCTGGCGCGACTCGGCGACGCCTGGCCTGATGAACCGGCCGGATGGCTCGACGGCGATGCGGAGGCCGCCGTCGACTATCTGGAAGCGACCGACGTAGTGGTGTGGACGCCGGGGCGGGAGGCAGGCCGGCCACTGGCGTTCCAGCCGCTGCCCGACTTTCACACCGTGCGCGGTAATCCGGACGATTTCTCCCAGGCGGTCGACGTCGCGGTCGACGCCCTGGCACCACGTGCGCAGGTGGCCGCCAACACGGCGAAGGCACGGCGCGGTCAGGCAGTCCTGCGACAGGCCCTACGCCACTATGGTCGGCAGAGCGGCGAGGCGACGCTGCTCGGGCTCATCAAGTTGCTGCGCGAGCTACCCGAGGGAGTCAGCGGCCTCGCCGGCGCCGCCGCGATCGCAGCAGAGCTGGCGGAGAACCTCGAAGCAGCTCGGATCAACGATCCTCTTTTTGGCGGTTCCGGAGAGTCGGCCGATCCGGGCACGCTGTTGACACCGGCGCCGGGGAAGCGTGCTCGAGTCTCGGTCATCAGCTTCGTCGGTCTGCCCGGCGAGGAAAAGCGGCAGAGTTTCGTCAACCAGCTCCAGATGGCGCTCTTCTCTTGGATCAAGCGCAACCCGGCGGTCGATCAGCCGCTACGCGGCCTTCTGGTGATGGACGAGGCACAGACGCTGGCACCATCGGGCCCGGTCACGGCGAGCACGCGCAGTACGCTGATGCTCGTCTCACAGGCCCGCAAGTACGGTCTCGGCCTTGTCTTTGCCACCCAGGCACCCAAAGGGCTACACAACCACATACCCGGAAACGCAGCCACGCAGCTTTTCGGCCGGCTCAACGCACCCGTGCAGATCGAGACAGCCCGGGAGATGGCCCGCTTCAAGGGCGGTGATGTGCCGGACGTCTCCAGTCTGAGCAGCGGAGAGTTTTATGTCGCGGTCGAGGGTGCGCCGTTCCGCAAAGCCCGCACCCCGCTTTGCCTTACTCATCACCCGGCCAGCCCCCTGTCTACCGAGGCCGTCATTACCCGCGCCGGCGACGACCACCCATCGTCGCAGTGAAGTCGCGCCCCCGCCTACAGTTTTCACTGTGGATACCTCGCCGTCCCGATGAGAGGAATTGACTTGCGCTCGCTGGATTTCGCTACGTTGCTCGCTGCTGGTTCGCCGGGCGGTCCTAGCTGTCTGACTTCGACCACCCCGCTGGAGCCGGCGGGTGGCCGGCACGCGTCGGTGGCGCCGGCCAAGTTCGCCGAGCGCAACAAGAAGGGCGGCGCGTACGCATATGAGCAGCGCTTCTACGGTGACGAAAGCCGGTACGCGGTCGTCATCGACTCGAAGCAGTCTCAGCTCAACCGGGCCGAGCAGGCGCTCGCCCAAGCCATCGACGACCGGCATCCGCTGCTGTCGCGGCTGCCGCATGTGCTCGTCACCTATGAGCGTGACGGCAACGTCGAGCGCTACTACGATCTCACGCTGCCCCACCGCGTCTTCGACGGCCACATTCGCGCCGGCACCGTCGACGGCCGGCCAACCACCCAGGTCGACGCTTACCGTGCGGCACGCGACGCGAGCGTGACCAATGCGCGGGCGCTGCTTGAGTTGAGCCCGATCTCGCTGGTTTTCGGTGCTTGGGACTCAAGCCGAAAGTCGCGGCAGGGACGCTGGCGCAGCGCGCTTGTCGGAGAGATCATCGGGTTCGTCGCGGCGGGCCGCGACGATGCGGGCAATCTGCGCCTGCCCGAGCCTGGCAAGCGCGGCGGTGCGCGGGTCGACCCGGTCGGCATGCAGATCAATTTGGGCGGCGACGCGATGAAGAGGCTGGCCAACGGTCAGCGAGGCGAGATGAGTACCGCCACGGTTGACAAGATCGTCAAGGCGGCCGGCGCCAAGTCGGGAGCGCCGCAGTCGGCGTCCACGTTGGGTCTGGGCGGCATCCCGCCGATGCTGGAGCAGCTCGCCGGCGTGGCCTGTGACGCGATCATCCGTACGCATGTGTTGTCCTTTGCCACGCTGCGACAGATGCGGTTCGGTGCTGGTCCGGAGGGCGATGCTGCGTGCCGGGCGCTGCTGGCCGCCCTGGCGCTCAACGCGCTGGCCCGTGCCGATGCCGAGCTCTATCTGCGGGCCAACTGCGACCTGGTCGAGGCGTCGGCGCCGTCGGTCAAGATCGACCAGCGACGCGGCACGTTCCTGGAGGTTGAGCCGCTCGATATCGACACGGCCGACCTGTTGCTGGGTGAGGCGTTGGCGCACGCTGAGAAGGCTGCCGACGTCAAGTGGTCGGGTGTGGCGCTGCGGGTCACCGGCAATCCCGACATCGTTTCCGGCGCGGTGGACGCCGAGTCGGAGGAGTCGTGAGTTTCGCGATCGTCGCGGAGGCTCTGCTCGGCGTCTACAGGGGGCATGTCGGTGCCGGCGAGGTCGATCAGATGCCGTCGCCGGCTCGCCTGCATGCCGGCCTCCTCTGTGCGGCCGCCCAGGGGGTGCGTGCCGTCGCCGACGGTGACGGATTGCAGCCCTGCGACGCCGACCGCGATGCGCTGCGCTGGCTGGAGGAAAACCCGCCCGACGGCATCACCGTCCCGGACACATTGTCTAACGACAGTGCTGCGGTGGCGTACCGGAGGGAAGGGTTGATCGTCAAAGAGGGCGCGAAGTCGCTCGGCGAGAAGCTGATCGGCAAGCCCGCGGTCGGCGGGGTCGCGGTGAACGGGCGGTTCGCGTGGACCTGGGAGCAGAGCCCGCCGGATTCGGTCGTCGCGGCCCTGGTCGAACTCTGTGCCGAGGTGCCGTACCTCGGAACGAGCGAGTCGCCGGTGCGGCTTTCGGTCGAGGCCGACTGGGAGACTGAACCAACGCATCTGCTCGATCGGGACGCGGACCTGTTCACCGGACGTGGTCTCGATCTCGCCGTCGCAGCCACGGGGCGGGTCGACGCTCTGGAGGCCGCGTATCGCGCCGCAGGGGTGGCGCCCAGGTCTGCGAGTGACGCTCATGCGGTGAGTGAAAAGACGCTGCGGCCGCCCGTGGTCACTGCCGGAACGGGCATCGGACGGTACGTCCCGCGCGACCCGCCGCCGGCACCCACTCCGTGGGCATCCGTTCATGTCTTGACGATCGATCGGCCGGTTCCGCCCGAGCAGCGGGTCCGCAGCGCCGTCGCGGTGCACCGCGCGCTCATCTCGCGGATCGGAGACGGGGCACCGGCGATCCTGACCGGAGTCTACGAATCCGGGGTGCGGCAGCCGAGCAACCGGTGCGCGATCCACTTCCTGCCCGAGTCCAGGCTTGCCGTGCTCCTGCCACGGGAGATGAGCGACGTCGACCTTGCCATGGTCGAGGCGGCAGTGGCGCGCCTACGGGAGATCCGGACCTCGGCCGGCAAGCTGCGGGTCGTCGGCGCCCCGCGGGTCTTCTCGGCTGACCAGTTCTGGCCGGAGCCGGCCGCCGGTACCGAGCGGTGGTGGCGGACCGACCCGGTCGCGGTACCCGACTGCCGTCCGCCGCGTGGTGGCCGCTGGTCGCTCGCCGACGCCGCGGCGCTGTCGGTCGCGTTCGTGTGGCGTGACGAGATCGGCGCGCCCGGCCGGGGTGACGCCCATTATCGCGGGCTGGCCGCGGCGGCGTCGGAACGCGGCGTCCGGGTCCATTCCGCGGTACGGGTGATGGACGGCGACGTGGGCCGGTACGTGCACAACTACAACAAGAGTGCGGTGATCCAGCCGTACCGGGCCATGCTCAGCCTCGGTGCCCTGACCGGGCCGCGGACGCTCGCGGCCATCGGGCAGAGCCGGCACCTCGGTGGCGGCCTGCTGATGCCGGTGGACTTGCCCGTCGACATCGCGCGGCGGTTGGCCCGATGAGCCTCGACCGAGCCGAGTTCGAGGCGTTCTTCGCCGCGCTCCATGACGGGCATGCGCCGTTCCGGTGGCAGGTTCGGCTGCTCGACGAGGTCCTCGATACCGGACGTTGGCCCGATCAGCTCGTCGCTCCCACCGGTGCCGGTAAGACCAGTGTCATCGACGTGCATGTCTTCGCGGTGGCGGTGATGGCCTCGGGGCACCCCGTCCGGGTACCGCGTCGCCTGACCCTCGTCGTCGATCGCCGAGCCCTCGTCGACGACCAGCACGAACATGCCAAGAAGGTCGCCCGCGCCCTCCAGGACGCGCGCGGCGAGGCTGGCGTCATGGGCCGTGTCGCTGCGGCACTGGACGGGCTTCGCTGGCCGGGGACCGACGGTCCTCCGGTGTGGACTCCGAGGCTGCGTGGTGGTGCACCTCCGTCCCGCGCCTGGCGCGACGATCCGACCGCTTGCATGGTGATCTGTGCTACGCCTGACATGTGGGGTTCCCGGCTGCTGTTGTCCGGCTACGGTTCGCGGCCGGAGGCGCGCCCGCGCGAGGCCGGGCTGCTCGCCTACGACACGGTGGCGGTCATCGATGAGGCCCACCTGTCCCGGCAGCTTCTGACGACCGCACGGCGCGTCGCCGAGCTGGCGGCCGTGGCCGTCGAACCACTCGCGGTGCCGATCCTGCAGGTGGTCGAGACCACCGCCACCCCCACCGGCGACACCGGGGTGGCCGTCGGGGTCGAACCGGGCGACCTCGACAGCGACGAGCCACTGCGGCAGCGGCTGATCACCCCAAAGCCGGTGACGCTGCTGCCGCTCACCGAATGGCCACTGCCAAGAACCGGTGCGGCCCGGGCCGCCGGATTGCGGGTGCTGGCCGATGAGGCCGTGCGCCTGCGGCAGACGTACGGGCCCACGGTCGGCTGCTTTGTCAACACGGTCGATGTCGCCGTGGCCGTCACCGCCGAGCTGCGCACCCGCGGGGTGGTGACCGAGATGGTCTGCGGCCGGATGCGGCCACACGACCTCAGCCGCCTTCGGCACGAGCGGCCCGGACTGCTCGCCATCGAGGGCAACCCCGAGGTCGATGTGCTCGTCGCCACCCAGAGCCTCGAGGTCGGTGTCGACCTGGACCTGAGCGCCGCTGTAACCGAGCTGGCGCCGGGCGGGGCGCTCGCGCAGCGGGCCGGTCGCGTCAACCGCCTTGGGAAACGGGCTGCGGAGATCTCGGTGGCCGTACCATCAGGCGACCTGCCCCGTGAGGATCGCCTCCAGGCCTACCAGCGCGAAGATCTGGTGACGGCGCATGCCTGGCTCGTCGAACGGCAGCGCGACCCGAACGGGTTCGCTCCGTGGGCGCTGCGCGACCACCGTCCGCCGGTGCCGGCACCCGCCCGCGATCTGTTCCAACGGCTCGAACTCCTGCAGGCGTGGCACCTCGCGCGAACCAACGACGATCTGGCCGCCGAACAGGACGACCTGACCCTCTGGCTGTCCGACGACATCAAGGAAGACCTCGAGATCGGTCTCGTCGTACGGCACGCGCTGCCCACCGATCCCGGCGATGCCGTAGAGCTAATCCGGGCTCTCCCGCCACGCAGGCACGAGACGCTTCCGATCCCGATCAGGCAGTCGCCGACGATCTGGGACCGGCTGAAGCCCGAGCCCGGAGCCGTACTTGTCCGAGCCAACGAATCGCCGCGCGTCGTTGATCAAGAGGAGCGGCTCCGACCAGGCGACTTGCTCGTCGTCGACGACGCCACCGCGCTGTTCACCGCCGGGGTCTTCACCCCGACCGGAGGGGAGACGCTGGCTGACGTCCTCGATGCCATTCCCGCACCGGGACCGGGCGAGGTCGTCCTGCGGATCGAGGGCGAGCGACACCGCCGATTCCTCGATGCGGTGGCAGCCACGGCCGGCAGCGGCGAGGACGACTTGCCCGGTCCCGCCATCGCCGGACTGCTGCGCGAATACCAGGCGGAGCTGACCCCACAACCGATGGCAACGGCGGCGGCTGAGCTACTCGACAGACCGGCCGGACAGCGAGCCGCGGCTGAGGTGGTGTTCCACTGGGCGCCGAACCCGGACGACCCCACCAACAACGGGCAGCGGTCCCTCATACGCATGATCGTCGTCGATCTACGAAAGGTGACCGCCGATGCCGAGCTACGCCAGACCTGGACCACCCACCGACAGCGGGTAACCCTCACCAAGCACTCCAACGCGGTAGCCGACCGGGCCGCAGACGTCGCCGCGCGCCTCGGTCTCGGCGAACGGCTCGTCGAAGACCTCCGCACGGCCGGAAAGCACCACGACGCCGGAAAAGACGACGACCGCTTCCAGCGATCGCTCGGCGTCGACCCGAACACCACGGAGCCGATGGCAAAGAGCGGCGTGCAGGACCCGCAGCGGATACGGCGGCTGAGCACGTCATCTGGCCTGCCGACCGGCTGGCGACACGAACAGCTCTCAGTCGTCCGCGCCTGGCCCGAACTGTCCACCACAGAAATGATCCGCCGTGACCTGGTGGCCCGGCTGATCGGCACCAGCCACGGCCGGGGCCGGCACAGCTTCCCACACGTCAGCGGGCAACTCGTCGGCGAGCCCGACGAAACCGCCATCGACCTCTTCGACGAAGGCGGCTGGGATGCGCTGATCGAACGTACGCATACCCATTGGGGTATCTGGGGCTGCGCCTACCTGGAGGCGCTGCTCCGCGCCGCCGACGGCCAGGTCTCCGCGGAGGGATCATGACCGACTTCGTACTGGCGGCAGCCGAACCGACCTCGATGCTGTCGCACATGGCCCTGTACGGGCTCGCCGCGATCGCCGAGGACGGCGGGCTCGACGACGTCCGAGTCTCGTGGACCGGTGGCATGGCCACCCGTCCGGTACTCAGCGCACCCGACGCCACACCCGAAACCGTGGGCGAGATCGTACGCGCGCACGCAACCCGGCTCGCAGCCCCCGATGCCTGGCCCGCGCAGTCGGTCAGCGACACCGAAACGAAAGGGCTGATGAGCCCTCGACTGAGCGTCATCGCCAGCCGGGACGGTTGGCAGTCGCTGCAGCAGCGCCGACACGACGCACTCGACCGGCTGACCGAGGCACGCGCGTACCTCGACCTGCGCCTGATCGCGGCCCTGGGGGAACCCAGCTATTGGCGATTCAACAAACAGGGACAGCGCCTCCAGGACGACGGGGCGAGCCGGCTGGAGATGCAGCCCCGCAACCAGGGATCCGAGTTCGTCGGCAGCCGCATCCGCAAGCTGGCCACCGCGCTCACCGCGCGCACGAACGCCGCAGTCAGCGACGGGCTGCTCGGGCGCAGCATCCGCGACGAAATCGGCAAGGACGCAGCCACCAGCCGTACGTCGACCGGCTTCGCATCGCCCGGCCCGGTCGACAATGCTCTCGCCTGGTGCGCCCTGTGGGGCATCTCGCAGTTTCCGATCGCCCTACGGACGCACGGGTTCGCGATCACCACCGGTCACCTCGGGCCCGGTTCCTCCGGCCACTTCTACGTGCCCGTATGGGAAGGGAAGTGGCGAACGGCCAAACTACGATCCGTCGTCGGCAGCGGCCAACTCGCCCGGTTTGCCAGCGCCGACCTGTCCTCGAACGCTGACATGTCCGACGGCGAAAACCCGCGGGCCCAGGCCACCGCCTGGCTGGCGAGCCGAGGCGTCGACGCGGTCGTACGCTTCCCGATCGGACGATTCGGCAGCGACAGCGCACCCGAACGCCGGGCAATGCGCGGCGTGATCCTCAAGACAGGTCGCCGCTGATGCCCGCGAGCGCCGACGAAGGGCAGCGCGACCTGATACCCGTCAGCCTGGTGGCCCATCACGTGTTCTGTCCTCGTCGAGCCTGGCTCGAGGCCGCCGGTGAGGCCACCGACACCCACCAGATGGAGGTCGGCATCCAGGCCCACACACCCGCCGACGACCCGATCGGATCGCGATCTCACCGCCACCGAGCTGTCGACGTGGTCAGCCACGACCTCGGGGTGATCGGACGCTGCGACACCGTCGAACTCGACGACAACGCGGCAATGACCGTCGTCGAACACAAGGCGACCCCAGTGAGACGCCGCCCCGACGTCACCGAACCGATGCGGGTCCAGGTTGCCCTGCTTGCCGGTGCGCTGACCGACATGGGCTATCCCGTAGCCGGCCAGGCAATCTATTTCGTCAACCACCGCACCCGCGTCGACGTTCCGATCTCGCTCGAGGACATGGCGGCTGCCCGGGCCGCAGTCGCCGCCACCGCTGAAACCCTCGCCGCGAACGAGGCACCACCGCCACTCGAAGACGACCGGCGGTGCTCACGATGCTCACACATCAGCATCTGCCTGCCCGACGAACGACCGCTCGCACCGGTCACCCGCCGTATCGTGGTGGCCGACCCCGATACGCAGGTCCTCCACCTGCTCACTCCCGGCTCACGCGTCTATGTCTCACGTGGACGGATCGAGGTCAGCAAGAGCGGAGAGAAGATCGGCACGTTCCCGATCGAACGCGTACAGGGCGTCGTCGTGCACGGCAACATCGACCTTTCCAGCGGCCTCATCCGAGAGCTTCTATGGCGCAGCCTGCCCGTCGTATGGTGCACCACCTCGGGTCGCGTTACCGGTTGGGCACGTGCAGCCCAGGGGCCCAACGGGGCCGCGCGCCCGCTTCAACACGTCGCCTCGTACCACGGGCGGATCGACCTGGCTCGGCAGTTCGTGTCCGCGAAGATCTCGAACCAGGCCACCCTGCTACGGCGGCACGGCGATGCGTCCGCCGAGGTTGTCCGGCTTCGCGAACTTCAACGCGATGCGCTCGCCGCCTCGTCACTGACCGACCTGTTCGGCATCGAGGGCGACGCCGCGGCCCGATACTTCGCACGCTTCCTCACCATGCTCCGGCCAAAGGTCGTCGCAGAGGAAGGGCTTACTTTCTCCGTACGCACCAGACGGCCGGCCCGGGATCCGATCAACGCGGCGCTGAACCTCTGCTACGGCCTGCTGACCGCGGATGCCGTCCGCGCCGTCGTCGCATGCGGCCTCGACCCACATGCCGGGTTCCTGCACAGCAGCGGCCGCAACAAACCGGCGCTTGCACTAGATCTCATCGAAGAGTTCCGTAGCCCCGTCGCCGACTCCGTCGTCGTCAACGCCTTCAACAACGGCGAGCTACACACCAGAGACTTCTCGACCGTGCTCGGCACCACCCGAATCGGCGAGCGCGGACGCAGGGCGTTGATAGCCGGCTATGAACGGCGCGTCACCGGCACATTCCGTCATCCCGTCTTCGGATATGACGTGACGTGGCGGCGCGCGATGGAGATCCAAGCACGCCTCATCCTCGGGGTCATCGACGGAACCCAGCCCCGCTATCAGGGCATCAAGATCCGATGAGTCGCGATGACGTCCGACGTCACCTGATCGCGTACGACGTCTCCGACGACGTACGCCGAACAAAGGTCGCCAAAAAGCTCGAATCGTACGGCGACCGGGTCCAGTACAGTGTATTCGTCGTGGATGCTGGCCCGGCCAAGCTCCTGCGGCTGCGTACATGGCTGGTCGGGACAATCGACCAAAGTACGGACTCGGTACTGATCTGCGACCTCGGACATCTACGGGGCAACGAGCACCGTTTACTCGATGTGATCGGCCGCGGTCGTCCGATCACCAGTCACGGTCCCGCACTGTTGTGATCAGCCCGCGAAGGCTCCGTCATGACGCGCGTAAGCGCGAACCCTTCGCGTAGGCAAAAGGTCAGCCCAGGACCCATGTCAGGACGCCGGTCCGTCGGTGCGCGCGTGCGGCCGGATGACGTGCTAGCCACACCCTTCGCCGGATGTGGCGATCAGCGCTGCTCAGGACCTCTAGAATTCAGCCCCTGCCGCAGCTCCTCCAGGAGCTGCCCTTCATTGAGGCGCGACCACGCCGGCGGGGCTGCCGTCCGATCCCGACGGCCGCAGCTCCTCCAGGAGCTGCCCTTCATTGAGGCGCGCACGGGCTGTCATTGCTTTCGACAGCTCAGACATGCCAGCCGCAGCTCCTCCAGGAGCTGCCCTTCATTGAGGCTACCAGTTCGTCGCGCGGGACCTCCTCGCCAAGCCGCAGCTCCTCCAGGAGCTGCCCTTCATTGAGGCTGCACCGGCAGTGAAGGGCTCGGCGAGCTGCCCGGCCACGCCGCAGCTCCTCCAGGAGCTGCCCTTCATTGAGGCGAGGCCGCCCGCGCCACGCTCGACCGTATCGACCAGGAGGCCGCAGCTCCTCCAGGAGCTGCCCTTCATTGAGGCTGGGCCACCTCCCGCCGCGAGGGCCAGCCCAACGAGGCCGCAGCTCCTCCAGGAGCTGCCCTTCATTGAGGCAGAGTCTGGCCGGATCGTGAGGCCGCTCAGCGGCCGGGAGCCGCAGCTCCTCCAGGAGCTGCCCTTCATTGAGGCCCGGCCCGCCGGGCCGGGTCATCGTCGTCGCTTCCAGCCGCAGCTCCTCCAGGAGCTGCCCTTCATTGAGGCGCTGTGAGGGGCGCTCACGGCGGCGGTAGCGCGGGGCCGCAGCTCCTCCAGGAGCTGCCCTTCATTGAGGCCCATGCCGACGAAGGACGTCGGTAAGGGCGGCGGCCGGGGCCGCAGCTCCTCCAGGAGCTGCCCTTCATTGAGGCACGGTGAGAACGTCGCGGTGGCCGTCTCCCACAGGCGCCGCAGCTCCTCCAGGAGCTGCCCTTCATTGAGGCGACCTCGGGTTGAGGGCGTCGGCGGAGGCGACGAGGGCCGCAGCTCCTCCAGGAGCTGCCCTTCATTGAGGCCTGGTCCCGACACGCTGGTGCGCGAGACTGCCGAGCCGCAGCTCCTCCAGGAGCTGCCCTTCATTGAGGCCCCGCCGAGGAGTGGGAGGAGGAGGACCAGGAGGAGGCCGCAGCTCCTCCAGGAGCTGCCCTTCATTGAGGCATGCATCAGCTCACGCCCCATCCGCTCTGCATCCCCTGGCCGCAGCTCCTCCAGGAGCTGCCCTTCATTGAGGCGTAGTGGACCGACTCCCGTAGCGCTGTGCGAGACGACAGGCCGCAGCTCCTCCAGGAGCTGCCCTTCATTGAGGCCGGGCTGCTGCCTCGGCCTGCTCGGGGGTGCGGGCTTCGGCCGCAGCTCCTCCAGGAGCTGCCCTTCATTGAGGCGACGCGTGGGAGCGGTCCGAGCCGCCGACCGGTGACGCCGCAGCTCCTCCAGGAGCTGCCCTTCATTGAGGCATGTCTTCCTCCGGGCCAAGTTCGAACTGGCGAAGCAGGCCGCAGCTCCTCCAGGAGCTGCCCTTCATTGAGGCACAACACCCTCGATACCATCGTCGCTACCGTCGAAGGCCGCAGCTCCTCCAGGAGCTGCCCTTCATTGAGGCACGGCGATACCGCCGACCAGGGTCGACTTGCCGTTCGCCGCAGCTCCTCCAGGAGCTGCCCTTCATTGAGGCCCGTGCCGCCCGTGCGACCGCGAGGTACCGCCGGCGCTCGGCTGCAGCTCCTCCAGGAGCTGCCCTTCATTGAGGCGGGCCCGGTGCGGACTGGCCGGCGCTGTTGGAGCAGCAGCCGCAGCTCCTCCAGGAGCTGCCCTTCATTGAGGCGTCGACGACTTCGCCGGCACGCAGGCCGCGTGGCCGGCCGCAGCTCCTCCAGGAGCTGCCCTTCATTGAGGCTGGCACGACGTCGAACCACGGGTCGTGCGCCGCCAGCCGCAGCTCCTCCAGGAGCTGCCCTTCATTGAGGCACAGTGGGTACGCCTGGCGGATTCGGGCCCGGGAGGCCGCAGCTCCTCCAGGAGCTGCCTTCATTGAGGCTCCCGACCCCGGCCGCGCTCCATCACCCCGGCCAGCTCGTCGCCGCAGCTCCTCCAGGAGCTGCCCTTCATTGAGGCCGGTACCGGGGGTACCGGCTGCGTTTCCGCAGGTCCAGGTCGCAGCTCCTCCGGGAGTCGCCCTTCATTGAGGCCTCCTCTCCTGCTGACCGAGCCGGGGAGCCAGGTCCGTCGCAGCTCCTCCGAGAGCTGCCCTTCATTGAGGCGCCGCCGACATCGCTGCCGGTGTCAGCATCGTCGAGTCGCAGCTCCTCCGGGGGCTGCCCTTCATTGAGGCACGGACCCGCATCGCCGCAACTGCACTGGGCTGGTGAGCCGCAGCTCCTCCAGGAGCTGCCCTTCACTGAGGCGCGCGGGCAGGATGTCGGGGTGCTCGATCACAGCTGCGGCTCCTTCGGGAGCTGCACTCCATTGAGGCCTTCTGACAACGCAGACCGGACATGCCGGACGCCTTCGACGCGGGTGGCGGCAATGGGCGTCTGCCAGTGTTGATCGACCCGGAAACCGCGCAGCATGCCCCAGTACGGGTGACCGGTGACGCCCGCTCGGCTACCGGCCGGGACCGCAGACGGCGGCGGCAGGCCCGCCAACGGCCCCGGACTCACCCGAACGGGTCGCTACCAGCCCAGGGCCGGTGCACTCGTGGAACGTCACCAAACTCGCCAGGCCCCTCAAGGGTGCCTACTACAACGTCAACGGGATAATCGACGTGTACTCCCGGCACATTGGTGGGGTGAGGGTACGCTCCCACAAGCCCAGGCTCCCTGGCCAAGGACATGTTGCGCGAGGTGTTCGACATCCACTGCGTGCCGCACGTGGTTTACGCCCACGGGCGCCTCGGCGACCTCGATGACGCGGCCGCATTACAACGGAGCGGGCACGGAGCGTACTGGTACAGGAATAGGCGGCATGTGCGGCTTATTAGGCTGCCGCAATGTCGGATATCGGCATTAGGAAACCGTTGCTCTATCCCCTGAGCTACGGGGGCGCGATGATCCAGACTAGCTAGCAGCGGCTGTCAGCGTACCGCAGGGAGCCGCACACACGATCGACGCCGGCACCGCCACCAGCGGATCACACGACGACCACACGTACCCGGCCCGGACGGGCGACCTTCAGCGACCGGCACGGGCAGTCAACATTGGTCACCTTCGGTCACCGTTGCCGGAGCAAATATCGGGCACGCACCGAAGGCCATCGACACTCGTTCACGCTGGCCGGGCTCGTCGAGGTGAGGCCCTCCGGATGCGGAGTTATCCCAAACCGGCGTCTGGCCGCTCACTGACCAACTCCTCCGCGGCCCACAGGGTGGCGCGAGTTGGAGCGGCTTTGGTGGGCGGGCAGCCGACGCTCTGGCGCGGGCGCGATATCGGCGGCATCCACACACGCCCAGCTCGTCCCATCCCGCGAGCAGGTACACCGACTGGTCGCGGCCACGACCAGAACGTCGCCGACGACCGACGCGGCGCCGCCGATCCAGGCCACCCGGCCGTTACATCCCCTACGGTCTTCGCAAACCGATACGCCCTCTTCTGTCGATATGAGTGGTACACCCGCTCCGGCCAGATTGACAATTGCTCACTTCGGTCAGATCAGAAGGTTTAGGAACCTCGATGATCATCTGAACGGCCATGCCCGCCCTGCGATGTGGGATCGGTGGTCAGGCGTTCTATCGGTGCTGCGGCGCTGGGAACTGTTGCTGGTTGGTGGTGGGGGTTCGTTCGGTGTGCCGGCTGCTGGTTGGGGGTGGAGTGTGGCAGAGTCGGGACGTTCGGGCCGCCGGGCGGTCCACCTGTTGATCGTCGAGCTGACCACGGGACGTCGATATGACTGTTAAGCACGCTACCGCTGGCGCGTTCGTTTTCTGCCGTTTCGACGAGGGGTGGCGTCTGGGGCTGATCGTGCATCCTCGGCTCGGCCGTTACATGGTCATGGGCGGGCATGTGGAGTCTTTCGAGACGCAGCCTGAGGCTGCGGTGCGTGAGGTCGAGGAGGAGTCGGGCCTGCGTGGGGTACGGCTGCTTCATCCGCCCACGCCGGCGCTGCCGAGGGAGTTCCCGAACCCGATGGTGGCCGCACCGTGGTGGATCACTGAGCAGGACGTGCCAGCGGACAATCACCTGGCCGAGCCTCATGTGCACGTCGATCACCAGTATGTGGCGATTGTTGATGATCCGAAGCCGGCGAGGCAGGCGGTGCACGAGTTCGGGTGGTTCGACCAGGCGGAGTTGGCGGATCTGCCGATGTTCGAGGATACGAAGCTGCTGGCCAAGGTGCTTTTCTCGTGCTTGGACGATGTGGTTGACGGCCGGGTCGACCCGGTGGCTGCGGTGCGCCCGTTCGTAGCGACGGGTGTCTGATTCACGTTGTCGTTTGGAGCCGGCATTCACGTCGGCACGCGGTGGCGGTGCCCGGAACCGGATTGGGCATGCAGGGTTTCGGTGTCGCGTCGATGAGTGCCGCCATCTGGTCGATCAGTGCATTGGCGTTGAGATGCCGGCGGTCCAGGACAGTGATCTGCTGTGGCTCGTCGTTTGCTAGTCGTGTGAACAGTGCTGAGGCGCGATGGTGGAGTTGCCACTGTTCGCTGGTGTAGCGGCGGGAGTCGCGGGTCTCGGCTCGACGCACTGCGGCGGTGACGTCGTCGGTGATCAGGATGGTGAGGTCGGGTAGCGGTCGCCACTGTGCGGCGAGGTCGAGCAGGGTGTGGGCGTGTTGGTGGGCGTTGTCGTCCTCGGTGTGGCTGATCAGCGACTGGTAGACGGCGATGCTGTGCAGGCTGCGGCCTTCGATGACTGTCCGGCCTGCGGCGAGCGCTTGGGTGCACCCGGCCTCGTAGTCGAACATTTTAATTGCTAGTAGCAGCAGGGTTTCGGTGGCGGGGTGTCCGCCGCGTAGGAACGTGTCGCCGTCGGCGGCGGTGATAAGCGCGCGCAGCAGGTCGCGTCCGAGGTCGTTTTGTCCGCTGTTCGGACGCTTGGAGAACTCTTCGAGCAGAATCGGCCGGTCGGTGGCGGGGTAGCGGTCGAGTAGCCGGGTGGTGAGGTAGGTCTTGCCCACACCGGCGAGTCCTTCGATGCTGATCAGGCTGCCGCGGTGGCAGTTGTGGCGCATCGTGGCGTCCAATCGTTCTGTTCAGAACAGGGTTTCCTGTTCGGGTTTGCTGCCCTTGGCTGGGTAGCCGCCGATCTCTCGTAGTTGGCGCAGGGTGCGCCAGTGGCCGGTGCTGGCGCCGTGGGCGACGATCTGTCGGAACACCTGTGCGGTCACTTCGACATCGGGCATGGCGCGGTGTCGTCCGGGTGGCCAGGGGATGCCGAGGTGGTGGATGAGTACGTCGAGGCGGTGGGAGGGCAGGTCGGGGTAGGCGATGCGGGCGAGGCGCAGGGTGTCGAGGAAGTCGGTGGCGGCCAGGTGGGGGCAGTGGTCGCGATAGTCGTAGAGGATGCCGGCTTCGGTAGGGGCGTGGTGGGCGACGAGTAGGTACGGCGAGTCGTCGAGGCGGGCGTCGAGGCGGGCGAGGACGGTGGCGGCGTCGGGTTGTCCGGCGAGCATCGGCCCGGTGATGCCGGTCTGGCCGATGTCGAAGCGGGTGAGTGGGGCGTGGGCGGGTGGCTGTATGAGGGCCTCGGTGCGGCTGGTCTCGGTGAGGTGTCCGTTGTGCAGGCGCAGCGCTATGACGGCGACGTCGATCGGTTCGGGCCTGCGTCCGGTGGGGGTGGTGGCCTCGAAGTCGATGACGAGGAAACGGGTGTTGGCGTATGCGGGGTCGTCGGTCAGGTGGGACGCCATCTGTTGGCCTCTCGACGGATGGTGTGGGCGTAGTCGGCGATGCGTCGGTCGTCGTCGTGGTCGGTGAGTACGACGGCCAGGGTGTGGTCGATGACCGTGGCGGCGTTACGGCACGGGTTGCCGCTGTAGGCCGCGAACGCGGGACGCTGGTCGGTCGGGACGAGTTGGTAGCTGCCGACGCTGTTGGGTACGCCGAGGTGGGCCAGGCGTGTGCTGAACGCGCGAGGATCGGGCAGGGTGATGGTGGCCAGGAACGTGTACCCGTTCCAGGATTGGTTTGGTTCGTTGGTGATTTGGATGCCGGGGACCGAGTCGAGCAGTTCGCCGAGTAGTTGGGCTTGGTGCTGGCGGTGGGCGAGCAGCGTGTCGAAGCGGGCCAGGTTGGCGTGGGCGATGAGGGCCAGGGGTTCGGCGAGGCGGTAGTTGTGGCCGAGTTGGGGTGGATCATTTCCGGTGGGTGAGGGCTGCCAGTGGGAGCGCAGGGCCCGGCTTCGCCGGGCGATGTCGTCGTTGTCGGTGAGCAGATATCCGCCTTCGCCCGACCAGAGGATCTTGCCGTCTTTGAGGCTGAAACAGCCGACGTTGCCGATGGTGCCGGCGTGCCGTCCGTTGACGCGAGTGCCTTGTGCCTGGCAGGCGTCTTCGATCAGGTGCAGGCCGCGGTCGGTGGCGAGCTGGGCCAGGCGTGGTAGGTCGCCAGTGCGGCCCCACAGGTGTACGGGCAGGATCGCCGTGGTCGCGTCGGTGACTTTGGCAGTGAGGTCGTCGTAGTCGAGGTCGGTGCCGTCGGGGTTGCAGTCGACGAAGACGGGCCGGGCTGCGGTGTGGACGACCGGGGCGACGGACATGACGACTGACAGGGCCGGTACGAGGACCTCGTCGCCGGGCCCGATCGTAAGTGCGGTCAGGGCGGTATGCAGGGCGGCGGTGCCGGAGGACACCGTGACAGCGTGACGCACGCCGAACCGGGCGGCCAGATCGTGTTCGAGGGCTGTGGTGTGGGTTGTGCCGGCGGGGTTTGGCATCCTGGCGAGCAGGCGGGCGAGGTTGGTGATGGTGTCGTCTTCGTGCGGCATCATGGTTGTGGCCTGACCGGGGGTAGGAAGGTGCCGAAGTCCATCAGGGGCCACATGTTGACGCAGTCGCGGGAGAACAGCCGGCAGTCGGCGCGGCAACCGGCGTGGCCGAACAGTTCGGTGGCGGTGGTGCCGCGGATGCTGCGGTGTGCGACGGGTGGTGTCGCGGCGATCTTCAGGCTGGAGGGGCAGTCCCATACGCTGCCGTCGGGTTGGATGAAGAACAGGTCGGTGCCTCCGAAACAGGCATGGGCCACGCGGGGTTTGGTGTCACTGATCGCCTCGATGACCTTGCCGGTGTATGTCGGTGCCGGTACCTGCGGGGCGGGCCTGGTGTGGAGTTGGTCCAGGGCGGCGCGTACTGCTGGTGCGTCGACCGGGGTAAGGGAGAGCTCGCCGTGTAGAGGGTGCCCGCTGTCCAGGGCGATCGGCTGGGGTACGAAGTAGTCGCAGCCGAGGTCGTCGGCTAACTCGGCGACGGTGGTCACGGCGTCGATGTTGAGTCGGGTGATCACCGTGTAGATGCCCACCCGGGGGGCGGCCTGTTGGCCCCGGGCCTTGAGAAGGGCCCGGATCCCGTCGAGTATGTCCGAGTGTCCGTGCAGACCGTTGCGGGCGGGGCGCCAGGTGTCGTTGTACAGCGCGTCGGTGGAGTCCAATGACACCGATACCGCGTCGACATTGGTGGCCAGGATCCGGTCGACGATGTGCGGTCGGTTGAGCGGGATTCCGTTGGTGCACAGCACCACCTGTACCCCGGCAGCTTTGATCGCGGCGACGAGGTCCATGACCGGTGGCCAGATCAACGGCTCGCCGCCGGCGATGAAGATCCGTTCGACGCGGGATCCGGGCAGGGAATCCGCGAACGCGGAGATGTCGGTCAGGGTGAGGTCGCCGCGTGAAAGGTGGGACAGGACGCCGGGCTGCTGCGGCGGTGCGTCGCGGTGGTCTTCGATCGTGCCGAAGTAGCAGTACCGGCAGCCGAGGTTGCACGGTGATCGAAGCGCCCACAACAGGCTCACTCCGGTCATGACGTCTTCGCCTCTCTCTCGGCGGTCAGGCAGTGGGCGTACATCTCATCCAGGACGTCATCCTCGCCGCGCCCGGTCCGGTCGACGATCCGGATCCGGTGCGGATGCGACTGGGCCAGATGTTTGTAGAGGTCGTCGACGTGGGCGAGCAGGTCTCGATCGGTGGTGTCCAGTGTTTTACTGAGCCGAGTCTCGAACCGGGCGACGCACGAGTCGAGGTCGTCGACGATCAACAGTGTCAACGCCGGTAGGGGCCGCCACAGGACGGCCGCGGCGTGGATACGCGCGACGAGTCCCGGAGCCGCCGACCGGTCGGTACCGGCCAGGATCGCGGCCTGGTAGATGGCGACGCTGTCCACGCCACGGTCCTCCAGAACCGGGCCCGGTTCGCCGCCGGTCGCGGTGGCAAGTCGCTCGTACTCATGAACTTTCGACGCCAGCAGCGCAAACGTCTCGGTCAGCGGGTTTCCGGTACGCAGGAATGTCCCGCCTGGGCGGGCCAGTGCGGCGATCACCTGTCCGGTGAGCTGGTCAGCGCCGTGGTCTGTCAGCTCGCTGAGCAGCCGCCACGATGTGCCGAGCTGGGTGGCGAGCCGCCCAGTCAGGTAGGTCTTTCCGACGCCGTTGACTCCTTCGACACTGACCCAGCAGCTTCGCTGTCTCATGTCTGTCGCCGACACACGTAGAGCACCTCCGTGGCAACCGGCGCGATGGCGGCGGCGGACAGCGGGTTGAGTAGCGCGGCGGGCACCGTCTGACGCAGCCGCTCGTACAGAGCGCCCGCACCGTGACCGAACTGGGCGGCCAGCGCGGCGCGCACCTGCTCGGGCGGCGGCGCGAGCAAACCGACCCGCTCGGTCACGACCAACCCACAGTCAAACAGCACCGGTTCTAGCTCCGGCATGTTCCACTCGTACACGTGCACCCTGTACTGCAGCGGCCGGGGAGCCTCGCCTGCGGTGTTCGGCGTTGACAGATATAAGATCCCGTCCGGGCGCAGGGCCGAGGCGACGTGCCGCAAGCTGGCCACCGCCTGCTCGCGTGGCAGGTGCTCGAGTGCGGATGTGTAGACGGCGACGTCGAAGCCGACGCCGACGGTCGCAGGCCAAGGCTCGGCAACATCGCATTCGACGAACTCGAGCGGGAACCGTCGCCCTCCGTATGCGGCGTCGAGCCGGCCGATCAGGCTGCGCGCCTCGGCTAGGTTCGCCGGGGACAGGTCGAGCCCTACGTAGGAGTTCAGGTTGCTGCCGTACCGGTAGAGAGTCGGCAGTTGCAGGCCACGCCCGCAGCACACGTCGACGATCCGGGCGGCCGGCGGGCACCGCTCGGCGATGTACAGTCGCTGCGCCAGGTTCATGACCCCTGACGGCTTTACCTCGCCGTTGGCGAACGCGGTGTAGAAGTCGTCCATTTGGTTCACCGAGTACGGCCCGATCATCGGGGTTCCCGGGCGGGTCCGGGTCAGTTCGTCACCGCCGTGGCCATCAGGGTTGGTTATCGCTTTTCCCACGGGAAGATCACCCATCCTTCGACGGTGGCACCGATATAGGTCAGCGCCTGCTCGGGCGGTAGCGGATGGCGCCAGTTGGCGGCGTTGACCACACACATCGCGGATCGGATCCGGCCGGCACCGGCTCCAGCGACAAGTTCGACGGTGGCCGCGATGGTGTCGCCGCTGCCGGCGATGTCATCGACCACCACGACGTCCAGACCCGTCAACGTGCCAAGACTTGCCTGATTGGACACCTGCGGACGGTTGCTCTTGGCCGCGTCGACTCCGTCGGCGACCGTGTGCAGGACCTCGATCGCACGTACCGTGCGCACCCCCATAGCATGGGCGAGCAGAATCGCGGGCACCATTCCGCCGCGCAGCACTCCGATCACCACGTTCGGCATGCCATCGGCGCTGACTCGCCTGGCGATGTCGGTGACGATGTCAGTGATGCCGGACCACGTCAGCACGGTCGCCATCGCCACGTCCGGGTCCGCCGGCGACGGCGGCTCGGGAGTGCGGGCTCCGCCGTCGTCGACGTCGCGGCTCCCCCGTGGAGAATCGCCATGGTCGCGACCGGACTGAGTCGTGAGCGCAGGCGATGTGTCCATCTTGCTCCCATCGTGATCCTCAGTTGTAGACCGTGCGGGCTGTCGCCAGCCGGACCGTCCATACCCGGGGCCTAGCTCGTTCGCGGTGGCTGCGGCGCCGACCATCCGCACCGAAACTCGATCGCAGGAGGCCGGTGGCAGTCGCTGGCTGTCACCGGCCACGTTCGTCGCCCCAGAGCAGCACGTGCAACCGAGGTGTCAGGTTCCAGCCGTGTTCCAAGGCCGGGCCGGCAAGCGCACGCAGCCCGTCCAGGACCGCTGATGCCGTGATGCCCTGCGGCATGACCCATACCGGTGTAAGCCCGAACCGCACCTGCAGGTCTGCCAGCTCCCGCACGTCGCTCCCGCCGGTCACGACGAACTTGAACACGGCCTTTCCACAGGCGTTCAAGGCCCGTAGCACCTCGGGACGGATCCGGCGTTCAACAGCGACGCCCGATCCGGCGAGTTTGGGCGATACATTGAAACGTCCCACGTGCGTGGCCAGGGCCTTGTTAGGAGTGATGGTGCCGTTCGTTTCGATCTCCACCCGCCGCCCGGCCAGGGTGAGTGCCGCCACCAGCGGGAGCAGCCGTCGTTGCTGGATCAGCGGCTCCCCGCCGGTGATGACGACAAGATCGCAGTCTTGGGCCAGGACCCAGTCGACAACGGCGGACACCGGGATCTGACGGGATTCCTGGGCCTGGTCGAAGCGGCTCCAGTCCCAGGTGTAGGGAGTGTCGCACCAGCCGCAATCGAGGTTGCAGCCTGACAAGCGGACAAACATTGCCCGTTGCCCGACGGATTCTCCCTCGCCCTGCAGGGTCGGTCCGAACAGCTCAGCGACCCGCACCACCGGGGACATGTAGCTGTTCGTCATGACCGGTCCGGCGTGTACTCAGCCCAAGTCGAGTCCGTCTCGGACACTCGAACCGAGTGCAGTCGGCCGGGGATCACCGGCTCCAGATGCTCGATGATCCAGACAGCGAGGTGTGCGGCCAGGTGCTCGCTGGTGGGGGCCAGGTCGAGCACGTCGTTGAGGTGCCGGTGGTCGAACGTGTCGTCCAGGTAGGTCTTGAGGGGCGCGAGATCGCCGAAATCGGTGACAAAGCCCGGCGAGGCGAGTACGTCTGCCCCGACGACAACCTCGACGTGGTAGTTGTGGCCGTGCATCCTGGCGCACTTGTGCCCGTCTGGAAGGCCGGGCAGCATGTGGCTGGCGCTGAAGGTGAAGGTTTTGCCGATCAGGTAGCCCACCATCTGGCTCCTCGCTACGCCCACATTGGTTGTTCAGCGGAACCGCGTCGAACAGGTAGTCGCGAACTTCAATTATGACCGAGAAGGCGTCATCGGTGACCGCCGAAGGTTTAATTGGTCGAATTCCGGGACGTTCTGCTTGTCGCCCGACAGTTTGGCGACCCGTGTCGCCGATTCCCCGGTGCGGTGCCGGGTAACGGTGCCCAGGTAGGCCGGTGGCTGCGTAAGCCTGATGTGCTCCTCGTCGCTCGTCGCGGCAGATACTGGTGTCGGCGAAGTTCCACGCGCGGGTGTACCGCGAGGAGTAGATGCCTTGTACACGTCTTGACCGCTCGACCCTTGGCCGGCTCGCGCTCTTGTCACAACGTCCGAACTACTGTCTGGCTTTCGGTCGACCGGTGCTGTCGGCGGACGCGGGAACGTCCTCCCCAGTGGCGCCTCGCGTCATCTCAGGACGTCCTACCGGTGCGGCAGGTCCACGCGTCTGGCTCTGTTCGCTGCTGGCCCGGCTCCCAGCCCCGGCCGCTTCCGCTATTTCCTGTTGGATGGTGTCGATTTGGTGGGTGGTGTGGGTGTGGGGTTGGGCGGCGGTTTTGAGGTGGTCGTGGGCGACGGTGAAGCGCAGGCTGCGGGGGTGTTCGAGGTAGAGGCGGCCGGCGAGGCTCTGGGTGACGGCGACGGGTGGGTAGGGGTCGGGCATGTCGAAGACGGTGAACGGGGTGTCGTACCGGGCGGTGATCTCGTGCCCGTCGGGCAGGACGTCGATGGTGTAGCGGGGATGGCGGGCGAGTTTGTGCAGGTGGTTGATCTGCTGGTCCATCAGGTGGCTGTCGCCGACCTGGTTTCGTAGGGCGGTCTCGGTGATCACGGCGGACAGACGGTTGGTGCCGTCGCGGAACGCCTGCTTCCGGGTGTTGAGAGCTGCGACGGCGGCCCGGTGTTCGGGGGTGGGCTGCCGGATGCCCATCTGGGTTTGGATGAGGCGGGCGGCGTACTCGGGGGTTTGGAGCAGGTCGGGGATGCGGCCGGTGGCGTAGTAGCGGATGGCGGTGGCGCGGGTTTCGAGCCAGGCGAGGTTGACGTAGGGGCGGTAGGGCAGTTCGTCGCCGAAGTCGACGTCCCAGTGGCTGCCGTGGCGGGCGTCCAGGGCGAGGGAGAGCAGTACGTCGCGCTGCCGGTCGTCGAAGACGTGGTAGACGTCGAGCAGCGCGGCGACGTCGTCGTACTTGGGCTTGATCTCGCCGCGTTCGAACCGGCCCAGGCTGCTCCAGTCGAGTGGGAGGCGTTCGGCGACCTGCTGCAGGGTCAGGGAGCGGTCGAGGCGTAGCTGGCGGAGTTGTTCGGCGAGCCACTGGCCACGCACGGTCGGCTGGTGGCGTTCCTGGAACGGCATACGGTTGTTCTCCTGATCGGCCGGCTTTGGTTCGTGGTCGGGTTCGGGATGGTGCAGGTCGTCGGGATCGGCCTCCCACGCGTTACGGCGGTCGACCTCGGCGTCGAGGCGCAGCAGCACGGTGCGGCCTCTGGGGTCGGTGACCTGGTAGACGTCGAGCAGGGTCGCGACCCGTCCGGCCAGGAACGGCCACTGACCCCGCTCGAACCGGGCCAGTGCGGAGTGGTCGAGCCGCAGGTGCCGGGCGGCGCCCTTGAGGGTGATCCGCCGGTCCTTGCGCAGGCGGCGCATCTGCTCGCCCAGCCACAAGGCACGCAGGCTGGACGGCGGCTGCTTGTACGGCATGACACTCCCGGAAGCGGACGGGGCCGAGGGCCTGGGTGCGGCAACGGTTTCGTCGAACTCGAGGTATGGGCTAACGACCCGCCTCGACGGCCTGGATCCCGTGTGCCGTCGCCCAGGTTGGATCAGGACTTGACCGCTGGGAACACATCGGAGTGGAATCGGGCCGTACCCAGGCGGAAAGCTCACCGGCATGATTGGCGCTCCGGGGCCAAAATCGGAGAGGGTTGGCACATGGGCGATGTGCACTACTGGTCAGCAGAACATGTCAAGGCGCTACGCGCCGCGTCCAGGATGACCAAGACCGAGTTCGCCCGGCGCCTCGGCGTCACGCTGCGCTCAATCACGAACTGGGAGGCTGGGCGGCCGTTGTCCCCGTTCAGCCAATCGCTGCTCGATGGCTATCTGAAGGCAGCGAACGAGAACGTGGTGAAGAGCTTTCATCATCTCAACAGTGACATCCATGGGAGCCGGCGGCTCTCCGAGCACGCAAAGGCTGGAACCTCGGAGAACGAGCGACGGAACCACGACGGAACTAGGCGATCGGATGTCACAGACCTGGAACACATCGGCTACGCGCCGCTTTCGGATAACGCCATCCCGCACTGGATTGATCATGGCACCGAGGACGGGAACACCGGCTCCCTGAGAGAGAAGGGCGAGAGCGCACTTCTCCATGAAGTGGCATCCCTGGCAATTGATCAGCCAGCCCATAGGGTTTTCGGATGGACCGAAGTGCACCATGTTCGGCACATCACCCGTGCGCTAGCTCGGTCAGAGAACGTCTACGGAGGTGGTCTCTCGGCCGCGGCGGCGGTAGCACAGCTGCGGTCCTCTGCCCGCATGCTTGAGGCCCGCGCTGGCGGTGAGGTTCGGCGCGCGATGTACGAGGCGGTAGGCAACCTGGGCTGCGTGGTTGGCTTCTCCGCCTTCGACATTGAAGCCCACCGCCTGGCCAAGCGGTGCTTCGACTTCTCGCTGTGGTGCGCTGTGAAGGCGCAGTCCTGGGAACTTCGAGCCAGTACGTTGGCAGATATGGCACGACTTTCGTCCTACCTTGGGGACAACGACAGTGCGCTGTCACTGATCGAGCTTGCGCAGGTGCGGTCAGACCGCGTTTCGGCTACCAGTCGAGCCATGCTGTGCAGCCTTCGTGCGAAGCTACTCGCCTGGCAGGATCGATATGCGGAGGCGATGGCGGAGGTTGATCGTTCTGACGGCTACTTTGCCAGCCGAACATCGAGCGAGGATCCGCCCTGGCTTTCGTACTACGATGAGGCAGAGCACCAGGGGAGCACCGGACGTGCGCTGGTTCCGGTTGCCCTGTCGACCAAGGACCTAGGCGTCGCTGTTCCGCGACTGAAGGCCGCCGTACGCCTCCACGATCAGCATTACCCGCGCTCACGCGCCTTCTCCAGGACGCGGCTCGCGTCGCTTCTAATGAAAGCCGGGAATCCAAAGGAGGCCGCGGAGATAGGTCGTGCCGCGTTGGTTGACGCTTCGTCCATGCGGTCGAGCCGCCTCAATTCTGAGATCAGACAACTCGACACCCTAGCGATAAGGTACGAGAAGGTGGCGGAGGTGGCAGAACTGCGTAACGAGGTCCGTAACCTGCCTTGGCAGGAGTCCGCGCAGGAATGAACTCCGCACTAGGTCTGGCGATACTCGCGAAGGCTGCCAACTTCAACAGGATCGGGTTGAAGGACGTGGAGGTCATCCGAAACGGCTCCCATCTCGTTTGCAAGCTGGGCAACGGCATCGTCGGCCGGGTAGGTCGGTTCGGCAGTGAAGGGATCGCCAGACGCGAAATCGCGGTCTCCAGATGGCTGGCCAGCAATGGCCTCCGAGCGGTTCGCGCGCTCGATGACTTCACCCAACCCACCGTTGTCGACGGACATCCGGTTTCCTGGTGGGAACTCCTGCCCGCGCATCGGACCGGAACCCCGGAAGAACTCGGCCTCGTATTGCGAGATCTACACCGGATACCAACGCCGAGGGGCCTGGGCCTACCCCCGTTTCATCCAGTGAACGAAACCTGGACTGAGGCATTCCGATCACCCTCACTCTCCTGCGACAACCGCGAGTGGGTACAGCGCCAGGCCGACGAACTCACCGGACGCTATCTAGAGACCGAGTTTGACTCAGTCACAGGTATCCACGGTGACGCCTGGCAGGGGAATTTGGCCGTATCCACATCTCTTCAACCCGTACTCCTTGACTTCGAAGAGTTCTGCATTGGGCCTACCGACTGGGACCTCATCCCGATAGCGGTCGACTACACGCACTTCAGCCGAATATCCGAGAGCGAGTACAGATCCTTTGCAGAGGCGTACGGTTTAGACGTAACGCATCGTCCATACTATGGACTACTTGCCGGGATTCAGCTTATGCGATGGACATCCTTCGTAATCAACAGGGCTGCATATGACGACGCCGCAGCGGAGGAAGCAGCCTACCGAATCTCCTGCCTGAGAGGAGAGGTCACGCGACCTTGGAGATGGTCCGCTTTCTAAGGCGGCCACAAAAGGAACAAACCGTAGGCGTGCTGCCAGTCCACGCCTACTCCTTGGTCACTGGGTGTCGAACGGACGACCAGTGCCCGAGCCCGAACGGCTCAATGACGGCGGCGGGCTCGTGGCTGCTGATCTCACCGCCGCCAGCCAGCACTTCACCGAACTCGCAACATGGAGACAATCATGAGTTTGTTCCACGGAACCGTTGGCTTCTACCGGCAGTACCGGCCCGGCATCCCGGCGATCGTCGCCGACGTCCTGGACGCCGCAGCCCCTACCGGTACGCCGCGGCGACTGCTCGACGTCGGCACCGGCACCGGCCTCGTGGTGGAGTCCCTGCTTGGCCGGTTCGGTGACATCATTGCCATCGACAACGATCCCGACATGCTCGCCGCTGCCGAAGACGCGCTCCGCCCACAGCTACCCGCCGACGCTCAACTACGCCTGCAGGAGGTCACGGCGGAGGAGTTCACCCCACCGGCGGGATGGCGGGCCGAACTGGTAACGATCTGCCGGGCTTTCCACTGGCTCGACCAGGCTGCAATCCTGACCCGACTGGACGCACAGGTCAGCCCGAATGGCGCTGTCGCGATCTTCGGCGACAACAGTTTCTGGACCGCTACCAGCGACTGGAAGGCCGCAATCCGCACGATCATCCAGAACTTCCTCGGCAAGCAGCGCCGCGCCGGGGAACGCACGTTCCAGCACCACAACCGCCCCTACAGCGAGATCATGCGTGAGTCCCCGTTCAGCCGGGTCGAGGAGCACACCGTGCCCGTCAATCGGACCTGGACCGCCGACAGCATCCTTGGGTACCTGTACTCCACCTCGTTCGCCGCGCCACAACTGTTCGGCGACCGGCTCGACGAGTTCGACAGCGTCGTCCGCGCCACCCTGGCCCGATACAGCGACACCGACACCTTCGCCGAGGACAACGAGTTCCTCATCCGCATCGGCCGCCGAGAACGGGCATGAACCGCTGGTACGGATCGCTCTCGGCGCCGGAGATCGCCACTCGGATAACCGAGAGATCGATCCTGTGCCTGCCGATCGGCTCACATGAACAGCACGGCCCGCACCTGCCCCTGCACACCGACACCGTCATCGCCGCAGAGTTCACCAACCGTCTTGTCGACCGCTATGGCGACCAACACGACCTCTGGGCGTTGCCAGCGCTGCCATATGGCCTGTCCCTAGTTAGGAAACCGTTGCTCTATCCCCTGAGCTACGGGGGCGTGATGATCCAGACCGCCTCCGACGCACGTAGCCCGCCCTGCCCTGCCTGCCACACTTCACCGGCCTCTGGCTCCCCCGAGGTTTCCGACAAGACCTTGGGCCAAGCTCTCAGGAACGGACGGAGCAAGTCGCCCCGGCGCCGCGGTCGGTGCGGTCCCCGGCCGGACCGAGGGCATCCTGTCCGAGACCCCGACGGATCGCGACCTCTACGGGTGAGTACGCGCTGTCGGCCCGCACCAGTTCGTACGGTGCGGCTGGCATCAGCGGCGGTTGGGCCATGAAGCGAGGCCGCGTTCCGTGGTGCGGTTGCGCCGCGTGCACCAGGAATGGGTGGCACAGGAAGACGTCGCCCGGAGATCCGGTGGCGAGGGCGAGCGGCCGGTGCTCGGACGCCGCCACCAGGTCGGGCGCAAGGGCCAGTCCGCTCGCTCCATCTTCCCCGTACTTCTCCAGCACCTTCGGCACGTCGAGGTGGGAGCCGACCCGGATCCGGGTCGGGGCGTCCTTCTCACCGACCTCACTGAACAGGAACAGCATCAGCAGTGCCCGGCCGCGGGAGCGCACATTGGTGAAGTACCAGCTCTCGCCCTCCGGCAGATAGCTGCCCTCGATGTGCCAGCCCGCGTCGTCCGGCTCCTCTTCGTGCGGGAAGCGCAGCGGGAACGTGCCCAGCGAGTAGCGCGGCTCCCAGCGTCCCGCGCCGACGAGCAAGTCGTATGCGTGATGGAGGAACGGGGAGTTTGGAGCAGCGGCGAACGGCCCCTGCGCCATGCCGGGCACCCAGTGCACGGGCTGCGTCCACGTCGCTGGATCGTCCGGGTCGCAGCCCGTCTCCCGCCACAGTAGCCGCGCGCAGTCCGCTGCCACGCGCGGCGCAACGGCGCCCTCCAGCTTTACGAAGCCGTCGCGAAGAAAGCGGGATACCAAGGTCGTGTCATCCATGCCCCCATCGTGCGGCGGTGCCGGTCTCGATCACCCGACATTCTCCGCGCCGCTTTTGTCGGGTGCCACCGGTGCTGCGACCAAGGTTGACGTCGGACGGAGGCTTGATGATCTCGGCACTCCGTCTGACCGTCGAATGGAGCGAACACGTGGACACCGGCATCGTCGTCCATCCCGAGTTCCGGCTCGTGGGGTACGCGGCCCGCGTCCGGCTTGTCCATCAAGGCATCACGAAGCCGCCCGGTGCCACATGGACCTGCCGCATCATGGCGGAACCGCCTGCCCGCTCGCGCCACCGTCGGTCGTGGGTGACGGTGATTACGGCGCCGGTGTAGTCGCGCAAGGCTTCCTCCATCTGCTCGAGGAGTTCGGGAGCCAGGTGGTTGGTGGGCTCGTCGAGCAGGAGGACGTCGCTGGGACGGGTGACGGCGAGCGCGACTTCAAGGCGTCGGCGCTGCCCGACCGACAGCTGTGCCACCTGCCGTTGCAGGTCGTCGGGGTGGAACAGGCCGAGCCGCAGCAGTTCGTCGGCGGCGTCGTCCCGGTATGCGCCGGTGGCGGCGGCGAAGGCGTCGAGGAGCGTCGCTCGAGAGCCGTGTGTGATGTCCTGCCGCAGCCAGGCGATGCGGATGCCGGGTCGCTGCCAGAGGTTTCCCCGCTGTGGTACGAGCTCGCCCGCCAGCACGTGCAGCAGCGTCGTCTTCCCGGCGCCGTTGGGTCCCGAGATCAGCAACCGGTCCCCGGCCGACACCTCGAGCGCGTCCAGCCGCAGCCTCGGCCCGTCGACGTCCAGGCGGACACCCTCCGCACGGATCAGAACGGCCTTCTCGTCGGCGACGCCGGCGGCCGGCTCGGTGAAGGTTGGTGTGAACCGGAGAGGGTCGGCGGGTCGCGGTGCGGGGTCCGTGCGCAGCCGGGCGATCCGCTCCTTCGCCATCCGGATACGCCCCATCGCGCCGTGGTCCCGGCCGCGTGCCCGGAACGCTCCGTGGCCGAAGGACCCACGTTCCAGTTTTCGCGGTATGGCGTCGAGCCGGAAGGCGTTGGCGGTGACGAGGGCCTCCTGACGTGCGAGGTCTTGTCGCCATGCCTCGTACTCCTCCAGCAGCCGCCGCCGTTCGTTCGCGCGTGCGGTGAGGTATCCGGCGTAGCCGTCGCCGTATCGGCGCAGCGCGCCATCCTCGACGTGCACGATGTCGGTCGCGAGACGGTCCAGGAGTACGCGGTCGTGGGTCACGACCACCAGCGCGCCGCGGTGCACGGCCAGGCGTTCCTCCAGCCAGGCGATGCCGGCGTCGTCGAGATCGTTGGTCGGTTCATCGAGCAGCAGCAGTTCCGCCTCGGACGCCAGTGCCGCGGCGAGCGCCAGTCGCGCCCGCTCGCCGCCGGAGAGCGTGTGTACGGGCCGGGAATGGTCGAGGCCACCCAGCCCCAGCCGATCGAGGCCGGCATCGACTCTTCGGTCGAGTTGATACCCGTCGCGGGCCTCGAATCGGTCCATGGCGGAACTGAGCTGCGCGAGCAGCACGGCTCGCTCGTCGGGGCCCGCCTGCGCCAGCCGCTCAGCGGTGCGCTGAATCTCGGCCTCGAGTTCACGGATGTCGGCGAGCAGGTCGTCGAGCGCGTCCGTGACGGTCGCGCCGGGCCGGAACCGGGGTTGCTGTTCGGCGAACGCGATGCCGCCGGGCAGTTCGACCGCCCGCTCACCGGCGGTCAACTGCACGGTGCCCGCGAGTACGCGCAGCAGCGTCGACTTACCGGCGCCGTTGTCGCCGATCACGGCGATCCGCTCGGCCGGGCCGACCACGAGATCGATCTCGGCCAGGACGACCTGCTCGGCGAACCGGACGGCCCCGCCGTGAATCGCACACACCCGGTGCTGCCGGGACGGGGAAGGGGAAGTGTGGGTCACGAGAGCTCCTCCCCGCGACGCGCAGGCGAGAATGGCTGCCGTCGCGGAAGACGCGCTTGATCGAGCGCGCGAATGTACGGGAACCTCGCGCGGCCAGCGATGTGGCTGGGCAGCGCGCATAGGACCCACCGCGGAGGAGGCTCGACGCGGCGTCCCGTACTAGAGCTTCAGCGTACCCACGATCATTACGGTAGCAGAGCCGGCCGTGCCACGAACGGATTAGCGGTGGCGGCCGGGACGTCCACGGCCAGGCCCGTTCTGCCCCGATGTCAGGCTATGCGCGGACGGGTGGCTGCGGTCTTTACCCAGCCTGGACTACCACCCAGCCGGGTCGTGTGCCCCTCGTGATACCCCCGGAGTCAGGCGTCGTGACCTGCTGTCGACCGCCTGTCACGGGACACAGCCGCTGCCTGGCCACAGGTGGCGGCGCAGTGCGCCGAATGGTTGCCGACGACGATGCCGCTCAACGTGCAGCGGCGTCAGCGACGATCGCCTGAAGTCGGGCTCGGCATTCGGCGACGAACGCGGGATACGTCTGCCAGTAGTAGGAGACTCCGCTCACGCCGACCGCGATGGCCCAGGCCCTGGCGCGAGCCCAGGTCCGATCGTCAAGGTTCAAGGCATTCCAGTAAGCCTGCCGTGCCTGGTGCGGCAGGTCCCAGACGGTGGAGTGCTCGGCGTCGGGATAACCGACCGACAGTCCCCCGAAATCGATGACCGCGTGAAGGGCGCCCTCCTGCACGAGGAGGTTGGTGGGCTTGAGGTCGCCGTGGAGCCATACGTGTGGCACGGAGGGCTCGGGCAGGGCGAGCGCGCCGTCCCACAGCCGTTTCAGGGCGTCGACATCGAGTTCTCCACTGATCATGGTTCGGCAGTCTTCGAAACACGTGCTGATCCACTGGTCGCAGGCCTGCAGGCTGCCGCCGCGGTACCAGCTGAGATCGCCTGTGCGAGTGGCTCCCATCAGGTCGATGGTGTGGAGTTCCCGTACGAACGCCGCCAGGTCGGTTCCGAAGGCGGCCCAGTCCTGGACGGTGTCCGGCTGGGCCTCGTTCCCGTCGAGCCAGCGGTAGACCGACCAGGACAGCGGGAATGCCGTGGTGGGCGTGCCGGCATGGACCGGCTCCGGGATCGGACACGCGAGCAGCGGCGCCAGACGGGGAAGCCATTCCTGCTCCTTCCGTACGGACCGCGCCTTGTCAGCCGTTCGCGGAAGTCGCACGAGCAGATCGTCACCCAGCCGGTACATCAAGTTGTCCGTGCCCGCGCCCGCCGTCGCCAACGGCAGGCCGGCCCACTCCGGGCACTGCGCCTCCAGCAGCGACCTGACAACCGCCTCGTCGATCGGAACCTCGTTGTCGTGCAGCGTCACGTCGGGGATCTTTCCGATGAATGTCATGGCAGGCCAGTGATTTTGCGTGCTCGACATGTCGGTACCGGTAGCGCAGCATCTGCCCATGGGTTTCGATCTTGTCGTGCTCGCCGTCGACCAGAGCGCGACCGATGCCGAGATACGGGCTACGGCGGACCGCTGTCGCAGCCTGCATCACCCCGAGGGCGACTTGGACGAGCGCATCGTCGGGTTCTACGAGACCCTCCGCGCCCGGTACCCGGACTTCTCGCCTCACGATCAGGACTCTCCATGGATGACGACTCCCCTTGACGTCGGCATCGATCACGTCAGCATGTGCCTGAGCTTCGGCGAACGCAGCGACCCGGCATTGCGGCTGGTCGACGAACTCGCCCAACGGCACAAACTCACCGTCTACGACTCCCAGGACGGGAAGGTGACGCGTCCGGCAGACGTACGAAAGCCTCTGGATCCAGCGATCCTGACATTGATCGATGAATTGCGGACGTAGCCATCACGCACCCGGCGACAGGGCTCGGATGCATCGCGATCAGCGGCGGAGCCCCACAGCCCCGCGGCCGGTGCGCGCCGCCGACAAGGGGCGGACCCGACGATCCGGCCAGCGGGACGCGAGCCAGGCGCTGCCCGGCGCGGGTCGGGGCACTATCGTTCTGGCGTGCACATCCGTTTCGACGTCCCGGCGGATCCCGCCTACCCAGGCCGCGTGGCCGCTGCCCTCAGCAGTGTTCGGCTGCGCAAGTACGGATATATCGGCGCAGTGCTGGCGGCGGTCGGGGCGATCGGTCTCGCCGTCTCGCGGGGGTCCGCGTGGGGCGACCAGATCTCGCTGCTGTGCATGCCGATGGTCATGGGTGGCCTGCTGTCGATGCTGTACGCGCCGTGGGTACGGTGGCGCGCCCAGCGCCGCTCCAGTGGCTACGCCGTCGAGGGCGCCTACGACATCACCGACGACAACATCATGATGCGCAGCGGCTCGGAGTCCGGCGGCATCGCCTGGGACGGGGTCGCCCAGGTAACGGACACCCCTGAGTTCTGGATCGTGTACGTCGGCCGGATGCCGGCGACCGTGATCCCACGCCGCTTGATGTCCGCCGAGGATGACGAGACGTTGCGAGCCTTCATGGCCAAACGTGGGCTGCTCCAGTCTCGATGAACTCGTTGCCCCACGTCGAGCGTGTGGGGCTCTCGCTGCCGGGCCCAGCGACCAGGAAGGCCGCGGCTCGGCTCCTCGACCGACGTGGCGACCACCCCGCCGACCGCTCTGGTGCCGGCGTACGTCATCGTCAGCCAGCGGCGCAGGCCAGCCGGTCAAGGTACGGGTCGGCCTTCAGTGGATCGATAGCGGCCACTCAGGGGATCATCCGGCATCGCAGCCCTGACGGCAGCCGCGAAGCGTGCAGGTCCACCTGTTTAAAGCCGGCTTCGGTAGCCGCATCTGCCCGGATGACGTGCGGCGTCTGCCCACGGCGGAATGTCTTGAATTCGGAGGCGACGGTTGGCGAGGCTCAGGGTGTGCCTGAGCTGATGGACATCGCAGTCGGGGAGCTGCACTTCTCCCTGCGAGTATGGCAAGCCGCCGACAAGAACAAGACGCCCACCGTACTGCTCCATGCCACCGGAAAGACCGCCTGCGACTGGGACGTGATCGCCTCGGGCCTTTGTGCTCAGCGGACGGTGTACGCCGTCGACCTGCGCGGCCACGGTGCCAGCGGCTGGCCCGGCACGTACAGCCTGAGATTGTTCACGCAAGACGTCATCGGCATCCTGGACCGGCTGCACATCGGCGCGGTGGACCTGGTCGGCCATTCCCTCGGCGGTCTGGTGGCTTGCGGGGTCGCCGCTGAACGGCAGGCACACGTCCGCAGACTCGTGCTTGAGGACATCGGTTACCCGCACCCTCGACCGCCGGGGCTTCCCGACCGTCCCGCAGGGGATCTGCCCTTCGACTGGCACATGGTGGAGCAGATCCGACCCGAGATCGACGATCCAGATCCGGGGTGGGCCGACATCGTCGCCCGGATCACGGCACCCGCCCTGCTCATCGGGGGAGGAACAGCGAGCCCAATCCCCCAGGAGCACCTCGCCGAACTCGCCGATCGCTTGGCCGACGCCCGGCTGACGACGATCGCGGCCGGCCATCTGGTTCACCAGACTGCTCCGGACGAGTACCTCAGGGCCCTGATCGCATTCCTCACCGAGTGATCGGCGCCCATCCGCTATTACCGGCGACGGGCTGGCTCCACGTGTCGGTCAGCCGACGAGCTGGTCGCGGCGGCGGGTGAGGTAGGCCCGCTCCGCAGGGTTGCCGGCGAGACCGATGGCCCGGTCGTACGCCGCCCGCGACTCGCCGCCGCGTCCGAGTCGCCGCAGCAGGTCGGCGCGCGCGGCGTGGAAGGCATGGTAGCCGTCGAGGACTTCGGCGAGCCGGTCGATCTCGGCGAGCCCCACGCCGGGGCCGTCGACCTCGGCGACCGCGACCGCCCGGTTGAGCCGCACGATCGGCGAGGGGTCGAGCAGCACCATGCGGCCGTAGAGGGCGACGATGGCGGACCAGTCGGTGTCTCGGGCGGTCGGGGCATTCGTGTGGACCGCGTTGATGGCGGCCTGCAGCTGGTAGCGCCCGGGTGGGTCACCGCCGGCCGCCACCGCCTCGATCCGCTCGCGGACCAGGGCGTTGCCTTCGGCGATGAGGGTGCGGTTCCATGCGCCGCGGTCCTGCTCGTCGAGGGTCACCAGCTCGCCGGTGCGGGACACACGCGCCAGCCGCCGGGCGTCGGTGAGGAGCATCAGGGCGAGCAGGCCGGCCACCTCGCCGTTGTCCGGAAGGAGAGCTCGGAGCAGGCGGCCGAGGCGGATCGCCTCGTCGGTGAGGTCGACGCGCGTCGGGTCGTCCCCCTCGCTGGCGAGGTAGCCCTCGTTGAAGACGAGGTAGACGACGGCGAGCACCCCGGCGAGCCGCTCGCGGATGTCGTCGGCCGAGGGCACCCGGTACGGGATGTGTGCCGCCTTGATCTTTGCCTTGGCTCGGGTGATCCGTCGCGCCATCGCGGTCTCCTGCACCAGAAAGGCGCGGGCGATCTCGGAGACGGTGAGGCCGCCGAGCAGGCGCAGGGTGAGCGCCACCCGGGCCTCCATCGCGAGCGCGGGATGGCAGCAGGTGAAGACCAGCCTGAGCCGGTCGTCTTCGACCGGGCCGGTCGGCTCAGGAGGGGTGTCGTCGTACACGATCCGGGCCGCCTGGTGCTTGGCGTCGCGCTGCGACTCGCGACGGAGCTGATCGATCGCCTTGCGGGTCGCGGTGGTGGCGAGCCAACCGCCGGGATTGGGCGGTACGCCCTCGTGCGGCCACCGCTCCGCGGCCGCTACGAATGCCTCGGCGGTCGCTTCCTCGGCGACGTCGAGGTCGCCGAAACGGCGCGCGAGGCTGGCGACCAGCCGCGCCCACTCCTCGTGGTGGACGCGGATGATCGCCTGCTCGACGGTGGGACCGGTCACGGCTCCAGCAGCGTTCGGACGGATTCCCCGGTTCGGAAGGGACGCACCTCGACCGTGCCGCGGCACGCTTTCGACCCTTCGGCGGCAAGCGCCAGGGCCACGTCGAGGTCGGCCGCCTCGATGACCCAGAAGCCGCCGAGGTGCTCCTTCGTCTCCAGGTAGGGCCCGTCGGTGAAGGTCGGCTTCGCGCCCTGGCCGTCGACGGTGGTGGCGGTCTCCGCGGGCTCCAGGCCGTCGGCGAAGACGAGGTGACCGTCTCTCTTGAGCCTCTCGTTGAAGGCGCCGGTGTCGGCAAACGCCTGCAGCATGGCCTCCTTCGAGGGGTAGGTGCCGAACTCGGTGTGCTCGGCCGGTCCGTAGACGGACAGCAGGTATCTGGGCACCGTGCTCACCTCTCCCCGGAGTCGTTACGCCGGGTCTGCCCGGGACCTCGGAACCGGTGCACCTCCTGCGGCCAGTCGAGCACGGTCGCGAGCCTGCCGGCCCAGTATCGCGCCGCCGCGTCGTCGGGCACGTCCACGACGACGAAGCCGCCGAGGTGCTCCTTGGTCTCGACGTACGGGCCGTCGGTGAAGACGGGCTTGCCGTCGACCGGCTCGACACTGCAGACCGCGGTGGACCGGTCAAGCCCGCCGTTGGTGAAGATCAGGACACCGTCGACCTGCATCTCCTCGACCACGGCCCGGACGGCCGTGGCCTTCTCGCGCAACTCCTCCGCCGTGTGCTCGGGCACCCACTCATCGTTGAAGGTGATCATGTACTCCGTCATGGTCGTCTCCTCTCGGTCCCCGGACGAGGGCCTTTCCCGACTCCTCGCCTGCGGCCCGGCCGACCGCCGCACCAATTCCACGAGCGGCTGCGCCTTGATACGACACCATCCCGGAAATTTCTTCTCAAGACAGTCCCTGCGTAGTGACCGAGGAAAGGATCGACCTCCGCCCTTCGACCGGTACGCGGTCGCACGCGATAACCCGGTGACGTCGCTGGTCGTTTCCGCGAAACTGCCGACGTGGAAGAGGTCGAGGTCGTCGTCGCTCATCACGGGTGCGCGACCCTGCGTGTCGGTGACGTGTTCCTGAAGATCGACGCCGATCAGACGCGCACCGACGTCGAGGTCGAGGCGATGGCGCTGGCACCGATCCCGACTCCGCAGATCCTGTGGCGGAAGCCGCCCGTGCTCGCGCTCGCCGCCCTCCCGGGGAAGGCACTCGGCCGCCTCGGCGAGCCGTCGGCCGCGTCGTCGAAGGCGTGGGCCGCGGCGGGTGCCGCCGTACGGATGCTGCACGACGCGCCGCTGCCACCGTGGCCCGGTCGGAGCCTCGACGAGCTCACATCGCGCCTCGACGGCGAATGCGAGTGGCTCGTCACGAACGGTGTCCTACCCGCCGACCTGGTCACCCGCAACCGCGAGGTTGCCGAGGCCGCGCTCCGGCCGTACAAGCCGGTGTTCATGCACGGCGACCTGCAGGTCGCCCACGTGTTCGTCGACGGTGACGAGATCACCGGCGTGATCGACTGGTCCGAGGCGGCGCAGGGCGATGCTCTGCACGACCTCGCCATCTTGACGCTCGGGCACGAGGAGCACCTTGGCGACGTGGTGGCCGGGTACGGCACCGACGTCGATCTCGACGTGATCCGCGCATGGTGGTCGTTGCGGAGCCTGGTGGCGGTCCGCTGGCTGGTCGAGCACGGCTTCGACCCGTCCTCGCCCGGCTGCGAGGTCGACGTGCTGAGGTCCCGAATGTGAGGACGCACCAGCCCGACGGCCACGAGCGCCGTTCTGCCGCATCGAGCGGGTCACCTCCCCCAGCGCCTCGTCATCCGGCCGGGCGTGTGCTGGCGGGCGCCGATGTGCTGCTCGTGGGCCTGTTCTCGGCGAAGGACAGGGAGTTCGGTGCGAAGCTCGATCGGCTGGCGGCTTCGGTGACGGCACATGGTGGGCGGGTCGTGGGCCGGCACGTCCAGCGGCGGGGCGTTTCGCACGGCGGCGCGGCCAGGATGACCGAGCCGTTCTCGCGGCGGACGCTGGTCAGCCCCGGCAAAGCGCGCGAGATCGCGCAAGCGGTGCGGGTTGCGGATGTTGGTGTTGCGGTGTTCGTGAACCCGCTCACGGAACACCAACGAGCTGTCCTCGGCGACATGTTCAGATGCCTCGTGATCAGCGGCGAGGACCTTCCCACCGTAGATCGGTGAGCCGCCGACGTATGCCGCCGGGCGGGCTCACCGACCGGGTCACGGGTTGACTCACGGTGTGAGTGCTGGTCGTTGCGCGGTACGGGGCCAGTACCGCCACGTCGGTCAGGTGATGTCGCGGCGCATGGAGACGATCACGGCGATCGCCGAGGCGGTCAGCGCGTACGCGGTGAGTAGGAGGGCGCCGGCGGCCGGTGAGAGGAGTTGGACGACGTCACTGCCGACTTGTTCGGACATGGCGTCGGCGAGGTAGGTGAAGTCGGTCAACGCGGCGGTGGCTCCGCCGGGCAGGACCGGGTAGAACGTGTTGACGCCGGGAATCATCATGAACACCGGCTCACCCAGGTACAGATAGCCGATCACGACGCACAGGGCCGCGACCTGGTTGCGGATAAGGGCGCCCACGCCAACGCCGATGAGGAGATACACCACCATCGCGAGGGCGATGCGGGCGAGTAGCGCCAACACGGTGGTGGCTGGCAGACCGAGTGAGACGCCGCGAACGGTGGCGACGGTGAACAGGGCCAATGCGCCCGTACCCGCGAGGATGAGCCCGTAGGCGAGGCCGACGACCGTGTAGGCGGCCAGTTTGGCGGCGAGTACCTGACCTCGGCGCGGCGCGAACATGAAGGTGACAGCGGCCGTGCGGTGCCGGTACTCGGAGGTGACCGCGAGGGTGCCGGCGGCGGCCGGCACGAATGCGGTGTAGCCGAGGATGCCGAGGATCGAGCGGAGGCCGGCCTCGGTGTCCAGTCCGGGCATCGGTGGGTCGAAGTTCTCCGGGCCGACCAGTGCCATGGTGCCGAGCAGGCCGCCGCCGAGCAGTGCGGCGGCGAGCAGCAGCCCGCCCCACATCCGGGTGGCCAGCAGCCGGCGAAACTCCGCTTTGATCAGAAGCTTCATCGGGTGGCCGCCTTGCCGGTGGTCAGGTGGAGGAAGAGTTGTTCGAGGCTGGGGTTCTCGGTGACCAACTCGTGGACCCGTAGGCGGTGCGCGGCGGCGAGGTCGGCGATGCTCGGCGCGTCCAGCCCACGCACCCGCAGCCGGCCAGGCCCGACGGCTTCGACGGACGGGGCGGTGCCGCCGCTGGCCGGGCTGGTCGCCAAGGTGACGGCGAGGACGTCGGCGTCGGGTGAGGTGATCAGTACCGCTGGCGGGCCGGCGAGCCGGGACCACGGCCCGGTGGCGACGAGTTCGCCGCGCCGGATCACCACCACATCATCCACGAGCTGCTGGATCTCGCTGAGCACGTGGCTGGAGATCAGGACGGTGCGGCCCTGGTCGGCCAGCCGGCGCAGTAGGCCGCGTAGCCACGACAGGCCTTCGGGGTCCAGGCCGTTGCCGGGTTCGTCGAGCAGCAGTACGCGGGGGTCGCCGAGCAGCGCCGTGGCGAGGTTGAGCCGTTGCCGCATGCCGGTGGAGAACGCGCGGGTACGACGGTCGGCGGCCTCGGCGAGGCCGAGCAGGTCCAGCAGTTCGGTGATCCGGCTGTCCGGATAGCCGCCCATCGCGGCGTAGACGCGCAGGTGGTCGCGGGCGGAATGGCCGGGGTGGAACGCGTTGGTGTCGAACACCGCGCCGACCGTGCGCGACGGGCTGGCCAACCGGTCGTACCGCTGCCCGCCGATCGTGGCGGTGCCGCTGGTAGGCGACACCAGTCCGGTCATCATGCGCATCGTGGTGGTTTTGCCTGCGCCGTTCGGGCCGAGAAACCCGGTGACCACGCCGGGCTCCACGGTGAAGCTCAGATCGCGCACGGCGGTGACATCACCGTAGCGCTTCGTCAGGTGCGACACCTCGATCGTCAGACGGTCGCCGGTCATCCGCGGGCCGCCAGCGCACGCCCGATCGTCTCCGCCAGGACCGGCGCGGCCGGGGTGGAGAGCACGATCTCGTCGAACTCACCGCCCGCCGCGGCCCGGTCCAGAACCAGGTGCAGCCCGGGCTCGCCTCGGCGGGCCGCCACGAGCTGCCGGGGACCACCGAACAAACCCCAGACGCCGACCTTGGTGAGGCCCGACACCACGTACCCCCGCCGGGCGCCTCGGGCCAGACGGAGGGGGTTGTCCACCGGGGTGGCGTGCCGCACCGCGGTGAGACGCAGTGCAAGCCGCTCCCGCCCGATCCACAGCCGCTCCCATCCGGTGAAGCGGATGTCGATCACATCGCCGACAATCGTGACGGATGCCATCAGTCATTCCCCCTTCGTCGTACCGGAGTCGTTCACCGGCCCCGGTACCTGCTTGTCGTCGCCGGTGGCCGTTGGCCGGTCGGCCGGCATCAGCACGGTCGCCAACAGCCGTGGTGTCCGCCCGTTGCCGGGCCCATTGCCGAGCAACGGCCCGACCAGCGCGTTGAAGCCGGCGGCGAACTCGCCCAGCTCGGCATCCGTCAGGTGCAGCACGAGTTGCTGGTATCCGACCCCGTCGGCGGTGAAGTCGATCCGCTCCCGGGCGAGGTAGCGGGAGAACTCCGACAGCAGGCTCGACACGAACGCCGTGAAGTAGCGCGCATGGTCCTCCGGCGTGGCCGTGGCCAGGGCCGCGGCGTCCAGCGTCGCGCCGTGTTCGGGCAGCGCGTACACCCGCTCGACGGCGCCGCGTATCTTGCGTTCCTCGACCACGTCGAGCAGCCCTGTCTTGACCAACATCGCCACGTGCCGGTAAAGGGTGGCCTGCGGGACATCGGGCAGCAGCTCAACCAGGTCATGCGTGGTCAGCCGGGCGCCCGCGACCGCCCGCAGGATCCGGATCCGCACCGGGTGTAGCGCCAGCTCGGCCCAACGCTCTCTCGACATCTCCACGATAGCAACGTTATCACTCTCGATAACGAGAATGCACGTCGCTGCCGCACACAGATCGTTACCGCGGGTCCGGTCGTACCCGCCGCGGTCAGCCGATCGTGGCGATGAGGCGTTGCAGGGCGGCGTGGGCGGGTGGGCCCCAGGTGGGCTTGCCGCCTGGCCGGCCGTGAACGCCGGCGTCGCCGATGAGGATGCCGCCGAGGGCGCGCGCCATCGCCCAACCTCGGGCGCGGCGCATGGTGGCGGCGTCCGGGGTCGGCTGGTAGGCCGCGTAGAAATGCTCGGTGGCCTCATCCGGCAGCAGGAGCCACGCGGCGGCGAGGTCGTATGCCGGGTCGCCCGCGCAGAGGTCGCCGAAGTCGATCACACCGCAGAACGTGCCGTCGGCGGTGAGGACGTTGGCCGGGTGCAGGTCGGCATGGATCCACAGCGCCGGGCCCGTCCATTGCGGCGCGGTCACCGCGTCGTGCCAGACGGCGCGGACCGCATCTGGATCGGTGATCAGTCCTCGCTCGGTGGCGGCTGTCAACCCTCCAGCGAATCCCTCGGCTCGGTCGGCCAGCGGCCCCCCACGGTCGCGGCCCGCGGGCGCGCCACTGGGCGCGGGTTGATGAAGAGCCGTCAGGAAAGTGGCCAGAGTTCTGGCCGCCTCTGCGGCCCGACTGGCCGGGGCACGGTCGGCAGGCGTGCCCGGAACCCAGGTCGTGACGAGCCATGGCCGAGGAAAGCGTTCGGAAGGCTCGCCGAATCGCTGCGGGACGGGGACCGGCAGCGGAAGGCGCGGGGCCAGCGTGGGCATCCAGGCGTGCTCGTTACGCAGCAGCGCGTCCGCGGACCCGGTCGCCCAGGGAAGCCGGACGGCCAGGTCGTCGCCGAGCCGCCACAGTTGGTTGTCCCACCCACGCGCGCCCAGCCGGACCGGGCGATCGGCGAGGTCGGGGTGCTGGTCGCGTACCAGGTCCCGGACCAACTCCGCGGTGATCTCGATCTCGGCATGGGTCATACGCAGCAACAGTAGTCTCGCGGCGCTGCCTGCTTACCTGCCAGCGGATCGCGCGCTCTAGGCTTGCCCGCATGTCGCGCCCGACGCCCGACCCGCGCTCGGCCCGGAAGCTGGTGTGGGCCTCCGACGAGGTGATCGCCCGCATCGGACAACAGGTCCAGCCGCAGCCCAGTCTGCCGAGAAGAGTCGCACTGGCAGCGGCGGCCGGCTTTGTCTTCACCTGGCCGCCGGCTTTCATCGTGTTCGCAGTTATGACCGTCGCCGCGCCGTCGGTGACCAGTGACGCCAGCGTTGGGACGGCTGCCTTCTGGGCGCTGCAGTTCGCCGTCCTGATCGCGATCGCGGCGATGGTGAAGACACCGAGGCGGCGTACCGCCGAGCCCGACGCGGACATGTCGACGCGCGGGACCGCGCGCCGTGTCGCACTGAACGCGCTGCTCAGCGGCGCATGCGCGGGATTGGTGCTGGCGCTGCAAGGACTCTCGATCGGCCAGATCGCCGCGCTGACGATCGTCCTCATTGTCGTGCTGCATCTGCCACCCGTGATCGTGGCCAGGCTGCTGCGGCGAATTCGTGCGCGTCGTCAGGCCAGCCTGTCTGATCCACTCGACAGCCCGCGGCCATGACCGGTCTCCCGGAGACGTGGAGTGTTCCCGTCGTCCGCGCGGATTTCGACCACGATCGTGCCTGGCAGTGGATCGTGAGGGAAATCGGTGCCGCGACGGAGGAAGGATTCGGCGGCGATGTCGAATTCGTCGAGGACCGCACGCTCGCGGGGTTGGATGGGTTAGCCATCGCGGCGCGGTACCTCCCGGCCTACCCATGCGAGTACAGACATCCGGTCCTGTTCGTCGCCGATCTTGTGGCCATGGCGGCGCCCGAACACGCTCTTCTCGTTGTCAATCTCAACACCGGAGTCGACGCCGGACCGTTCAGAACGGTGCCCCGCCAGGTGCAGGCGATCCAGAACAACCTGTCGCTCGCGAACATGGACTACGTCGACTTCGAGCGAGCAGCGGGACCGGACGGGGTATTTCGAGGGTTCTGATCTCTCGGAGGCTCTTGCGGGGATCCCGGATCACGGCAGACGGCCCCGGACCTGGATCCACGCAGCGAGTTCGTCCTTGGTCGCGCCTGGTGGCAGATAGCTGATCAGCCGGTCAAGGTGTGCGGTCAGATTCTTGTACCGGCGTAGCCGTCCGATCTCCTCGACGGTAAGCCCGCGCCAGTCGACGGCTGGGACCTCGGCAGGGTCAACGCCGAGCGCCAGGAGGGTGTCCGTAGCCAGGGTCTCCGGATCCCACGTCGGGTCGGCGCCCGGGCCGAAGTGCTCGATGACCCAGGTACGCAGCATGAAGGCATGACCCAGCATCCTGGCTTTCGCCCACAGACTGTCGTCATGCAGCCGCTGGTTGGCGTTCAGGGCAAGCAGTGCCCAGCGTAGGCGGGTGTCCCGGTCCTCGGCGGAGTGGTAAACCTTGGACTGGGCGACGACCCGAACCGCTTCCAACGCAGGGTCGCCGCTGCGCAATGCGCGCGTATGTGCCTCGAGCCGCTTGATCGCCCAGGTGCTCAGGTCGGCGTCGCTCAACAGTCCACGCTCCTGATGCAGATCGGGATCGACCGGGGGCGTTGCCTGGTCATGGTTGGCGTGTCGGCCAGGTTCCCCGCCGGACGAGGCGGTCCAGGTGGTCGAGCAGCCTGACCTCGCTTCGCGTGAGCCGCTCACGTTCCGGGGCCGGCAGGTCGGCAAGGGGGTCCGGAAGGGTTTCCCCGCGCGGTACGAACACCATGGCGCCGGAGCATTCGCGGCACATCGAGCACCAGGCCAAGCCTACGCAGCGCTCGTGGAGGCTGTCCGACGGCGCGTAGAAGCGGTAACGGTAGGAATGGATCTGGCCGTCACACGCGACGGCATCCGTCGTGTCATCGCCTCGGTGAATCGTGTCGACCTTCGACCACGTCCAGTCGGCAGTTCTGCGCCCCATGTACTTGATCTTCCCTGGGTACCGGGCCGCACCGCCACCGCCGTGGTCCCGAAGCTCGGGCTGGGGAGCCAACCCTCCACAACCTTGACGCACGTCGATTAATATTTTACTGTTCTCCCGCGACGGTTCCGGGCACCCGTAGCAAGGCACAACACCTTGTGACCTGACGACCCGGGAGCCCATGGTGACGCCGTCCGAGATCCATCTTCCTCGCCCCCTCCGCCACCTCGCGCATGCTAGGCATCCGATGTGGACGGACGGCAGCCCGATCCGAGCAGCCGACGGCCGTACCGGTGGCTTTCGGCCTTGGCACCCTCAACCGTGATCCGACTGGCCGGATCGCGGGGCGAATCTCGGCAACTCCACGAGGCGTATCGGTGGATAGAGATGCCACCGGCTTCGTGACGGGTGCGGTCACCGCCCCGCCGTCGCACTTTCTCTCGTCCCCGGGCGCTGCTTCAGCGCAGCAGTGGCGCTCACCGACATCAGGAAACCGAGGTTCGACATGAGACGCGCCATCATGCCCACGGTGCTGGTTCTGCTCGCCTCCCTGCTGATCGCGACGCCGGCCCACGCCGTCGGTACGGCCACCGTGGTCGACAGGTTCGGCCGAATCGTCAACGACTACGGCGTCAAACTCGTCGACTGGGAGGGCTATCTGGCCAACCCATACATCGAACTGACCGTGCGGCCACCGACGGACGTCCCGTTTCCGGTGACGATCGATCTCAAGGCCGAGGGCACCTCCCGGTTGATGATGGATCTACCGAGTCAGCTCACGGCGACCGGAGCGACGAAGCGGCTGACCTTTGCCAACTCCGCCGAGCAGAAGACCTTCAAGCTGGCGATCCACTCCAAACGTGGCCCGGGGCAGGACGAGCTCTACACACTGCGGCTGACGGTCCGGGCCGGAAACAACACGACGTACACCCAGGCCATGCCGATCCGGGTCCAGCAGGACCAGAAGACCGCGCTCGAGCCGACCATCCCGATCGTCTTCGACTACCGGTACGACAACATCACCGGCTATTTCAACAACCCGGCTTTCCGGACCGCCGCCGAGGAGGGGGTGAAGGACTGGTTCCGGTTCTTCGACCTGCAGCCGTTCGACACCGTGGCGTCCGGGGCGGAGCCCAACCATCTGCCCGGAAACGACTGGCAGAACACGGTCAACGTCACCAACAACGCGGCCTACAACGGCATGTGGGTGTATTTCCGGGGGATCCAGACGCCGTACTCGACCGGCTATCCGGCGCGCAACGGCCGCTACCACACCCGTAACGGGCAGCAGCTGCCCGGTCCGATCCACCGTTCCACCGCGATGATCTTCGAGTACGACGAGGCCGGCAAGCAGTTGTTCACCTCGCTGGCGGACGAGGACTGGTATCGCACCGAGATCCAGGGCTCGGTGCTGGACGTCCACGGTCTGGTGATGCACGAGTACGGCCACGCGGTCGCCTTCCACAGCGACTGGGCCGGCATGCGCAACTACGTCAACACCAGTGGCGCCAACGACCAGGAGGTCATCGCATACCAGGGCCGGACCGTGCCGCTGGACAGCAGCTACCACGTCCCCGGCGGCTCCGCGTACTGGGACCGGCTCAGCGGCCAGAGCGGCGGCTGGACCCACCTCTTCCCGACCCGCCGGTGGATGCTGACCAAGCTGGCGCTGCTGATCGCCGAGAACGCCGGGTGGCCGTTGAACCGCAACCTCACGCCGTTCCTCGCTCCCTCCATCGTGACCACGAGCCTGCCCAACGCCCCGACCGGGCAGGCGTATCAGCAGACGCTGGTGGCCAAGGGTGGTGTGCCCTTCTACGACTGGCGGGTCGTCGGCGGCGCGCTGCCGGCCGGCCTGAGCCTCGACCGTTTCACCGGCGCGATCAGCGGCACCGCGAGCACGGCCGGCACCTACTCGTTCACCGTGGAGCTGCGCGACTACGACAGTCTCAGCACCCCGGTGACCCGTACGTTCCAGCTCACCGTCGGTGGCGGCGGTAGTGGCGGCGGGAACCTCGCCCCGCAGGCGACCGCCTCGTGCTCGTTCACCTCGTCGTGGGAGAGCTGCGCGGCCATCAACACCGGTGGTGACCCGACCAGCTCCAACAGCGGCGCCCCCAACCAGGGCAACCGCTGGGGCACCTGGCCGGAGCAGGGTCAGCAGTGGGCCGAACTCACCTGGTCGTCGGCGCAGACGCTCCGCCAGGCCCAGGTGTACTTCTTCGACGACAACCAGGGAGTCGACCTGCCCGCGTCGTGGCGGTTGCAGTACTGGAACGGCAGTTCCTACGTCGACGTGCCCGGTGCCAGCGGATACCCGGTGGCCGCTGACCAGTACAACACCGTCACGTTCCCGGCGGTTAACACCACCCGGTTGCGGGTGTCGCTGCAGAGTGCGCCGAACCTTTCGGTGGGCCTGCTGGAGGTGAAGGCCTTCGGCTGACGGGGGTGCGGCGCCGTCCCGGCCGGGTACCTCGAACGCGGTGGTCCAGCGGACCACCGCGTTTCGGGTATGTGGGTCAGTCCCGGGTGGCGAGGCGGCGGGTTTCGAGCACCGCGGCGATGGCGTAGGCGCCGCCGCCGGCGATCGCGAGAATCCAGAAGGGGCCCGGCGTGCCGAGGAAGAGCGACGCGGTGGAGATCAGCGCGAGCCAGCTGCCGAGGGTGTAGTGCAGAACGTTCCGGCGGGCGGCGCCCTCGGCGAGGTAGATCAGTCCGACGACGAACGCGGAGCCGGTCGGCCAGAGGACGGTTTGCAGTTCGGGCATGTCGAGGGTGTTCGCCAGGCCGGTTATGGCGAGGAAGAGGGCGGTGAAGCCGGTGACCCAGGCGATGCCGAGGAGCTTGCCGGACAGGGCCTCGGCTTCGGGGGCGCCCCGTTGGGCGCGGGTGGCGGCGACGGTGGCGGCGACCGAGCCGGCCACGATGCCGGTGGCGAGGAGGGTCATCGGCAGCCAGCCGGGCAGGTTCACCAGTGGGTCGGTTCCCTGGGAGAGGGCGGCGGCGCCGTGTCCGACCAGGTACGCGAGGGCGAAGCTGGCGTAGGCGAAGCGGTTGTCGATCTGGCCGGTGAGGCGGTGGCTCGTGGTGCCGGCGACGACGGTGGGGACGATGGTGGCGGTGGACATGGTGAACCTCCGGTGAGGGCTCGGCATGGGCGTTGGGCGGAGCCGGACCGCGCCGGGTGACGTCCGGGGCAGGTGTCGTCGGCGCGGGGCGGGTCAGGCGGTGGCCGGGCGGGCTTGCGGAGTTCCGGTGGTCGTGCCGGGGATGCCGCCGAGCGCGGTGGCCGCCTCGCGCAGTGCCTCGTCGAGTGGTTGGTGGCGCAGGCCGAAGGTGGTGGTGGCCGCGGTGGAGTCCATGACGAACGGCCGCGCGAACTGGTACGCCGTGGTCTGGAGCTCGCGCAGCATCGGGGAGAGGAAGCCGGTGGCGCGGAAGATCGGGTCGGGGATCGTGGTGAGCTTCGGCGCGGGCGCCCCGATCGCGCCGGTGAAGCGGGTGGCGAGTTCGCGGATCGTCAGCGGTGGCGCGCTGGGTACGTGCCAGGCGCGGTTCCAGGCCCGCTGGTCGGTGGCGGTGGTGACGAGCATCCCCGCCATGTCGTTGATCGAGGTCCAGGTGTGTGGCACGTCGAGCGGGGCGGGGACGAAGGCGCGGCGTCCGGCGAGCAGTGGCTTACCCATCACGAAACTGAAGATCGACTGTGCCTGGAGGTAGTCGCTGCCGCGCACCTCGGTGACGGCGTGGATCCGTCCGGCCCGCTGGGCGGCGAGGGCGTCACACCACATGTCTGCGCGCATCTTCAGTTTGGGATGGGTGGCGGCGAGCGGGGTGTTCTCGGTCATCGGGCCGGTGACCTCGCCGTAGCCGTAGAGGCAGCCGGCGATCACGAGGGGGGCGCCGGAGCGCTCGGCGGCGGTGAGCAGCGCGGCGGCCATCGGCGGCCAGTCGGTGAGCCAGCGGTGGTAGGCCGGGTTGAGACAGTTGTAGATCGCGGCGGCGCCCTGTGCGAGTTCGCCGAGCCGGTCGGCGTCGGCGGCGTCGGCGGCGATCCGCTCGACCAGGGGGTGGGTCGGGCCCCGGCCCGAGCGGCTGACGATCCGGACCTGCTCGCCGCGTTCGGCGAGCTGTCGCGCGGTGGTCGAGCCGACCATGCCGGCGCCGACGATCAGGTGTACGGCCATTGGAGGTCTCCCTTCAGCATTTGAGAGCAGTGCTCTCTAACGAGACCAATGCTCACCTATAGCCACCCCGGCCGTCAAGAGCAGTGCTCTCGAATGTGTGCGACACTCTCTGACATGCCTGCCGCCAGCATCCGGGCCAGGGCCCGGGCCGAGATGATCAACGAGATCAAGACGATCGCCCGCCGCCACCTCGCCGCGGAGGGGGCGAACCTCTCGCTGCGCGCCGTCGCCCGCGACATGGGGATGGTGTCGTCGGCGATCTACCGCTACTTCCCCAGCCGGGACGAACTGCTCACCGCCCTGATCGTCGACGGCTACCACGCACTCGGCGACGCCGCGGCGGCCGGCGACGCCGGGGTCACCGACCGCGCCGACCTGCGCGGCCGATGGCTCGCCGTCTGCCACGCCGTACGCCGCTGGGCGCTGGCCCACCCCGCCGAGTACGCCCTGCTCTTCGGTAGCCCGGTTCCCGGCTACGCCGCCCCGCAGGAGACCACCGTGGCGGCCGCCCGAACCCCGGCCACCCTCATCGGGATCCTCGTCGACGGCTTCGCCACCGGCGCCCTGACCGATCCCGGCCCCAGTGAACTGCCCGACCCGGTCCACGCCGACCTGGCCGCCGTCCGCGACAGCCTCTTCGCCGGACTTCCCGAGGCCCTGCTGGCCCGGGGCGCCACCGGCTGGATCCACTGCTTCGGCGCCGTCAGCTTCGAACTCTTCGGACAGCTCGACGGCGTGATCGGGGCCCGGGAGGAGTACTTCGACCACCAGATGCGCCGGATGTGCGACCTGATCGGCCTACCCTGCCCCTGATCCGCGACCCGCGGCGGCAACGGCCGATCCGGCCTCAGTCACAGCCGAAGGTGCCGGCACGTCTCCCCGATCATCCACTATGGGCGGTTCGACGGATCGTCGCGTCCGCCCCTCGTTGACAGCCCCGACAACCGGTGTTTGTCTGGATTCGGGCGGGGCTCATCACGATCAACCCTCGGGGTGCGGCGATGAACGACTTCGAAGTAGAGAACATCGTCAAGAGTCCATCGCTGTACGTCGTCAGAATCAGGGCCAAGTCCGCGGCCCCCGACGCGACGCCGCTGACCTTCTCCATCTCGGCCGCCGGCTCATCCGGCGCCCAGGTCAACGGCCAGTCCGTCAAGAAATCCATGGGCTGGGACACCGCGAACTACCGCTTCCCGTTCGCACTGAACGGCGTGACCCACAAGTGGGAATTCAAGATCAGGTCCAGCGGCACGTTCAGCCTCAAGCTGACCCAGGTGGAAATCTACTGCGACAAGGTCCTCGTCCACGGCGACATCGTGTCCTGACGCTGAGCACTGTCACGCGACCGACGGCTTACGCCAGAGCATGATCTCGGTATCCGGCAACCGCTCGGCGAAGACCCCGTCGGGCGAAGCGTCGCGCAGCACCCCACGCAGGTCGTGTTCGAACTCGTCGCGCCGGTCGCCGAACAGGTGCGGTGCCGAGTCCGACCGGGAGAACACCCATGCGACGACGTCGTCCGCGCTGCGCTCGACGACCTCGCCGGCCGGCACGATCAACCGCTGGAACCCTTCGAATCCGGCCCGCGCGAGCACCAGATCCTCCCGGCCCGGCGTGCCGTTGACGAGCACCCCCTGGCCGGCGCGGCGCACCTCGCCCAGGTAGTCGCGCACCAGCGCGCGGATCCGCTCGAACGGCGGCGTCGGGTGCGGCAGTGGCGCCGGCCGGGCCGGCGGCTCCTTGTGGTCGCTCATGTGCACGAACGCCCCGCCAGGCACCAGCATGTCGAGCACGGTCGCGGCCACCCGGTCGCGGTCGGTCCAGTGGAACGACTGCGCGAAGAGCACCGCCCGGAACACACCGAGATCCGCCGGCAGATCCTCGGCGCGGGCCTCGACCCAGTGCACGTTGTCGACGCCGATCCGCCGCGCGCGGTGACGCGCCTCGGCCAGCATGTCGGGGTCCGGGTCGACGCCGACGACCTCGGCGAAGTGTCCGGCGAGCGCCAGGGTGACCGTGCCAGGACCGCAACCGACATCGAGGAGCCGGCCCCGCCTGTCCAGCCCGAGCGTCTCGGCGAGCCGGTCGGCGAACCCTGGCGCGTACGGCAGACGGCCCTGGTCGTAGTAGGCGGCACTGCCACGGAACAGGGTCCGATCCCATTGCCAGCCGTCGGGCATGTGCACTCCACTCGGGTGAGGCCTCACGTTGCCGCGATCGGGTACCCGACCTCGGTGACGGCCTCGCGTAGCTCGGCAACCGTAGCTTCCGGGTTCAACGCCCGCACGACGGCGTCGGTGAGGGGCCGGTGCGCGACGACATGGTCGACGACCGCCGCGTCGACCTCGATCTCGTAGTAGTCCTCGGCGAACTCGACGTACCGGTCGACGATGTCGTCGAACAGGATGTCGAGCATGCCGGAGCCGTCGGGTCCACCGGTGTGCTCGTACGGTCCACGTGACGGGGGAAACGTGATGCTCTCCCCTGCCCGCCATGCGTCGTCATCGGTAAGCCGCCACAGGACGGCGGTGGCGACAAGCTGTCCCGCCCCGTCGCCGAAAGCCGGTTCCTCGACGTGTGGACGGAACACCTCCGGGATCCCGTCGAGCAGTCCCGGCCACAGTTCGTGGTCCGGATCGCGGTAGGGCGTCATCGCCGACTCGTGGTCGAAGACCCGGATGAACGCACCATGACCGGTGAACACGATGGCCCACTCGTTGCCGCTGCCGTCGCTCATCAGCGCCGCTTCGTCGTCGCCCCACTCGCGGGTGTAGGCGTAGTACGGATCATCGTCGATGATCCGGTCCAGTACGGCGAGTGCCTTGCAGCGGTCCCGCAGCACGTCGATGGACGGCAGTTTGGCGGCGACGTCGTACACGGTCACCGGGTGACCTTACGCCGCGGCGGCGCGGTAGCCGGCCGCCTGGAGGGTGAACAGTTCGGCGTAGTGTCCGCCGGCGGCGAGGAGCTGGTCGTGGGTGCCGGACTCGATCAGGGTGCCGTGGTCCAAGACGTAGATGTGGTCGGCGTGGCGGACGTTGGCCAGCCGGTGGGTGATCAGGATCGTGGTCGCCTTGCCCTGCCGGTGCCGGATGGCCTGGAAAAGGGCGTCCTCGGCGCGTGGGTCGAGGGCGGACGACGGCTCGTCCATGATCAGCAGTTCGGCGTCGCGCATGAAGCCGCGGGCGGCGGTGATCCGCTGCCACTGTCCGCCGGAGAGATCCTGGCCGCCGGCGAAGGTCCGGTCGAGCAGGGTCTCGTAGCCGTGCGGCAGGTCGCGGACCATGTCGTGGGCGACCGCCCGCACGGCGGCGGCCTCGATCCGGGCCTGGTCCGGTGCGGTGCCGGTGTCGCCGATGGCGATGTTGGTTGCGGCGGTGAACGGCCACTTGTGGTACTCCTGCGTGACCACGGCGATCCTGGCCCGCAGCGCTTCCGGATCCCAGCCGTGCAGCGGGGTGCCGTTCCATTCGACACCGCCGCCGGTCGGGGCGCGCAGTCCGGCGATCACGGCGGCGAGGCTGGTCTTGCCGGAGCCGTTCTCGCCGACGAACGCGACCGTCTGCCCGGCCCGGACGGTCAGGGTGACGTCGTCGACGGCGGGCTCGTCCCGGTCGGGGTAGGACAGGCTGACGCCCCGGATGGTGAGTTGTTCCAGCGGGCCGGGTTCGGGCCGGCCGGCGTCGGCGGGGTCGGGCAGGTGGTGGGCGGCCCGGTCCATGAAGCCGGTGTAGTCACCGAAATGCCGGCCCTCGGTGTAGATCCGGTCGACCTGGAACGTGACCGTGGCCAGCGCCCGCTGTGCCGCCTGGACCGCGATCACACACGTCGCCGCGGCCGCCAGTGGGACCCGGCCGTTTAGCAGCAGCACCGCGAGCAGGACGTAGACGCCGCCGGTCGCGATCCCGCCGACCACCGCACCGACGGCGGTGGTCGTGGTGACCCGGCGGGCCAGGGCGAGCTGGATCTGGGTCTCGACCCCCATGACCCGGTCGTACTGGTCGAGCAGGAACCCGCGCAGGCCGTACGAACGCAACTCCGGCGCCGTCGCCCGCTCGGCCATCAGCCGGTGCAGGAGCCACAACCGGCGGCGGCGCACCGACCCGGCCAGGAACGTCTGGTAGCGCAGATGGCCGGCCCGCAACGCCGCGTACCCGCCCGGCACGGTGGCCACCAGCAGTGCGACCAGCAGCAACGGATGAATGATCACGACCGCGACCGCCACCGCGAGCAGGCCGACGACTCCGGCGAGCAGGCTCATCACTCCCTGCACCAGCGAGATCGCCGAGTCCGTGCCGCGCGAGGCGCGCTCCATCTCGTCGGCGAACGCGTCCGCGTCGAAGGCGTCCAGCCGCACCGCCGTCGTCACCTCGAACAGGCCCCGCTCGACCTCCCGGTCCACCCTCGGCGTCAACCCGTTCTGCGCGTACCCGGTCGCGATCCCCAGCCCGGACCGCACCGCGGTCGCGGCCGCCAGCGCCGCCAGGGCCGGCAACGCCGCCGCGACCCGGTCCGGGGTCGGGCCGCCGGTGAACAACTCCACCAGCACCCGCTGGGTGGCCAGCAGCCCGAAGGCCGCCATCACCCCCGCCCCCACGGTCGCGACACCGACCACCGACGTACGGAACCGGTCCGCCCGCCACGCGACCGCCAACGCCGTCACCACCAGCCGCGGAAGCTCCGCGAACACCGCGAACACCCCGGCATCGGCGCGGGCCCGCATCCCGGACTCCCACCACATCTCCCGCAGCTCCGGCAGGACCGACACCTGCGAATCTCCGCCGCCCGTATCCGGCCCCCCGTCACTGTGGATCTTCGCCTTGGTCGTCGGTGCCGTCACATGAACCCCCTCATCGCGATCCCACCTCGGAGACTGTCGATGCGGTCCAGGATTGGGAAGACCGGGATGTAGGGATGTCGAGCAGGCGCCAGAACCGTCCAACGTCCCAAACCATGCTTGCCGCGGAGCGTCCCCGGCGACCGGTCGCGGTTCGCGGGCGGGCCCCTCGGCCCTGGACCCTAATCCGGAATTCGTACGGTCCCGTCGACGATGGGCACTGGTACGATCCCCATCGGTCGGGATGGATGGCCGACCCTGGTGTTGTCCGCTTCCGGCCCGCTCGCCGCAGCCATGCTGCCAGAGATGCGCCGCCCTTGACGGACGGTGTGCGAGGGAGTGCGGCGGTGCGGAACGGCGAGGCTGCTACCGAGGCGCTCGTCGTCGCCGCCCAGGCCGGCGACCGGTCCGCCGTCGCGGAGCTGGTCGCCGCCCATCTTCCACTGGTCTACAACGTGATCGGTCGCGCGCTGAACGGCCACGCCGACGTCGACGACGTGGTCCAGGAGTGCATGCTGCGGGTCGTCCGTGGCCTGCCCGACCTGCGTGACCCCGACCGGTTCAGGCCGTGGGTGGTGTCGATCGCCTACCGGCAGGTCCAGGAATACTGGCGCGGGCGCCGGGGGGTCGAGGTGCCCCTCCAGGACTCGGCCGACGACGTTCCGGATCCGGCCGGCGACTTCGTCGACCGGACGGTCTCCGAGCTGGTGCTGGGCGGGCAGCGCCGGCAGCTGGCCGAGGCGACCCGCTGGCTCGATGCCGAGGACCGCCATCTGCTCGCCCTGTGGTGGCAGGAGGCGACCGGTGAGCTGAGCCGGGGCGAGGTGGTGACCGCACTCGGGCTGACGGAGCGGCATGCCGCCGTACGGCTGCACCGGATGAAGGCTCAGCTCGCGGCCGTGCGTACGGTGGTGGCCGCGTTGCGGCACCGACCCCGCTGCCCGGAACTGGACGCGCTCGCCCGGTCCTGGGACGACTCGTTGTCGCCGTTGTGGCGCAAGCGGTTCGTCCGGCACGTACGCGACTGCCAGCTCTGCGCGGGGATCGGCGGTGGGCTGGTTCCGCCGGAGCAACTGCTGTACGGCCTGGCACCGTTGCCGCTGTCGGTCGCGGCCGCCGCGGCTGTGCGGGCGGCGGTGGAGGCACACCTGGCGACACCTGTCGCGCTGGCGTCCGGGACGGGTGGCGGCTCCGGTGTGCAGGCTGCCCTGTCGAAGAAGGTTGTGGTCGGGGCGGGCGCGGTCGTCGCGCTGGCGGTCGGCGCCATCATGTTCGCCGTCCACGTCTCCCCCACCGGGCCCGGTGATGATGTCGTGGGTGCCGCGCCCGGCGCGCCGGGCCCTGTGGTGGCCGCGCCGGCGCCGACCCCGACGCCGGGTTCCGCCGGGCCGTCGGCGGGCGCGACGCCGGCGACACCTGGGCCGGGAGGTGGGGTCACCGGGGTGGCCAGCGCCGACATCTACGTCGCGCCGGACGGCAGCGACGGCGGCGACGGCAGCCTGGAGCGGCCCTTCGCCACCCTGAACCGGGCGGTCGAGGTCGTCCGGCCCGGGCAGACGATCGCGATGCGCGGCGGTACGTACCGTCTCACCCGGCCGGTGGAGATCCGCACGAGTGGTGCCGCCGACCGGCGGATCGTGTTGAGCGCCTACCGGGACGAGCGGCCGGTACTGGACGCGACCGGGGTGCCCGCCGACAAGTGGGCGGTGACCCAGCAGACGGGTTTCTGGACCGTGCAGGATCTGGAGGTCCACGGTTCGCGCAGTCATGCCTGGGTGTGCAGTGCCTGCTCGCACAGCACCTTCCAGCGGCTGTCGATGCACGACAATGCCAGGTCGGGGCTGCTGCTGCGTGATCGCGGCACCGTCGGCAACCAGGTGCTCGACAGCGACTTCTTCCGTAACCACGAGCCGGGCGGCACCGGCAGCGTCGGCATCGGACTGGGGGTGAAGTTCGGCGCCGGCGAGGGCAACGTGCTGCGCGGCAACCGGGCGTTCCACAACGCCGACGACGGCTTCGACTTCGGTGCCTTCGACAGCCCGCTGACCGTCGAACGCAACTGGTCGTACGGCAACGGCCAGAACCGTTGGGGCGTGTCGGGTTGGCGGAGCAACGGGTACGGCTTCTCCCTGGGCGGCGGCGAGCTGACATCGTCGTCGGGGCACCGGGTCCACGGCAATGCGGCGTGGGGCAACCGGGGACACGGCTTCGGTGTCGAGGCCAATCGGGGAAACCTGAGCCTGATCGGCAACACGGCCTTCGACAACGACGGAACCGGTTTCGACCTCACCGACGCCACCGGCACGGCGCGCCGGAATCTGGCGGTCGACAACGAGCGTGCGGTGCGGGTCGGGTCCGGTGTGACGCCGGACGGCAACTCCTGGGACGGTGGGCAGTGGACCCGGTCGGAGTTCCGGTCGACGGACGCGTCCGCGGCCGAGGGCGCCCGGCCACCGGACGGGAAGCTGCCGCCGACCAGCTATCTGAGCAGCCGTAGCGGCATCGGGGCGGACATGTCCGCCTCCTGAGGGCCGGCTGCTGTTTCTTTACAGGTTCCCGATCCATGTGCACTCCTATGGGGACGCTCCCACAGCGGCCTCCTGCCGCCGGGAGCGCCTCGGGCCACGAGATCTGCCACGGCCTGGTCGATGGTGGACGCCCAGGCGTACGGCGGTGCCGCGCCACGCCGTACCGCCCAGCACGGCCACTGGACGCGATCAGGGACGATCGAGGCTGGCGAGCCTGTCGCGCAGGGTGCGGGCCAGCCGTTCGGGACGATGACCTTGCACGGCTTCCCGCCGCGTCGTCGCACACTCAGGGGGATCCAGACAGTGACGTTCACCGAGGAAGCCCTTGCCCGGCTGACCGAACTGGGGCTGCGCCTTCCCACGGATCCGCCGCCGCCGGCCGGGGCGTACCTGCCGTACCGGCTGCACAACGGCATGGGGTTTCTGGCCGCCCAGGTCTCCGGGTCGGGACCTGACGCCTTGACCGGACGCGTCGGTGCGGAGTTGAGCACCCGGCACGGCCAGCAGGCCGCCCGCGCCGCCGGGCTGAACGCCCTGGCCCGCCTGTATCAGGCCCTCGACGGCTTCGAACGGCTGGAATGCCTGCTGCACGTGGCCGGGCATGTGGCCTCCGCCGACACGTTCTGGGATCAGCCCATGGTCCTCGACGGGGCCTCCCTGCTGTTCACCGACGTCCTCGGCGAGCGCGGTGGGCATACCCGGACGGCCTTCTCACACCCTCGACTGCCGCACAACATCTGCGTCGAACTGGAGATCACGTTCGCCTACCGTGACTGACCCGTGGTCGGAGACGGCGATGGGCTACGGCTGGAGCCGACGGCGCGCGGCCGGATGCCGTGGTGCCGCCCGGCCGTACGTCGGCCCGGCGGGCGGCACCCGTGGTCGGTCGCTACGGCCCTTCGCGCAGGAGCTGGGCCTCGGTCTTGGTGATGGCGGGCAGGTCCTGCGGGGTGTCGCGCAGGGTGGCCGGCAGGGACCCGCTGGCCACGTCGACCTTCTGGAACGCGGTGGCGCCGGTCGCCTTGGCGTAGACGCCGGCCGGGCCGCCGACCACGACGTAGCCGCCGGCGGGGTCGTTGGGGCCGTACATGGCGGGGGTGACGAAGAGCAGGAAGGGGCCGCCGGAGAGCAGGCCGAGGTCGCCGGTGCTCTGGTCGACGCCGGGGCTGACGAGGTCGATCTCGCGGGCGTCGAGGGTGCCCTGGACGACCTTGGTGACGGTCATCTTGACGTAGCGGGTCGGCGCCGAGTCGGGCTCGCCGTGCTCGGGCGGTAGCGGCCGGCTGTGTGACTTGCCCGTGGGTGTGGCGACGATGATCGCGCTGGCCTTGTCGGCGAGTTCCTGGACGGACGTGTACATGTGCGCCCGGGTGCCTTCGATGTCGAACCGGGGCAGTTGGGAGTCCGCCCGCTCCGGGGTGCCGCAGGCCGTGAGGGAGGCGGCGATCAGTACGGCGGTGACGAGTACGCCGATTCGCGGCCGGTCAGTAGAGCGCATTGATGCCTGCCCTGTCGTCGCTTTGCGGGGTCGTGACGCCGGCGCTGTGCCGGTTGCTGTCGTACGGGTACATGAGCTTGACCGGCAGCGTCGTCGTGTGGGCCAGGCCGAGCGCGTGTCCGAACTCATGGGCGGCCACGCCCTGCTTCTGGGCGTTGCTGTAGCCGCTGATCGCCGTCCAGTTGAGGACGACCTCGACCTGGCCGGTGGTGAAGATGCCGCCGGGGCAGGGCGGCGGGTCCTGCACGGTGCCCCGGTTGCGGGTCACCCCGGTCCAGACGACGGTGTTGCCGCGGCTCTCGTTCGTCGCGTGGATGTGCACGTTCGAGTTGATCCAGGTCAGTGTCGCGTCGAGGCCGGCCCAGGAGTCGCCGGCGTTGAGCCAGGTCGGGAACGACAACAGGGGTGACGGTACGTAGTACCGGACCGCGGAGGTGTTCCACTTGCATCCGATGAACGCGTAGGCGTTCGCGCTCTGCTGGGTGGCCACGATCGACAGGCCCCCAGCAGCGCCGCGGTGGCCAGGCCGACCACCCGCCGCCAGGTCTTGGGTCTCGTGGCGGCCCCGTTCGGGCCTGGACCGGTTGGACTGATTCGCATTCCGCCTGCCTCCTTCGTTTCGGAGCAGTCAGTCTTTTGTCGCCAGCAGGTCTGGCGGCACCCCGCACTGACCGAAGGTAGGAAGCCCACACCCCTCCGTCAACATAGACGTTTGACGATATCCGCACGGAGATCGCCACGACGGCGCCCGGTGCTCGATTGCGGGCCACGACGAGGATTGCAAGCGATCTCCGTTGGCGGGGCGAACGACCGTACCGTCGGCCTTGGCCCACATCGACGGCCCCGAGGAGAAGCGATAAACCGCAGACTGCTGGCGGCCATTCTCGCCGGCCTACTCATGAGCATCGGCATCGCCGTCCCGGCGCAGGCGGCGCTGTGTCACCAGTCCAGCTGCAACGGCCAGGATCCCGGCGCCAAACAGTGCAACGACACGTCGTCGGGGAATCTCGCCTCGTTCTACTACAACGGTTCCGACCCGTACCTCGCCGGCGTGCTGCTGGAGCTGCGCCGGTCGAGGAACTGCGACGCCGCCTGGGCCCGGACCACCGGCCTCGACTGCCTGCCGATGTGGCGGCCGTGCGGCTTCGTGCTCCAGGTGCAGGGTGGCACCGAACAGCTCGGCGGCGGTCCGGGCGGCGGGCAGAAGTGGACCAACATGTGGTCCTTCCGGCAGTACGTACGGGCCTGCTTCATCATCTGGACCACGGACGACAGTTACCGCACCGACGGATGCACGGGCTGGCACTGATCGCCGGCCATCGCCCGGCGCCGAGACGGACCGTACCCCCGGCGGGTCATCCGCTGGACCGCTGACGCCGCTCGACGTCGACGCGTTCGATGTCGGCCGGCGTCCCGGCCATGATGGTGCGGGCGTGCTCGGTGACGAGCTCGACGGGCCAGTCCCACCAGGCGGCGCGCCGCAACCGGTCGATGTCGGCGTCGTCGAAGCGTTGCCGGATCGTCCGGGCCGGGTTGCCGCCGACGATCGTGTACGGCGGCACGTCGGCGGTGACCACGGCACCGGCCGCGACGATCGCCCCGTCGCCGATCCGCACACCCGGCATGACGATGGCCTGGTAACCGATCCAGACGTCGTTGCCGACCACGGTGTCGCCCCGGCTGGGCATGCCGGTGATGATGTCAAGGGTCTTCTCGGCCCACTCACCGCCGAACATGGTGAACGGGAAGGTCGAAACGCCGATCGTGGGATGGTCGGCTCCGGCCATCAGGAACCGGGTACCGGCGGCGATCGCGCAGTATTTCCCGATGACCAGCCTCTCCGGCCCGTAGCCGTACAGCACGTTGCGGTGCTCGAACTCCGTCGCACCGTCCGGGTCGTCGTAGTACGTGAACTCCCCCACGACGATCTTCGGTGTGGTGACCAGCGGCTTGAGGAACACGACACGTTCGTGCGCCGGGAGCGGATGGACGGTCGTCGGGTCGGGCGTCACCGGTACGTCTCCTTCACGGTCCATGCTCTGCCGGCCGCCCGGCCGGGTCAGGGCGTACGTCACGTACCCGCGCGGCCGGGGGCACAACCAGCATCCGCCGACCCGGCGGGTGGATCAACGCCGTTTCCGGTGGCCGGGGCGAGGTCTGGGGCGACATCGGGCTGGCGGCCCGCGTTCCGGCTGCGACTGGTGGACGGGAAGTGGCTGCCATAGGATCGGCGCCAATCCTGCGAATGCGGAGAGTCCGGGGACCGTCCCAAACCCGGCGATAGCTTCCCATATGACAGCCGGCCGACGAGCCGGCATTTGGCATTTCAGCCAATTCAATGCAACAAAGCTGCAAATGGTACCCATTGACGGTTTTGAGTACGCCTTTCTATGTTGACGGGAAAGCGCATTCCATCGCAGGGAGGCTCACAGTGCAGGAAGCGCGACACACACCCCACCGACCGGGTAGGCGTACCCGAATCGCCTTGGCGGCCGGCGCCAGCGCCGCCGTCACAGCACTCGTCCTGACCGTCAGCGCGACCGCGAACGCGGCCACACTGCTGTCGGACGACTTCGACGACGGCAACGCCAACGGCTGGAGCACCTCGGGCGGAACCTGGTCCGTATCGTCCGGCACCTACTCACAGTCGAGCACCAGCGCCAGCGCCAAGGCACTGAGCGGCTCCACCTCGTGGTCGACCGCCACGGTGACGGCCAACGTCCGGGCCAACACCTTCGGCGGCGCGACCTCACGCGGGATCGGCGTCGCGGCCCGCGTACAGAGCGCGTCGAACTTCTACTCGCTCGTGCTCACCCCCAACTCCGTTCAGATCCGCAAGGGAGCGGCAACCACGTTGGCCTCGGCGTCGTTCCCGACGTCCACCGGCGCCTGGTACACGCTGTCGCTGAGCGCGACCGGCGGTTCGCTGGTCGGGTCGGTCAACGGAACCCAGGTCGTGTCCGCATCGGACGGTTCCTACTCCACCGGGCGGGCCGGGCTCGTCGCCAACTACGCCGCAGGTTCCTTCGACGACGTACTCGCGACCGACGCCGCCGGACCAAGCCCGACCACCTCGCCCACGACCGTCCCGCCGACGACCCCGCCACCCACGACGCCACCACCCACCACCCCACCGCCGACCACCCCGCCGCCCTCGCCCACCGGGATCATCGGATGGGCCACACAGGCCGGTGGCACCACCGGCGGAGCGGGCGGACCCACCGTCACCGTGAGCACCTTCGCCGACTTCCGGACCCAGGCACAGACCGAGGGCACCAGGACCATCCTCGTCAACGGAATGCTCACCGGCTCCGGCACCGTCGAGATCACCGCCAACAAGACGATCCGGGGCGTCGGCGCGAACTCCGGCATCTCCGGCACCACCCTCGGCATCGAGGACATGTCCCCGGCGAACGTGATCATCCAGAACATGAACATCCGCGGCGTACCCGGCCGCGACGCGATCGGAATCGAGAGCGCCACCCACGTCTGGATCGACCACAACACCCTGTCCAGCACCATCGAGAACCACCCCGACTTCTACGACGGCATGATCGACATCACCCGGGGCAGCGACTACATCACCGTCTCGTGGAACGTCATCCGCGACCACTGGAAGACCTCACTGGTCGGCCACTCCGACGGCAACGGCGGCCAGGACATCGGCCACCTGCGGGTCACGTACCACCACAACTGGTTCGACCGGACCTTCGAACGCAGCCCCCGGGTACGGTTCGGCGAGACCGTCCACGTCTTCAACAACTACTACTCGAACGTCAACAACAACGCCGACTCGTACGCCATCGCCTCGCTCGAGAACGCCGGACTGCTCGTCGAGGCGAACGTCTTCGAGAACGTGCGGCAGGCGTGCTGGTCGGCGAGCGGGTACGCGGACTCCGACCCGGGCCGATTGGTCGCGCGCGACAACTCGCTCACCAACTCCGGACCGTGCGAAACCAACGGCTCCGTGGCCGCCCTCCCGTACGGCTACACCGCCGACAACGTCGAAACCGTGAAGGCATCCGTCACCGCGGGCGCGGGGGCAGGCAAACTCTGACTCCACAACCGATCGGGTGAAGCGCAAGGCCGGTGACCGGCGTCGGTCACCGGCCTTGCCCTCGCGCGATTATCCCGCTGCTCGTATCGTTTTCCGGTGACGCACATCAGGGTGGGTGGAGTTCGGATTCTTAAGGACGACGCGTGGGCCTACGCGAAGACCTACCTGGTCGACCGGGCCTATCAGGGGGCATACCCGGCGTACGACGCCTTCGAGGGCGGCGGTGACCCCGACAAGCTCGACGACGCGGACCTGCTCGCGCCAATGCTGCTCAACGTAGGGGTGACGCTGCGCGGCTACTACGGATTGCGGGCCCACCGCGACCTGCTGGAGACGGCACTCGCCGAGATCGGCAAGAACGACATCGTTGCTCCCGAAGTGGACCTGTCGCCGATCGGCAAGCTGTTCTCGGTCCTTGACGCGCCCGGCATCCCCGGCGTCCGGGGGACAACCTTGGCAAAGATCCTTCACCGCAAGCGGCCGGCCTTCATTCCGCTCTACGACAAGTACGCCGGACACTGTTACCAGAATGGGGAGAACGCTCCGATCCCGCCGTCAAAGCATCGGACGTGGAGCGAGTTCATGACCCTGCTGGCCGGGGCCATGCGCGACGACCTCAACGCGGCACCCGAATTCTGGTCTGACGTCGTGAGCCTGACGACGACACCGAGAATCACCTCACTGCGTGCGTTGGACATCGTCGCCTGGAGTGCGGGCAGAAAGCTGCTCGCCCGCTCGTAGCGATCACCGCCGCGATCAGGCTCGGCCCAGGACGAGTTGCAGCGCGGGAAGATGTTCTGTCGCGGCGTCGAAGACCGTACGGGCGAGTGCCGGTGGCAGTCCCGCCCGCGCCGCCAGGCTCTCGGCCGTGACCTTCTGCCGTTCGAGCAGCTCGGCGGCTCTGCCGAGCAGTGACGGCTGTTCGCGGGGGCCGAGGTCGCCCGGCTCGGGATATCCCCACTGGGCGAGCAGGCCCATTCCCCGCCGGTAGGTGTGCTCCCGGTACACGCCCAGGTCGTGCCCCCGGTAGACCAGCGCCTTCAGACTGATCCCCCAGCGGCGCTTCAACTCGTGCAGCCGGTCGAAGTCGAGCCGGGCCGGTAGTTCCTCCGCCAGCACCTGGCTCGGGGCCAGGAACTCCGAGGCGAACGCGGTCGCCTCCCGTTCCAGGATCTGGCTGCCCGGCTCGGCGTCATGGTGCAGCAGCAGGTGTCCCAGTTCGTGTGCGGCGTCCATCCTGGACCGGGCCTTGTCGTTCTTCGCCGGGTTGAGAAAGACGAACGGCCGCTGGCCGTACCAGTGCGAGAACGCGTCGACGCGTTCGGACACGTCCGGCAGGGCCAGCACGATCACCCCGTACGCCTCCAGCAGCCGGACCACGTGTGGCACCGGCGCGGCGCCGAGGTCGAACGCCTCCCGGGCCGCCGCGGCCGCCGCCCGTACGTCCTCCGCCCGCGTCGGCTCCGGCAGGTCCAAATGCGGCAGCCGCAGCGGGGGCAACCGCAGGTGCCGGCCGACGACCTCGACGACGCGCCAGGCGATCTCGCCGAACGCCTCCGCCTGATCCCGCTCCGCCTGGCTGGTCGCCCGCAGGCTGCGGAAGTGCGCGTGCCCGGCCGTGGCCGGCGTCGGGATGCCGGCGGCGAAGAACTCGACCGGCATCCCCAGTGCCAGTGCCAGCCGGGCCAGCACCGCCGAAGACGGGCGGGCCTGGCCGAGCTCGTACTGGCTGACCGCGGCGGCGGTGACGCCTATCTGCCGGGCCAGTTCGTTCTTGCGCATCCGTCGCCAGCGGCGGGCCAGCCCGAGGGCGTGCGGCTCGAACGCCGCGACGGCCACGGTGGCGGGTACCGGTGGTCGTGGTCCGTCCGTCACGCCAGCCGACCGGCGGTACGGCCGGCCACGCCGCCCAGCCGCAGGGCCTCGATCGACAGCTCAGGGAGCGGCAACTCGTCGTAGCTCTGCCCCGGCACCGCGTCCTGCGCGACGACGAGCGGCAGCGGGGTGCCGACGGTCGGGGCCTCGCCGAACCAGAGCGTCACCTCGAACCACGGCGAACCGCCGTCCCGGTTGTCTCTCGGCAGCCCGATGTACGCGGTCGCCTCTCCGGTCGTGATGTCCCCGGTGTGGGCGATGCGGATGTGCCGCTTCGGCGGGACCACCCCGGCGAACACCTCCGGGTTCTGTCCCTCGTCGTCGAAGGCGAGCTGCCGGTCGCGGCTGTTCTCCACCGCGCCGCCGAGCCGGACCTCGCTGCCCTCCCAGCGGATCGACTCGATCCCGCCCTGCATCGAGTAGAGCCGGACGACGTAGCCGGCGCAGAGGATCTCCAGCGAGTTGTCCTCCAGCCGGACCCGTACGCCCTCGACGCCGTCGAAGGTGGCCTTGCCGAGGTTGGCCAGGTTGCGCCATACGGTGGTGCCGAAGCTCATCGCGTCGTCGCCGAGTTCCGGCTCGTGCCGGTCGGCGGCTCGGCGGTACACCTGCCGGATCAGTTCGCCCAGCGGCTTGAGCACGCCCCGGTCGTCCAGTACCGCCACTGCATCACCCAGCAGACCCATGGCGAGAAATCTAGCCGATGCCCCAGATGATGTTCCAGAAATCAAGCGGGCGACACGCCGCTCAGGAGGTCGTGGTGAGCAGCCGCTCGACGATGTCGGCCAGTTCCGTGATGGGATGGCGGCCGTCGAGTTCCATGGTGGCACCACGGCGGAGCAAAGGCTCCACCTCACCCACGTAGCGCTCGATCTCCGCCCGGTGCTCGGCCGTCTTCCCGTACGGATTGCTCGCACGCGCCGCGACGCGGTCGAGAAGGACCTCGAGTGGTGCGGTCAGCATGATGACGTGGTCGAACCGGTCGTAGAAGCGGCCCTGGTTCGCCACGGTTCCCGACACGACGACCTCGGCCCGCCCCGCGAGCAGAGGCCGCGCCGCGACAGCTCAGCCAGCAGCGTGCTCTTGCCTGCGCCCGACATCCCTGTCACCAGCACCCGCGCCACCCGGTGACTCTACTGAGCCGCCGGCGGCGGCGCCCGGACCGTGGGCCCGGGTTCGACCAGGGCGGCGACGGCAAGCATCAGCGCCGCACCGGCGACGAACGGCCCCGGCGCCCACAGGAATGTCCGGACGGTTCCGGCGACGAGCGGGCCGGCGACCGAACCGATTCCGGCGAGCATCGCCGCCGCCCCCATGGCCAGCCCGACCGAGTCGGGGCCGGCGATCCGGCTCATCTCGGCGACCGCGCACGGGAACAGCACCGAGGCACCCAGCGCCCAGGTCAGCGGCAGCACCGGAACCGCCCACCCGGCCGGCACCACCGGTGCCAGCAGCATCGACATGGCGATCAGCGCCGCGCCGCCGACCATCAGCCGGGTTTCGCCGAACGCCCTGACCAGGCGGCCGAGCAGCAGGCCACGGACGACGACCGCGACCACGCCGCTGATCGCGATGATCACCCCGTACGTGGCGGCGGTGATCGCCAGCCGGTCGGCGAGTTCGACCGGCAGGACCGTGGCGTATCCGGTGAAGCAGAGCCACCCGACGAGGATCGCGGTGGCGGCCCGGCGCAGCCGCCGCTGGCGCAGGGCCGTGACCATGGCGGTCAGCCGGCGCTGCCGGCCGGGTCGGGCGGTCAGCCGGGGCTCGGCGGCCGGCCGGGGCTCGGCGGCCGGCAGCAGGAAGACGGTGAGCAGCCAGGCGACCAGGGGTCCGGCCGCGGCCGTGAGCCCGACGGCGATGGTTCCGTACGACAGGACGAGGCCGCCCAGCGCCGGGCCGACGATGTTGCCGACGCCCTGTGCGGCGGTGACCCGTCCGATGACGCCGGCCCGGTCGGCGTCGGCGACGATCCGGGCGGCGTGCGTCTGCGCGAGCAGCGCCACCGCCGCGCCGAGGCCGGCGACGACCCGGCCGACGAACAGGGTCGGGTAGTTGGTGGAGAAGGCGAAGACGACATGGCCGGCGGCGGCGACGAGTGGGGCGATCAGGAGTAGGCGTCGGGTGCCGTACCGGTCGGCGAGGGCGCCCCAGACCGGGGCGGCGACCAGGGTGGCGACGCTGGCGGCGGCGAGCAGGATGCCGAGCCCGAACGCGCTGCCGTGCATCGCGATGACGATGAACGGCAGGGCGGGCAGGATCACGCCCATTGCGACGGCGTCGGCACCGGCGGCGGTGACGAGGACGCCGATGCCGGCCCGGGCGGGCCGCTCCGAGGTCGTCGCCGGCCCCCGGCCGCCGTGGTGGGCCGGTGCCGGCGGGGCGGCCGCCTCGTCGGTCACGGGCGTCTCCTGCGGGTCGAGGGCGGGCACGGCATCGAGCGACGTCACCAGGATCGCGGGACCGGTGCGGCCGCGCCACCCGGTTTGTCGCGATCACGGAAGCTAGAGTGCCGGCATGGGAGAACTGAGAACCCAACGGCTGCTGCTACGGCACTGGCGCGACTCCGACCTGGACCCGTGGGCGGAAATGAACGCCGACCCGCAGGTGCGTGAGTTCTTCCCGAACGTGGAGACCCGCGAGAAGAGCACGGCCGCGGTGGCCCTCTTCCAGGCCGGCCTGGAAGAGCGCGGCTGGGGCTGGTGGGCGGTCGAGGTCGCCGCGACCGGTGAGTTCATCGGGTTCACCGGCCTGAACCCGATCCGTGCCAACATGCCGTTCACCGGCGTCGAGACCGGCTGGCGGCTGCGCCGTACGGCGTGGGGACACGGATACGCCAGCGAGGCCGCCCGCGCCTGCCTGGCGTACGGGTTCGGGACCCTGGCCCTGCCGGAGATCGTGGCGTTCACCGCGGTCGGCAACCAGCGGTCGGAGGCCGTCATGCGGCGGATCGGGATGACCCGCGATCCCGACGGGGACTTCGACCACCCGAACATTCCCGACGGCCCGGTACGCCGCCACGTCCTCTACCGGATCGCCGCACCGGCCGGCTGACGGCACTCCGGCCGGTCACGGCCTATGTGGCCGGCTCGTCGGGCAGGCATCCGGCCGGTCACGGCCTACCTGGTCGGCTCGTCGGGCAGGCACAGGAAAGCGTCGAGGCGGGCGGCGGCGGTCAGCATCGCCCGGCCCCGGCCGGCGAGCCGTCGCCGCCAGTCCGCGAGCGAGCTGGCCAACGGTTCGGCGCCACCGGCGCCGCGTACGTGTTCCAGCACCGTGGCGATGTGGGCCAGCGGATAGCCGCCCCGCCGCAACAGGTGGGCGAGCTCGGCGTCGCGTACGTCGTCGGCCTGGTACACCCGGTGCCGGGTGGCCCGGTCCCGCTGCGGGGTGAGGATGCCGACGCGTTCCCACTTGCGCAGGGTCGCCGCGGTGACCCCGAGCCGGTGCGCGACCGCGCCGACCGGAAGCGGCCGGTCCGGGCGCCGCGCGGCCGGGGTGCCGACGAGTACGTCGATGGCAGCCTCGACGGAGTCGAGCGTTTCCCGGTCCCCGGCCAGCTGGGCGTGGCCGGCGTCGATCACCTGGAAGGCGGCGTCGAGGTCACCCCGGAGAACCGCCCGCATGATCGTTCCGGCGGTCGCGTACCCGTACGCCGGAATCAGCGCCAGATAGGCGCCGAGCGCGCCGGCGTGCACGGGCGTGTAGACGCGGTAGCCGCTCGGCGTACGGCGCGCGGCCGGGATCACCCCGGCGTGCTCGTAGTTGCGGACCGTCTGCGCCGAGATGCCGTACGCCCGCCCCAGATCGGCCGGACGGCCATGCCCCACGTTTTGAGACTTCAGCGGATCTCCCAAGCCTGAGTCATCGGAAAAGTCTCGACAGCAGGTTCAAGGATACGGTCGAGGTCATGGCTACCGACCTCCGGTCCTTCCTCGAATCCCGTACCCGCCCCGTCGAACTGCTCGCCCTGGGCGAGCCGACCCACGGGGAACCGGCCTTCCCACGCCTGCGCAACGGGGCGGTCAAGGTCCTCGCCGAGCTGGGTTTCCGATCCATCGCCGTCGAATCCGACCGGGTCGCCGCGCTGGCCGTCGACACCTACGTCCGGGGTGCCGGCGGGAGCATCGACGACGTGCTCGCCGACGGCTTCACCCACGGCCTGGGCGCATGCGCCGCCACCCGCGAACTCGTGGAGTGGATGCGGACGTACAACGGGTCGGTTCCGCCGGCGGAGCGGCTGGCGTTCCACGGCTTCGATGCGCCCCTGGAGATGACCCACGCCGTCGGGCCCGGCCCCTACCTGCGGCATCTTTGCGACTATCTCGTCAACCACCTCGGCACCGAGCCGCTGCCGGCCGGCGTCGACGACCTGGAGCGGCTGCTGGGCGACGACGCCCGGTGGAGCGACCCGGCCGCGCTGATGGAGGCCGCGAAGTCGATCGGCCGGTCCGAGGCGGCCGGCACGCTGCGGATCCTCACCGACGACCTGCTCACCGCCCTGTACGCGCACGCACCCCGGCTGGTCGCCGCCTCGACCCTGGACGACTGGCGGTGTGCCCGGCTGCACGGCACGACCGCCCTCGGCCTGCTGCGCTACCACGCCGTCGCCGCCGACCCGGCGCCAGCCGCCGACCGTACCTCCCGGCTGCTCGCCGTACGGGACGCCCTGATGGCCGAGAACCTGCTCGACATCCGTACGACGGAACAGGGCCGCGGCCCGACCCTGGTCTTCGCCAACAACCGGCACCTTCAGCGGCACCCCAGCAGGTGGCGGCTCGCCGACATGGACCTCGAATGGTCCAGCGCCGGCTCGATCGTGTCGGCGCTGCTCGGCGACCGCTACGCCGTTGTCCTGGGCAGCCTCGGCGCCAGCGTCGCCCTGAAACTCGACGCACCGGCTGAGGACACGTACGAGGGCAGGATCGGTGCCGCCACCGGGCAGGGTCCGCTCTTCGCCGCCGCCCCGCTGGCCGCGCTCGTCGAAGGCGCGCGGGTCCGCGCCGACGTGACGCCCGAGCAGGGATACTTCCCGCTCGACGCCGAGACGGTCTCGCACTGTGACGCGGTGTGGCACGTCGAGCGGTTCTCGCCGGCCGCGGCGGCCCTCGCCGCCCGGATCCTGGAGCTGCCCGACGTCGCCGAGATGCGGGCCGGCCCGGACCTCGGCGCACCCGAACTCGGCTGGGACGACCGGTTCTTCTTCGCCGGACCGGACCGGCACCGGCCGTTCGCCACCATCGTCGCCCACGACATCCCCGGTTTCGACGACCGGTCGCGGCTGGACCGCGCCGGAGTGTTCCGGCTCAACATCGAGGCGGGCCGCGACGAGTTCCGGCGGCTGTTCGGCTACGGGCCCGAGCAGTTCGCCGACCACCGGGACGGGATCGACTTCACCGCCGTGGACGTGATCGTGCCGCACCCGGCGTACGCGGTACAGGGCTGGGTGAGCGTCAGCAACCCCGGCCCCGGGACGTGGGCGGAGGTGGAACGGCTGCTGGCGTACGCCCACCGGCGCTCGACGCAGCGGAAACGGCAGCCCTGATCACGCCCACCGGGTGCGGCGGGCGCCCGGTCACAGCGGGGCGCCGCCGAACCCGATCTCGTTGCCGTCGGGGTCGTGGAAGGTCGTCTTCCGTACGCCGTTGTCGTAGGTTTCCCGCTTCGCCGGCTCCAGTCCCCGCCCCTCTATCTCTGCCACGCGGGTGTCGAAGTCGTCGACGAAGAGGGTGTGCATGGCGTGGCCGGCGTGGTCGGGCCGCTGCTCGATGTACACGTACCGGTGTTCCGCGAGTTCCCAGACTGCTTCGATGTCATTGGGGAGGAATGTCGGTGGGGAGCCGAGCAGGCGCTCGTACCAGGCCAGCGACGTCGCGTAGTCGCTGACCGGTATTCCCGCGAACAAATCGACGGCCATGCCGGCATGCTAACCGCCGCGTCCGACACCCGCCCGCGTACCGGTTCGCCCGGACCGGACCCCGGCCCGGCCGTCAGCGGAATCCCGCGACCAGGAACGCCCCGAACCCGACCACGGCCAAGGGCACAGCTGTGGCCAGGGCGAGTGCCCGCCGCCGGTTCGTCCCGCCGACCAGGACGACGACCAGGACACCGAGCACGACGTTGATCAGGGCGGTCCACAGCGGATCGATCCCGTAGCTCGGGTGTCCGATGTCCCTGGCCAGCAGCCCCGCCTCGGCGAAGAGCACCGCGCCCGGCAGCGCGGTCCCCACCACCTGCCGCCACCCCGACCCGCGCGCCCACGTCCCACCGATGCCGAAGACGATCCCCGCGACGACACCGAAGGACATCCAGAGCAGCGACGTCGGCGCCCACAGCACGGCCAGGTCGTCGCCCTGGATCAGGGTCGCCGCAAGGTAGTAGCTGGGCACCGCGACGACGAGTCCGACGGCGGCGCCCAGCGCCGCGCGCAGCCAGCCCGACCGCACCCAGTAGCCGAAGCCGAAGGCCGCCACCGCCCACACGGCGCTGGAGTTGCCCAGGTCGGCGAACGGGTACGGCACCCACTTGATCCACACGAAGTCGAGGAACCCCAGCAGGAAGCCGCCCACCACCGCGGCGAGCGCCACACGACGATGATCAGGGGCCATGGCCAGAGAGCATACCGGGTATGCATCGTTGGTCGACGCGAGGTGCGTCGGGCACCCCTACCGGCGTCGGTCACCGGACTCGGCGATCACCGCTGGCGACGCTCGCTGCCAGGGGCCGAGATGGCAGGATGGCAGCCCATGGCGAAGCGACGTACCACCCGGGCCGAGAACACCAGCGACGTGGATGCCGCCAGTGGGACGGCCAACGAGGTCGGCCTGCTGCGGCAGGCACTGGCGGCAGCCGGCGCCCCGGACGAGGTGCTACGGATGCTGGACGCCGGCGGCCCGGATGAGATCTTCGCCCGCCTGGCCGAGGCCGACGTGCTGCCGACCCCCGACGATGCGCTACCCAATCTGATCGCTCAGTGGACGCCGCTGCTGGCACGCGGCGTCGACCCCTTGACCGCCGAGATATCCGGGCTGGAGTTCGTCGCCGCCTTCCGCTCCGCCGAACCCGACCCGGACCGGTTTGCCGGAATGCTGACCGCACTCGTCGAAGACACGGCCGCATACGGCGGCGCTGCCGCGTTGGCGTTCCTGCGAACGATGGCGGCGATCGGGCCGGCAACGGTACGGCCCACAGCCGCTGAGGCCGCCGACCGGCTCGTCGCCGGCGGGTTGACCGACCGGCCGTGGGTCAAGGATCTCGGGAACCCGAAGGTCGGAACCTGCTTCGGCTACAGGGACGACCTGGGGGCGCAGGAGACGGTCGCGGTCACGTTCCGCTACGGGCGGCGCGAGCACGCCATCGCCGTACTGATCGACCATGACCTCGGCGGCGGGGTCAAGGACTGCTGGCCCACCGACGAACCCGACCAGATCCGTGCCGCCTACCGCATCTCCGCAGCAGAAGAGGGACTCCGCTTCGCGGACTACCAGCCGGCCGAAGCGCGGGCGATCCTGCACCGGGCCCTGGAGCAACCGCCCTGCCCGGTGGAACCCGATCAGATCGAGGACGTCGACATGTTCCTGGACCTGGTCCGTAGCCGGGCCGCACTGCTGCCCGACGCCGGCCCGGACAGGAACGTGTCAACACGGAAGCGCGTATCCCGAAAAGCGTCGTCGGCCGCTACGGTGCACCGGCTGAAGGTGTCGCTGCACGGAGCCAGGCCACCGATCTGGCGACGGGTCGAGGTGCCCTCCGACACCAGCCTGCACGAGTTGCATCTGGTGATCCAGGCCGCTTTCGGCTGGGAGAACTACCACATGTGGGTGTTCGAGAACGGCGCCGGCCGGTACGGGATCCCGGATCGCGAACTCGACATCAGGTCCGCCGCAGCCAGGAAGCTGCACGGTGTCGCAGCCCGTAAGGGCAGCCGCCTGAACTACACCTACGACTTCGGCGACAACTGGGAACACAGCATCGTGGTGGAAGAGGTCCGCGCCGCAGAGGCAGACATCAGCTATCCCCGCTGTCTCGCCGGCCGCCGGACCGCGCCACCGGAGGACTGCGGCGGCATCTGGGGCTACGAGAGCCTCGTGGAAATCCTGGCCGACCCGACCCACGAGGAACACGCCGAACGCCTCGAATGGCTCGGGCTGTCCTCAGCGGCCGAATTCGACCCCGCCCACTTCGACCTCGACGGGATCAACCAGGAACTCGCGCAGGTCACAGCCGGCTGGCGGTGAGTTGCTTCCCGACGCCTCAGCCTGGCGGAATCACCGACCCGCAACGCGACAGCCCCGCCCGGATCGCTGTCGCGGGAGCACTACGAGCCGACTGCGGACCGGTAATGGGCGAGGTAGTCCCGTACCGGCGGCGACAGGGCGTCCCAGTCCCGCTTCTGGCCGACCACCTCGAACCAGGCCAGGTTCTCCACCCAGAACCGGTAGACGAACCGTTCGAAGTCCGGCGCCACCTCCACCAGGTCGCCGGCCGCGTCCGTTTCGTCGACGCCGTCCTCGACCCAGGTGTCGTAGTTGATCCCGCCGGCCACCACCCGGTGTCCGCCGTCCGGTTCCAGGTACAGGTACCAGAACAGGCAGTCCTGCTGGTCGTTGAGGAACCGCAGGAGCCTCGCGCCGGCACCGACCGGGCTCGGCACCGGCGGCCCCGGTGGCTGCCACCAGCAAGCCGTGCACGACGGCACCGCGCCCGACAGTTCCGGCCGCCTCATGAACTCCACGAACGGATCCGGCAACCCCGTACCGAGAAACGCCCCGTCCGCCCGCACGTCGATCGGCCGCATGTACGCGACCCGCGGATCGCGGGCCCCGGCCAGCCAGGCGAACCGGCCGTCGAACAACGGCTCCGGCAGCGGCGGCAGGCTGTCGGGCGGGAAGTAGTCGTACGTCCCGTCGTCGCACCGGTACGGCCCGAGATCCGTACCGAACCATCCCCTCGTCAGCACCATCAGGCCACTGTAGACATCGTGTCGGCCGCGCCGTGTCGAACCGGCGTGGCGACGCCCCGTCGACAGCGCCCGGAACGACTCAGGCCGGCGGGATCACGGTCACGCCCGGCCACCGCTGTGCGGGCCGGTGCCGGGCGAGCCGGGCCAGCGACCGGTCCACTGTGACCTGTCGCGGATTGTGCCGCCACACACCGTCGAGGAGATCCGCCACCCCGAACGGGGCACACACCTCGATCCGGTCGTCGTGGCCGAGCCGCACCACGACGGCGGTGGCCGTCTCGGGCCAGGTGCCGATCGCGTCCGCGATCGACGTCAGCGGCTCGACCGGGTCGCCGCCGAACTTGGTGGCGTACCAGGTGTGGACCGCCGCCTGGTTGCGGGCCTCCCACGGGACGCCGGGCATCCGCTCACCCAGGCGGGCGGTCACCCGGTCGTCGTACCCACGGCTGAGGTCGCTTTCGTCGAAGAACGCGACGTCGACGTCGCGTACCTCGTCGGGGCGGAACCCGGACCCGTACCGCTCACCTCAGACCAGGTCGCGCAGCGCCCCCGCGCCGACCCAGGCGTCCGGGACCCGTTCGTCGCGGACGACGGTGAGCACCCGCATCAGCCAGTCGTTCGACCGGATCAGTGTCTCCAGGCTGTCGGTCATGTCCCGAAGTGCCTCCTGAACGTGGCGTAGACCGGCGTACCCGGAAGGTTGTCGTGGATGGCGAAGACGACGTGGTCGAACCGGTCGACGGCCCGCAGCGCGGTGGCGAACGCGTCGGCGACCGTCGCCGGGTCGTTGCGGAACACCCCGCAGCCCCACGCGCCCAGCACGAGCGTCCGGTGACCGTGGGCGGCGGCGACATCGAGTACCCGACGGGCGCGGGCGGCCAGCACCGCCGGCACGTCGCCGACGTGCCCGGGCTGGTTGCGCGCGATCGCGCCGAGGTTCGGTGCCGCCGCCGTCAGGAACGACGTCCGGTACGGCTGGTCGAGCAGGTTGCCCTTGTCGTCGCGGAACACCGGCACGCCCGAGTTCCGCAGTTCGTAGACAAACGACTCACTGAAAACGCCGCCTGAACTGGGAGAACGCACAACTGCGTCGCACGAGGCGTGTGTCCACG
>NZ_JBFBCH010000003.1:471256-493744 GCF_040683055.1 Polymorphospora sp. NPDC051019 | reverse complement strand
CCGCACCGTCTGGAGCCCGAGGACCGCGCCGCGAAGCGGTCGCGGCCCGCAGGGCGAAGACGGTGCATCCAGGCGGCGCGAAGCGGAGCGAGCCATCCGAGCGGAGCGAGCCGTCCGAGCGGAGCGAGGACCAGCCAGCACAGTCCAACTCCTCCGATCAGGGTGATATCTCACGGACTCCTTGCGTGAACGGCCCCCTTTAGGGCAGCCTTACTGAGGTCAGCCTAACCGCAGGAGGGCACCCCTCATGTACGTCTGCATCTGCGCGCGCGTCCGCGAAGGCGAGGTCCGCACCGCGATCCGCCTCGGCGCGCACTGTGAGGAGTCTGTCGGGGATTCCTGTGGCGCCGGCACCGGCTGCGGCACCTGCCTGGACCGCATCTGTGACCTGATCGAGGAGGAGACCGGCACCGACACGCTCGTCACGATCGCGGCCTGATCCCTACGGCCGAGTAGGCTTACCCCACAGGTAACTCTTGTGGGGGTTTTGTCATGCAAGGCGACAGCCGGGTAATCGAGTTTCTGAACGAGCAGCTCACCGCGGAACTCACCGCGATCAACCAATACTTCCTGCACGCCAAGATGCAGGAGAACTGGGGCTACACCAAGCTGGCGAAACACACCCGGCACGAGTCCATCGACGAGATGAAGCACGCCGAGGTGCTGACCGACCGGATCCTGTTCCTCGAGGGCCTGCCCAACTACCAGAAGCTCTTCGCGCTGCGGATCGGCGAGACGGTCAAGGAGCAGTTCGAGTGCGACATGAAGATCGAGGTCGAGGCGGTCGACCGGCTGCGCCGCGGCATCGAATACATGCGCTCGATCGGTGACACCACCTCGGCGAGGATCTTCGAGGACATCCTGGCCGACGAGGAGCACCACGTCGACTACCTGGAGACCCAGCTCGGGCTGATCGAGAAGCTCGGCGAGGCGATCTACCTCCAGAACGTGACCGAGCACCCCGAGGTCTGACATACCCGTACGCGAAGAAGCCGGGCCCGCGTGACGCGGGCCCGGCTTTTCGTTTGTGGTCAGCCGCGCAGGACGCGGGTCAGCACCTCGATGGCGTGGTCGATGCCGGCGTCGTCGACCTCGTAGTGGGTGACCAGGCGGCCGACGTACGGGCCGAGGACCGACACGAGAACGCCTTCGGCACGGGCGGCGGCCGCCACGCCGGCGGCGTCGAGCGGCGACTTCGACAGGTCCAGCGGCACGAGGTTGGTGCGTACCGGGCCGGCCAGCACACCGAACGGCGCGATCGCCTCGGCGAGCCGGGCGGCGCGGGCGTGGTCGTCGGCGAGCCGCTCGACGTGGTGGTCGAGCGCGTACCGGCCGGCGGCGGCGAGCACGCCGACCTGGCGCAGTCCGCCGCCCATCCGCTTGCGGATCACCCGGGCGCGGGCCATCCGTTCGGCGCTGCCGACGATCACCGAGCCGGCCGGCGCGCCGAGGCCCTTGGACAGGCAGACCGACAGGGTGTCGAACAGTTCGCCGTACGTCTTCAGCGGCACGCCGTCGGCGACGTGCGCGTGCCAGATCCGGGCGCCGTCGCAGTGCAGCGCGACGCCGGCCCGGTCGGCGATGCCGCGCAGGGCACGCAGGGTGGCCAGCGGGACCACCCCGCCGCCGCCCCGGTTGTGGGTCTGCTCGACGGCGATGGCCCGGGTCGGCACCGCGTGGTAGCCGTCGGGGCGGATCATCGCCGCGACCGTCTCGGGGTCGACGTCGGCGCCGACGGCCGGCCAGGTCCGAGTCGATATCCCGCCGTACGCGGCCGCGGCCGCCATCTCGTACGTCACCACGTGCGCGTCGGCGTCGCAGAGCAGTTCGTGTGCCGGCGGTACGAGCAGTTGCAGCGCGATCTGGTTGGCCATGGAGCCGGTCGGGGCCCACAGCGCCGCCTCGTGCCCGAAGAGTTCCGCCACGTGGGCTTCGAGCGCGTTGACGGTCGGGTCCTCGGCGTAGACGTCGTCGCCGACGTCGGCGGCGGCCATCGCCGCGCGCATCGGCGGGGTGGGCTTGGTGACGGTGTCGGAGCGCAGGTCGACGACGGGGCGCCCGGTCGGTTCAGCCACGGAGCATCTCCGCGACCAGGAACGCCAGTTCGAGCGACTGCTGGGTGTTGAGCCGGGGGTCGCAGGCGGTCTCGTAGCGGCCCGGCAGGTCGATGTCCTGGATCGCCTGGGCGCCGCCGAGGCACTCGGTGACGTCTTCGCCGGTGAGTTCGACGTGCAGACCGCCGGGGTGGGTCTCCAGGTTCCGGTGGACCTCGAAGTAGCCGAGCACCTCGTCGACGATCCGGTCGAAGTGCCGGGTCTTGTAGCCGTTGGACGACTCGTGGGTGTTGCCGTGCATCGGGTCGCACTGCCACACCACGCGGGCGCCGGCGGCGGTCACCTTCTCGACGATCGGCGGCAGCGCGTCGCGTACCTTGTGGTTGCCCATCCGGCTGATCAGGGTGAGCTTGCCCGGGACGTTGTCCGGGTTGAGCTTCTCGCACAGCTCGATCGCCTGCTCGGGGCTGGTGCCGGGGCCGAGCTTGACCCCGACCGGGTTGGCGATCCGGGAGATGTAGTCGATGTGCGCGCCGTCGAGCTGGCGGGTGCGTTCGCCGACCCAGAGGAAGTGCCCGGACAGGCCGTACGCCCGGTTGTCGGAGACCCGGGTCAGCGCCCGGTCGTATTCCAGCGCGAGCGCCTCGTGCGAGCAGAAGAGGGTGACCTTGCGCAGCGCCTCGTCGTCGGTCATCCCGCACGCCTGGATGAACGCGAGCGCCCGGTCGATCTCGCGGGCGATCGCCTCGTAGCGCTCGCCCGCGGCCGAACTGCGGACGAAGTCCTTGTTCCAGTCGTGCAGGCCGTGCAGGTCGGCGAGGCCACCGCTGAGGTAGGCCCGGAGCATGTTCATCGCCGCCGCCGAGTTGGCGTACGCCCGGATCATGCGCTGCGGGTCGGCGACCCGGGCCTCCGCCGTCGCCTCCAGCGAGTTGATCATGTCGCCGCGGTAGGCCGGCAGGCCGAGCGCGTCGGTCGGCGACGACCGCGGCTTGGTGTACTGCCCGGCGACCCGGGCCACCTTCACCACCGGCAGCGACGCCCCGTACGTCAGCACCACCGCCATCTGCAGCAGCGTGCGGGCGTTGGCGAGCAGGTGGCTCTCGGTGTTGTCGACGAACGTCTCCGCGCAGTCGCCGCCCTGGAGCAGGAACGCCTTGCCGTCGCAGACCAGGGCCAGCCGCTCGCGCAGCAGGTCGACCTCGTACGGCGCGACGATCGACGGCACGTTGTCGAGCACCCGGCAGACGTCGGCGACGGCGGCCGGGTCCGGCCACGGCGGGGTCTGCGCCCGGGGCAGGTCGCGCCACCGGTCGAGCCCGAGGGCGGCGTCCTCGGCGGAATCGGTCGAGGGGCGGGTGGTCTGCAAGCCGGGGTTACCGACCCCGGGATGGCTCAACTGGTGCCACTCTTGGCGCATGCGAGCAAGCGTACGGCGGACACCCGTCCGGACGGTTGCCGAGGGTGCGCGTTTCGCAGCGTGAGATGGGCCCTACCGGGGGCTGGGGACCGCGCCCGGACCGGCCGGTGCCGCCGACGGGCTCGGGCCGTCCGGTGACGGCGACGGGCTGGCCGTGCCGTCCGGTGACGGCGAGGGGTACGCGGTCGGCGGCGCGCCGGTCTCCTCGTCCGCGATGCACCAGTGCCCGTCGACGTGGCTGAGGGTGAAGACCAGGCCGACCAGCCGGGGATCACCGGCGGCGGTGACCATGACGGCGGCGTCGACCCGCTGGTCGGCGCCGACGGCCTGACCGCCGGTGACGGTGGCGTCGGTGACCACGAAATGTGCGGCGAAGTCACCGTTGGGACCGGTGGCGATCCGGTCGAAGGTGGCGTGCATACCGGCGCAGAGCTGGGCCCGGCCGGCGGCGACGTCCTTGACCTTCATCGCGTCGAGGTAGGTCTGCACCCGCTCGCGGGCCAACTGCCCGGGGTCGGGCCCCGACGGCTCCTGCGAGCCGCAGCCGGCGAGCGCCGCCGCGAGCACGGCCCCGAACAGCACCCCGCCCCGACGCACACGCCCTCCCCACGACCGCATTCCGCCCGAGTCTCCCACACCCCCGCCCCCCCATCGACCCCCGACCGCCCCACCGCCCCCTGCCCGGCCGACCCGCCCCCTGTCCGCCCGCCCCGGCCTCCCGTCCGCCCGCCCCGGCCCGCCGATCAAGGGGATGTTCGGGGCAGAACAGGCACGTTCTGCCCCGACAAGCCCTTGATCCACGCCACGGCCCGGTCCGCCACGGCCCGGTCCGTCGCGCGGCGGCCCGGGCCTCCGCCGCGCGACAGGTTGAGCCGCGCGACAGGCCGCGCCGCGCGACGGACTAGGCCGCCGCGCGACAGGCCGGAGTCAGTCGAGCAGGGCGGTCACCGTGCCGGCGGCCACGGTGCGGCCGCCCTCGCGGACCGCGAACCCGAGGCCCACGTGCATCGCGACCGGACGGCCCAGTTCCACCGTCAGGTCGACGGTGTCGCCCGGCATGACCATCTGCGTGTCGTCGCCGAGCCGCATCGCCCCGACCACGTCGGTCGTCCGAAAATAGAACTGCGGCCGGTAGTTGGCCAGGAACGGCGTGTGCCGCCCCCCTTCGGCGGTGGTCAGGGCGTACAGCCGCGCACCGAACCGGAGGTGCGGCGTGACGCTGCCGGGCAGCGCCACCACCTGGCCCCGCTGCACCTGGTCGCGCTTGACCCCGCGCAGCAGGACGGCGGCGTTGTCGCCGGCCTCCGCGACCGGCAACGAGCGGCCGAACGTCTCCAGCCCGGTGGCGACGGTGGACAGCGTCGGGCCGAGCCCGACCACCTCGACGGCGTCGCCGACCCGCAGCGTGCCGCGCTCGATCGCGCCGGTGACCACGGTGCCCCGCCCGGAGATGGTGAGCACGTTCTCGATCGGCATCAGGAACGGTTCGCCAAGCTCGCGAGGTGGCACCGGGACGTACCGGTCGACGGCGTCGAGCAGTTCCACGACGGACGCGATCCACCGCGGGTCGCCCTCGAGGGCGCGCAGCGCCGAGACGCGTACGACCGGGACCTCGTCGCCGGGGAAGCCGTATTCGCCGAGCAGTTCGCGGACCTCGAGTTCGACCAGGTCGAGCAGGTCCGGGTCGTCGACGGCGTCGGCCTTGTTCATCGCCACCACCAGGTACGGCACACCGACCCGCCGGGCGAGCAGGACGTGCTCGCGGGTCTGCGGCATCGCGCCGTCGAGCGCGGAGACGACGAGGATGGCCCCGTCGACCTGCGCCGCCCCCGTGATCATGTTCTTCACGTAGTCGGCGTGGCCCGGCATGTCGACGTGGGCGTAGTGCCGGGTCGCGGTCTCGTACTCGACGTGCGCGATGTTGATGGTGATGCCCCGCGCGACCTCCTCCGGCGCCCGGTCGATGCCGTCGAAGGAGACGTACCGGTTGGCGGCCGGGTCGCGGTCGGCGAGGACCCTGGTGATGGCGGCGGTCAGGGTCGTCTTGCCGTGGTCGACGTGCCCCATCGTGCCGATGTTGAGGTGCGGTTTCGTACGCGAGAACTGGCTCTTGGCCATGCTGAAGCTCCACTGTGGAGGTTCGGGGTCGGCGGGCGACGTACGCGGGCGGTTGCCGGGACCGGCACGCGTCAGAACCGCGCGGGACGGGGCCGCCAGAAGAAAAGGGGCGGCGCCGTACTGACGGGCCACCCTCCTCCGTGGTTCTGCTCGGGATGGAGGAGGGTCAGCCTCGGGTATCCGCGAACCACGCGCACACGTCGACGACGGCCGGCAGGTGTGGACCTGCGGGCCGTCCGAAGCCGACGGTGCCGAACATGGTGGTCACGGTAGGCGACAACGTCGCGGCCCGCGACCGATATTCCGGTACGACGACGCGGGGCGGGGAACCGGAAACCCGGTTCCCCGCCCCTGTGGGGATTCCTGCGTCGGCCCGCCCCCGGACGGGACCGTCTGGTTGTCGACCCCGCCCTCGGGCGGGGCCGTCCTAGTTGAGGCCGTTACGGATCGCGGTGATCAGCTCGCCGTTGCTGGTGTCACCGGAGAGTTCCCAGAAGAACGCCCCGCCGAGCCCCTGGTTCTTGCTGTACGTCATCTTGCCGGTGATGGTGCTCGGGGTGTCGTAGCTCCACCAGTTGCTGCCGCACTTGGCGTACGCGGTGCCGGCGATGGTCGCCGTCGCCGGGCAGGTGTTCTTGAGGACCTTGTAGTCCTCGATGCCCTGCTCGTAGGTGCCCGGCGCCGGGCCGGTCGCCGTGCCGCCGGGCGCGGTCTGGGTGACGCCGGTCCAGCCGCGGCCGTAGAAGCCGACGCCGAGCAGCATCTTGCTGGCCGGGACGCCCTTGCTCTTCAGCTTCTGGATCGCCGCGTCGGAGTTGAAGCCGGCCTGCGGGATGCCGGTGTACGAGGTCAGCGGCGAGTGCGGGGCCGTCGGACCCTGGGCGTTGAAGGCGCCGAAGTAGTCGTACGTCATCGGCATGATCCAGTCGAGGTTGTTGACCGCACCGGCGTAGTCGGCCGCGTCGATCTTGCCACCGTTGCTGCCGTCGGCGGTGATCGCCGCGGTGACCAGCCGGTTCGGGCCGAACTTGGTCCGCAGCGCCGAGATCACGTTCTTGAAGGCGTTCGGGCCGCTGTTGTCACAGGTCAGGCCACACGCGTTCGGGTACTCCCAGTCGATGTCGATGCCGTCGAACACGCCCGCCCAGCGGGAGTCGTTGACCATGTTGTAGCAGGAGTCGGCGAACGCCTGCGGGTTCTGCGCGGCCTGGGTGAAGCCGCCGGACCAGGTCCAGCCGCCGACCGAGAAGATGACCTTGAGGTGCGGGTACATCTGCTTGAGCTTCTTGAGCTGGTTGAAGTTGCCGCGCAGCGGCTGGTCCCAGGTGTCGGCGACACCGTCGACGCTGTCCGCCGCCGTGAACGCCTTCTCGTAGTCGGCGTAGCTGTCACCGATGGTGCAGCGACCGCCGGTGGTGTTGGCGAAGGCGTACAGGATGTGCGTCATCTTCGCGGCGGAACCACTGGTGTGGATGTTCTTCACCTGGTAGTTGCGCTGGTAGGTGCCCCACTGCACGAAGTATCCGACGACCTTCTTGGCGCCGGGCGGCGGCGGGGTGGTCGGCGGCGGAGTGGTGGGCGGCGGAGTGGTCGGGGGTGCGGTCGTGGGCGGCGCGGTGGTCGGGGGCGGGGTGGTCGGCGGGGTGCCGCCGCCGCAGGCCGCGCCGTTGATGGTGCAGTTGGTCGGGGCCCGGTAGGCGCCGGTCCCGATGTAGCCCCAACTGGTCGAGGCACCCGCGGCGAGCGCGCCGGCCCAGCTCTTCTTGACGGCCACGACGCGGTTGCCGGTGCGGGTCACGTCGGCGTCCCAGAAGCTGCTGATCGTGGTGCCGGCCGGCAGGTCGAACTCGATCCGCCAGGTGTTGACCGGGCTGCTGGTGCCGTTGGTGACGGTGACCCTGACCTCGTGACCGGAGCCCCAGTCCGAGGAGGCGGCGAACGTGGTGGTGAGGCTGCCGGCACCGAAGGCCGACGTGACCGGGACCGCGGCGACGACCAGCGCCGCCACGGCGCCGGCCCACATCGCGCGGCGCAGGGATCTCTTCATGTGGCGTCTCCCCAAACAGTTAGGAAACTTTCCAAAAAGCTAGTGAGACGCTACTCACGGATTTAACACTTCGTCAAGATGTCCATTTTTAGATTTCTGGATGTCTTGAGGTCCGCTACCGGTTCTCCTGAGGTCGGCGCCGGTCGGCCGGCGCTGGCCACCATCCCTGCGACCACCACCCACCCGATCGGCCCGACCGGCCGGTAACGTCACCGTCATGACCGTTTTCGACACCGGGATCGACGCCCTCGCCGGCGGCCCCGCGAACCTCGCCCAGTACCGCGGCAACGCGCTGCTGGTGGTCAACGTGGCCTCGCGGTGCGGCCTGACCCCGCAGTACGCGGGCCTGCGGAAGCTGCACGAGACGTACGGACCACGCGGGCTGGTGGTGCTCGGCGTGCCCTGCAACCAGTTCGCCGGCCAGGAGCCGGGCAACGCGGCGGACATCGCCGAGTTCTGCGAGGTCAACTACGGCGTGACGTTTCCGTTGACGGAGAAGGTCGACGTCAACGGGCCGGACCGGCATCCGCTCTACGTCGAGTTGGTGGACACGGCCGACGCCGAGGGGCACACCGGCGACGTGCGGTGGAACTTCGAGAAGTTCCTGATCGCCCCGGACGGTACCGTCGCGGGCCGGTTCAGCCCACGGGTGGAGCCGGACTCGGCGGAGTTGGCCGCCGCGTTCGAGAAGGTGCTGCCCCGCTAGCGGGACCGACGCCCGCCCGGCCGCCGCCGGGCGGGCGGATCAGGGGCGCCGGGCGGGCGGATCGGCCGGTGGCGCCGTGCAGCCCGCGACGCCCGCCAGCGGTGGTGCCCCGGTCAGCCGGCGGCGCCGGCCAGCGGGCCGCGCCGGTCGAGGGCGACCCGGATCGGCCCGAGTTCGGCCACCGCCTTGTCGAGCGCGCCGGAGTCGGCCCAGAGATCCCGCCACTCCGACTCGTCGGCGACGATCCGGTCCAGGGCCCGCACCGCCAGCGCCGGCAGGTGTTCGGGCAGGGGCAGGGACTCGCCACCGGTCAGGAAGTCCGGCGCGTACGCCGACTCGATCTTCGGCCCGCCGGGCAGCTGCGACGCGACCACGGCGGCCGCGGCGACCGCGTCGGCGGCGACGTCACAGTCGAGATACCCGCTTTCCGTCTCGACGTCGCGCAGCGCCCGCTCGACGATCCCGGCCCGTTCGGCCGGGGCGGCGTCGTGGAGCCGCCCGCTCCAGTCGGCGGCGCTGTCGTTGTCGAACGGTCCGATGTCCCAGGTGCCCAATGCCTTCTCCCCGTCTGCTCCCGCCACGCGCCGGCCGCGTGGACCGGGCCGAGGTTAGAGCAGCGGTACGACACCGGTGACCGTCGCCGGCCGGTGGGAATTCGGTGGGTGGGCGCCGGTGCCGGCGGGATGGATCAGATGCGGCGGCGGCCGGGGAAGCCGCACTCCAGGCGGTGGTACCACCGGATGTCGGTGTCCCCTTCCAACCAGCACCACAGCACCGGGCGCCCGTCGCGTTCACCGGCGAAGTCGAGCAGCACCGGGGCCAGGCCCTTGACCTGGATGTCGTGCTCGTTGAACTCCTCGACGATGCCGTGGATGCGTGCCTCGAGCCCCTTGATCTCCGGCAGTCCGCCGCGCGGGCTGCCGGCGCCGTCGGCGAGGTCGGCGCGCAGTTCGGCGAGGTCGGCGCGGAGCGTGATGAGTTCGTCGATCCGTGGGCGCAGCGTGGCGATCAGATGGCGCGCCTGGGCGATGGTGAACACGACGGACAGTATGCGCCATCCGTCGGTCGGGCAGGTTACTGGCCGTTCGCCGGCTCCACGACGGTGGAGGGTCACCGGGCCCGCGCCGGACGGCCGGCTGCCGTCCACCACAGCGGCGACCCGTCCACCGCCATCCGGAGCCGGAACGCCGCTGGACGCTCGCGCGAACCCACGACGTCGGCCGCCTCCGGGGAAGCCGCCGAGCGCCGATCCGATGGGGGGCCGGATCGGTCCTGGGCGGCTCCGGTGCCGGCGCGGGGGAAGTCGCGGCCCGGCACGGGGAGATCAGACCTCCGAAGAGTATCGATGTCGCTACCGCTAGTGATGAATTTAGTGCCCCACGGCCGCCGGGGGAATAGCCGTGGCGTGAGTGAATCGGACGCGGGCCGGACGGGCGCGGTCCGGGGCGCGTGAATGAATCAGTTCTCGGTCTGCGCGGCCAACTCGCGGGCCCGGTCGCGGGCGGCTTCGAGGGCGGCGAGCATCGCGGCGCGTACGCCGTGGTTCTCCAGCTCGCGGATCGCCGAGATCGTGGTGCCGGCCGGCGAGGTGACGGCCTCGCGCAGCTTCACCGGGTGCTCGCCGGAGTCACGGAGCATGACCGCCGAGCCGATGGCGGTCTGCACGATCAGCTCGTGGGCGACCTGGCGGGGCAGCCCGAGCAGGATGCCGGCGTCGACCATCGCCTCGACCAGCAGGTAGAAGTACGCCGGCCCGGAGCCGGACAGCGCGGTGACGGCATCCTGCTGCGACTCGGGCACCCGGATGGTCGCGCCCAGCGGCGTGAACATCTCCTCGGCCAGGGCCAGGTGCTCGGCGGTCGCGTGCGGGCCGGCCGAGATCGCCGTCATGGCCTGGTCGACCAGCGCCGGGGTGTTGGTCATGACCCGGACGACCGGGGTGTTCTCCGGCAGCCGGCGGCCGAAGAACGCGGTGGGCAGGCCGGCACACAGCGAGATCACCAGCTTGTCGGCGGGCACCTTGGGGCCGATGTCGTCGAGCAGGCTGGCGGCGTCCTGCGGCTTGACCGCCACCGCGAGCACGTCGGCCTCGACGATCGCGGTGAGGTTGTCGACGACCCGTACGCCGTAGCGGACGGCCAGCTCGTCGGCGCGCTCGGGCCGGCGGGTGGTGGCCAGGAGCTTGCCGGCCGGCCAGCCGGCGCGCAGCAGCCCGGAGAGCATCAACTCACCGATCTTGCCGGTGCCGATCACCGCCACCGTGTGGACGCCAACCGTCACGCCTGCCACCTCGTTCCGTTCCACCGGCACCGCCCGGTGCCGCACGTAGTTCCACCGCACCGCCCGGTGCCGGACGTATCAGCCTGTCAACCGCACGACCCGGCCGGACCTCGCGCGGCGAGCCCGCGTCGGGCGCGATTCGGTACCGCCACGACCTGCCCGGCCACGCCGGGTACGGCGGGCCGGGCGGGTCGCGGTGGACCGCACGGATCAGCTGCCGAAGAAGACCTCGGCCTCGGTGTAGCGCTCCAGCGGGACGGTCTTGAGCTCCCGGGTCGCCTCGGCCAGCGGCACCCGCGCGATGTCGGTGCCCTGGAGGGCGACCATCTTGCCCCAGTCGCCCTCGTTGGCCGCGTCGATCGCCTGGAGGCCGAGCCGGGTGGCGAGCACCCGGTCGAAGGCGCTCGGCGTGCCACCGCGCTGGATGTGCCCGAGCACGACGGTGCGGGCCTCCTTGCCGGTCTTGGCCTCGATCTGCTCGGCGAGCCACTGGCCGATGCCGCCGAGGCGGACGTGGCCGAAGGCGTCGAGCTCCTGGTTGTGCAGGACCATCTGGCCGTCGAGCGGCTGGGCGCCCTCGGCGACGACGACGATCGGCGCGTACTGCTTCTCGAAGCGCTTCTCGACGTAGTTGGCGACCTGGTCGACGTCGAACTGCCGCTCCGGCAGCAGGATGACGTTGGCGCCGCCGGCCAGGCCGGCGTGCAGCGCGATCCAGCCGGCGTGCCGGCCCATCACCTCGACGACGAGGGTGCGGTGGTGGCTCTCGGCCGTGGTGTGCAGCCGGTCGATGGCCTCCATCGCGATGTTGACCGCGGTGTCGAAGCCGAAGGTGTAGTCGGTGGCGCCGAGGTCGTTGTCGATCGTCTTCGGCACGCCGACGACCTGCACGCCCAGCTCGTGGAGCTTGGTGGCGACACCGAGGGTGTCCTCGCCGCCGATCGCGATGAGCGCGTCGACGCCCTGCTCGGCGAGGTTGTTCTTGATCCGCTCGACCCCGTTTTCGATCTTGAACGGGTTGGTCCGGGAGGAGCCGAGGATGGTGCCGCCGCGCGGCAGGATGCCCCGGACCTCCGGAATGCCGAGGGGCCGGGTCAGCCCTTCGAGCGGGCCACGCCAGCCGTCACGGAAGCCAACGAACTCGTGACCGTAGGTGGCGACGCCCTTGCGCACCACAGCCCGGATCACCGCGTTCAGACCTGGGCAGTCACCACCACCGGTGAGCACGCCGATACGCATGATCTGCTGATCCTCCAGGAGCTAAAGGTAAGCCCATCCAAGCCCCAGGAGCGAAGTCTCGGCATCGTTGCCGGCCCGGGGCGGGCCGTCATTGCGCACTGTAGTCGCCCCGCTATGGGTGAATCCAGCGTGTCCCGCCATGATCGCCGTGATCAGGAAGCTGTGACCACGACGCGCCGACGACACGCGCGACTTGGCCCCTGATCACGCGGATCTCGGCAGGCGGGAGAGGGTCTGCCAGCGGGCCAGGTTGTGCCGGGCGTCCACCAGGGCGTCGTGCTGGTCGGCCGGGGCCTTCGGCAGCGCCGGGCGGCCCAGGTCGTCCCACCGCTGACGGAGATCCTTGGTGAACCGCGGGATCTGCCGGGGCAGGGCGGTCATCGGCCCCCAGAGCTGGGCGAGCGCGACGTGGTCGTACGCCGCGTACCAGGCCCACAGCTCGACCTCCTCCCCCGCCCGGCCCCGGACCGGCTCGACCAGGAACTCGAGCAGGTCGTCGCGGATGCGGTCGCGGGACCGCCAGGCCCGGTCGGCCGGCGACGGCAGCCGGTCGAGCACGTTGCGGCGTACCCACGGGATGGCCCGGGAGCTGTCGAACTCGGTGGACACGGCGTAGAACTCGCGACCGAACTCATCCACGACGCCGATCGACACCAGGTCGATCGTGCGCCCGTCCTCGATGAACTCGCAGTCGTAGAAATAGCGGTAAGTCATCGCCGCCATCCTCGCCGACCGGCCCGGACGGCGGCCTCCCGGGGCACCCGCCGGCCAACCGTGGGCCCGCGCCGGCCGTGTCCCGCCGGCCGCGGCGAACCGGCGTACGGGGGTCGGGGTGACGGGGTCCGGTCGGCCCGGCACCCGCCCGGGCCGCCAGCCGATCTTCAACGGTCACGACACGTCCGGCGGAAGGTGGCGCGCTGGTGCGCCACCTTCCGGCCGGCCGCGGTTCCCCTCGGCGCCGATCCGCCGCGCCCCCGTGCGGCCCCCACCCGTCGGCGGATCCGCGCACAGCATGTCCCGAGACAAGGGCACAGGACTGTCACGTAATCGATCCCAGGGGTGTACACCACCCGACAGGAGCGTCATGATCTGATGTTGACACTCGCACCGCCTATTGTGTGATGGTCCGTTCATCCGCCCGCCGCCGACCGAAGTGGACCCGGCGGCCGGGTGAGCCGGCACATGACCATGTTGCTTACCGGGGAGGGGTTGGACCGTGGAGGTTCGCCTGCCGGATCCGGGTGACGCGCTCTCGGGCGTCGAACTGTTCGCCGGTCTCGAACCGGAGGTGCGTCAACGGGTGATCGCCGCGGCGGTGCCCCGCACCTACCGCAAGGGCCAGTTGCTGTTCGTCGAGAACGACCCCGGCGAGTCGCTCATCGTGCTGCGACGCGGCGCGGTCGCGGTGTTCCGTACGGCGCCGACCGGCGAACGGGCCGTGATGACGGTGGCGCGCCCGCCCGACGTACTGGGTGAGGTGTCCCTCCTGGACGCCTCGACCCGGTCGGCCTCGGCCGAGGCGATCGAGGACTGCACCGCGCTGGCCCTGTCCCGGGGCGCGTTCATGGAGCTGGTGCACGCCAACCCGCGCATCCTCGACGCCGTGATGCGCTCGCTCGGCGCGCTCATCCGGCGGCTCACCGAGCAGAACGCCGACCACGTCTTCCTCGACCTGCCCGGTCGGGTGGCCAAGACGCTGGTCCGGCTGGCCGGCGAGAGCCAGGCCCCGATGATCACCATCGAGCTCAACCAGAGCCAGCTCGCCGAGATGGCCGGCGGCTCACGGCAGAGCGTCAACCAGGCCATCGGGTCGTTCGCCAACCGCGGCTGGCTGCGTACCGAAGGGCGCCGGATCGTCGTCACCGACGTCGCCGCCCTGCGCCGCCGCGCCGGCATGCCCGACCGCTGAAACGCGTCGGGCCGGGCATGTGCCCGGCCCGACGCGATCGCGGTGTGTCAGGGCTGGGTGCTGGTCGGCCCGGCCCAGCCGGTCGGCCCGGCCCAGTCCTTGTCGTCGCCGCCCCCGCCGCCACCCGGACCGTCCCAGCCGCCGCCACCGGCGGCCACGATGCCGCGCGCCTCCAGGTCCGCGAGCGTGGCCGCGTCTACGTCGACGCTGGACCCGGCGTGGTGGGTCGTGCCCTGCCCGTCGGTCCAATCCTGCTCAAGCCGGACATACACCATCTACGTACTCCCCCTCTGTCGGGCCAGTCACAAGCTGCCCGACTGTAGCCTCGGGGCACCCCGGTTGGGGAGTGCGAATGGGCTAAGAGCCCAGTTCCCGACAGCTTGCCGGCCCATGGATACTCGGCGTGGGCGGCCAGCCGGGTCGCCACCGCCGGCCGGCACCGGGTGTCCCCGCAGTGCCGGCAGACCGCAGCCGCGGCCGCCGGCGCCACCGACCACTCGACGTGTCGCATGCAGGAGGACGGCATCCCCGCCCCATGTGCCCGGTGCAACCGGACCGCAGCCGACGACGACAGGTTCTGTGCCGGCTGCGGAACCGAGCTGACGCCCGCGTGCTCGCAGTGCGGCCGGCTGCTGCCGGCCGACGCCGCGTTCTGCACCGGGTGCGGGTCCAAGGTGGGCGGCACCGGCACGCCGGCACCGCCCGCCGTCCAGGAGGACCGCCGGCGGATCAGCGTGCTGTTCGTCGACCTGATCGACTTCACCCCGTACGTCGAACGCGCCGACCCGGAACTGGTCCGGGCCATGCAGACCGGCTTCTTCTCCGCCGCCCGCCGGGTCGTCGGCCAGTACGGCGGGGTGGTGGAGAAGTACATCGGCGACGCGGTGATGGCGCTGTTCGGGGCGCCGGTGGCGACCGAGACCGACGCCCAGCGGTGCGTCCGCGCCGGGCTGGAGCTGCAGCGGGTGCTGGCCCGGTTCGCGCCCACCGACGCCGGCCAGCTGCGCTTCCGGGTCGGGGTGGCGACCGGCGAGGCGCTGGTCGACGTGGCGGCGGCCCGCGACGGCGGCCAGGCGATCGTCGCCGGCGACGTGGTCAACACCGCGTCGCGGATGCAGTCGGTGGCCCCGCCCGGCGGGGTACTGGTCTGCGGCAACACGTACGCGCTGACCCGCACCGCCATCAACTACGCCGAGCAGCCGCCGGTGACGCTGCGTGGCCGGTCGTCACCGACCGAGGTGTGGCTGGCGGTCGCGCCGATGCAGCGGCAGCAGCCGGACCGCGAGCCCGACACCACCCCGCTCTTCGACCGCGAACACGAGCTGAGCCTGCTCGTCAACGCCCTGCACCGGTCGATCCGGGAGCGGATGCCGCAACTGGTGACGCTCTTCGGGCGGGCCGGGATCGGCAAGAGCCGCCTGGTCCGCGAACTCTTCCGCAACGCCGACCGGCTGATCGACCAGCCGCTGACCTGGCACACCGGCCGGTGCCCGCCGTTCGGCGAGAACGTCACGTTCGCCGCGCTGGCCGACATCGTCAAGGCCGAGGCCGGCATCCTCGACACCGACCCGGCCGAGGCCGCCGCCCGCCGGCTCGACGCCGCGCTGGCCGAGCTCGTCGGGCCGGCCGAGGCCGAGCGGCTGGCCGACGCGCTGCGGCCGCTGGTCGGGCTGGCCGCCGCGAAACTGCCGGCCGAGGAGACCGAGTCGGCGTGGCGCCGGTTCCTGGTCGCGCTGGCGTCCCGGCGGCCGACCGTGCTGGTCTTCGAGGACCTGCACTGGGCCGACGAGGCGATGCTGCGCTTCATCGAACTGCTCGGCTCGTCGGCGCGCGAGGTGCCGCTGATGCTGCTGTGCACCACCCGGCCCGAACTGGTCGACCGCGACCCGACCTGGGCCGGGGCCACCACCGGCGGGCTGACCATCACCCTGTCGCCGCTGCGCGCCACCGGTATCGCCGCGCTCTACTCGCACCTGTTCGGGCAGGCGGCGTTCTCCGCCGACATGCTGACCCCGCTGGTCGAGGTCGCCGACGGCAACCCGCTCTACGCCCACGAATACGTCCGGATGCTCATCGAGCAGGGCGCGCTGCGCCAGACCGGTCGCGGCTGGTCGCTGGACCGCCAGCACGACCTGCCGATGCCGGAGAGCGTGCACGGCGTCATCGCCAACCGGGTCGACCTGCTCGACGCCAAGGACCGGACCGTACTGCTGGCCGCCTCGGTGGTCGGGATGCAGTTCTGGCCGGGCGCGGTCGCCGCCGCGCTGGGCCGGCCGGTCGAGTCGGTCGAACGGTCGCTGCGCCGGCTCGAGCAGCGCGACATGGTCCACGAGCAGGCGACGTCGACGATGGCCGGCCAGTCGGAGTTCCGGTTCCGGCACGTGCTGGTCCGCGACGTCTGCTACCAGCGGCTGCCGCGCACCGACCGGGTCGCCCGGCACGAGCGGACGGCCGACTGGCTCGACACGCTGTCCGGCGGGCGGGACACCGACCTCGCCGAGGTGCTGGCCCACCACCGCTGGGCGGCCCACGAGATCGCCCGTACCCTCGGCGTCGACACCTCCCGCTACGCCCCGCCGGCCCGCGAGGCGCTGCACCGGGCGGCCCGCCGGGCGTACGCCCTGCACGTGCTCGACGCCGCGGCCAGCCACGTCGGCCGGGCACTGACCCTGGTCGACGACACCGACCCGCCCGGGCAGCTCCGGCTGGAGCTGCTGAGCACCGAGATCTCGTTCCTGCGCGACGGCGCCGCGTTCCTGGAGAGCGGCGGCGTCGAACAGCTGACGATGCTGGCCGACCGGCTCTTCACCCTGGGCGAGCGCCCGTCGGCGGCCCGCGCCTGGACCCTGCTCGGTCAGGCCGCCTGGCTGCGCGCCGACCGCGGTGCCGCGCTGTCCTGCCTGGACCGGGCCGTCGAACTGTTCGAGCCGCTCGGCGACACCGCCGGGAAGGCCGACGCGTACGCCGAACTCGGCCGGCTGCACATGCTCAACTACGAACGCGAACCGGCCATCGCCGCCGCCCGGACCGCCGCCGCCATCGCCGACCGGCTGGGGCTGCTGGAGACCCGGACCAACGCCCGGATCACCGAGGCGATGGCCCGCTACCAGGCCGGCGACCGCACCGGCCTCGACGAACTGCACGCCGCCACCGAGGTCTGCCGGGCCAACCAACTGCTGGCGCTGCCCCGGGCCACCCAGAACCTGGCGTACGCGATCCGCGAGGAGGGCGACTGGATCCGCTCCGACCGGCTGCTCGGGCAGGGCGGCGGCGCGACGCTGACCACCGGCTACTCCGGCGAGGCGATGCGGGCCTACTTCGACGGCGACTTCGGCCGGCTCCTCGCCGCCGCCGACGCCTTCGTCGACACCCCGAGCGGCCGGTGGGACATGCAGGTCCGCGGGATGCGGTCCTGCCTGCGGGTGCTGCGCGGCGAGCCGGTGCCGGGCGGCGACAGCCGGCCGGCCCGGGCCCGGACGGCCATCGACACCGCCCCGGCCCGCGGGCCGGTCGCGGTCGGCGACCCCACCGGCACGCCGGCCGACGACGTCACCGACGCCCTCGACAGCGCCCGCAGCAGCGGATTCCACCGCCCGCACTGGACCACGCTCGGGCTGGGCGCGCTGTGCCGGGCGTTGCAGGGCCGGCACCGGGAGGCCGCCCGGCTCCTCGACGAACTGGCCACCTCGTGGTCGGCGGTACCGGCGCTGGCCAGCGGCGAGTGGATCACCGCGGCCGCGTACGCCGGGGCGCTCGCCGGCCGGGACGCGGCCCTGCAGGTACGCGGGATGCTCGACCGGGTCGGGCACCGTACCCCGTGGGCCGAGGCGGCGCTGCGTACGGTGACCGCGGCCGTGGTCGCCGCCGACGGTGACCACGCCCGGGCCGGGCAGCTCTACCTGGCGGCGGCGCAGATCTACGCGGAGATCCCGGACACCACCGACCGGATGCTGGCGCTGGCGCTGGCCGCCGGCGCGTTGCAGCGGGCCGGCGAGCGGAGCACCGCCGACACGGTGCTGGCCGAGGTGCGTACCTTCGCCCTGCGCAACCAGGCGCCGGGCCTGCTCCGGCTCACCGAACCGGCCGGCGACGCCGACTGGACCCCCACCCTGGCCTCCTGACCCACCCGGCCCCCGCGCGCGGGGCGGACGCCGCGCGGCGCTCAGCCGCCGTGCCGCGCCGCCGCGCGCCCCCGCCGCGTGCCCCCACCGCGTTGATCAAGGACTTGTTGCCAAGATCTGCACCCAGATTGCCCGAAACATCCCCATGATCGACGGGGCGGGGCGCCGCGCAGCGGGCGGCGGGCACTGGCCGGGCGGCGCGCACTGGCCGGGCGACGCGCACGGGCCGGGCGGGACGAGGTCAGGCCGCCAGTGGTGGGGGCGTCTTCATCTTCTGGGCGTAGACGTCGACGTACTCGCGGCCGGACAACTCCATCAGCTCGTACATGATCTCGTCGGTGATGGCCCGCTCGACGAACCGGTCACCGGCCAGGTCGCGGTAGCGGGTGAAGTCCAGTGGGGCGCCGAACCGGATCCGGACCCGCTCGATCTTCGGGATCAGCTTGCCCGGCGGCTGGATCTCGTCGGCGTTGAGCATCACCACCGGGATGACCGGGGCGCCGCTTTCCAGGGCCAGCCGGGCCACCCCGGTCTTGCCCCGGTAGAGGCGGCCGTCCGGCGACCGGGTGCCCTCCGGGTAGATGCCGGCCAGGTTGCCGGCCCGCAGGACACGCAGCTGGGTGTCCAGGGCGGCCTGGGCGGCCCGGCCGCCGGAGCGGTCGACGGGGATGGTGCCGGTGCCGACGAAGAACATCTTGATCAGCCAGCCCTTGAGGCCCTTGCCGGTGAAGTACTCGGCCTTGGCGACGAAGGTCACCTTCCGGGACACCATGAGCGGCATGAAGATCGAGTCGGAGAACGAGAGATGGTTGCTGGCGATGATGGCCGCACCGTGCTCGGGTACGTGCTCCCGGCCCTCGACCACGGGCCGGAAGATCAACCGCAGCCACGGCCCGAGGATGACGTACTTAAGCAGCCAGTACAGCACCGGTGTCCTTCCGCCAAGAGTCGCCCGACCCTGAGTCGGGCGCCACAGGTCCCGCGCACGGAACTCTGGCATGAGCCTACGAACCCTGGGCGGCGCGCCACAACGCACTCCCGCAACCGGCGGCCGCCGTGTCACGATTCAATGCACGGCACGCGCCCTCACGAGGGGGGTCTGCCGCATCGGGCCTGGCGCGGGTCGCGCCGGTGAGGAGAGTGTTCGGTGTCAGCGGGTGGGGCGCGCCGGGGACGGCGGGACAACGGGTTCGACGCGGCGGAGTACGCCGTCGCCGGCGACGTGGATCCCCGCGTGGGTGAACACCTGCTCGACGTCTTGGCCGCCGGTGGCATCGCCGCCTACCTGCAACCGTCGGCCGACCTGAATCCCGTGACGCGCACGACCACCGTGCCGGCCCGCCCGGTCGACCGCCTCTACGTCGACCGGACCCACCTGGAGACGGCCCGCGGCTATCTCGCCGACCTCGCCGAGGAGGAGCGTCCGGCCGACAGCGGCCCGCCGGACGGGAGTCCGGCCGCCGGCACCTCCCCCGCCGTCGCCGCCCCGGCCGGCACCGTCCCCGCCGCGCCGGCCGCCGCCGGTCCCGGCGGCGGCACCGACGAGCCAGCGGCCCGGTCGGGGTCCGGGCGTTCCGACCCCGACGTCGACGCCGAGTGGGCCCGGATCGTGGCCGGCTACCACACCGAGATCGACGACGCCGCCCGCTCGTGGCCGGCCGCCGAGGACGTCGGCCCGGAGCGGCCGCCGACCGGACGGCCCCGGCTGGTCAAGGGGCCGGTCGACACCGACGAGGACCCGGAGACCGGGAAGCGACCCGGGCGCGAGGTACGGCGGCTGCCGTCGGCCGCCGACTTCTCCGGCATCTCGGTCGGTGGGCGCGACAGCGACCCGTCGCTGCTCGACGGGCTGGACACCTTCGGCGCCGACCTGCCCGACGACGACGAGGGCTACGAGCCGCCACCGCCACCGCCGCTGCCACGGGTCTCGAAGTACGCCGTCGTGGCGGTGCTGGCCATGATCGGCGGGTTCGCGCTCTTCCTCTTCCCCGACCTGCTGCCGATCGACCGCTCCGTCGTCACGATGATCGGCTTCCTCGGCATCCTCGGCGGTTTCGTCACCCTGATCGCCCGGTTGCGGTCCGGCGACGACGAGGAAGATCGCGACGACGGGGCAATCGTCTGACCGGATCCGCCCAGATAGTGAAATACATCGACCTTTAAGGCCGGTACGTAACCCTCGCGTAACTTCTCGTCAGTAGTAATACTCTGATACGTCAATCTGCCACTCCACTACCCGAGGGCTTGCGCTCGATCCGGTCCCGCGCACGATCCGCCGCGCGCCTGGTCCGGTCCTGACGGTGGGGGCCTCGCGAAACGAGGTGCCGGGATGCGACAGAGTTCCCTCGTGGTGGTGGCCAACCGGCTGCCGGTCGACGACACCGTGGCGCCCGACGGCGCCTTCGAGTGGCGCCGCAGTCCCGGCGGTCTGGTCAGCGCCCTCCACCCGATCCTGCACGACAAGCCGGCCACCTGGGTCGGCTGGGCCGGCGGCACCGGCGACGCGCCCACCCTGCCCGACGTCGACGGCATACACCTGCACACCGTGCCGCTGTCCGCCGACGACGTACGCGAGCACTACGAGGGCTTCGCCAACGCCACCCTGTGGCCGCTCTACCACGACGCCGTCGAGCAGCCCGTCTACCACCGCCGCTGGTGGGAGGCATACCAGCGGGTCAACCGGCGGTTCGCCGAAGCGGCCGCGCGGGCCGCCGAGCCCGACGCCGTCGTCTGGGTGCAGGACTACCACCTGCAACTGGTGCCCGGCATGCTCCGCGCCCTGCGCCCCGACCTGCGGATCGGCTTCTTCCTGCACGTGCCGTTCCCGCCACCGGAACTGTTCATGCAGCTCCCCCGCCGCGCCGAACTGCTCCTCGGCATCCTCGGCGCCGACCTGGTCGGCTTCCAGCGGTCGCAGGCCGCCCACAACTTCGCCCAGCTCGCCAACCGGGTCCTCAAGCTGCCGGCCACCGACCGGCGGATCGCCGTCGACGACCGGGTCGTACGCATCGGCGCCTTCCCGGTGTCCATCGACACCGCCGAGATGGAGGCCCTCGCCCGCCGGCCCGAGGTCGTCCAGCGGGCCCAGCGGCTGCGCCGCGACCTCGGCGACCCGCAGAAGGTCATCCTCAGCGTCGACCGGATGGACTACACCAAGGGCATCGAGCAGCGCCTCAAGGCGTACAGCGAACTGATCGCCGACGGCCACGTCAAGGTCCGCGACACGGTCATGGTCCAGGTCGCCGTACCGAGCCGGGAACGCGTCGAGCAGTACCAGATCCTGCGCGACCGGGTCGAACGCGAGGTCGGCCGGATCAACGGCGAGTTCGGCCGGGTCGGCGAGCCGGCCGTTCACTACCTCAACCAGCCGTTCGACCGGGTCGAGCTGGCCGCGCTCTACCGGGCCGCCGACATCATGGCCGTCACCCCGCTGCGCGACGGCATGAACCTGGTGGCCAAGGAATACGTCGCCGCCCGCGTCGACGACGCCGGTGCCCTGGTGCTCAGCGAGTTCGCCGGCGCCGCCGCCGAGTTCCAGCAGGCCTACCTGGTCAACCCGCACGACCTCGACGGGCTCAAGCTCACCCTGATGCACGCGCTGGAGGCCAGCCCGGAGGACGTGTCGAGCCGGATGCGGGCGATGCGCGGACACCTGCGCACCCACGACATCCAGGCGTGGGCGACCTCGTACCTCAACGCCCTCGTCCCGGGCCCGTCCCCGGCAGCCTGACCCGCCGCCGGCCCGCCTCAGGGCCGGGTGTCCTTCTCCAGCCAGTCGAGGATCGCGTCGATCGGCTCCTGCCACCCGACGTCGAGCATCAGGTCGTGGCCCATCCCCGGAAACAGCAGCGGGGCCGCGTTGTAGCCGGCGGCCGCCCGGTTGAGCGCCGGCAACGGCACCACCCGGTCGTCGGGGCTGCCCAGCACCAGCACCGGCGGATCACCGACCGCCGGCTCCGCCGGCCGGCCCAGCAGCACCTGCCACTGGGCGCGGGCGGCCGCCCGGCCCAGCCGGCCGGCGTACGCGCGGGCCGCCGGATCCGGCAGGCTCCGGCTGAAAAGCTGGCGCCGGCTCAACCGCAGCCGGCCCCCGAACGCCGCCGGCAGCGTACCGACCGGATTGCGGCGCAACGCCGTGCCGGCGCTGCCCCAGCCACCCAGCACCGGGGCGACGAGCACACCCGCCCGGGCCGGGTAGCGGGCCAGCGCGTGGGTCACCACCAGGGCACCGGCACCGTGCCCGACCAGCACCGCGCGTCGCGGCAGGCCCGCCGCCACCTGGACCACGTCGTGCGCGTACGCCCGCAGCGACGCCTTCGGCGCCGCGCCGCTGCCGCCGTGCCCGCGCAGGCTCAGCGCGTGCGCCGGGAACCCGCGCGCCGCGGTGTGGTCGAGCCAGTGCTCGGCGAACGCCCAGGCGCCGTGCCCGAAACCGGGTACGAACAGCACCGGCGGCCGGCCCTCGTCGACCTCGGGAAGGGCGGCGAGCACCTCCCGGCGTACCGGTGGAACCGGCCGCGCCCACTCCGCGGCCCGCATGATCCGGAGACTGGTCACTGAGCTTGCCTTTCATTCGCGACTGCGGGGCTCACTC
>NZ_JBFBCH010000003.1:46091-471160 GCF_040683055.1 Polymorphospora sp. NPDC051019 | reverse complement strand
ACTCGCTGCGCTCCCTCACTCCTCGCGCTCATCAAGCTTGCCTTTCATTCGCGACTGCGGGGCTCACTCGCTGCGCTCCCTCACTCCTCGCGCTCATCAAGCTTGCCTTTCATTCGCGACCGCGGGGCTCACTCGCTGCGCTCCCTCACTCCTCGCGCTCATCGGGGAGCAAGCTCCAGTTCGTCCAGTGTGCGCTGCACGGCGCGCAGGTAGTCGGTGTGGCTGACCTCGAACCAGTGCCGGGTCGACTCCTTGAGCTTCGCCCGGTTCCAGCGCTGGTCGGCGCCGGCCACGACCCGGGTCCGGAACGCCGCCGCCCGCTGCGGCGCGGTCTCCCGCAGCCGCAGCACCCGGGCGATCGCCACCGTCTGCCAGTGCACCAGCGTGAACAGGCCGGAGTCCGGCTGGAGCAGGCCGGCGACGGCGAGCGTCGGGTGGTGGCGCGGGAACGCGTTCAGGTAGAGCGACGGGCGGCCGGCCGCGTCGAGTTCGAGCACGTCGGGCGCCAGGAACTCGAACCTCGGCAGGTAGCCGGTCGCGAAGATCACCAGGTCCGGCTCGATCTCCACCCCGCCCGGCAGTTCCACGCCGTCGCGGTGGAAGCGCACCACGTCGCCGACCGGCGTGATCCGGCCGTGTCCGACGTGGTAGACGAGTTGACTGTTGGCGATCGGATGGGTCTCGTAGACCCGGTGGTCGGGGGCCGGCAGCCCGAACCGGGTGAGGTCGCCGACGGTCAGCCGCAGCGTGCGGTGGAAGAGCCACTGCCGGGCCCGCAGCGGCAGGCGCAGCGCCAGCACCGCGTCGTTGACCTGGTCGGCGGGGCGGCCGAAGACGTACTTCGGGGCGTACCAGTAGCCGCGGCGGGTCGAGTGCCAGCAGGCGGTGGCGCTCTGGGCGGCCTCGACGGCGAGGTCGCAGCCGGTGTTGCCGGCCCCGACGACCAGCACCCGCTTGCCGCGCAACTGCGCCGGGTCCTTGTACGCCGACGCGTGGATGACCGTGCCGCGGAAGTCTTCCAGTCCCTCGTACGTCGGCTGCTTCGGCGCCCAGTTGTGGCCGTTGGCGACCACGACGGCCGCGTACCGCTGGGTGCGTTCCGGACCGTAGCCGCCGGTGCTGCGGGTCGTGACCTCCCACCGCCCGCCATCGACCGGCACCGCCCGCACCACCTCGGTGCCGAACCAGATGTGCTGGCGCAACCCGAAGTGGTCGGCGTAGCGCTCCAGATAGGACAGCAGCTGGCTGTGGTGCGGGTAGTCCGGCCACGAGTCCGGCATCGGGAAGTCCGGGTACTGGGTCAGCGGCCGCGACGAGATCAGGTGGGTGCTGGCGTAGACCGGGCTGCGGTCGTGCCGCCAGTTCCACGCGCCGCCGATCCCGGTCTCGCGTTCGTAGCAGTCGACGTCGAAGCCGTGTTCGCGGAGGTTCTTGACGGCCGCGAGGCCGCTGGCCCCGGCGCCGACAACGCAGACGGTGTCGCCGCGGTCGTAGACCGGACGGTTCGCGGCGCCGGGTTCCGCGGCCGGCGCCGATGCGTCGTCGACGGGCGGCTCGGCGGGCTCAGGCTGGCTCATGACGACCGCGGGTGGAGCGGGTGGGTGCCATGGTCGATGGATGGGGGCGTGGGCGCCGGCATGACCGCAGATGATTCCGGCTCCGCGTGCCCGTTGTCCAGCCCGCCGGGCACCCCGCTCGCGGCGGCGCCGACCGGTCCCCGATCGGCCGGCCGGCGCGCCCCAGGTCAACCCGCCGGGGTGGGCAGGACGAGGTCGACGAGCACCGGGAAGTGGTCGCTGGCGCGGCGGGCCTCCGGCGTGTCGACGACGTCGTACTTCGCCACCTCGATCCGGGGGTCGACGAAGAGCGCGTCGATGCGGTCGCGCGGGTTGGCGCACGAGTACGTGTAACGGTCGCCGAGGTCGGCGGCGACCGCCGCGTCGGTGCAGCCGTCGGCGATGGTGCGCCAGGCGGCGCCGCCGGAGTTCTCGTTGAGGTCGGCACCGACGATCAGCGGCAGGCTGACCTCGGCCAGTGCCTTCTTGAGCAGCGTCGCCTGCCCGGGCCGCTCGGTCGGGTCGGTCGACAGGTGCGAGCCGGCGACCACGAACCGGGCCGGTCCGATCGAACACTCGGCGAACACCGCGCCGCGCATGTGCCGGCCGGGGGTGAGCGGGTACTGCAGGCACCAGGTTTCCCCGACCCGGACCCGCAGGCTGGTCAGCACCAGGTTGCCCAGCGACGGGAGGCCGCCCTCGGCGACCACCATCCCGAACGACTCGGCGAGCGCGGCGCACTTCTGCCGCCACCGGAACCGGCGCGGCGCCTCCTGCACGATGACCACGTCGGGGGCGAGCCCGCGTACCACCGCCGCCAGCGCGGTCCGGTCGTCCTTCTGGCTGTGGATGTTGTACGACAGCACGCGCAGCCGCGTGCCGCCGGTCTGGTCTGTCGATGCTGGCTGCGTCACACCCGTACCCCTCGCTAGTCCCGTGGCCGGCCCGTGTGTCGCACGGCCCGGCCGCGGTTCGTCCTCAGATCCGGCGGGCCAGGTCGGCGGCCCCGACCACGCCCGCGCCGTTACCCGTCTCCGCCGGCCGCACCGGCGCCACGGGAAGTCTGCCACGCTGCGCCAATGCGTCCACATAGGATTGGTTGAGCGGGCCGAGCAGCAGCTCACCGGCCTCGATGACTCCGCCGCCGACGACCAGCACCTGCGGGTCGAGGATCTGCACCAGGTCGGCGAGGCTGATGCCCAGCCAGTGGCCGATCTGGGCGAAGGCGGCGCGGGAGACCGGGTCGCCGGCCCGGGCCGCGGCGGTCACCATCGGACCGGTGATCGACCGGACGTCGCCGCCGGCCAGTTCCAGCAGCCCGGCCGCCTGGTCCGGCTCCTGGTGCGCCCCGGCGCGGGCGAAGCGGACCAGTGCGTTGCCGCTGCCGTACTGCTCGATGCAGCCGAGCCGGCCGCAGCCGCACGGGTGGCCGCCCGGCACGGCGAGCATGTGCCCGAGTTCGCCGGCGATGCCGTGCGCGCCGCGCAGCAGCCCGCCACCGATCACGATGCCGCCGCCGACCCCGGTGCCGATCGTGAGCATGACCATCGAGTCGTCGGCGTCGCGGGCGGCACCGAAGCGGAACTCCGCCCACGCCGCCACGTTGGCGTCGTTCTCCACCGTGACCGGCAGTCCGACCGCGGCGCTGACGTAGTCGCGCAGCGGCTCGTCCCGCCAGGCGATGTTGGGGGCGAAGAGCACCGTCGAACCGGTCGCGTCGATCCAGCCGGCGGCGCCGATCCCGACGGCCTTGACCTGGTACGCCGCCGTCAACTCGGCGACCACCTCGACGATCACGTCCCGGGTCTTGGCGACGTCGTCGGCGGGCGTGTCCCGGCGTACCTGCGCCAGCACCACACCGGCCTCGTCGACGACGCCCCCGGCGACCTTGGTGCCACCGATGTCGACTCCGATGGTCAGCGTCACCGCTGCGGCTCCCCTCTGTTCTGCCCGGCGGCCGCCATCCGGGCACGGCGCGGCACCGGGATGGTGCTCGTGGATCGGTGCGGATCAGGCCTCGTCGCCCGGCCCCGCACCGCGCTGGGCGGGGTCGTCCCGCCCGGCCGCGGGGTCGTCCCGCCCGGCGGCCGGCTTCCGCGGGCCGGGCGCGGGGGTGTCCCGCGCGGTCGTTCCCCGGTCCGCCGCCGGTGAATCATCCCCGTCCCGGGCGGCGGCGCGCCAGACCTCGTCGTCCGGGGCAGGTCGGCCGGACGGTCGATCATCATCGGCGCCGGCCGGCGACCCGGGGCGGGCCGTGGCGAAGGCCCGCAGCAGGCTGGCCACCCCGGCGGCGAGGTCGCCCGCGCCGGTGGCGAGCCGCTCGGCGAACTCCGGGCTCGGGTCACGCAACGCGGCGATGCCCCGGCAGACCGGGCACACGCAGCAGTCGGCACCGCCGGTGGCGAATCCGCCGGTCGGACCGGGAGCGGTGGCGCCGTCCGGTGCCCCGGCCGTGCCGGCGGCGCGGGGCTCACCGGCGGCGCCGGCCGGTCCGTGCGGTTCGGGCGCCGGCCCGGCGGGCCGGGTGGGCGGCGGCGGATGTTCCAGGATGCCGGCGAGGGCGTCGCCCAGTGGTTTCAGGGCGTCGCCGACGGTGCGGCCGGTGGCCGCGAGGCGTGCCGCGGCGAGCGCCGTCGCGACCAGGCGCTCGGCCTCTTCCCGCGCCGATCCCGGCTCGGTCCCCCGCATCGTCGGCTCCTTACGGCGTCACTTGGCGCACACCACGTCAGCCGGCTGAGGCGGTGGCCTCGACCCGCCGCTTGAGCTGCTTCAACGCGGTGTCCATGATTGCTTTCTCGGCCTTGCGCCGGAACATCCCGAGCATGCCGACCGACAGCTCGACCTCGAGGGTGTAGGTCACGGTCGCCGTGCCGTCGCCGTTGTCGTCGATGTCGTACGAACCGGTCTGGCTCTTCTGCATCTTCGACGGCGCGACGAGCTGCCACTCGATGCGCGAGATGTCCTCGGCGTACTCGTAGGCGAGGGTGTACTCGTCGGCGAGCACGCCCGCGTCGATCACGAAGCGGACCCGGCTGGCGTAGCCGTCCTCGTACTCCTCGACGACCTCGACCTCCTTCATCGCCTCGCTCCACTCGGGGTAGCGCGCGAAGTCGCAGATCACCGCCGCCACCTGCGCCGGGGACGCGCCGATGACGATCGACTGGGTGGAGGAGTCCGCCATGGCTGGCAGGCTACCCGACCTCGGGCCCCGGCCCCGGATCGCCATCCTGGTGCGGCCGGCGAACCACCAGGTTGGCGACCGGATCGGCAGACGGCGGTTCGGTGGGCGGACGAGCGGGTACGGCGCCCGCCGGGTAGGTTTCGGGGAGCCCGTTACCGTCCCCCACAGCGGCAGGAATGGAGTGCAGGTGCGCGAGTTCTCGGTCCCGCCGGTCGCGACCGTCGGCGACACGGCCAACCTGACCGACCCGGTCTGGGACAACGCCGACCTCGCCCCGCACGCGGTCCAGTTCGCCCGGCCCACCGGCGACGGCTGGAGCGACGTGACGTGCGCCCAGTTCCGCGACGAGGTCGTCGCGCTGGCCCGGGGGCTGGTCGCGGCCGGGATCGAGCCGGGGATGCGGGTCGGCCTGATGAGCCGGACCCGCTACGAGTGGACGCTGATCGACTACGCGATCTGGGCCGCCGGCGCGGTAACGGTGCCGGTCTACGAGACCTCCAGCGCCGACCAGCTCGCCTGGATCCTGTCCGACTCCGGCGCCGTGGCCCTTTTCGTCGAGACCAACGCGCACGCGATGCTGCTGGAGGGCGTACGCGACCAGGCGCCCGCGCTGCGCGAGGTGTGGCAGATCGAGGTCGGCGACCTCGGCGCGCTGACGACCCGGGGGGAGCAGGTCGACCCGGCGCTGATCGACCAGCGCCGCCGGGACCTGAAGGCCGACGACGTCGCGACGATCATCTACACCAGCGGCACCACCGGCCGCCCCAAGGGCTGCGTGCTGACCCACCGCAGCATGTACAGCGACATCGCCAACGCGATCCCCGGCCTGCGCTCGCTGTTCCACGAGAACGCCAGCACCCTGCTGTTCCTGCCGCTGGCCCACTCGTTCGCCCGGCTGATCCAGATCGGCGTGGTGCAGGCGCGGGCCACGATGGGGCACGCCGCCGACGTGAAGAATCTGGTCCCGGAGCTGCAGTCGCTGCGCCCGACGTTCGTGCTGTCGGTGCCCCGGGTCTTCGAGAAGGTCTACAACACCGCGAAGCAGCGGGCGCACGCCGACGGCAAGGGCAAGATCTTCGACAAGGCCGAGCAGGTCGCCATCGACTACAGCACGGCGCTGGACAGCCCGTCCGGGCCGGGTCTCGGCCTGCGGGTCCAGCACCGGCTGTTCGACCGGCTCGTCTACGGCAAGCTGCGGGCCGCCCTCGGCGGCCGCTGCGAGGCGGCGATCTCCGGGGGCGCGCCGCTGGGCGCCCGCCTGGCGCACTTCTTCCGCGGCATCGGGGTGACGATCTACGAGGGCTACGGGCTGACCGAGACCTCGCCGGCCGCCGCCGTCAACCTGCAGCACGCGATCCGGATCGGCACCGTCGGCCGGCCGCTGCCCGGCGTGACGATCCGGGTCGCCGACGACGGCGAGGTCCTGATCAAGGGCGACCTGGTGTTCCGCGGCTACTGGAACAACCAGGAGGCGACCGCCGAGGTGCTCGACGACGACGGCTGGTTCCACAGCGGCGACCTCGGCGAACTCGACGGCGACGGATACCTGAAGATCACCGGCCGGAAGAAGGAGCTGATCGTCACCGCGGCCGGCAAGAACGTCGCCCCGGCGGTGCTGGAGGACCGGCTCCGGGCGCACCCGCTGATCAGCCAGGCGGTGGTGGTCGGCGACGGCAAGCCGTTCATCGCCGCCCTGATCACCATCGACGAGGACGCCTGGCCGACGTGGCGGGGCGACAACGGGCACCCCGACACCGCGACGGTCGCCGACCTGCGCGACGACGAGAAGCTGCGGGCGGACGTCCAGGCGGCGGTCGACGACGCCAACCGGGCGGTGTCCCGGGCCGAGGCGATCAAGGTGTTCAAGATCCTGCCGCGGGACTTCACCGAGGCGACCGGTGAGATGACCCCGTCACTGAAGGTCAAGAGGAACGTCGTACAAAAGACGTACGCCGCTGAGATCGCCGATATCTACGGAAGCTGACTACGATCCGTCAGGTGCCCGCACCCAGCCCCGCACCGCTGCGCCCCCATCCGCTCGCGACGGCGGCGCGCGTGGTCATGCTGTCCCTCGTTGCGGTCCTGACGCTGATCACCACCAAGGACGTCAGCCAGCTGCGCTGGATCGCGCTGCTCGCGGTCGCCGGGATTCCGGCGGTCCTGGTCGCCCGGCACCCGGTGTTCGGGCCGCTCGGCCGCTTCGCCGAGGTGGTCATCGTCTGCCTGGCGGCCAGCGAGGTCGCGTCGATGGCGCTGATCGACGGTACGGTCGGCGGCGGCCTGGGCGCGTCGGCGGTCCTGCCCTACCTGTCGGTGCCGCTGACCGTGAGCGCGTTGCAGCGCCGGTCCCGCGAGGGCGTCGCACTGCTCACCGTGGCGGCGATCACGCTGCTGCTGGCCGGCCTGATCACGCAGACCGCCGACGGCCGGCAGATCACCCAGTTCGGCTACCTGGTGGTCTGCGCGCAGTGGCTGATCCTGGCCGCGCTCGGCACCCTGGCCGCCGGCACCCTGCGCCGGGCCATGCAGTCCCGCGGCGACGACAAGCCACAGCCGTACGCGGAGGCGACCCGCCTGCTGACCCAGTTGCGCAGCGTCGCCCGCCAGCTACCGGGTGCCACCCTGGACCCGGGCGGGATCTCCGAGCACCTGGTGGAGGAGCTGCGTACGGTGGTCCGGGCCGACCGGGCGGCGGTGCTGTCGGCCAGCGGCGGCGGGCGGCTGGTGGTCCTCGCCCAGGCCGGTGTGGACCGGGTCGACTGGGAGACCACACTCGACTCCGACTCGGCCATCGCCGACGCCTGGGCCAGCCAGCAGCCCCAGACCGCGGCCCGCTCGCAGGCCCGCTCGCACCGCGGCGGCGAGGTGTCGGCCCTGGTCGTGCCACTGGTCGCCGGCGTACGGACGGTCGGGCTGGTGATCCTGGAGGCCGACGTCGCCAACGCCTACCCGCAGTCGGTGATGGCCGAGGTCGACGAGCTGACCGGCCCGGCCGCGCTGCGGCTGGAGGCCGCGCTGCTCTTCGACGAGGTGCGGTCGCTGGCCACCAACGAGGAGCGGCAGCGGCTGGCCCGCGAGATCCACGACGGGGTGGCGCAGGAACTGGTGATGGTCGGCTACGGCATCGACAACGCGCTGGCCACCCTGCCGGAGGAGGCGAAGGAGACCGGCGAGGAGCTGCGCACGCTGCGCGGCGAGGTCACCCGGGTGATCACCGAGCTGCGGCTGAGCCTCTTCGAGCTGCGCAGCGAGGTCGACCGGCACGGCGGGCTCGCCGCCGCGATCGCCGAGTACGCCCGTACCGTCGGCGCGTCCGCGGGGCTGCGGGTGCACTACACACTCGACGAATCGACCGCCCGGCTGCCCGCGGCCACCGAGGCCGAACTGCTGCGCATCGCCCAGGAAGCCATCACCAACGCCCGCAAGCACGCCGGCGCGACTAATCTCTGGGTGACTTGTGAGGTCGATCCGCCATATGCACAGATTGAAGTGTCGGATGATGGTCAAGGCATCGCGGACCAGCGTCCGGACGGAAGGTACGGTCTTGCGATCATGGCAGAGAGAGCGGAACGTATCCGAGGCCGACTGGAGATCCGCCCAAGACACCCAAGCGGGACAACCGTGGCGGTAGTGCTTGGAACATCCACCCGGCGCGATAGCGTGCGCGATAGCGTGACAGCACCAGAAGGGGAGTAACCCGAGCATGACCACGAGCCCCACGCCGACGTCGCGTACCAAGGTTCTACTTGTCGACGATCACGATCTGATCCGTAAGGGCCTGCGGCACGCGTTCGAGCGGGACCGGCAGTTCGAAGTCGTCGGCGAGGCGGCCACCGCCGCCGAGGGCGTACGCCAGGCCGGTGCCCTCCAGCCCGATGTCGTGATCATGGACCTGCGGCTGCCCGACGGCAGTGGCCTGGAGGCCACCCGCGCGCTGCGCAAGTCCAGCTCCACGATGGGCATCGTCGTGCTGACCATGTACGCCGGCGACGACCAGCTCTTCGGCGCCCTCGAGGCCGGTGCCAGCGCGTTCGTGCCCAAGACCGCCCCGGCCGACGAGGTCGTCGCGGCGGCCCGGCACGCCGCGTCGTCGCCGAGCGCGTTCACCGCCGCCGACCTGGCCGAGGCGATGAAGCGCCGGCTGGCCCCGTCCGGCCCGCAACTCTCGCCGCGCGAGGGCCAGGTGCTGCGCCTGCTGGCCGACGGGATGAGCGTGGCCGGCATCGCCAAGCAGCTCTTCGTCAGCGAGTCGACGGCGAAGACCCACATCTCGAAGCTCTACGAGAAGCTCGGTGCGGCCAACCGGGCCCAGGCGCTGATGACCGCGCTGCGGCTCGGTCTGCTCGAAGCGCCCGACGCCCCGAAGTTCTGACACCTCGGCACCACCGGCCGCGGCCCCACCGATGGTGGGGCCGCCCTCCTTCGTGCGCTGGACCGCGTCCGGTCAGCGCGGCGTGGTGAGGCGGCGGACCGTCAGGTACGCCTCGCAGCCGAGGCACAGGCCGAAGGCCGCGTTGAGGAACGCCGCGGCCAACGCGGTCCCGGCGGCGACCGGGCCGACCGCGGTCAGCCCGAACAGGTAGCCAACCGCCGCGACCAGGCTGAACACCAGGCCGACGAGCTGGGCGAAGCGCACCGGCGCGGCCGGCTCCAACTCGGCCGGCGGCCCCAGCCGGGGTGCCACGAAGGCCCGGAAGAGCAGGCCGTACGGGCCCCGGCGGGGGTCGGCCGCGGTCAGTGCGAACACCGCGGCCTGGCCGAGGGCGAGCCAACCGGATCCGGTGAGGAGCACGGCGACCAGGACGGCGCTGGTGACGGCGGCGGCGAAGCGCGGCCCACGGGGATCGAGCACGGGAGACCTCTGTCCTGGGGGGGGGCGAGTGACGACCTGGGCGGGAATCGGTGGCTCGGCGGGCGGTGCACCGGCGTCGGCCGACCCGCTCGCCGGCCGGTCACCCGTCCGGCCCGCCGGGCAGCAGCGGGGCGAGCGCGGCGATCACCTGGGCCTTGGCCGGTACGCCGGCGGCCCGCTGGACGATCTCCCCACGCGCGTCGACGACGAGGACCGTCGGCGTACGCCAGATGCCGAGGGCGCGTACGGCGTCGAGGTGGCTCTCCGCGTCGACCTCGACGTGGCGTACGCCGTCGAGCATCCCGGCGACCTCGCCCAGGACCCGGCGGGTGGTGCGGCAGGGGGCGCAGAACGCCGACGAGAACTGCAGCAGGGTGGCCGGGGTGCCGGCGGCGACGCCGAGCGCGTCGAGCAGCGCCGGATCGAGCCGGGGCGTCGGAGCGGCGGGGGCCGCACCGTCGGTGGTGGAGCCGTCTTCGGCCACCGGGGACTCGCCGGGCCCGTCCTGGCCGCTGTCCACCACCGGCACGGCCGGCCCGGTCGGCGGTGCCGGCACGGTCGCCCCGGTCGGAACGGTTCCGGCCACTGACGGGACCGCTCCGGCCGGTGCCGGCGCGGCACTTCCGGCCGCTGCCGGCGCGGACCGCACCGGGCGTAGCCGGCCGGCCCGGTGGCGGTGCCACAGCCCGTACGCCGTCGACACGGCGAGCACCACCACGACCACCAGGAGACCGGTCTGGGTACGTGGATCCACGGCACCACCGTGCCATGTCCGGCCCCGGCTGGCCACCGCCGGATCACGACCGGGGCAACCGTCACGTGGCGTTTCGGCGTACCCTGCCGGAAACCCACCCCGCCGGACGCCGCCGCGACCGGTCTCGAGGACACTATGGATACCCGGGCATGGGCCGGGCAGAATGGCGACCACCATCAGTTCAGTGTCAAATCACTGTTATCTTGGCAAAAGGGGCAAGCATGGAGCGGCCGGACTGGGCACCGGAGGGTATCGACATCGAGCGGCCTAGCGTCGCCCGGATGTACGACTACTACCTGGGCGGCTCGCACAACTTCGCGGTGGACCGGGCGGCCGCGCAGGCGATGATCGCCGCCGTGCCGGAGGCACCGCTGATGGCACACGCCAACCGCGCCTTCCTGCGCCGCGTGGTGCACCACCTGGTCCGGTCCGGGGTCCGGCAGTTCCTCGACATCGGCTCCGGCATCCCGACCGTCGGCAACGTCCACGAGATCGCCCAGCAGCTCGCCCCCGACTCCCGGGTGGTCTACGTCGACGTCGACCCGATCGCGGTCGCGCACAGCCGGGAGATCCTCGCCGGCAACGACGGCACCACGGTCTTCCAGGAGGACTTCCGCAACCCGGAGAAGATCCTCGAACACCCCGAGGTACGCCGGCTGCTCGACTTCGACCAGCCGGTCGCGGTCATGCTCGTGGCCGTACTGCACTTCGTGCCGAACTCCGACGACCCGGCCGGCCTCCTGCGCCGGATCCGCGACCGGCTCGCGCCCGGCAGCCACCTGGTGCTCTCCCAGGCCAGCGACGACGGGCGGACCGCCGAGGAACGCTCGGACGCCGAACGCGTCTACCAGTCGACCGACAACCAGTTGATCATCCGGAACCGCGCCGAGCTGACCGCACTGTTCGACGGGTTCGACCTCGTCGACCCGGGCGTGGTCTGGGTTCCGCAGTGGCGTCCCGACTCGCCCGAGGACGCGGTCGACGCCGAACGCGCGGTCTTCATGGGCGGAGTGGGACGGTTCGGTGGGTGACAGGCAGTCCGGGCCGCCGGAACCGCGACCGGAGCCGGCCGACGGGCCGGGTCCGCATCCGGGCCGGGACGCCTTCGCCGTCGCCTGGGCCCGGGCGGTCACCGGCACCTGCTACCTGCCGATGACGCAGACCGAACTCGAGGCGTACCTCGGCGGGTTGACCGACCGGCTCGTCGAGACGCTGCGCGCCGAGCCGTTCCACCCCCGGGCCGGCTACCAGATCGGGAGCGACCTGGTGGCCGCCCACATCGCCGCGCCCGAGGGGATCGGCCGCACGGTCGAGGTGATCGACCTGCGCCTGCTGCGCGACCTCGGGATGTCCGGCGAGGACGCCCGCGACCGGCTGTCCCGGCTGCTCGGCACGGTGGTCACCGGCTACACCCGGGCGCTGCGCGACCGGACCCTCGACGAGCAGGAGTCGATCCGGCGGGCCGCGATGGTGGCCCGCCAGCAGGCCGAGACGGCGCTGCGGGAGAGCGAGGCCCGCTTCCGGCACCAGGCCACCCACGACCCGCTGACCGGGCTGCCCAACCGCACCCTGTTCACCCAGTGCCTCGACGCCGTCTTCGCCGGGCCGCACCTCGACCGCCGGCTCGGCGTCTGCTTCCTCGACCTCGACGGCTTCAAGGTGGTCAACGACGCGCTCGGGCACCAGATCGGCGACCGGCTGCTGGTGTCGGTCGCCGACCGGCTGAGTCGCAGTGTCGGCCGGCACCTGGTGGCCCGGCTCGGCGGCGACGAGTTCGTGATCCTGGTCGAGGACAGCACCTGCGTCGAAGACGTCGTACGCGTCGCCGACGCCGCCCTGGCCGCCATCGCCGGCCCGGCCATCGTGGACGGTCACGAGCTGACCGTCTCGGCCAGCGCCGGCATCGTCGAACGCCCGGTCGGCGGCACCACGGCCGGCGACGTGATGCGGGCCGCCGACGTCACCCTGCACTGGGCCAAGGCCGCCGGCAAGGGCCGGTGGTCGCTGTTCGACCCGGTACGCAACGAACTCGAGATGACCCGCTACGCGCTGTCGGCGGCGATGCCGGCAGCGATCGACCACGGCCAGTTCTATCTCGACTACCAGCCGCTGGTGTCGCTCGCCGACGAACGCATCCTCGGTGTCGAGGCACTGGTCCGCTGGCGGCACCCGGAGTCCGGAACACTCCGGCCGGACAGCTTCATCGAACTGGCCGAGGAGACCGGCCTGATCGTACGGCTCGGCGGCTGGGCACTGGCCGAGGCGTGCCACGAGGCACGGCGCTGGCTCGACCTCGACCCCGGCGCCCCGTTCGTCAGCGTCAACCTCGCGGTCCGGCAGGTGCACGATCCCGGCCTGGTCGACGAGGTCCTCGCCCTGCTCGACCACACCGGACTGCCGCCCGAACGGCTCCAGCTGGAGATCACCGAAAGCGCCCTGATGGGCAACTCGGCGGACCCCGTACGCGCCCTGCGCACCCTCTACGACCGCGGCATCCGGATCGCGATCGACGACTTCGGCACCGGCTACTCCAACCTGGCCTACCTGCGGACCCTGCCGGTCCACGAGCTGAAGATCGCCGGCTCGTTCGTGGAGGGGCTCCGCCGGCCGTACCCGGACCTGGCCACCGCGACCGACGAGCGGATCCTGACCACCCTGGTCTCGCTCGCGCACACCCTCGGCCTGACCGTCACCGCCGAAGGCGTCGAGACGGCCTGGCAGGCCGAAAGGCTGCGGGCGATCGGCTGCGACACCGCACAGGGCTACCTCTTCGGCCGGCCCGGTCCCCCGGAGAAGATCACGGCCCGGCTCGGCCGGCCGGTCGGCACCACCGTCGCCGGCCGCCAGCCGACCCCCTGACCGGCCCGGCCACCGCCGGTCGCGACCCGACCGGCGGCCGGGGTCAGCCCGGTGGACGCAGCAGCGCCGCCAGCCGGGCCGCCTGCGTCTCCCAACGCCACTCCCGCTCCACCCAGGCCCGGCCGGCCGCACCCATCCGCCGGGCCAGGTCACGGTCGGCGAGCAGCCCGGCGACCCGGTCGGCGACCGCGGCGACGTCCCGGCCGCCGACGACGTATCCGGTCTCGCCCTCGACCACCGCGTCCGGCGCCCCGCCGGAATCCCCGGCGACCACCGGCAACCCCGTCGCCGACGCCTCCAGGTAGACGATGCCGAGCCCTTCGACGTCGAGGCCCCGGTTACGGGTGCGGCACGGCATCGCGTAGACGTCGCCGGCCGCGTAGTGCGCCGGCAGCTCCGCCCAGGGCACCGACCCGGTGAAGAACACCTCCGAACCGACCCCGGTCTCCCGGGCCAGCCGTTCGAGGGCACCCCGGTAGGGTCCGCCGCCGACCACCAGCAGCGCCGCGTCCGGCACCCGGCGCCGGATCGCCGGCAGGGCCCGGATCAGCACGTCCTGCCCCTTGCGCGGCACCAGCCGGGAGACGCAGACCACCACCGGCCGGTCGGCGAGCCCGTGCCGGGCCCGGACCTCCGCACCGTCCACCCCCGGGTGGTACGCCTCGACGTCGACGCCGGGCGCGAGCCGTTCGAGCCGGGTCAGCCCGCGCAGTGCCCGGTCGAGCCGTACCCGGGTGTATTCGCCCAGGTAGGTGACCACGTCGTTGCCCCGGGCGATCCGCCGCAGGGCGGCCCGGGCACCCGGCAGCGCCGCCCAGCCGACCTCGTGCCCGTGGGTCAGCGCGACCGCCCGGCGCACCCCGGCCCGCCTGCGCAGCCCGGCGGCGAGCAGCCCGAGCGGCGCCGCGGCGCCGAACCAGACCGTGTCGCAGTCGTACGCCCGCGCCAGCCCGGCCGCGCGGCGGGCCACCGCCGGCGTCGGCAGCAGCATCCCGGTGTCCTCGCGCACCACCTCGAACGGCTGCTCGGCGTCGAACTTGCCGGCGCCGTCCCAGGTCGAGGCGTAGACGACGACGGAGCCGGCCGGCTGCCGCAGCGCCAGGTTGTGCACGAACTGCTGGATGCCGCCGGGGCGGGGCGGAAAGTCGTTGGTGACCAGCAGGGTGCGGCTGACGTCTGGTCCGCTCACGGACGGTCTCCTTCGGCCCAGGTCCGGGCGGCGGCGATGCGTTGCACGGTGGACGGGTGCGACGCCGACCAGAGCTGGTGCCACAGGGGCGGGTCGGGGTCGCCGAGGTTGACCGCGAAGAGCCGCCGCTGCATCGCCTCGAACGTCGCCGGGTCACCGGTCAGCGCCAGCGCGTGGACGTCGGCCCGCCGCTCGACCTGCCGCGACACCAGCGCCTGGACCGGGGTGGCCGCCAGCGCGCCGACCGCGACCACGGCCAGCATCAGCGGGAACGCCCGCGGTTCGGCGATCGAGTCGACGCCGGCGGCGCGCAGCAGCCCGCCCCACAAGCCGAGCAGGAAGACGGTGACGACGGCCGCCGCCGCGCCGAGGGCACCGATCAGCGTCGCGGTGAGGACGTCGTCGTTGCTGGTGTGTCCCAGTTCGTGGGCGACGACGGTCTTCACCTCGCCGGGGGTCGCCTCGCGCAGCAGCGTGTCGTAGACGACGATGCGCCGGGTCGGGCCGATGCCGGAGACGTACGCGTTGACGGCCCGGGTGCGCCGGGAGGCGTCGGCGACCAGTACGTCGCGTACCGGCGCGCCGTCGCGCTCGGCGAGTGCCATCAGTTCGGTGCGCAGCGGCCCCTGCGGCATCGGGGTGAACCGGTTGAAGACCGGCTCGACCACGACCGGCAGGATCAGGGACAGCAGTACGACCAGCGTCGCCGCACCGGCCGCGCCGAGCGCCCACCACCAGCGTGGCGCCAGCCGGGTCACGGTGTAGAACACCAGCAGCGCCACCCCGCCGATCACGGCGCTGACCACGTACGACTTGAGCAGGTCGGCGGTCCAGCCGCCCCAGCCCTGGGTGGCGAGTCCGTGCCGGCTGACGACGGCGTGCCGCCAGGCGGCGAACGGCAGCGTGACGAGTTCGGCGACGAGCACCACGGCGAGCCCGCCGACCAGTGCCTGGGCGATCCAGTTGTCGCCGAACGGCCGGCCGCCCAGGGCGACGAGCTTGGCGCCCAGCGGTGTCAGGCCGAGCAGCAGCGCCACGACCAGGCCGACCGCCAGCGCTCCGTAGCTGCCCGGCCGCAGCGCGGCGTGGAACGCGCGGCCCCGCTCGACGTCGGCGGCCGGCAGGTCACGCAGTGCGGCGAGTTGGTCGGCACGGGGCGCCGCCGGCTGGTTCCACGGCACCAACTGGACCACCGCGACGACCAGGGCCACGACGAGCGCGGCGAGCGTGACGGCCGCCCACGTCCGAGTGGTCATCCGACCGTCCCCTCTGCCACGCGGTGTGCGAGCCAATCCTATGGCCCGCGACCGCGCCAGCCCGGGCAAGGCGGGCGGCGCTCACGCGACCCGGTGGGGGCGGGCGCGCCGGCGGGGACGGGCCGGCCCGGCGCGGCTCAGGCGACCCGGCGGGGACGGGTGCGTCGGCGGGTGGGCGGGGCGAGGCGCACCGGGCCGGCGGGGGCGGGGGTCGCCGGCCGGTCGGTGATCACCTGTGGGTCGAGCCCGGCCCGGGCCAGGATCTCCAGCACCTGGCGGTCGTCGGCGGTCAGCTCGGATATCTCGCGGGGGGTGTCGAGAAGCGCGGTGACCACGCACTCCCGACAGGCCGCACCACGGACGGTGCAGCTCTGGCAATCGATGAGCATCGCCACTCCTTCAGCGTTGCGGGGTCCGCACGCCGGCCCCCGGCTCGTCGTCCATCGGTGGCCCGTCGCGGACCGACCACCGTCGGTGACGCGACGATATGGCCGGGGTACGACAAAATCCGGCACGCCGGATGAGCCGTCAAGATCCGGTCATCCCCGCCGGAACCTCTCGCGGCGTCCCAAACGCCGCCACCCGAGGCGAGAAGGCAGCAAAAACCGCAGGTCAGGAGCGGGCGAGGCGACGCAGCAGCGAATCGGCGCCGAGCGGGTAGGCGCCGTGGCGGCGTACGCCGTCGGCGACCTCGCGGTCCGACGAGATGACGACCACCGCGCGGCCCGCGGGCTCGGCCCGGACCAGGCGGCGGATCAGCTCGTCGGCGGTCTCCCCCTTGCGGGAGAAGAGCACCCGTACGCCGCGCGGGGCGGGCGGCAGCCCGTGCACCCGCTCGGCCCCGTCGAAGACCACCGTCACCTCGTCACCGGTCTGCGCCGCGATCCCGCCCAGGCCGGTGATCAACCGTTTGCGCTGCTGCTCCAGCGACATCTCGGCGAAGCCGCGCTTGGTGACGTTGTAACCGTCGACGACCAGATGCGCCCGGGGCAGCGCCAGCAACTGGTCGAGCCGGCCCGGGTCGTCGGCGTCCTGGGCCCGGGCCCGGGCCTTGTCGGGGGCGCCGGGCACCTCGGCGAACTCGTCGGCGACGAAGTCGGCCGGCAGCCGGTCGGCCGGGTCGAGCGCCAGTTCCCGGCGCAGTCCCACGGCGGCCTGGCCGATGGTCTCCAGGAGCAGCCAGAGCCGCGCGTCGTCGACCGACCGGGCCTCCTTGGCGCTGTGCCGGGCGGCGCCGGCCAGCGACTCGGCCTCGGCCAGGCGGGCCCGGACGCGGCGCAGCTCGGCGTCGTGGTCGGCGGCGGCCCGGTTGGCCCGGCCCTTCTCGGTGGCCAGCAGCTCGGCGGCCCGCCGCTCCCGGGCCTGGGTCTCGCGCAGCGTGCGGGCCAGCACCCGGGACTCCTCGCGCAGCTGCCCCAGCTCCTCGCGGACCCGGGCCAGCTCGTCGCGCAGCTTGTCGGCCTCGACCTTGGCGACCGCGCGGTCGTGCTCGGCCCGGGTGGCCCGCTGCTCGGCCTCCCGTACCAGTTCGGCGACGACCGCGCTGTCGGCCTCGGCCCGTACGGCCGCACCGGCGGCCTCGACTAGGTCGCGCCAGCCCGCCGGGCGGGCCAGGTAGGCCAGGGCGGCCACCTCGACCGGGTCGGCGGCGGCCGGGCAGGCGCCCTCGATGACCGCCGCGCCCAGCTCACCGGCCTCGGCGAGCACCCGGTTGGTGATCCGCTGCCGGAAGAGCGGGTCGCCGGCGAGCTGGGTGGCGATGGCGGCACCGCCGAGCCGGGCCCGGCGGTTGGGCGCGAACTTGGCGACCTTGCGCAGCGCGACCGGCAGCTCGTCGCCGGGCAGGCCGGGCAACGCGGTCGCGGCGAGCGCCACCACGCGCTGCCGGACCTGTTCGGGCAGGACCGGTTCGGGCTCGAGATCCAGTTCGGCGTCGGTCCCCGCCAGGGCGTCGTCCGGCGGCGCGTCCGCCTCGGCGGTGCGCGCAGCGTCGACCGCCGCCACGGGCGGGCGGTCGTCGGACGGTTCCGGCAGGGACATCAGACAAGTCTCCCACCGTCCCGGCGTCTCCCGCTCGATGGCTCAGCGAACTGACCGCGGAGACCAGATCGTTACCGCTGGTACCCGTGGGGCGGGAGTGTCGTACCGGCACCGTACCCTGCCGCCCGTGGTCCGACCCGATTACGTCCAGGGCACCCTCGACGCCCAACTCGCCGACCCGGGCGCGGTGTCGCTACGGGAGACCACCTTCGTCGTGGTCGACCTGGAGACGACCGGCGGCGCCCCCGACGGCGGCGGCATCACCGAGATCGGTGCCGTCAAGGTCCGCGGCGGCGAGGAGCTGGGGGTGCTGGCGACGCTGGTCAACCCGGGGGTGCCGGTGCCGCCGTTCATCACCGTGCTGACCGGCATCACCCAGGCGATGGTCGCCCCGGCCCCGCCGGTCGAGATGGTGCTGCCCAGCCTCCTGGAGTTCCTGCGCGGCGCCGTGCTGGTGGCGCACAACGCGCCGTACGACGTCGGGTTTCTCAAGGCGGCCTGCGCCCGGCACGGCTACACCTGGCCCGACCCCCGGGTGCTCGACACCGCCGCGCTGGCCCGCCGGGTGCTGACCCGTGACGAGGTGCCCAACCGCAAGCTCGGCACGCTCGCCGCCTTCTTCCGTACCCGGCAGCAGCCGACCCACCGGGCCCTCGACGACGCGAAGGCCACCGTCGACGTGCTGCACGGCCTGATCGCCCGGCTCGGCGGGCACCGCGTGCACACCATCGGCGACGCGATCGAGTTCGCCAAGGCGGTCACCCCGACCCAGCGGCGCAAGCGGCACCTCGCCGACGGGCTGCCGCACGTGCCCGGCGTCTACATCTTCCGTGCCGCCGACGACCGCCCGCTCTACGTGGGCACCTCGGTCGACATCGCGACCCGGGTCCGCAGCTACTTCACCGCCGCCGAGAAGCGGGCCCGGATGTCGGAGATGATCGGGGCGGCGCAGCGGGTGGAGGCGGTCGAGTGCGCCCACGCGCTGGAGGCCGAGGTACGCGAGCTGCGGCTGATCGCCGCGCACGCGCCGCCGTACAACCGGCGGTCGAAGTTCCCCGAGCGGGTCGTCTGGCTCAAGCTCACCCGGGAGCCCTACCCGCGGCTGTCCGTCGTCCGGACGCTGGCCGAGGACGACGACGCCTACCTGGGGCCGTTCGCCTCGCGCCAGGCGGCCGAGTTGGCCGCGGCCGGCCTGCACGACGCGGTGCCGCTGCGGCAGTGCACCCACAAGCTGTCCATCCGCACCACGATCGCGGCCTGCGTCCTGGCCGAGCTGGGCCGGTGCGCGGCGCCGTGCGAGCACCGGATCTCGGTGCCCGACTACGAGCGGACCTCCGTCGACCCCTTCCGGACCGCCGCCACCGATCCGCGGGTGGTGGTCGACGCGCTGCTGGCCCGCATCGACACGCTCGCGGAAGCCCAGCGCTACGAGGAGGCGGCGGTCGTGCGCGGCCGGCTCGCCGCCGTGCTGCGGGCCGCCATCCGGATGCAGCGGCTCACCGGACTGACCACGATCGCGCAGCTCGTCGCCGCCCGGCGGGCACCGGCGGGCGGCTGGGAGATCGCCGTCGTACGCCACGGCCGGCTCGCGGCGGCCGGCACGTCGCCGCCCGGTGTCCACCCCCGACCGACGCTGGACCTGCTCCGGGCGACCGCGGAGACGGTGCTGCCGGGGACGGGTCCGATCCCGAACGCCACGGCGGAGGAGACCGAGCGGATCCTCAACTGGCTGGAGCGGCCGGAGACCCGACTGGTGGAGACCTCCACCGGATGGGTGTCACCTGTTCGTGGTGCGGCTCGTTACCGTGAGCTGCTCAGGAGGGCCGAAGGGGCACCGTCGACAAAAGACTCGACCAAAAGCCTATAAGCAACTACCCGATCGGACTACCTTCCCTCGCATAGGCTGTTAGCCAAGTAGATTACTGGCAGCCAATGCCCGGTTCGGACGTCTGCCGGCCCGTCCAACATGTCCGGACGCGGGTCGGGGCGACCCAGGGGCGGGGTGAGGAGGTGTCACCGCGTGGACCTCGACGCCGGCCGCGGCGCCGTTCTCGGACGCGCCCTGTCGACAAAGCAGAGCGAGATCCCGCTGACCAGACGTCTACGGTCGCTGCTGTCCTGGCCGTCGTCCGACGACGACCCGGTCGCCAAACTGACCCGGGCCCACCGCAGCGTCCACCCCTCCGCCGACGCGGCCGTCCTGCGGCGCAGCTACGCCATCGCCGACAACATGCACCGCGGGCAGTTCCGCAAGAGCGGTGAGCCCTACATCACCCACCCGCTGGCCGTCGCGCAGATCTGCGCCGAACTCGGCATGGACACCACCACCCTGGTCGCCGCGCTGCTGCACGACACGGTCGAGGACACCCAGTACACGCTCCAGGCGCTCGACGACGACTTCGGACCCGAGGTCGCCCACCTGGTCGACGGGGTCACCAAGTTCGACAAGGCGTTCTACGGCAAGGCCGCCGAGGCCGAGACGATCCGCAAGATGATCGTCGCCGCCGGCAAGGACGTCCGGGTCCTGATCATCAAGCTCGCCGACCGGCTGCACAACATGCGTACGCTCGACGCCCGCTCCCCCGCCTCGCGGGCCCGGATCGCCCGGGCCACCCAGGACGTGCTGGTACCGCTCTGCGACCGGCTCGGCATCCAGGCGCTCAAGCGTGACCTCGACGACACCGTGCTGCTGCACCTCGAGCCCGAGGCGCACGCCCAGATAAAGCAGCACGTCGAGCACCGTCCCGGGTGGAGCGAATACCTGGCGCACGTCGTGGCGCAGGCGAAGGGAGCGCTGCGTCACGAGAAGGTGACCGCCTCGGTGGCCGTCCGTGACCGGCACCTCTACTCGATCTGGAAGGACACCGTCGCGCAGCGGTCGCCGGTCCCCCACGACCTGCCCCGCATCGCCGTAGTCGTCGACGGCCCCGACACCGACTGTTACGCCGCGCTCGGCGCGATCCACGGCCGCTGGCGCCCCGTCGCCGGCCGGTTCAAGGACTTCATCGCCTCCCCGAAGAACAACCTCTACCGGTCGTTGCACACCACCGTCGTCGGCCCCGACGAACGCCCCGTCGAGGTGCTGATCCGCACCGAGAGCATGCACCGGTCCGCCGAATACGGCGTCGCCGAGCAGTTCCGCTTCCCCAGGCCCGACGGCGAACGGGAGAGCGGCGCCGACCAGCTCGGCTGGCTGCGGCGGGTGCTCGACTGGCAGCAGGAGACCGCCGACTCGGCCCAGTTCCTCGAATCGCTGCGCTGCGACCTCTCCGAAAGCCAGATCCAGGTCTTCTCCGACGGCCGCCAGCTCGTCCTGCCGGCCGGCTCCACACCGGTGGACCTGGCGTACGAACTCGGCACCGACAAGGGCGACCACTGCCTCGCCGCGAAGATCAACGGCCGGCTCGCCCCGCTCTCGTCCCCACTCGACGACGGCGACGTCGTGGAGATCTTCACCGAGAGCGACGGGCACGCCCACATCGACGCGCGGAGCGGGGCGGCCGGGCCGCGCCGGGAGTGGCTCGGCTTCGTCAAGTCGCCGCACGCCCAGATGCAGATCAACCGCTGGTTCGCCGAACACGAGGAACCCGGGATCAGCATCGCCGACAAGGTACGCCTCGGCCGCGCCACCATCGGGCTCGCACTGCGCAAACACGACCGTGGCCTGGCCAACGACGCGCCACTGCGGCGGCTCGCCGGCGAGATGGGCTACCCCGACCTGGAGACCATGCTCGTCGCGGTGTTCGACCGCGCCATCGAGCCGGACCAGGTGGTCGAGCAGCTGATCGACCTGGTGGACAAGCGCAACTAGAAGCCCTTCGGGCTGGGTTACGCGTTGATCAAGGGGTTGTTGTGCGACAAACGTGGCTCAGTGGGCACGGATTGTCCTTGATCAACGTGGCAATCAGCGCGGTCTGGACACGGGTGGCTCACGCGGGGCGGGGCGTGGGGGTGTGAGCCGGGTCTCGGGTGAGGCTCTAGCCTTGGGGGGTGAACTCCCGGCGGTCGCCCAGTCGTGCTCTGTTCTACCGGACGTTCTACCGGCTGCCGCACCCGCTGCGGCGGCGGCTCGTCCGGCTCGCCGTACCGAAGTACATCGTCGGGGCGGTGACCCTGCTGCGTGACAGCGAAGCCGAGGCACCGGGCCGGATCCTGCTGCTGCGGCAGCCACCCGGGCGCGGCTGGAGCCTGCCGGCCGGGCTGCTGCAACGAGGTGAGGCACCCGTCGTCGGCGCGGCCCGCGAACTGCACGAGGAGAGCGGCGTACGGCTGCCGCCCAGCGCCCTGCGGCCGGCCGTCCCGAACGCGATCGTGCACGCCAAGGGCTGGGTCGACGTCGTGTTCGAGGCATCCGTACCGGCGTCCGGCACGACCCTGTCGGTCGACGGCGCCGAGGTGTTCGAGGCGCGGTGGCACTCGCTCGACGCGCTGCCCCGGCTGACCCAGGCGACCGCCCGGCTCCTCGCCCACTACGGCATCGGCCCGCTCGCCACCGACGCCGGCCCGGCCGGCCCGCCACCAGACGCCACGGGGCAAGGCTCCACGCGACAAGACGCCGCGCGACCAGCGGGCGCGCCACCGGCCGGGACCCAACCGGCCGACGCGCAACCAGCCGGCACCGGACCGGCCGGCGACCGGGCCGCCGGCCCGGAGACGGTGGAACCCGTGCCGGCCGCCGGGTCCGGGGACCCGCGCTCCGATCCGCAGGACGGCCGGTGACCGGGCCCGCCGACGGGATCTGTGCCGTCGTGCTGGCCGCCGGCGAGGGTCGGCGGTTGCGGCCGCTGACCGAACACCTGCCCAAGGCGCTGTGTCCGGTCGGAAACGTGGCGCTGCTCGACCGGGCCCTGGACCGGGTCGCCGGACTCGGCTTCACCGGGACCGACCGGGTGGCCGTCAACGCCTGCTACCTCGGCGACCGGGTGGTCGACCACGTCGGCGACCGGACCCACCTGTCGGTCGAGCCCGGCGATCCGCTGGGCACGTCCGGCGGGATCGGCAACCTGCGGGACTGGATCGGCGGGCGGGGGGTGCTGGTCGGCAACGCCGACGCGTACCTCGCCGCCGACGTCCCACCGGGTGCCGACATCGCCGCGCTGCTCGCCGGCTGGGACGGGGAGACCGTACGCCTGCTCGGGCAGCCGCTCGACGACCCGGCCGAACGGGGCGGGTTCAGCGGCCACCGCTTCGCCGGGTTCTCGCTGTTGCCCTGGCGGTACGTCCGCGACCTGCCGCCGGATCCGGCCGAACTGGTGCGTACCGTCTGGCGGCCCGCCGAGGCGGCCGGCGCGCTCGAGGTGGTTCCGTTCACCGGCACCTATCTGGACACCGGCACACCGCGCGACTACCTGGCCGCGAACCTGCACGCGGCCGGTGGCGGCGAACTGGTGCACCCGCGGGCCCGGGTCAGCGGAACGGTGCGGCAGGCGGTGGTCGGCGCGGACGCCGACGTGGCGGGGACGGTCCGGCGGGCGGTCGTCTGGCCCGGCGCGGTGGTGGCGGCCGGCGAGACGCTGAGCGACGCGATCCGGGTCGGCCGCGACCTCACCGTCTCCTGATCCGCGTGATCAGGGACCGGGTCGGGCGCGTCGTCGGCGTGTCGGGCGCACCGTCCCTGATCACCGTGATCAGGGAGCGCGCGGCGCGGGCCGGGTCACGGATCTAGGATGTACGGCGAGGTAACTGGCGTGGAGAGGTGGATCCGGTGATCACGGCGATAGTCCTGGTTGACTGCGAGACCGACTCGATCCCGGAGGTGGCCGCAAGGCTGGCCGACCTGCCGGGGGTCAGCGAGGTCTACTCGGTCGCCGGTGGTGTCGACCTGGTCGCGATGGTCCGGGTACGCGAGTTCGACCAGATCGCCGAGGTCATCGCCGGCGGGATCTCCAAGGTCGCGGGCGTGCTCGACACGCAGACGCACATCGCCTTCCGTGCCTACTCGCGGCACGACCTGGAGGAGGCGTTCGCGATCGGGCTCGCCGACGCCGACTGAGCGGGCACGTCGCCCGGGCTCGTGATCCGGAACACGCTACCCAGCGGTAACATCGCGCTCGTAGGCTGACCCGGTGACGCTCGAATACACGCAGGAGCATCTCGACCGCGGCACCGACCGGATCGGGCTCCAGACCTATCCGGAGCCCGAGGGCGTCGTCGACGCACCCGTCGTGGTGATCTTCCCGGCGATGGGCGTACGGGCGCACTACTACCGCCCCTTCGCGGCCGAACTACGCGCCGCCGGCCTCGCCGTCGTCGTCGCCGACCTGCGCGGCACCGGTACGAGCACTCCCCCGCCGAGCCGCGCCTCGACGTACGGCTACGCCGAACTCGTCGACGACATCGGGGTCGTGCTCGACACCCTCAAGCCGCGGTTCGCCGGGCGGCGCCGGCTGCTGCTCGGCCACTCGCTCGGTGGCCAGGCGGCCGTGCTGCACCTGGCGCTCACCCGGGACGCGACCGTCGACGGGCTGGTGCTGGTCGCGGTCGGGATGCCGTACTGGCGGCTGTACCAGGGCGGCCGGCGCTACGGCGTGCTGCCGTACACGCAGGGCATCGTCGCCACGTCCGCCCTGCTGCGGGTGTGGCCGGGGTGGGGGTTCGGCGGCCGGCAGGCGCGCGGGGTGATCCGGGACTGGGGGCACACCGCACGGACCGGACGGTTCCCGGCGATCCGCGGCGTCGACGCGGAGGCCGCCGTCCGCGGGATCACCACCCCGGTGCTCGCGGTCAGCATGGACGACGACCAGTTCACCCCGCACGGGACGCTCGACCACCTGTGCGCCAAGTTCGACTCGGCGCCCGTGGAGCGCGAGCGTTACACCGTGGCGCGGGCCGGCGGCCGGCTGGACCACTTCGTCTGGGTACGCGCCAGCGCCCCACTGGCGGCCCGCATAGCGACCTTCGCCAAAACCCTCCCCTGACCTCTCCCCCCGCCAAACATCCCCGCGATCTTGCATTTGTCGCCGGACAGAACGGGCGAATGGAGGAGACAACCGCAAGATCGCGGGGAACAGGGGGGCTAGGCGGCGGTGCGGGCCACCTCGACCCAGTGGTCGAGAAGGCGCGTGGCGGCGCCGGAGTCGACGGCCGCGGCGGCCCGGTCGAGGCCGGCACGCATCCCGGTCAGCAGGTCGTCGCCGAGCCCGGCCTGGGCGGCGAGCGCCGCCGCCGCGTTGACCAGCACCGCGTCACGCACCGGACCGGGCTCGCCGGCGAACATCCGGCGCGCCGCGTCGGCGTTGAAGGCCGCGTCGCCGCCACGCAGGTCGCCCGGCTGCGACCGGGCGACGCCGAGGTCTGCGGCGTCGGCCACGGTGGCGGTGACGGTGCCGCCGTGCGCCACCCACACCCGGGTCGGCGCCGCGGTGCTGAACTCGTCGAGCCCGTCCTCGCCGCGCATCACCAGCACCGAGTCGCCGCGGGCGGCGAAGACGCCGGCCATGACCGGGGCCATCCGGGCGTCGAAGCAGCCGACGGCCGCGCCCCGCGGCCGGGCCGGGTTGGTCAGCGGGCCGAGGAAGTTGAACGCGGTCGGCACACCGATCTCGCGCCGCGGGACGGACGCGTGCCGGAAGCCGGGGTGGAACCGGCCGGCGAAGCAGAATCCGATGCCGGCCTCGGTGACGCAGCGCGCCACGCCCTCGGGGCTCAGGTCGAGCGGGACGCCGAAGAACTCCAGCAGGTCGGCCGCGCCGCACGACGACGACGCGGCCCGGTTGCCGTGCTTGACCACGGGTACGCCGGCGGCGGCGACCACGATCGCGGCCATGGTCGAGATGTTGACGGTGTGTGCCCGGTCGCCACCGGTGCCGACGATGTCGACGGCACGCGACCGCAGGTCGTCGGGAAGCTCGACAGGCACGGCCTGGGCGAGCATCGCCTCGACGAGCCCGGCCAGTTCGGCCGAGGTCTCCCCCTTGGCGCGCAGGGCCATCGCGAAGCCGGCGATCTGCGCCGGTGTCGCCGTACCCGACATGATCTCGCCCATGGCCCAGGCGGTGTCGGCGGTGGAGAGTTCTTCGTCGCGCAGCAGCGTGGACAGCAGGCTGGGCCAGGTCCGTTCGCCCATGATGGGCCTCCCGAGCGGGGGTGGGGGTCGGAGTGCGGCGGCGACCCGGGCGGCGCTGACTAGGCCGTCGCCACCGTGCCGCCCTTTGCGCCGGAACGCAGCAGGCGGGCGACGGTCTGCCCGGTCGTCACCGGGTCGAGGGGGTGCACGAGGGTGGCGTCGACCTCGGCGAACGCGGCGAGCCACTTGTCGGCGGCCCGGGCGATCACCACGCAGACGGGTGGGGTGTCGGACCGCTCGTCGCGGATCTGGCGGGCGATGCCGATGCCGCCGGCGGGGGTCGCCTCGCCGTCGAGGAGCAGCAGGTCGATCTCGTAGTCGTCGACGTGCCGGAGGCATTCCGCGTAGCTCGACGCGTCGAGGAACTCCACCCGGAGGTCGCTCGCCGGCCGGGGGCCGACGGCGAGCCGCATCCGGTCACGGACCTGCGGGTCGTCGCTGTAGAGCAGGACGGTGTAAAGACGATCGCTCATCGCTGGCAAGGCTCCCACGTCGTAGCTGCCCGCCGATCCTACCGGTCGGGTCCGGCCGGGCCGGACCCGCCGCCCGGGTCGAGGTCAGCCGGGCGTCCCGGCGACCGGCTCGCGCCCCGCGAGCCCGTCGGCCGGGTCACCGTCCGCCGTCCCCGACGCCGGCCGCGGCACGACCGCCCCACCGTCCGGGTCCGCCGCCCCACCCGCCGGGCGGGCACCGCCGTCCGGGTCCGCCGCCCCGCCGGCCGGGCGGGCGTCGCCGACCGGGCCGGCCGGGCCGGACGCCTGCCGGGCCAGCTCGCGGGCCTCCTGCCGGTCGAGTTCGCGGTCCATCCGGCGGGCCTCCCGCTCGGACTGCCGCATCCACTGCACGACGAGTACGGCGAGCATGGTGACGCTGACGAACTCGCCACCGGCCCACAGGATGCCGCCGGCGATCTTCTGGTCGGTCCACGGGTCGGCCCAGGCGAGCTGGAGCGACGGGTACCAGTCGCCGCCGAACAGCGTGCTGCTCTGCATGATCGTGAGCCCGAGCACGGTGTGGAACGGCACCGACAGCACCATGAGCAGGGCCCGCCCCGGGTAGGGCCAGCGGCCGGGCAGCGGGTCGAGCCCGATCAGCGGCCAGAAGAACAGGCAGCCGGTGAGGATGAAGTGGACGTGGACCACCTCGTGGGCGAACGCGTTCTCCAGGGTGAGCCGGTAGAGGCCGGTGAAGTAGAGCACGAACGGGTTGACGACGAAGAGCCCGAACGCGAAGAGCGGGTGCGCCACGACCCGGGCGAACCGGCTGTGCACGACGGCGAGCAGCCGGCGGCGCGGGGCGGCCCCCAGGGTGCGCAGCGCCAGCGTCACCGGGGCACCGAGGGCGAGGAAGATCGGCGCGATCATGGAAAGCACCATGTGCTGCACCATGTGCACCGAGAGCAGCGTGGTGTCGTACGCGTGCAGGCCGCTGAGCGTCACGGCGGCGATGCCGCCGAGGCCGGGTCCGAGGAACAGCAGGGTACGGGCGACCGGCCAGCGGTCGCCGCGCAGCTTCAGCCGGTGCACGCCGTAGAGGTAGAGCCCGGCGGCCAGGACCAGGCCGAGGGCGAGCCAGTTGTCGAGCCGGGCCTGGGTGAAGAGGGCGGCGACGGTGAACGGCGGCGGCAGGGCCTCGCCCTGCGCCGCGACCGCCAGGAGCTGGGCCGGGGTTACGGTGGTGATCGGATCGACCTGGAGCACGTTGCCGAGGCTAGGCCAGCCGAAGCGGGCGAGGTCAGCCGACCCGTGATTCACCCCAGTTTGGTGACCCCGGCGATCGGCGAACCTGGTCGGGGGCAATAATGACCGCGTGACTGCGGCCCCAGCCATTGACAAGAGCCGGATCCACTCTCTGACGCGCCCGAACATGGTCAGCGTCGGGACGATCGTGTGGCTCTCGAGCGAGCTCATGTTCTTCGCGGCGCTGTTCGCGATGTACTTCTCCATCCGCGCTGCGGACTACAGCATGTGGGAGAAGCACACGCCGGTGCTCAACATCCCGTACGCGACGACCTTCACGGTGATCCTGGTGCTGTCCTCGATCACCTGCCAGATCGGCGTGTTCGCGGCGGAGCGGGGTGACGTGCACGCGTTGCGACGCTGGTTCACGATCACCTTCATCATGGGGTTGATCTTCATTCTCGGACAGCTCAACGAGTACCGCGAGCTGGTGCACCACGGCATCAAGATCAACACCGACGGGTACGGCTCGATGTTCTACCTGACCACCGGCTTCCACGGTCTCCACGTGGCCGGCGGCCTGGTGGCCTTCATCATCTTCATGATCCGCACCACCATGGGCCGGTTCACACCGGCGCAGGCGACCTCGGCGATCGTGGTGTCCTACTACTGGCACTTCGTCGATGTCGTGTGGATCGCCCTTTTCGCCATGATCTACTGGCTTCAGTGATCTTGGCGAACCGCGCTGTCACATTCCGCGCTGCCGCCCCGTCCCTAGGACAAGGTCGAGAAACCGTTAAGGACACAGGCCATGACTTCTGACACCCCCGCCGACCGGCGCGGCGACCGCGAGCGCGGCCTGCTCGCGCGGCTCCGCCGCGGGCGGTCGACACCCCGCAGCCGGGGCCGCCGGCGTGTGGGCGCCGCGTTCCGCCTGCTCGCCGCGCTGTTGCTGGCCGGTGGCGCGTACACCGTCTTCGCGCCCGGCCTGAACGCCGAGGACACCCCCCAGCTCACCAGCGCCGCCGAGGACGGCCGGGCGCTGTTCGACGTGAGCTGCGTGACCTGCCACGGTCGCAACGCGCAGGGTGTCGACGGGCGTGGCCCGAGCCTCATCGGCGTCGGCGCGGCATCGGTGGAGTTCCAGGTCGGCACCGGCCGGATGCCGATGGCCCGGCAGGAGGCCCAGGCGCCGCGCAAGCCCCCGGTCTTCACCGACGAGGAGATCCGCCAGCTCGGCCAGTACATCCAGGAACTCGGCGGCGGGCCGCAGATCCCGGACGGCGACCTGAAGGCCGGCGGTGACGTCGCCAACGGCGGCCACCTCTTCCGGGTCAACTGCTCGTCCTGCCACGCCTTCAGCGGCGGCGGCGGCGCCCTCTCGTCCGGCAAGTACGCCCCGTCGCTGAACGATTCGACCGACCGGCAGATCTACGCCGCGATGCTCACCGGCCCGCAGAACATGCCGGTGTTCGGCGACAACCAGCTCACGCCGGAGCAGAAGGCCGACATCATCGCGTACGTCCAGGAGTCGCTGAAGACCGACGGCGACCCGGGCGGGTTCTTCAACCTCGGACGCTACGGCCCGGTCACCGAGGGCGTGGCGGTCTTCCTTGTCGGCATGGTCGCCCTGATCTTCGCCAGTCTGTGGATTGCGGGGAAGTCGTGAGCACGCACACCGAGACCAAGGCGCACAGCGCCGAACAGGAGCCGATCGACGTACACGATCCGCGCCTGACCAACTGGGACGTCCTGCGCGAGGGTGCCCGGCGGGACGACATCGAGATCGTGCACTACGAGCCGCCGTTCCCGGTGCCCGGCACCAAGGCGGAGCGGCGCCTCGTCCGGGTCGTCGCCGGGTTCTTCCTGATCACCGGCCTGGCCGCGACCGCGTTCCTGGCGGTCTACATCTGGTGGCCGTGGGAGCACGAGGCCGGCAACGGCGCCGACAAGTTCTACACGCCGCTGCTCGGGCTGACCCTGGGCATCGCCCTGCTCGGCATCGGGTTCGGCATCCTGACCTGGGGCAAGAAGCTGATCCCGCACGAGGTCGCGATCCAGGGCCGGCACGACGGCGGCTCGCCGGCGGACGACCGCAAGATCACCGGTAGCACGTTGACGTACATGGTCGACGAGCTGGGCGTGAAGCGTCGGCCGCTGCTCGGCATCTCGCTGCTCGCCGGGCTGGCGCCGGTCGCCGCCGTCGCCGCGGCGCCGCTGGTCGGCGGTCTGATCAAGAACCCGCACACGAACAACCAGATGTTCACCACGGGTTGGGCGCCGGTCGAGGAGGGTGGCACGACCCACCTGATCCGGCTCACCCACTCCGACGGCACCCCGATCCGGCCCGAGGACGTCAGCGTCGGCGGCCAGATCACGGTGTTCCCCGGCATTCCCGGTGGCGCGACCAACAAGCACGCCGACTCCCCCACCCTGCTGATCCACCTGCGGGCCGACGACGCCCAGCTCGCCGCGGAGAACAACGCGCGCGAGGACAAGGCGGACTACATGTGGGGCAACTACATCGCGTACTCGAAGATCTGCACCCACGCCGGTTGCCCGGCCAGCCTGTACGAGCAGCAGACCAACCGCCTGCTGTGCCCGTGCCACCAGTCACAGTTCCTGATCACCGACAACGCCCAGCCGATCTTCGGGCCCGCCAGCCGCAGACTGCCTCAGCTACCGATCTCGGTCGACGAGGAGGGCTTCTTCGTGGCGACGTCCGACTTCAAGGAGACCGTCGGGCCAGACTTCTGGGAGCGGCCGTGAAGCGCCGGAAGAAGATTGACGTAGCCGCGCTGCCCGGCAAGGCCGGAGGCGAGGTCGACGACCGGCTCCAGGTGGCGACCCCACTGCGGGCTCTGCTCAACAAGGTCTTCCCCGACCACTGGTCGTTCCTGCTCGGCGAGATCGCGCTCTTCTCGTTCGTGGTCGTGCTGCTCACCGGCGTGTTCCTGACGTTCTTCTACGACCCGTCGCTGTCGCACGTGGTCTACGACGGCAGTTACGCCCCGCTGCGCGGCCAGTCGATGACCGCGGCCTACGCGACCACGCTGGACATCTCGTTCGACGTGCGCGGTGGCCTGATCATGCGGCAGATGCACCACTGGGGGGCGCTGCTGTTCATGGCGTCGATCGTGGTGCACATGCTGCGGGTGTTCTTCACCGGCGCGTTCCGCAAGCCGCGTGAGCTCAACTGGATCATCGGTAGCCTGCTCTTCTGGGTCGGCTTCCTGGCCGGCTTCACCGGCTACTCGCTGCCCGACGACGGCCTGTCCGGCACCGGTCTGCGGATCGCCTCCGCCATCATGCTGTCGATCCCGGTGGTCGGTTCCTGGCTCACCTCGTCGATCTTCGGCGGGGAGTTCCCGGGCGAGGTCATCATGGGCCGCTTCTTCATCGCCCACGTGCTGCTCATCCCTGGTCTCCTGCTCGCGCTGATCAGCGCCCACCTGGGCCTGGTCTTCAAGCAGAAGCACACCCAGTGGCCGGGGCCGGGCCGGACGAACGACAACGTGGTCGGCGAGCGGATGTTCCCCCGCTACGCGATCAAGCAGGGCGGCTTCTTCATGATCGTCTTCGGCGTGATCGCGCTGTTGGGCGGTCTGTTCCAGATCAACCCGGTCTGGCTCTTCGGCCCGTACGAGGCCGCGGTGGTGTCGGCGGCGAGCCAGCCCGACTGGTACGTCATGTTCCTCGACGGCTCGACCCGACTCATGCCGGGCTGGGAGATCCACATCCCCATCGGCAACGGGTACGTCATCCCACCGCTGTTCTGGCCGACGGTGGCCCTGCCCGGGGTCCTGACCATGCTGCCGATCTTCTATCCGTTCATCGAGGCGCGGCGCAACAAGGACAACCGGCACCACAACCTGCTCCAGCGGCCCCGGGACGTCCCGAACCGGACCGGCCTGGGCGCCATGGCCATCGCGTTCTACCTGGTGCTGACCCTGTCCGGCGGCAACGACGTCATCGCCGACAAGTTCCACATCAGCCTCAACGCGATGACCTGGGCCGGCCGGATCGGTCTGATCCTGCTGCCGCCGATCGCCTACTACATCACGTACCGGATCTGCCTGGGGCTCCAGCAGCACGACCGGGAGGTGCTGGCACACGGCGTGGAGACCGGCATCATCCGCCGGCTGCCGGACGGCCGCTTCGTCGAGGTGCACCAGCCGCTCGGCGGGACGGACGAGCACGGCCACGGCGAACTGGAGTACGCGGGTTGGGTCGTACCGAAGAAGATGAACCGGCTCGGGGCGCTGGGCCCGGCCATCAAGGGCTTCTTCGTGCCGATCGAGAAGCCGGTCGAGGCGCCGGTCTCGCCGGGGCACCCCCCGGTCTCGGCCCGCACCGAGGAGAAGGAGATCAGCGGCAAGCGCTGACCACCGTCACCTGACGAAACGTGGCGCCCACCCTGGAGGTGGGCGCCACGTTCGTTTCCGGGCCGCCACGGCGGCCCTGGGGCGGTTTCCGGGCCGGTGGGGCCGCCTCGTCAGGCGGCGCCGCGCCCCACCATCTCGCCGGACATCCCACCGATCCGGCCGAGACTGTCGAACGTCACCGTCAGCACGCCCTCGGGCAGCCGCAGCCGTACCGTCGAGCCGTCGGCCTTCGTCCGCAGCCGGCGCAGGTGCGCGTACGACAGCAGTGCCCGGCGGTGGTCGCGTACGAGGCCGTTGGTGAGCGCCTCGCCGATGACCCGGACCGTCCGGGGCAGGTTCGGCGCGGGAAGGGCCAACTCCGGCCCGTCGATCAGCAGGTGCACGCGGGTGCCCGGCCCGGCCGCGAACGAGTAGCCGGTCCAGCACCGGGTGACCACCTTCGCCGCCTCGGTGAGCCGGGGGGCGAGGTCCGGGGTGAGCGGGATCTCGGCGTCGGTCAGTTCCCGGATGCCGTGCTGCCGGCCGAACTCGGCCACCCGCAGCGACATGGCGGTGACCTCGGGTGCGAAGCCGGACGGGTTGGCCCACCCCCACAGCCAGGTGCCCAGCCGCTCGGAGGTCGACCCGAGCATGCCGAGCGTGGTGCTCAACGTACCCGCGCCGAGGAGGTCCAGCCGCCGGGCGTTGAGATCGACCTGGAAGCGGTGCTCGCCGAGTTGTTCGGTCAGGTCGATCAGGTGCTCCTGGTGTTCCCAGGAGTAGAAGGCGGCATCGTTGACCAGGTCGTCGAGGGTGAGGGGTTCCGTCATGCGGCGGAATGTACCGCCCGTTGTCGACCTGACTGCGACGGTTCATCCCGATACGGACGGTGCCCGGCTGCCGGCCGTGACGGAGGAATCGGCCCCACCGGGGTGGGTACTCGACGCGGACCGGGAACGACGGAGGTACGGACCATGCGAAGCGCACGAGACATCATGACGCCGGGCGTCACCTGCATCGGGGCGAAGGACGATCTGCAGACCGCCGCCCGCCAGATGATGGAACTGGACGTCGGCTCGCTGCCCATCTGCGGCGAGGACAACCAGCTCAAGGGGATGCTGACCGACCGCGACATCGTGGTGAAGGTCATTGCGGCCGGCCGCGACCCGCGCGGCGTCACCGCCGGCGAACTGGCCGAGGGCAAGCCGGTGACCATCGGTGCGGACGACGACGCCGAGGAGATCCTGGAGACCATGAGCGAATACCAGGTACGCCGGCTGCCGGTCATCGACGGGCACGAGCTGATCGGCATCGTCGCCGTGGCGGACGTCGCCCGGGCGCTGCCCGACCGGCCGGTCGGTGACCTGGTCGAGTCCATCTCGCAGCATTGACCGACCCACCGGTCCGCCGCCGGATGCCGTACCTCGGTACGCGAACCGCACCGGCGGCCGGGTCGCGAAGCGACAGCGGGTCGGCCGGGCGTATGGTCCGGCCGACCCGCGACACCGACGGGTTCAGTACGCGCGTCTGAGCAACGTCTTCACGCCGGCACCGCTGAACCAGCCGGCCAGACCGGCGGCAGCGACGGCGCCGAGCCCGCAGGCGAAGAGTCCGAGCCAGGGCCAGAACGACCATCCGACGTCCATCGCGGCGAGCAGTGCCGGCATGGCGACCACGGCGCCGAGGCTTCCGACGAACACTCCCAGTAATGTGACCTGCCCGGCGTGTGAAGCGCTGAGCAGCGACCGGAAGCGGCGGTTGGCACCGGCCGCGGCCAGCGCCGACAGGTCGGGCCGCATGTCCTGCGTCGCCAGCGACACGGTCACGAACGCAAGGGTCGCTGCGGCCAGGACCAACAGCGCGATGCTCGCCACCGTGGTGCTGCGCAGGACCTTGCCCGCGGTCGGTCCGCGCTCGACCTCGAGGCTGAAGAATCCGGTACCGATGTCCGACGACAGCGAACCCCGCGCCCGGTCCTCCTGCTCCGGGCTGATCGCGCCGGCCGGGGCCGGCACGTAGAAGTACGCCGAGTTCGGCTGCACGACGGCGCCGATACCGTCGAGTGCGTCCTCCGTCACGAGGACCGCCGGAAGATTGCGGTACGTCGTCCGTTCCTGGACCACCAGCGCGGGCAGCCGGACCGAGATGGTGCCGCCCTGCCCCTGGGCCGCGTCCGGCTTCGGCGCGTCCACGGTGACGGTCCCGTCCGGAGCCAACCGCCGGTCGAGGACGAGGACCTTGTGCTGCGCCAGCGCGGCCAACTCGGCCTGCGTCGCGGCCCTATTGAGCAGGACGGACAGGTCGTCGGGCGCGATCACCATCAACGGGGTGCTCTGGGTGGGAAAGCCGGTTTCGGCGACGCACTGCTCCGGTGTCCGCGGTGATCCGTCCGACAGCGAACCGCCGGCCGACATGCACTCGCTGACCGGGTTCCGGGCCTGGAAGTCTCCCCAGAAGGTGAAGTTGCTGCCGTCGTCGGCCAGGTCCTTGGGTGGTGGCGGGCTGGCCAGGCCGAGTCCGACAACCCGGTCGACCTCGAAGGCGTCGGTCATCGCGTTCACGGCCGCGGGCGACGGCATCCTCGTGGTGTAGATGAAGGCCGTCCCATCCGGGCTGTTGGCGATGTACGTGCGGTTCACCTCGGCGGTCAGCCCGCCCATCGCCCCGAGCACCAGTCCGGCCAGCAGCGTCAAGCTGGCGATCACCGTACCCAGGGCGGCGGCCCGGGGTGCGGATCGGGCGGCGGCACGCAGGCCGATCCGGTGCAGCAGCGGCAGCCCTCCGGCCCGCTCCCCCAACGCGGGCAGCAGCCCACGCAGGAGGTAGCCCACGCCACAGACCAGGCTGAGGGCACCAACCAGGACCAGCATCGGCGTGTTGAGGATCGCGCCGCTGGCGAGCAGGAAGATTCCCATCGGCGCCACCCCGGCGATCACCAGGAGGCCACGCCGGCGGCTGCGCCGGACCGGCTCCGGCTGATCGCGCAGGGCCGCCACCACGTCCAGTGCGACCCCCCGGGCCGCCACCAGCGCCGATACGGCCGGAGTGGCGATCCCGAGTACGGCGAGCACGGCCAGCGCGCCCAGATCAGGGCGGACCGGTCCCCAGATCTCGAAGCTGCGGGCAGCGGCCAGGGGCGCGATCAGGAACGCGGCCGCGATCCCGAGGATGATCGCGATGACGACGCCGGCCACCCCGGCCAGCAGCCCCTGGTAGGAGATGACCGCGCGGCGCACCCCGGGCCCGGCTCCGGCCGACGCCAACAGGCCGAGTTCCCGGCGGTTACCGCGCACCACGATGGCGTAGACCGCGCCGAGCACGAGACCGATCTCGGCGACGACCAGGACGGTGATCCCCAGGATCCACGCGTTGACCTGGTCGCCGGGAACCATCGACTCGTTGTCGGAAAGCAGGAACGCCCGCTGACGGTCGCTGACGCTCCACCCCCGCGCGCGCAGTGCCTCGGAATCGAGCCGTACCGGCACGTGCCACGTCAGTACCGTGCTGTTCCGGCCTGGCAGCAGTTCCTGCTGCCCGCCGGCGCTGGCGGCTCCGGGGGTGTTCCGGACGGCGGCCAGCGGAGTGGTGACGACGAACTTGCGCAGCGTGTCGGTGACGATCGCGACGACTCCGGTCACCGTCGCCGGCGCGGCGTCCGGGCCCAGGCCGACCTCGTCGCCGATGCCGACCCCGAGCCGTTCGGCCACGCTCTGCGACAGGGCGACCTCCCGGTCGCCGCGCGGCGTTCGCCCGTCCAGCAGATGGAAGCGCCCCCGGTGGATCGCCGCGTCGAGGTCCACCCCGTACCCGAAAGAGTCCACCTGCCTTCCGTTCGCGGCCGCCGGAAGGTAGCCGTTGACCTCGACGTACGACTCGACCGAGTGCCCCGCCGCCCTCGACAGCTCCGCCGACCCCGTGGCCAGGGCACGCTCGACGCCCTGTTCACGAACGAACGCTCCGTTGTTGACCACGCTCTGCGACTGCCCGATCAGGGCTTCCACACGGGTTTCCGGCGAGAGGATGCTGGTGGCCCGGACCGTGGAGAGGGCCGCGGCCACCGCCAGCGGAACCACCAGGGCGGCCAACAGGATGAACGTGCGGCGGCGGTCGCGCCGCATCCCACGTACCGCCAGCCGCAGCGCGACCCGCCGGGCGCTCACGCGTCGGCCCGGCGCGCGCCGGAGGGCTCGACGAGGTCGCCGTCGAGCAACCCGTCCCGCATGTGCAGGACCCGGTCGGCCTGGGCCGCGACCGAGCCGTCGTGCGTCACCACGACGCAGGTGGCGCCGGCGCGGACCAGCGTCCGCAGCGCATCGAGCACCTGTGCCGCGTTATCGGAATCCAGCGCTCCGGTGGGCTCGTCGGCCAGGATGAGCCGCCGGTCGCCACAGATGGCGCGGGCCAGTGCAACCCGCTGCTGCTGGCCGCCGGAAAGAGTGTCGGGGTATCTGTCCGAGTAGTCGGCCATCCCTACCATCGCCAGAGCGCCAAGCGCCCGGTCGCGCATCTTTCGACGCGGTAAGCCATCCAACTCGGCGGGCAGCATGACATTTTCCAGAACGGTCAGGATCTGTACGAGATTGTAGTCCTGGAAGACGTACCCGATATGCCGCCGACGGTGTCGGTAAAGATCATTCTCGGAGAGTTGGTCGATTCGGACGCCGGCCACGGTGACCGTACCGGAATCCGCCGGCTGGAGACCACCGGCAATTGTCAGCAGGGTCGATTTGCCGCACCCGCTCGGCCCCATCACCGCGGTCATCGTTCCCGGCGTCGTCGCGAGGCTGACCCCACGGACCGCCGCGACCCGCACCTCTCCGGCCCGGTACTGCCTCGTCACGTTTTCCAACACGAGCATTCTCTTGTCCTCTCCTGGCAATCCAGGCCCAGCGAGAGGATAATCGTCCGAGTGGTTGCCGGGCTGCTTCTCTCAGCCCGGCAACCCATCCCGATCTCTCTCGGTCGATCAGCTCCTACATCGGCTGACGACTAGTGCTGGAACCCGGAGGCGTTCACGCCGAACGTGCAGGTCGACGTCTGGAAGTTGTAGTTCGTGAAGCTTCCGTACTGCCACGGCGAGTAGACAGTGGAAGGCGACAACTCGCAGTCGCCCCACAGCCTGACCCCGTGGTCGCCACTGTGGTCACAGCCGTTGGCCCAGGCCCGACCGCCGTTGGAGCCGCTGAAGCCGCTGCTGTCGCAGGAGACACTGCCGGCCTGCGCCGGCAGTGCGGCGAGCGTGAATCCGCCAGCGGCGAGGAGCCCCAACGCCGCGGTGACCAGAATACGTTTCACGAAATACTCCATTCATCAAAGTTGAATCAGCCGGGGCGTGCCACGATCTTTCCGTCACGCCAGAACCGAGGCGAACACACCACGATTCGCCGCTCCACCCGATACGACCGATCGCGAAAGCGGATCTCATCCGGTCGACTAACAGGCGATCCGGCAACGACGCACGGACCCGCAGATGAGGACCTCGATAATTCTTCCCGATCGGGACGGCGGAGCACGCGCGTTCCTCGGAGCAGCCACTGTCACCCCCGTGCAACTGGGCCACGAACTGGTCCAGACTAACGGAGGAAACATCCGATTACAACCGTGAAATGAACGGACGAAATCGTCGTAGATCAATTACATCCCGCTGCCGCACTCCTCTCCGACAACCAACCAAATCGGTAGGCCCGATATCAACCCGGTGCCGGCACCGAGGGTCCTCCCGCTGCGACCACGGCCGGCTCGCCGACTGTCATGCGAGGCACCCGGCATCCGCTGGCGCCGACGGCACCGGAACTCCCAGGATCTCGCCGGCCCGCCCGGTCACGGTGTCGATCCTGCTCAACTCGGCCCAGGATCGCAGGACCGCCGCCGCGACGACCTCGACCGGCCGGTCCAGGAGGGAGACCACGAGCGCGAGTTCCTGGGCCGGCAGGGTGACGCCGGACCCGAAGCTGGGTTCGCCGAGATGGGCGCCTTCGACGTTGCGGGCCTGCATCTCGCGTAGGGCGGTCGCCGCCCCCGGAGACGCCTGGCCGGCCAGCCAACCGACCAGGACTGCCCGGGCACCACAGAGCGTGCCGAACACCCCTGCCCCCTCACGGGCGAGAACCTCGTACGCGACAAGCGCGGCGAGGCCGAGCTCGTACTCCCCCTCCCCCCACCGGGTCCCGACGGTGACCGTGTTCGGAGTTCCCGCCGCGAGGTCACCGGCCCGCCAGGTGGCGGCCCGGAGCTGCTGTTGCCGCGGCGTGACGACGCTGCCGCCGTGCAGATAGCCGTGCGCCCAGACCCGTTGCCGAACGGCCATCGGCCGGCGCGCCTCGGCCGGCGGCACCCGGAGCAATACCGCCCGGAGCACCGCGTCCCATCCATCGACCCAGGCGACGAAGTCGGGGAACACGCAGTACCTGACCTGGTCGACGGCGACACAGGTCTGCTGGCGGGCCGGGTCCCGACTCGCCAGGATCCGATCGGCCACAACCTCGTCCCCCGGGGCGGTGACCTGCCCTACTCCCCCGCCCACCGCCAGCAGCAGACCCACGACGGCCGCCGCGCCGACCCTTCGGCCCCCCGCCCGGAACAGGGCCGCGACGATCACCAGCACCAGCACACCGGCCAGATAACCCAGATGCCAGGCGGCCGGACGGGCGAGCAGATGGGTCGGCAGCGGCATCGGGTCCCGCTGCGCGGCAACGGGCAGGAACCATCCCAGCCAGGGGTTGCCCGGGGCATCGGGAGAACTGTACGCGCCCGTGGCGACGGCGAGACCGAGCAGCGTGAGCGGAGCCACGAACGGCGACCGGAACAGTTGACCGAGGAGAACGCCGAGTGCACCGAGAAGGACGACCACCATCGGCCCGGACATCAACTCGTAGGGGTTCATCCGACCGGCCGCACCCGGAGCCGTGGACATCACGACCGCCCAGATCAGCACCAGCACGGTGGCGAGGCCGCCGAACAGCAGCACGGCCAGCAGGTGGGCACCGACGCGCCAGGGCACCGGCAGGACCAGCACGCCCTGCGCGGCGGTCGTCCCGTGCCGGTGCCCACGCAGCACGGCCAGGTTGCCGACGACCAGGGCAGCGCCACCCAGCAGGACCATGACGGGGTACTGGATCCACCTGTCCTCGTCCTGAAGCACCGGATAGCTGTTCGCGCCCCCGATCAGCAGCGCATACGCGCAGAGGCCGACGAACGACAGGACCGCGACGATCGTGACCGGATGACGTACGGCCAACCGTGCCTCCAGCCGGCCTAGCGCCAGCATGCTGCGCCCGCGTCGCGCGACCAGTTTCTCGGCCACCCGGTCCCGAGACGGCACCGAGTTGCCCGTCATCGTTCCGCCCGACCATTCGACATCTGCTCGACGAGCAGAAGGTAGCCGTCTTCGACGCTCGGCTCGGCAAGTTCCGCGTCGGCCGGCGGATCACCGATGTGCCGGTAACGACCAGTCGCGGTACGCCACGACGCCAACGCGCCAGCGGTCCGGCTGGTGCTCGTCCAGACTCGGCCGGCGGCAACCGCCGCCAACTCCGCCGGTCGTCCCTCGAACCTGACCTGACCACGCTCGAGCACGAGGACGTGCTGGCAGAGCATCAGTACGTCCTCGATCTGGTGGGTCGAGACCAGGACGGCCCTGCCCTCACCCAGTTCGGCGATCAGCTCACGGAACCGCAGCCGCTGCTCCGGGTCGAGGCCCACGGTCGGTTCGTCCAGAATCAGCAGATCCGGATCCCCGACCAGGGCCATCGCCACCGCCACCCGCTGGCGGGTCCCCCCGGACAGCGATTTGATCTTCTTTCCGCGCTGGTCGTCGAGCCCCACGGTGGCCAGGACCCTGCGCACCTCCGCGTGCCGCCGCCGGCGATCGTCGAACTCCTTGAGGATCGCCACGTAGTCGACGAACTCGAACACCGTGAAGTTCGGGTGGAGTCCGGAGTTCTGCGGAAGGTAGCCGACCCGGCGCCGGATGGCGAGCCGACCGGAGGCGGTCCGTGGATCGTGACCCAGCACGGTCAGGTCACCGGAGTCCGGTACGAGCCCGGTGGCCAGCGTCCGTAGCAGCGTGGTCTTGCCCGCGCCATTGGGTCCAAGCAACCCGGTGACCCCGCGACGCAGGCCGAGCGACACCCCCGCCAACGCGGTGACAGGACCATACCGCAGGGTCAGCCCGGAGGCGCTGACCGAGTAACCGCCGACCGAGGTGCTCACCGTCTCCTCCACAGGACCAGGCGCGACGAGCGCCCACCGTCGCGCGGCAGGTCGAACGCCGGCCTGAGCCGTACGAGCATGGTTGCCGCCAGCAGCGCGGCGACGGCGACCATCGACTGGCCGCCTGGGCCGAGGAGGAAGCTCCCGGCTCCCAGGCCGATCACCAGCATCGCCCAGGCCAGGCCGACGACCACCGCCGCGCCGACGGGTCCGAACGCGGGAGTCAGTGCGAGGCTGAGCAGGGTCAGCGCCAACGCAGGCAGAAACCAGCCCAACGCCCGAAGGCCCTCTTCCGGAAGCCCGATACTGGCGATCACGCTCAGCACCGTCGTGGTGGTCAACACCGCGGCGGTACGCAGCAGCAGCAGCCGGAAGGTGTGCAGCGGCGCGACGATGGCGACCTCGTACGTCGGATCGACGCCCCGCCCATACGACGCGGCCACGCCGGCCAGCGGCAACAGCGGAGCGACGGCCAGGAAGACCACGGGCTGCACCAGGTTGGCCAGGGCGATGGTGAGCGCCAGGGTCGAGGCGACCGCGATCAGCCAGGAGATCCGCAGCACCGGGGTCGCGACCAACAGCCGGGCCGTGTGATCGGCCACCCCGCAACGGAGGAGAAGCCGTTCGATCGGCCCGGGAACCGGTGCGTCGAGTTCGGCGTCCAGCCGGGCCCAGCCGAGTTCCAGAATCTCCGGGTCCGTCACCGCCGTCAGCCTGGCGCGACAGTCGGCACATGCCGCGAGGTGCGCCTCGGTCGACCAGAGCATCGGCGGCGTCGACTCCCCGCCGGCGTACCGCCGCAGGTCCCCGTCCGGCACGTGCCATTCGGCACTCATGGCTTCCTCCAGCGGTTCACGCCAACTCCTGGCGCAGTTGCCGGCGGGCTCGCAAGGCCCTCGTCTTCACGGTCCCCGACGGGATCCCGAGCAGTACCGCCGCCTCCGCGGTCGTCAGGCCGTCGAGGACGGTGGCCTGCAGGACGGCCCGCAGTTCGGGCGAAAGCCGGTCGAGCGCTCCGGCGACGTCACCGTGCTCGATGCCGAGCAACACCTGTTCCTCCGCGGAGGGCGCCTCGCGCATCCGATAGCGGGCCAGCAGCCGGCCCAGCCGTTCCCGGCGGCTGTCCCCACGCAACGAGTCGATCAGTCGGCGGGACCCGATCCGCCACAACCAGCCGGCGACGTCGCCGCCCGGCTGCTCGCCGTATCGCGCCTTGCCACGCCAGACGGCAAGGAACGTCTCCTGCACCACGTCATCGACGAGCGACGGGTCCGAACACCGGTAGCGCAGCCGCAGCGCCAACCAGGCGGCGTAACGCTGGTAGAACAGCTCGAACGCCGCCCGGTCGTTGGCGGCGATCAAGCTCAGCAGTTGCGCGTCGCTTGGTGCTGCACCCGACAGTGGTTCCACACCCCTTCATCGCATCGACCGCGACGTTCGGTTCACCCGGCGGGGACAATTCTCCAACAGCCGGTGCGGGCGGGTTTCCAACCGCCGGTACGGGGCGCTCGAACGACAACGGGCCGGCACGGCTCCCGACGAGGGAGCCGCACCGACCCGTGGGTCACGAACAGATTCCGCTACTCAGTGCTCGGCGGTGCGCCGGGTGCCGGTGTAGTACTCGAACAGCAGGCCGCACGCGGTCAGGATGACCGCGACCATGCCGACGGCCACCAGCCAGAGCTGCCAGAACACCAGGCCGAGACCGGCGACCGTGGCCGCCAGGGCGATGCCGAAGGGCCAGTAGCTACCGGGGCTGAAGAAGCCGATCTCACCGGCACCGTCGCTGATCTCGGCATCCGGCCGGTCCTCCGGCCGCAGGTCGATGCGCCGCGACACGAACCAGAAGAAGCCGCCGCACATCGTGCAGAGCAGGAACGACAGGGCCAGGGCCACCGTACCGATCCACTCGACGTGGCCGAGCTGACCGTCGGTCCAGAAGCCGTAGACGAAGGTCGCGAAGAGAAGGAACCCGGCGATGATGAGGAATAGGCGCCACTCGGTCTTCATGCCCCGGTCCTCAGCTTCCCGCGCCGCTGGCGCCGTCGTTGCCGAAATTCTGCGCGGTGCGCTTGGTGTCGAACGGCACCGTCGTGACCGCGAACGGCTCCTCACCGATCGCGGTGAGCGCCTGCTGCGGCGTGCTGCCGCCCTGCAGCGCGGCGAGGTACTGGTCGTACCGCTCCGGCGAGACGACCCGCAGCTCGAAGTTCATCATCGAGTGGTAGGTGCCGCACAGTTCGGCGCAGCGGCCGACGAAGGCTCCCTCGGAGTCGATGCTGGTGACCTGGAAGGCGTTGCGGACGTTGCCCGGGAAGACGTCGCGCTTGAAGAGCATCTCCGGCACCCAGAAGGAGTGGATGACGTCCTTGCTGGTCTCCTCGAAGCGGACGGACCGCCCGGTGGGCAGGACCAGGACCGGGATGATGTCGTCCGAACCGAGCACCGACGCGGTCGTGTTGGCGTCGGGGCCGACGCCGTCCCGGTAGTTGAACTGCCAGTTCCACTTGAACGCCACGACCTCGACGGTGATGTCGGGGTTGCGGGAGGTCTTGTCGACGTCGGTCTGCACGATCGCCGTGTAGTAGAAGAGCACGGCGACGATCAGGATCGGCGCGATGGTGTAGAGGAACTCCATCGGCATGTTGAACCGGGTCTGGACGGGCAACTCGTCGCCACGCTTGCGGTAGCGGATGATGCACCAGAAGATCAGGCCCCAGGTGAAGAAGCCGACGGCCAGGGCCGCGATGGTGGAGCCGATCCACAGGTCGTACATCCGGTTGGCCTCGGGGGTGATGCCGCCCTGCGGCCACCCGAACCCGCCGAACGCGGCACCGACGTCACAGCCGGTGAGCGTGATCAGCGACACCGCACCACCGGCACCGAGCCCGGCCAGCCGTCCAACGCGGCTGCGCGAACTGCGCCTGGCGGCCGTGGGTCCTGATTCCGAGCGCCTTGCGAGCACCTTGTCCTGCCTCCCTGGGAGCGCCGCGGTGGGTGTTGGTTCGTCAGCACCGGCGGCAAGGGCGTCACCGACGGTCGCAGATTACTCGACCATGCCCGGCCGGACGGCCTTGGGGTGGGCGAATGGCGGACCTGACCACGAGGGGGACTACCGTCCTACGGGTGGGCGTGACAGGCGTTTACCTCGACGCGGCGACGGCGGCACCGCCGCACCCGGTGGCCCGCGAGGCGTTGCTGGCGGCCCTGGCGGACGGCTGGGCCGATCCGGCCCGGCTCTACACGCGGGCCCGCCGGGCCCGCCAGTTGCTCGACGCGGCCCGGGCCGCGACCGCCGAAACCCTCGGGGTACGCCCCGACGAGGTGTCGTTCACCGCCAGCGGTACGACCGCGGCGCACGCCGCGGTGCTGGGCGGGCTGGCCGGGCGCCGCCGGAGCGGGACGGTGCTGGTGCACTCGGTGGTCGAGCACTCGGCGGTGCTGCACGCCGCGGGGCGGCACGTCGCGGCCGGCGGTTCGGCCGTTCCGGTGCCGGTGGACCGGCTCGGCCGGCTCGATCTCGACGCCTGGTCGGCGGCGGTGGCCGGGCCCGGGGTGGCACTGGCCGCGTTGATCAGCGCCAGCCACGAGGTCGGCACCGTCCAGCCGGTGGCGGCGGCCGCGCGGGCCTGCGCCGACGCCGGGGTGCCGCTGTACGTCGACGCGGCCCAGTCGGTCGGCCGGGTGCCGCTGCCGGACGGCTGGTCGGTGCTGACGGCCAGCGCCCACAAGTGGGGTGGGCCGCCCGGTGTCGGCGTGCTGGTGGTACGCAAGGGCACCCGGTGGGAGTCGCCCTATCCGGAGGACGAGCGGGAGTCGGGGCGTACGCCCGGGGTGGTGAACCTGCCGGCGGTGGTCGCCGCGGCGGCGGCGCTGCGGGCGGTGGCGGCCGAGGCGACGGCGGAGGCGGCGCGGCTGGCGGCGCTGGTCGACCGGATCCGGTCGACGGTGGCGGCGACGGTGCCGGACGTCGAGGTGGTCGGTGACCCGGTGGACCGGCTGCCGCACCTGGTGACGTTCTCGTGCCTGTACGTCGACGGCGAGGCGCTGCTGCACGCCCTGGACCGGCGCGGTTTCGCCGTCTCTTCGGGCTCGTCCTGTACGTCGTCGACGCTGCGCCCGTCGCACGTGCTGGAGGCGATGGGGGTGCTGTCGCACGGCAACGTACGCGTCTCGCTGCACCGCGGCACGACGGAGGCCGAGGTGACCCGCTTCCTCGCCGAACTCCCCGAGGTGGTGGCCGCCCTGCGCGCCGAGGCCGGCGTAACCGACCTCTGACCCATGATCCGCGTGATCAGGGAGTACGTCGAGCGTGTCGTCGGTGAGTCGGGCTCCCTGGCCCCTGATCACGGGGATCTTGGGACTCGGCCCTGATCGCGGGGATCTTGGAGAGACGGTGTCGGACGGGGAGGTGGGGGTGGAGGCGGTGGAGGTGCTCGACTGCCGGGGGCAGCGGTGCCCGCTGCCGGTGATCAGGCTGGCCCGGCGGCTGCCGGAGGTGCCGGTGGGCACGGTGCTGCGGGTGCTGGCCGACGACCCGGCGGCCGGCAACGACATCCCGGCCTGGTGCCGGATGCGGAGCCAGGAGTTCGTCGGCCCGACCACCGTCGGGGACACCCCGGCGTACGACGTCCGCCGCACGACCTGACCGACCGGGCACCAGGGCCAGGGCTCGGCGCACCCGAGGGCCGACGCGCCCCGAGGGCCGACGCGCCCCGGCGCCCCCGAGGGCTGATCAAGGACTAGTCGTGGCCGTTTTGTCCAACTTGTCGCGCAACAAGTCCTTGATCAACGCACCGCCCCGCGCCGGCCTCGATCGTCTGCTGTTCCAGCACTCCGCGCACGGCGTGTCGAACGCCTCAACCGCAGACGATCATGACGATCGATCGGGCGGGCGGGCGGGCGGTGCGGGGCGGGGCGGGGCGGGGGCGGGGGCGGCGACTCAGCGCAGGTATGCCAGCAGGCCGGGCAGCGGGTCGCCGGAGACGGCGGTGTCGACGATCAGGCGCGGGCCGACGTACGGCTCGTATTCGGCCCGCCGGCCGACCACCTGCGCCCAGTCCGGCGTCCCGGCACCGCCCTCCTCGGCCAGCCGACTCTCGACCCGGCGCCGGTGCTCCGTCTCGTCGCCGCACCACACCTCGACCACCCGCAGCGGCACGCCGGTGCGATCGGCGATCTCCTGCCACAGCCGGCGGGTCGCGGCGACCGGGTTGACCGCGTCGACGACCACCGGCACACCCATGCCGAGCTGTGTCTCGGCCTGGGCGGCGACGATGCCGTACGCGGCGTGGCCGGGGCGGGGTTCGGTCACCTCGTGCCGGCCCAGCTCACGGTCGACCGGGTCGACGGCGAGCACGGGCACCCGCAGCGCCGACCCGACCTGCCTCGCCAGGGTGCTCTTGCCGACGCCGGGCAGCCCGGCGAAGACCACGAGCAGCGGGCGGGGCGGCGCACCGGATCGGGTGGTCACGCCGTCACCGCCACGCCCCGGGCAGCGGGCGCCCCGGTCACGCGCCCAGGTGCGGGCGTACGTCCTCGGCGACGTGGTCGCCGTACGACTCGCCGAGGCGCTTGACGAAGACGTCGGGGCGTACCTCGTATTCCTGGGTGCCGACGGTCTCCAGCACCAGGGCGGCCAGCAGCGACCCGACCTGGGCGGACCGTTCGAGGCTGAGGCCCCAGGACAGGCCGGCGAAGAAACCGGCCCGGAAGCCGTCGCCGACACCGGTCGGGTCCTGGGCCTGGACGTCGCGGGCGATCGGTACGTGGATGCGCTCGATGTCGCGACCGGTGATCTCCGCCCCGTCCTTGCCGAGGGTGGTGACGCGGATCTTGACGCGGTCGAGGACCTGGTCAGCGGTCAGGCCGGTCTTGGATTCCAGCAGCGACTTCTCGTAGTCGTTGGTGAGCAGGAAGTCGGCGCCCTCGATGAGCTTGATCACGTCGGCGCCGTCCATGCGGGCGAGCTGCTGCGACGGGTCGGCCGCGAAGGCGTAGCCACGGTCGCGGCACTCCTCGGAGTGCCGGAGCATCGCGGCCGGGTCGTTGGCGCTGACCAGGACCAGGTCGAGACCGTCGACCCGGGCGGCGACCGGGGCGATCTCGACGTTGCGGGCCTCGCTCATCGCGCCGGCGTAGAACGACGCGATCTGGCACATGTCAAGGTCGGTGGTGCAGACGAAACGCGCGGTGTGGGCCACCTCGCTGACGTGCACCGACTCGCAGTCGACGCCGTGCCGCTCGAGCCAGGACCGGTAGTCGGCGAAGTCGGCGCCGACCGCGCCGAGCAGCACCGGGCGCAGGCCGAGCTGGGCCATCCCGAACGCGATGTTGGCCGCGACGCCGCCCCGGCGGACGACCAGCTCGTCGACGAGGAACGACAGCGACACCTTGTGCAACTGGTCGGCGATGAGCTGGTCGGCGAATCTGCCGGGGAAATGCATCAGGTGGTCGGTGGCGATCGAGCCGGAAACGGCGATCTTCATGGCGGCCCTCTGGGTCGGCTACGGGGGGCGGTGCGCCCGATCAGCCTACCGGCCGTCCGCCGGTCGGTCGATCGCCCGCCACCCGTCGTTCACCCGCCGGGCGGCCCGCACCCGGCGCCATCCCGCGACCCGCCGGACGCCACCCGGTGCCCTCACCCGTCAGCCGGAAAACGGGTCCGGAAACGCCGACGGGGGCCACGGATCCGTGGCCCCCGTCGGCGTCGTACGGCTCAGTGGAACGAGTCGCCGCAGGCGCAGGAGTTCTGCGCGTTGGGGTTGTCGATGGTGAAGCCCTGCGCGTCGATCCGGTCGGCGAAGTCGATGCTGGCGCCGGCCAGGTAGGGGGCGCTCATCCGGTCGACGACGACCTCGACGCCGTCGAACTCGGTGACGATGTCGCCGTCGAGCGACCGCTCGTCGAAGAAGAGCTGGTAGCGCAGGCCGGAGCAGCCGCCGGGCTGCACCGCCACCCGCAGCCGCAGGTCGTCCCGGCCTTCCTGCTCGATCAGGGCCTTGACCTTCTGCGCCGCGACGTCGGTGAGCAGAATCGTGGTCGGGGCCGTGGCCTCGGTCGACTCGGTGTTCGCTGAAGTGGTCACGATGAAGGTCTCCCTGCGCCGATGGCGGTGATCGTTCCGCGGATGTTCCGTGCTGGATGTTCGTACTGACCTGGCCAACGCTAACCGGCCGGCCGATGATTCCCAATCGCGAGAATTCCCAATCGCGAGGATTCCCAGTCGGGACTACCTACCCATGTTACGTCGCTGAGAGTCGCGTCACCGGCTCCACTGGCGGGCCAGGTCGGCGGCGATCTCCCGCAGCCCGTCCGCCGGGCGGGTCATCGCCGCCTCGACACCGCCCCGTTCCTCGCCCCCGAAGTGGTCGACCAGGCTGTACGTCTCGGTGATCCCGGCCACCGCCGCCTCCCGCCGCCCGGTGCTGACCCGGCCGGCCACCACCACGCACGGGATGCCCCGGTCGCGGGCGCTGCCGGCCACCCCGGCCACCACCTTGCCGCGCAGCGACTGGTGGTCGAACGAGCCCTCCCCGGTGATCACCAGGTCGGCCGCGTCGAGCGCCTCGTCCAGCCCGATCACGCGGGTGACCAGCGCGATGCCGGATTCGCAGCGGCCGCCGAGGGCGAGCACGGCCGCGCCCAGCCCGCCGGCGGCCCCCGCGCCGGGCAGTGCGGTCAGGCCCGGCGGGCAGTCGGGCAGGGCGTGGGCGAGCACGTCGGCGAACCGCTCCAGCGCGGCGTCGAGGAGCAGTACGTCCTCGCGGGTGGCGCCCTTCTGCGGTCCGAAGACGTTCGACGCGCCGTGCAGGCCGGTCAGCGGGCTGTCCACGTCGGTGGCGGCGACCAGTTCGACGCCGCGCAGCCGGGGGGTGCCGCCGAGCCCCTCGGCGGCGGCGAGGGCGGCACCGCCGTACGGCAGGGCGAGGCCGGCGGCGTCGACCGGGGCGGCGCCCAGCGCGGCGAGCATGCCGCCGCCGCAGTCGTTGGTCGCCGAGCCGCCCAGCCCTAGGACGATCCGCCGGACGCCGGTCTCGACCGCGGCGGCGACGAGCAGGCCGAGGCCGTACGAGGTGGTGGTCTTCGGGTCCCGCTCGGCGGTCGACAGCAGGTGCAGGCCGCACGCCTGGGCGCTCTCGACGTAGGCGGTGTCGCCGACGACCAGGACCTCGCCCTCGGCCGGCCGGCCGAGGGGGTCGACGGTGCGTACCGGGATCCGCCGGCCGCCGGTCGCGCCGGCCAGCACCTCGACGAAGCCGGGTCCGCCGTCGGCGAGCGGCCGGGCGACGGTCTCGTCGGCCGGTACGACGGAATGCCAGCCCCGCTCCACCGCGGCGGCCACCTCGGGGGCCGACAGCGTGCCGGCGAACTTGTCCGGACAGATGAGGATCCGCATAGTTCGGCAGTGTGGCAGGCCACACCGGCTCGAGGTGACAGTGGGCGCCATTGTGGGAGCATTGGACGCGTGACCGCGACCTGGGTAGAGCCGTCCAACACCGCCACCGCACTGCTGCTGCTGGGGCGGGGATCCGACCCGTCCACCGAGCGCGGCGTGGAGTGTCCGGGCGACCTGCCCGCACCGAGCGACCCCGACCTGGTGGCCCGGGCGACCGCGGCGAAGGCGGCGCTGGGCAGCAGGGTCTTCGTGCTGGGGCACCACTACCAGCGCGACGAGGTGATCCAGTTCGCCGACGTGACGGGCGACTCGTTCAAGCTGGCCCGGGAGGCGGCGGCCCGCCCCGACGCCGAATTCATCGTGTTCTGCGGTGTGCACTTCATGGCCGAGAGCGCCGACATCCTGACCACCGCCGCGCAGAAGGTGGTGCTGCCGGATCTGGCGGCCGGCTGTTCGATGGCCGACATGGCCGTGCTCGGCCAGGTCGAGGCGGCCTGGGAGGTGCTGGCCGACGCGGGTGTGGCGGCGTCGACGGTGCCGGTGACCTACATGAACTCGTCGGCGGACATCAAGGGCTTCGTCGGCCGCAACGGCGGTGTGGTCTGCACCTCCTCCAACGCCAAGCGGGCGCTGACCTGGGCGTACGAGCAGGGTGAGAAGGTTCTCTTCCTGCCCGACCAGCACCTGGGCCGCAACACGGCCGTACTGGAGATGGGTTTCTCCCTCGACGACTGCGTGCTCTACGACCCGCACAAGCCCAACGGCGGCCTGACCGCCCAGCAGCTCCGCGACGCCCGGATGATCCTGTGGCGCGGGCACTGCTCGGTGCACGGGCGGTTCACCCTCGACAGCGTCAACGAGGTGCGCGAGCGGGTGCCCGGGGTCAACGTGCTGGTGCACCCGGAGTGCCGGCACGAGGTGGTCAACGCCGCCGACCAGGTCGGCTCGACCGAATACATCATCAGGACGATCGAGGCCGCGCCGGCCGGTTCGGCGTGGGCGGTGGGCACCGAACTCAACCTCGTACGCCGGCTCGCGCTCGCCAACCCGGACAAGCAGATCATGTTCCTCGACAAGGCGGTCTGCTACTGCTCGACGATGAACCGCATCGACCTGCCGCACCTGGTCTGGGCGCTGGAGGAACTGGTCGCCGGGCGGGTGCCCAACCAGATCACGGTCGATGCCGACACCGCGCATCACGCCCGGGTCGCGCTCGACCAGATGCTCGCGCTTCCGTAACCGTCCGAGCGTCACGGTAAGTGACCAACAATTTACAGTTGGGTAGAAGCGTCCCCTTTTTGTGCCACCTGAAGCCAGATGGGTAACTTATCCCCCATCACCGAGGGCTATGCTGCCGGAGCGACACCGGTCCGGTCCGCGGCCCGGTTCCACTGAAGGTTCGGCTCACGACCCGCCTGGGCGACGACGCGATGCGCCGCCCGGCCCGCCCCGGCCGGCCACCCCGATAGCTTCATCGACGCGCTGGAGGTTTGCGTTGGCGACCAATGATGTCCTGGCTGTGCACGGCGGCACTCCCCTGCAGGGTCAGATCCGGGTCCGTGGCGCCAAGAACCTCGTCTCCAAGGCGATGGTCGCGGCACTGCTCGGCGACGCCCCCAGCCGCCTGTTCGACGTACCGCGCATCCGCGACGTCGAGGTCGTCCGGGGCCTGCTCGAACTGCACGGCGTACGGGTCTCCGACGGCGCCGAGGACGGCGAACTGGTCTTCGACCCGGCCAACGTCGAGCGGGCGTCGACCGACGAGATCAACGTGCATGCCGGGTCGAGCCGCATCCCGATCCTGTTCTGCGGGCCGCTGCTGCACCGGCTCGGCCACGCCTTCATCCCCGACCTGGGCGGCTGCCACATCGGTCCCCGCCCGATCGACTTCCACCTTCAGGCGCTCCGGGAGTTCGGCGCGGTCGTCGAGAAGACCCCGGAGGGGCTGCACCTGACCGCCCCGAACGGCCTGCGCGGCACCAAGTTCGAGCTGCCGTACCCGAGTGTCGGCGCCACCGAGCAGGTGCTGCTGACCGCGGTGATGGCCGAGGGCGTCACCGAGCTGCGCAACGCGGCCGTCGAGCCGGAGATCGTCGACCTGATCTGCATCCTGCAGAAGATGGGCGCGATCATCACGGTGCACACCGACCGGGTGATCGAGATCCAGGGCGTGCCCCGGCTCAGCGGCTACACGCACCGGCCGATCCCGGACCGGATCGAGGCGGCGAGCTGGGCGGCGGCGGCCCTGGCCACCCGCGGCGACGTCGAGGTCCTCGGCGCCGAGCAGGGCGACATGATGACGTTCCTCAACGTCTTCCGCTCGGTCGGCGGCGCGTACGAGATCACCGACCCGCGGGCGCCGCGGGCCGGGCACCCCGGCCAGGAGGGCGGCATCCGCTTCTGGCACCCAGGCGGCGAGTTGAAGGCGACCGCGCTGGAGACCGACGTACACCCGGGTTTCATGACCGACTGGCAGCAGCCGCTGGTGGTCGCGCTGACCCAGGCCCGCGGCCTGTCGATCGTGCACGAGACCGTCTACGAGCAGCGGCTCGGCTACACCGAGGCGCTCAACAAGATGGGCGCGACGATCCAGGTCTACCGGGACTGCCTCGGCGGCACCCCGTGCCGCTTCGGCCGGCGCAACTTCAACCACTCCGCGGTCATCGCCGGCCCGAGCAAGCTGCACGCCGCCGACCTGGTCATCCCCGACCTGCGCGCCGGGTTCAGCCACCTGATCGCGGCCCTGGCCGCCGAGGGCACGTCCCGGGTGTACGGCGTGGACCTGATCAACCGTGGCTACGAGGACTTCGAGGCCAAGCTCGCCGCCCTCGGCGCCCACGTGGAACGGCCCTGACCCCGCCTCGGTGGGCGGCCCGTCGGGGCTTCGTTACCCTCTAGGGGTGCCGTCGTTGTTTCGTCGTAAGTCAACCGCCGTCGTCGAGGAGCCGGTCGTCGAAGAGACGCCCGAGCCGGCTCCCGCACGTCCAAAGGGCTACACGCCCAGCAAGAAGGAACTCGGCAAGGAGACCCCGAAGCGGCCGAGCGTGGGCCGCCGGGGCGCCGGTGACACCAAGCCGCTGACCAAGGAAGAGGCCCGCGCGAAGCGTCGCCAGCTTCGCGCCGAGGCCGCCGAGGAGTTCCGCCGCGAGGGCGGGCCCCGCGACCGCGGCCCCGAGCGGCGGCTGGCCCGCGACGTGGTCGACTCCCGGCGTACGGTCGGCACCTGGTTCTTCGGTGGCGCGCTGATCGTGCTGATCGGCTCGTCGGCCGCCATGCCGCCGATCGTGCGGCTGGTCTCCAACCTGCTCTGGGCCACGCTCGCGATCGGCGTCGTCATCGACTCGGTGCTGATCAGCCGCAAGATCAAGAAGTTGGTCCAGCAGCGGTTCCCCGACTCGACGCAGCGATTGGGCGGGGTCTACCTCTACGCCATCATGCGGGCGATCACGTTCCGCCGGATGCGTACGCCGGTGCCGCAGGTGCAACTCGGCGCCAAGATCTAGGTCCGGTCCGCCGGGTGCTCACCGGCACCGGCGGGCCGTCGCGACGAGGCGACCGACGTTCGTGATCTGAGCGCGAGGAACCTTATCCCCGTCGGATAAGGTTCCTCGCGCTCAGATCGATTTCGTCAGGGCACGCCGAACAGGCGCAGGACCGCCGCCGTCGCGGCCGCGGCGACGACCACCACGACGAACGGCGCCCGGCGCCACGCCAGCACCGCCCCGACCAGCACCCCGGCCGGACGGGCGACACCCGCGGCGGCACCGGCCTCGGTCAGCGCCGCGGTGGCGGCCAGCGCGGCGAGCAGCGCCGCCGCGGCCATCGGCAGCAGTTGACGTACCCGGTCGGGCAGGTCGAGCCGGTCGCGCAGTGCCACTCCGGCGAAGCGGAACGTGAACGTACCCACGGCCAGCGCCGCGATCACCGCGATCAGCACGTCGACTCCTCCCGACCCGGTACGGGCGCGTCGGTGGCCACCCGGCCCCCCGTCCTCGGCACGGCCCCGGGATTAGCCGCCAACTCCGGCGCGGGACCAGCCGCCGGCTCGGGAGCGGGGTTAGCCGCCGGCTCCAAAGCGGAATCGGCCGCCGGCACCGGCGGATGCCCGCGGCGGCGGGGCAGGAACAGCACGGTGAGGCCGGTGAGGGCGAGCAGGACCGGCAGCCCGGCGGGCAGCAGCGGGGTGGTGACCACGGCCACCAGCGCGCCGAGCAGGGCCACCCGGCGGGTGTCCCGGTCCCGCAGCGCGGGCAGGATCAGGGCGATCAGGCCGGCCGGGAACGCGGCGTCGAGGCCCAGGGCCGCCGGGTCACCGGCGGCGCCACCGAGCAGTACGCCGACGATCGTGCCGACGTTCCAGGCGAGGAAGAGCACGAGGCCGGCGAACCAGAACGCGCGGCGGCGGGCCTCCCCCTCGGGCTGGGCGAGGCTGAACGCGGTCGCCTCGTCGGTCATCAGGTGGCTGCCGAGCACGCGGCGGCTCCACCGCCCGCCGAACACGTCGCCGATCGCCAGCCCGAACGGCAGGTGCCGGGCGTTGAGCAGCAGGCCGGCGAAGACGGCGGCGAACGGGCTGCCGGCGGCGATCAGCCCGACGGCCATGAACTGGGCGCCACCGGCGTAGACGATCGACGACAGGGCGACGACGGCCCAGACCGGGATGCCGGCGCCGACGGCGATCGCGCCGAACGAGGCGCCGACGGCGAGCATGGCGGCGGCGATCGCGGCGACGTCGCGGCGCATCGCCGACCCGCCGGTCCCCGACCGCACAGCGGAGCCGGGTGTTCGGCCGGCCGGACCGGCTGTTCGCTTCACCGTACGCACTATCGGATAATGGACCCGGCACCTGCTGTTCGTCAAACCGAACGAAGTGACCGATGGAGCGAACATGACCTCGCACGCCTCCCCGCTGGCCACGATCGCGGTCGCCCTGCGCCGCGAACGGGACCGCGCCGGCCTCTCCCTGACCGAGCTGGCCCGCCGCGCCGGGATCGCCAAGTCGACGCTCTCCCAACTGGAGGCCGGCAACGGCAACCCGAGCGTGGAGACACTCTGGTCGCTCGGGGTGGCGCTCGGCATCCCGTTCAGCCGCCTGGTCGAGCCGCCCGGCCCGGCCGTACGGGTGGTGCGGGCCGGCGAAGGCCCGGCCGTACGCTCCGAACACGCCGACCTGACCGCGACCCTGCTCGCCGCCGGCTCCCCACACGCCCGGCGGGACATCTACCGGCTGGCGGTCGAACCGGGCAGCGGGCGGCACGCCGAACCACACATCCCCGGCAGTGTCGAGCACATCCTGCTCGCGGCCGGCCGGCTGCGTACCGGACCGGTCTCCGACCCGGTCGAACTCGGACCGGGCGACTACGCGACGTTCGCCGGGGACGTCCCCCACCACTACGAGGCGCTGGAACCGGGCACGTTCGGCATCCTCGTCATGGAGCACCCGTAGGGTGCCGTTCCCGGCCCGGAGCCGAGTACAACCTCGCCACCACGTCCTCGATGTCCGGCTCCACGATCGAGATGTCGCGCAACTCGGCGACCCCGGACAGCCGGCCGATCAAGCCGCCGACGGTCGCCGTGTCGAGCCCGTACGTCAGCCGCCGGCCGTCGGCCTCGACCCGTTCCAGGACCGCACCGGGCACCGGCGGCGGGTCGGCCAGCGGGGCGTCCAGGTCGATCACCACCAGCCGGCGGGACCGGTAGCGGGCGTGCAACGCCTCGATCGTTCCGTCGTGCACCACCCGGCCGTGGTCGATCACGACCAGCCGCCGGCACAGCCGCTCGATGTCGGCGAGGTCGTGGGTCGTCAGCACCAGCGTCGTGTCACCGGCCGCCCCCAGCTCGGCGAGGAACCCGCGGACCGCCTGCCGGCTCAGCACGTCCAGCCCGATCGTCGGCTCGTCGAGGAAGAGCACCGACGGCCCGTGCAGCAGCGCCGCGGTCAGCTCCCCGCGCATCCGCTGCCCCAGCGACAGCTGCCGGACCGGGGTGTCCAGGAAGACGTCGAGGTCGAGCAGGGCACGGCAGCGGCGCAGCCGGGCCGCATGGTCGGCCGGGGGCACCCGGTAGATGTGCCGCAGCAGGTCGAACGAGTCCCGCAGCGGCAGGTCCCACCACAGCTGCGACCGCTGGCCGAAGACGACCCCGATCCGCAGCGCCAGCCTGGTCCGCTGCGGCACCGGCTCGAACCCGCAGACCCGGACCCGGCCACCCGACGGGCTCAGCACCCCGGTCAGCATCTTCAACGTCGTCGACTTGCCGGCCCCGTTCGGTCCGATGTAGCCGAGCATCTCGCCGGGAGCCACCGTCAGGTCGACCCCGTCGACGGCGGTCACCGTACGCCGCTCGCGGCGCAGCCGCCCCTTGCGGACCCGTACCGTGAAGTCCTTGCGCAGCCCGGACACCTCGATCACGACATCTCCACTCACGAGCCCGTACTCCGGTAGTGCCGGACGCCGACCCGCCACACCACGGCGGCGACCGTAGCCGCGACCACCGCCACGCCCGGCGCGGCCCAGCCGACCCAGACCGGCAGGCCCAGCGGGTCGGTCCGGCCGAGCAGCGCCAGCGCCGGGTAGTAGGCGACGAACGCGAAACCCAGGCCGTACGCGAACAGCCGCCGGAACCATCCGCTGTAGACGGTCACCGGGTACGACGTGAAGTCCCGTCCGCCGTACGTGAAGGCGTTGGCGATCTCGCCGGACTCGATCCACCAGAACGCCACGCTGGCACCGATCACGAAGATCGAGCCGAAGAACACCGCCCCGGCCAGCGGCGCCACCACGGCCAGCGCGACGCGTCCGGGCGTCCAGTCGACGTCGGCGGCGACCAGCGCGACCACCAGCACGACGACGCCGAAGATCACCCGCGACACCTTGCGCAGCGGCAGGTCCATCAGCAGCAGTTGCGGCAGCGATCCCAGCGGCCGGACCAGTACGGCGTCGAACAGGCCGGTCCGGACGTAGTGCTTGACCCGCTCGATGTTGCCGACCGCGAGGTCGGCGGTGGCGAACGCGGCGGCCGACAGGCCGACCATGACCATCGCCTCGGCCAGCCCAAAGCCGGCCAGGTCGCGGGTCACCCGGAAGAGGACGAGCACGGAGAGTACGTCGAACACCGTCGCCCCGACGTTGCTGAGCAGGTCGACGACGAAGGAGACCCGGTACGACGCCTGGGCGCGGACCTGTCCCCGCAGCAGCGCCAGATAGGCGCGGCCGGCACCCCCCTCAACCACCCTGCCGGCGTCAGCCACCCTGCGCCACCCTGCTGGCGTCAGCCACCCTGGACCACCAGGCGCCGTTCGGCGCGGTGCTGCACCACCCGGCAACCGGCCAGCACCGCGACCACCCAGCCGAGTTGCACGACCACGATGCCGAGCTGGACCGGTGCCGGATCGCGTTCGACGAGCACGTCCAGCGGCGCCTGCATGACGCTCGGCAGCGGGGTCGCGAGCCAGATCGTGCCCCAGAGCCAGTCGGGCAGGAACCGCAGTGGAAAGTAGAGGCCGGCGAGCACCCCGGAACCGAGCGTCCACAGGGTCGTCACCCCGCGCGCGTCGTGCAGCCAGTAGGCGGTGGCGTTGACCAGGTAGCGGCAGCCGAAGCAGACGACGACCGCGAGCAGCATCGACACGGCGAACAGCGGCACCGTCTGCCACCGGGCCGGCACGTGTACGTCGAAGAAGAGCGGCCCGGTCAGCACCGGCGGGACGAAGCGGGTCAGTACGGCGTACCCGGCGCGGCCGAGATCGCCGGCGAGATAGCTGGTGACCGGGTCGACCGGGCGCAACAGGTCGCTGGCCACGTCGCCGGTGCGGATCCGGTCGGCGAGTTCGGTCCAGCCCCAGATGCCGATCACCGCGAGCAGGCCCTGCCCGGCCCAGACGAAGGTCGCCAACTGCTCGCGGCTGTAGCCGGCGGCCAGTCCCGTCCCGGTGCCGGTGGCGACGGCCAACAACACGTAGCAGCGCAGGAATCCGAAGACGGTGTTGGTGAACAGCCCGGCGACGGTAGCCTGCCGGTACGTAGAGTATCGCCGGAATCCGGCGCCAGTTATGGCGGCAAATGTCCGTAACTTTAGGACAACGTTTGAGTGGCGCGCCGCTACTGTAGTGGCGGTCACCGAGCCCACGCCGCTACCCTCCTTCCGCAACCACGCTGCACCGAGCCGGGTGACTCTATCCGGTGCCCGCGGCTGCCCAGCGACACATTTTCCGCGACGAGGTGACATCGCCGTGAGCGAGCGACGGGATCCCTTTTCCCCGGTCGCCGCACGCGCCGACGAGGTCACCCACCCACGGCGGAGTCCCACCCGGCCCGCGCAGCGGAACGGCGCGGTGACCCGCTGCCACGACGTACGGCCGGCGACCGGCAGGACCGACCGGTGACCGACAACCGCTTCGACTTCCACCGGTCCCGTAACGATCCCGACTGGATGGTCGAGATCACCGCGGAGTGGGTGCCCCAGGTTCCCGGCCAGCGCTATCCGGGAGACACCGGACCGCTGCGCAACGGCGCCGGGGCGATCCGCCGCCCGACCGCCTCCGGCCGCGCCGGGGTCTACCAGTCCGGCCAGCGGCCGGCACCCCCGCCCGGGCCGTTCCCGCCCCGGCTGACCGGCGTCGACGGCCATGGCACACCCCCGCCACGATCCGGGCGGCCGGCGGCCGACGAGCGCCGCCCGCCGTACCCGGACGGGCCGTTCACCGACGGCCGGGGGCGGTGGACCGACGAACCCGGCCCCCGGTACGACGACGGCTTCGCCGGCCCGCGCGCGCCGCGCCACGAGCCCGATCCCCGCGGCCGGCGCCACGACCACGACCCGCGCCACGACCACGACCCGCGCCACGACGGGGGCCCCGGTCCCCGGGACCGCCGGTACGACGGACCGCCGGACGGTCCGGGACGGCGGGACGGCTTTCCCGACCGGCGGTTCGCCGACGGTCGGGGTGGGCAGCGTCCGGAGGAGCACGACCGGCGGGTGCCCGACGACGCGTGGCGCGGGCCGGGCGACGGCCGCCGCCCGGGACCGCATTCCGCCGGCCGGGGCTCCGACCGTGGATACGACGGACGCGACGGCTCCCACACCGACAGGCGCGGACGGGTTCCGCTCGACGGACGCGGCGGTCCGCTGACCGACGGGCGCGGACGGGCGCCGGTCGACGGATGGGGTCCGCACCACGACCGCCGTGATCCGGGCGGGCGCGGCCCCGGCGCCTACCCGGCCGACGGCCGGATATACGGCGGCTACGGCCCCGAACCACGCCATCCGGACCGGCGCGACGTCGACCACCGCGAGTTCGACCGGCGCGACCCCGACCGGCGCGAGTTCGACCGACGGGACTTCGACCACCGCGGCGTCGACCGACGCGACCTGGACCGGCGCGAGCCGGAACGGCACGGCCCCGACCGGCGTGACCTGGACCGGCGCGAGCCGGAACGGCACGGCCCCGACCGGCGTGACCTCGACCGGCACGGCTCCGACCGGCGCGAGTCGGACGGCCGGCGGGCACCGCACGGCGACGGCCGGGACGGATGGCAGGGACCACGGCACCCCGACAACCGCCGGGACGGATGGGACGGCCTCCACGGCGACCGCCGCGGGCGCGACTCCTGGGACGGTCGCGGCGCCACCCCCCGCCCACCCGAACCCGAACCACGCCACCCGCGCGACCGGGACCCCTACGCCACCGGGCCGGTCAGTCCCCCGGCCGGCGGCCCCCGCCTCTACGGGGAGCCGCGGCCGCACCGGGACGGACCACCGCCCGCCGACATCCCGTCCCGGCCCGACGACCGCCGTCCGGCCGAGCCGGACCACCGCCAGGTCGAGCCGGACCACCGTCGCCCGACCGCAAGCGGCCCGCCACACCCCGGCCCCGACGGCTGGGACTCCGACCGGCACCGTCAGCCCGGCCGGCCGGTCCGCCAGCCCGACCGCGACCTGCCGTACCCCTTCGGCCGGGAGGCCGACGAGCCGGAGCGGGACCACGACCCGCGGCGCGGCCCCGGCCGCCCCGCACCCGTCAGCGGCGGTGCCGGTCCCCTCGACGAGCCGTACGGCCGGGTCCGGCCCCCGCTGCCGGAGCAACCCGACGCCGCCCGCGACGTGCCCCCGACCGACGCCGCCCGCCGCGTACCCCCGACCGACGCCGACCTCGCCGGCCGGCCCACGTCGCCCGCCGGGCCGGCGGACGAGCTGCCGCGGCGCATCCGGCGGCCGATCCCCCGTGACGGTTTCCAGCCGGATCGCGGCGCCCCGGCGCCGTCCGCGCCCCGGCCCACTGCCCCGCCACCGGTCGACGACGACCACACCCCGGCACCGGCGCGCGATGAACAACGCCCGGCGCCGGCCCGCCATGACGACCACCGCACCCCGCCGCCGGCCCGGGACGAACAGCGGTCCCCCGCTCCCGGTCGGGACGAACAGCGGCTCCCTGCGGGGCGGGAGTCGGGCCCCACCGCGGCGGACCGGGCCACCGGCCTGGCCGGCGACCGGTCCTGGCCGACCGGCGCGGGCCAGGAGCCGCCGACCCGCCCCATCCACCGGGACGGAACGGACGAACGGCCGACACGTCCGGTGTCCGGCCCTCCGGTTCCCCGCCTGAGGATCGAGTTCGTGCCCGTGGCGCCTCCCGCCCCGGCCACGACCACCGGGTCTGGCCGCGACCCGGCCGAACAGCCGCCCACGCCCACCAAGGACGCCCCGACCAGCGGCGCGCCGCCGGCTGACGCCATGTCGGCCGGTACCACACCGGCTGGCGCCATGCCGGCTGGTACCAAGCCGGCCGGCGCCGAGGCGCGGGCGGTTGAGGCGGAGGCCAATCCGTGGTTCGGCCAGGCCGACAACGCTCCCGCCAGCCCGGGAAGTCCGGCCGGCAAGGCCCCCGCCACGCCGGGCGGTCCGGCCGACGCGGCTTCCGCCGGCCCGGCCGGGGAGATGGCGTCCACCGCCCGGGCCGCGCTCGCGCAGCCCGACACCACCTCCACCGAAGTGCCACCGTCCAATGTCGACCGCCTGGTGCCGACGCCGGATCCGTCTACTTCGGACGATGGCCTTCGGCTGCCGGAGGGCGGACCGGACAAGTCGACCCCGGCTGCTCCCCACCCGGCCTCGGCACCCACCGGTCCCGAGCCGTCGACCGGGCCGTCCCGGCCACCGGCGGGCGGCACGGTCGGTGCCGCCGAGGACAGCGCCGACCCGGCAGACAACGACGATCCGGACGACACCCGGCCGACAAGCGGTCGGGACGCCGACATCCCGGCCACGGCCCAGCCCGACCAGCCCCGGCAATCGGACCGCGCCACCCCACCGGACGAAGCCGCGCCGCCAGAAGATGTCACCACCCCGATCCACACCGGCCCACCAGACGACGCCACCGAACTGCTCCACGGGGCACCACCAGACGACGCCACCGAACTGCTGCGCACCCCGCAAAACGACGCGACCAAACCGATGCACACCGGGCCGGGGAACGACGCCACCGAGCTGATCGGTGGCCCGACACCGGCGGGTCCGCCACCCGAGGACGGGCCGGCGGCGTCACCGGTCGCCCCGTTCCCCACCGGGGCCGGCACGACACGGCCGACGGACGACACCGACCCGGCGGACGACGACGTGGCGGCGGACCATGACGCGGCGGCTGACGGCGACGTACCGATGGTCGGCACCCGGCCGACGGACGGCGACGGGGCGGCGGACGGCCACGAGGCGGAAGACGTGGCGGGGTCGACCGACGACACCGCCCCGGCGAGCCGCAGACCCGAACCGACCCGGCCCGACGGCACCGAACCGGCCCCGCCGGACGACAGCGAACCGGTCCGGTCCGACACCGCCGTGGTCGGGCCCGACCACACGCCGCCCGCCCCGGCGCCGGAGACCGCCCCGCGGCCCGTCCCACCGGTGGACACACCGTCCACACAAGACACTCCGGAGCCGTCGGCGACGCGGTCCGTACCGGCGCTGAACGGTGCCGACCCGCGACCGGAGCCGGACGGCACCGGTCCGGCACCGGTCTCCGCACCGCCGGCCGGTCAGGGCCGCCCCGAACCACCAGCCGACCGGCCGGTGTCCGACCCGCCGGACCGGGGCACCGTCGAGGCCAGCCCGGACACCGTGCTGCCCGCCCCGGCGGCGGCCGCCGGGGCGGCGACCGCGCTGCGCGCGCCGACGATGCTGGCGCCGGTCGTCACACCCGACTCTCCGGAACCGGCCGGGCCCGCGCCGGCCGCACGGGACCGGGCCCGCGAGTCGCGGGGCGCCGACCCGGAGCAGGTGCTGGCGACGTACCGGTGGCGGTTCCACCACGAGACGTTGCGGGAACTGGTCGAGGATCCGGACGAGTTGCGGGCCATCCGGGACCGGCTCACCGAGAAGGTCGAGGCGGCGACCGACAACGCCTCCCGGGCCCGGCTGCTGAGCCTGCGCGCCGTCGTCTCGCGGATCCTCGGCGACCTCGGCAAGGCACTCGCCGACGGCAGGCTCGCTCTCGGCCACGCCGAGGCGACCGGGCAGTTGCGCCGGATCGCGATCGCGCAGGCCCGGCTGGCCCACGTGCACCAGTGGCGTGGTGACTTCGCCGAGGCCGACCGGCTCTTCGAGGAGGCCAACTCGTCGGAGCTGCCCGACCGGTTGCGCGCGACGATGCACGAGCACGCCGGCCGGTCCTGCTACGACCAGGGGCGCTACATCGAGGCGTGCAACCACTTCGAGCGCGCGCTCGACCTGCGCAAGGTCAAGGATCCGGATCTGATGGCGCGTACCGAGCTGGCGCTGGACGCGGTCTTCGCCCGGGTGGCCGAGAAGGGCTGGGGGCCGTACCCGCGCGGCCGGGACGAGATCCTCCAGGTGCACCGGCCGCCGGTGCCGACGTTCAGCGACGAGGTCCAGCGGTGGGGGTACGCCGATCCGGACGGCACGCTGACGGTGGCGCCGAGCTACGCCGACGCGCAGCCGTTCCGGGACGGGGTGGCCTGGGTACGCCGGCCGGAGGCGGACACCTGGGAGCTGATCGACGAGTCGGGTGAACTGCTGGTCGACGCGTCCGCCGGTTATCTGGGCGTCGGTTCGTTCGCCGACGGGCTGGCCTGGGTGTCACGGGACGGCACCGGTGGCTGGATCGCGATCGACAAGGCGAACGAGGTGGTGATCGCCGCCGGGTTCGACGACGTACGGCCGTTCCGGCGGGGTGTCGCCGCCGTACGCCGGGGCGGGTGGGGTGCCGTCGACCGGACCGGGCGGGTGGTGGTGCCGACCCGGTACGCGGCGTTCGTCACCGCGCTGACCGACGGCCGCTACGTCGACGGGTTCACCGACGAGGGGCTGGCGATCGTCGAGGCGGACGGGCGCAAGGGTGTGGTCGACCGGACCGGGCGGACGATCGTCCCGCCGGCGCATCCGGCGCTGGTCATCCACCCGGTCGCGTTCCTGGTCGCCGGCGGCAACGGCCGGTGGGGTGCCCTGGACCGGCGCGGCGATCCGCTGATCGACCCGGTGCACGCCAGCCGTGGCGACGTGATGGACGAGATCGACCGCCTGCTGGCGGACACCAAGCCGGTGCTCTGACCCCGGTTGACCAGGGGCTAGGGTCGGGGCATGGAATTCCGACACCTTGGTCGCTCCGGCATGCTGGTCAGCGAGATCTCGTACGGTAACTGGATCACCCACGGTTCGCAGGTCGAGGAGGAAGCCGCCCTGGCCTGCGTACGGGCCGCCCTCGACGCCGGCATCACGACCTTCGACACCGCCGACGTCTACGCCGGCACCCGCGCCGAGGCGGTGCTGGGCCGGGCGCTGCGCGGTGAGCGCCGGGAGGGTCTGGAGATCTTCACGAAGGTCTACTGGCCGACCGGTCCGGGCCGCAACGACCGTGGCCTGTCCCGCAAGCACATCATGGAATCGATCAACGGCTCGCTGCGCCGGCTGGAGACCGACTACGTCGACCTCTACCAGGCGCACCGCTTCGACCACTCGACCCCGCTGGAAGAGACGATGGAGGCGTTCGCCGACGTCGTGCACTCCGGCAAGGCGCACTACATCGGCGTCTCGGAGTGGACCGCCGACGAGATCCGGCGGGCGCACGCGCTGGCCCGCGAGCTGAAGATCCACCTGGTCTCCAGCCAGCCGCAGTACTCGATGCTGTGGCGGGTCATCGAGGCCGAGGTCGTCCCGACCAGCGAGGAGCTGGGTATCGGCCAGATCGTCTGGTCGCCGATCGCGCAGGGCGTGCTGACCGGCAAGTACCAGCCGGGCCAGCCGCCGCCGGCGGGTTCGCGGGCCACCGACGAGAAGTCCGGGTCCGGGTTCATCGCCCGGTTCATGACCGACGAGGTGCTCTCGACGGTGCAGCGGCTGCGGCCGCTGGCCGATCAGGCCGGGCTGAGCATGGCCCAGCTCGCCGTCGCCTGGGTGTTGCAGAACCCGAACGTGTCGTCGGCCATCATCGGGGCTTCGCGGCCCGAGCAGGTGGTGGACAACGTCAAGGCGGCCGGGGTCAAGCTCGACGCCGACCTGCTCAAGGCGATCGACGACGTCATCGACCCGATCGTCGAGCGCAACCCGAAGCTGACCACCAGCCCGGCGCAGCGGCCCTGACGACGGTCGGGTGCGGGCATCCCACGCGGGATGCCCGCACCGGCCCCGGGCCGTCCGGCCCTGGTCAGGACCAGAAACGGATCAGGCGCAGACCCTCGGCGTAGAGCGCCTGGGGCAGGCCGATGAGGTCGCCGACGGCGAAGACGCCGCCGAAGAACCAGGCGTTGACCGTCGGGTTCCACAGCAGACCGAACAGCAGCAGGAACCCGAACGGCGCCATGATGTCGTAGCCGCGCCGCCACTTCGGCGACAGCCACGGCTGCAGGATGTTGCCGCCGTCGAGGCCCGGCACCGGCATCAGGTTGAGCACGCTCGCGGTGAGCTGGAGGAACGCCAGCAGCGCCACCCCGGCCCAGAACTCCAGCCGGGCGCCGACGTCGACGCCGACGGCGAACGGCACGACCAGCGCCAGTGCGAAGACGACGTTGGTCGCCGGGCCGGCGAGGCTGACCAGACTGTGCTTCAGCCGGCCCGGGATGTGGTGCCGGTCGACCCAGACGGCGCCGCCGGGCAGACCGATGCCGCCGAGCAGCACGACGACGACCGGCAGCACGATGGACAGCACCGGATGGCTGTACTTCAGCGGGTTCAGGGTCAGGTAGCCGCGGTGCGCGACGCCGGTGTCGCCGGCCCGGAACGCGACGATCGCGTGCGCGTATTCGTGCAGGCAGAGCGAGACGAGCCAGCCGGACACGACGAAGAGGAAGACGTCGAGCCGTACGTTGCCGAACCCGTTCCAGGCCAGCACCCCGCTGGTGACGAAGAGCGCCACCAGCGCCAGGAAGATCGGGCTGGGCCGGAACGCCTCTCGTGGCACGCCGAGCACGAAGCCCGCGCGACCCGGCTGGTCGTGGCTCACCGCCGCTACTCGGCGGCCGGCTGCAGGCTCATCCGGTATTCGACCCGGTCGTCCTCGACGAGCGTGACCGAGGTGACGCCGCCCGCGGCGAGGTCGGACCAGGTCTGGCCGATCCACGACTCGGCGTCGGCCTGGCTGCCGAACGTCTCGGCCGGCCCGTCCGCCGACTGGCCGTCCGTACCCTCGTACCGCCAGCTCCACGGCATCTCGTGTCTCCCCTCGCCGATTCACGTCCGTCCAGGACGGCCCCAGCCAGCCTAGTCGGCGGGTACGTCGGTCAGCCCGGGGCGGCGTCGCCGCCCCGGTGGCACCGGTCACGTCCGTCGGCCGGTCCGGGGATCACCGGCCCAGGTTCCGGCCTTAAGGTACGGGGCATGTCCGTTGACGGGTTGCACACGGTTCTCGTGCTCGGCGGGATCCGGTCCGGCAAGTCCGAGTTCGCCGAGTCCCTGGTCGCCGACGCGCCGGTGGTCCGCTATGTGGCCACGGCGCCCGAGCTGCGCGACGACCCGGAGTGGACGGCCCGGATCCGGGCGCACCACGAGCGGCGGCCCCGGTCCTGGACGACCGAGGAGGTCGCCGGCAACCCGTCCGAGCTGGCCCGGGTGCTGGGCAGCGCGCCGGCCGGCGAGACGCTGCTCGTCGACGACCTGGGCGGCTGGGTGACGGTGCTGCTGGACCCGGTCCACCAGCCGGCCGACGACCGGGCCACCATCGACGAACTGGCGGTCGCGGTACGCGACTGCGCGGCCCGGTTGGTGTTGGTGAGCCCGGAGGTGGGGCTGTCGCTGGTGCCGGCGAACCCGATCGGGCGGGCGTTCGCCGACGCGCTCGGGTCGACCAACCAGGCCGTCGCGGCGGTCAGCGACGCGGTCGCGCTGGTCGTCGCCGGCCAGCCGACCTGGCTGAAGACGCCCGCCACCGCAACGCCCGCCACCGCCTCGTCCGCCACCACGCCGGCGGCACCGGCCGCGACGCCCACGGCTCCGGCGACGACGGCCACGACGCCGACCACTCCGGCCGGGACCGGCGCCGCGAACGGCCTCGCCCTCGACAAGGTGCCGGCCGGCGGTGCCGCGCGGCCGGCGGCGGTCTCCCCCGAGGTGCTGACGCCGCCGCCCCCGCCGGACGACAGTGCTCCCCCGCTGCCCGCCGACGCCTGGACCGCGCCGACGATGACGCTGCCGGTGGCCTCGACCGGGCTGGTCATCCAGCCCGGCATGGAACTGCCGATGCCCGACGAGTACGCCGGCCCGCAGGCACTCGACCGGCTCGCCGAACTCGACCTGCCCGGCACCGGCCTCGGCAACCTCGAACACGTCGTGAAGTTCGCGGCGGCCACCCAGGGCGTCGCCGTACCCCGGCCCTGGCGCTCGGTGCGCGTGCTGCTGCTGCACGGCGACCACGCCGGGGGCAGCGCCGCCGGCGTACGGCCGGACGAGTCGCGGCGCCGCGCCGACCAGGCCCGGGCCGGCCTCGGCCCGCTCGCCGGGCTGGCCGCCGAACTCGGTGCCGGCCTGCAGGTCGTCGAGGCGCCCGCCGCCGCGCCGATCGAGGACGGGCCGGCCCTGCCGGCCGACGCGGTCGAGACCGCTCTGCGGTACGGCTGGCGGCTCGCCGAGGAGGCCGCCGACGCCGGGGTCGACGTGCTCGTACTCGGCTCCTGCGGCACCGGCACGGACGCCGCCGCGGCGGCGGTGCTGGCGGTCACCACGGGTGCCGAACCGGCGGCCGTGCTTCCCCGCGTGATCACCGCCGGCGGGCAGGTCGACGACGACGCCTGGATGGCGCGGTGCGCGGCCGTCCGCGACGCGCTGCGCCGCGTCCGCGGCGGCGCCCGGGGTGCCAAGGACATGCTCGCCGACGTCGGCGGCGGCGACGTCGCGATCGCCACCGGCGTGCTGCTCGGCGCCACCGCGCGGCGTACGCCGGTGGTCCTCGACGGTCCGATCGGGGTGGCGGCGGCGCTGGTCAGCCGGGATCTCGCCGGCCAGGCCCGGCACTGGTGCCTGCTGGCCGACCACGGCCGGCACCCGGCGGTGCGGCTCGCCGCCGACGTACTCGGCCTCACCCCGCTGCTCGACCTGCGGCTCGATCTCGGCGAGGGCGCGAACGCGCTGGCCGCGCTCCCGCTGCTGCGCTCCGCGCTCACCCTCGCCGGCACGCTGCCGCCCCGCCCCGGGGCCGCCGGACCGGCGGACGCGGCCGACAGCCCGCCGGTCGAGGACGTCGCCGCGCCGCCGCCGGTCGAGGACACCGATTCCGCCCCGCCCGCGCAGGACCGGCCGGCCGGGCCGGTCACCGGCGACGACGACGGCGGGTCCACCGCCCCCGGCCCGGAACCGCGCCAGGACGACGACGAGCGGGAGTTCGTCGAGCCGGAGCCGGCCGGCCCCGGGCCGTCGGCGCCCGCCGACGGCCCGGCGGCGCCCGCCGACTCCCCGCGGCGGTCGGACGACCAGGCCACCCGGCCGGTGGGCCAGGCCGACGGCCGGCACGACGCCGCCCCGTCGGGGGCCGGGACCGCCGGGGAGCCCGCGCACGGTGGCTGACGGGCGGCTCGGGGCCGGGATCCGGCTCGCCGTCACCACGTTCACGGTGCTGCCGGTGCCGGCCGGCCGGATCGACCGGGCCGCGGCCGGCGTCGCGATGGCCGTGGCACCCGCCGTCGGCGCCCTGCTCGGCGTCGTACTCGGCGGGGCCCTGGTCGGGCTGTCGGCGGCCGCCGCCCCGGCCCTGCTCGCCGGCGCGGTCGTGGTCGCGCTGGGCGCCCTGCTCACCCGGGGCCTGCACCTCGACGGGCTGGCCGACACCGTCGACGGGCTGGGGTCGTACCGGGACCGGGCCGGCGCCCTGGAGATCATGAAGAAGCCGGACGTCGGCCCGTTCGGCGTCGCCGCGCTGGTGCTCGTACTCCTGGTGCAGGCCGCCGCGCTGGCGGAGCTGGCCCGGCGGTCGCCGGGCGCGGCCCTGGCCGCCGTGGTCGTGGCGACCGCGACCGGCCGGCTGGCGGTGACCTGGGCCTGCCGCCGGGGCGTGCCGGCGGCCCGCCCGGACGGGATGGGCGCGCTGGTCGCCGGCACCGTCGGCCGGCCGGCGCTGGCCGTCGCGACGGCGGCCGTCGTGCTCGCCGCCGTCGCCGCGGTGCCCGCCCGCCCGTGGCAGGGGCCGGCCGCCGTGCTGGCCGCCCTGGCCGTCGCGGTGCTGCTGGTCGCCCACGCCGTACGCCGGCTCGGTGGGGTGACCGGTGACGTGCTCGGCGCGGCGGTCGAGGCCGGCACCACGGTGGCGTACGCCGGCCTGGTGCTCGGCTGAGGTCCCCCGCGCCGCGGGGACGCGGGCCGGCTAGCGCACCGACGGCTCGACGAACGGCGGACGCACCACCCGCATCGCCGACCGCCGGCCGCGTACGTCGACCTCTACCGTGTCGCCCTCGGCCAGCCCGGCGGCGGTGTCGAGCAGCGCGAGCCCGATCCCGACCCGGCGGGTCGGCGAGAACGTACCGCTGGTCACCTCACCGACGACCGTGTCACCGGCGTGCACCGCCATGTGCGGGCGCGGGATGCCCCGGTCGAGCGCGAGCAGGCCCCACAGGGTCCGGCGCGGCCCCGCCGCCTTCTCGGCGACCAGCGCGTCCCGGCCCCAGAACGCCGGCTTGTCCCAGCCGACCGCCCAGCCCGACCGGGCCTGCACCGGCGTGATCGACAACGAGAGGTCCTGGCCGTGCAGCGGATACCCCATCTCGGTCCGCAGCGTGTCGCGGGCACCGAGCCCGCAGGCCCGGACGTCGTACGACGCACCGGCGTCGAACAGCGCGTCCCACACCGCGACCGCGGCACCGACCGGCACCACCAGTTCGTAGCCGTGCTCGCCGGTGTAGCCGGTGCGGCACACGGTGAGATCCGCCCCGGCCAGCGTCGCCGCCGCGAAGCTCATGTAGTCGTGCCCGGTCGGCAGGTCGAGGGCGGCCAGCAGGTCGGCCGACCGCGGCCCCTGCACGGCGAGGACGGCGTGGTCGAGGTGCTCGTCGGTGACGGTCAGCGTGGGCGGGGCGGCGGCGACCAGCCGGCGGACGACCTCGGCGGTGTTGGCCGCGTTGGGGACGAGGAAGACGTGGTCGTCGGCGTGCAGGTAGGCGATGATGTCGTCGACCACGCCACCGGTCGCCGCGTCGCAGCACAGCGTGTACTGCGCCCGGCCGGGCCCGATCCGGCGCAGGTCGTTGGTCAGGCCGGCGTTGACGAAGTCGGCCGCCCCCGGCCCGGTGATCCGTACCTTGCCCAGGTGCGACACGTCGAAGACCCCGACCGCCTCCCGTACGGCCGCGTGCTCCTTCAGCACGCCGCCGCCGGCGTACTCCAGGGGCATCTCCCAGCCGCCGAAGGCGGCGAACTTGGCGCCGAGCGCGGTGTGCCGGTCGTGCAGGGGTGAGCGGCGCGGCGGGGCGCCGGGGGTGGTGGCGCCGGTCGAGTCGTCGGTCATGGTGGGCAACCTACCCGGCGCCCGCCTGGGGTGCGGTGCCCGTCCCGGCGGCGGCGCACCGCTGACCTGGGTCGCGGCGGTGCGTCGGCGTTCGGACGTACGGGTACCGGGACATGACCGGCGGGAGACGGGTAGGTTGCGCCGGAGACGTTCATCGCCGCGCCGCACACGATGCGGGCGGCCAGGCCGCCGGAGACGCCGAGTGACATCGCCCAACAGCACCACCCTCAGCCTGGTCGACACGGATCCCGCCGAGCTCGCCGTCGACGCGATCGTCATCGGCCTGCACAGCCGGACCGAGCCGGAGGACGGGCCGGCCGGCGCGCTGCTGCTCGCCACCGGTGCCGAGAGCATCGCCGTGGCGTTCGACGGCCGGCTCACCGAGACCCTCGCGCTGCTGGGGGCGACCGGTGCCCCGGGTGAGGTGACCAAGCTGGCGACCCTGGGTACGGTGACGGCTCCGCTGGTCGCGGCCGTCGGCCTCGGCGCCGAGCCGAGCGGCGCGGCGCCGGCACCGGAGACGCTGCGGCGGGCCGCCGGCGCGGCCGTACGGGCCCTGGCCGGCGCGGGCACGGTGGCGCTGGCGCTGCCGCTGCCCGACGACGAGGACGCCCCGCCCGCGCTGCGCGCGGTGACCGAGGGTGCGCTGCTCGGCGGCTACCGGTTCGCCGGCTACAAGACCAAGCCGCAGCCGGGCCGGCGGGACCCGGTCGGGTCGGTGCTCGTGCACGTGCCCGACGCCGCCGACGGGGTGGCGCTCGGCGAGGTGGAGCGGGCGCTCGCGGTCACCGCCGCGGTGGCGCGCAGCCGCGACTGGGTCAACACCGCCCCCAACGAGCTGCGGCCGCCGACGTTCGCCGACGAGGTCGCGGCCGCCGCCGGTGCGGCCGGGCTGACCGTCGAGGTGCTCGACGAGCAGGCGCTGGCGCAGGGCGGCTACGGCGGCATCGTCGCGGTCGGCCAGGGCTCGGAGGCGCCGCCGCGACTGGTGAAGCTGTCGTACGACCCGGACGTGGCGCCGGAGGCCGGGGCGACGCGGCGGGTGGCGCTGGTCGGCAAGGGCATCACCTTCGACACCGGCGGTGTGTCGATCAAGCCGGCCCAGGGCATGTGGGAGATGAAGTCCGACATGGCCGGTGCGGCGGCGGTGGCCGCGACGATGCTGGCCGTGGCGGCGCTGCGCCCGGCGGTGGCGGTGACCGCCTACCTGCCGATGGCGGAGAACATGCCGTCCGGCACCGCCTACCGGCCCGGCGACGTGGTGACGATGTACAACGGCAAGCGGGTCGAGGTGCTCAACACCGACGCCGAGGGGCGGATGGTCCTCGGCGACGCGATGGCCCGCGCGTGCGAGGACGGCGCCGACTACCTGCTGGAGGCGTCGACGCTGACCGGCGGCCAGGTGGTGGCGCTGGGCAAGCGGGTGGCCGGGGTCATGGGCACCCCGGAGCTGTGCGAGCGGGTCCGCACCGCCGGTGACGCGGTCGGCGAGCCGGCCTGGCCGATGCCGCTGCCGGACGACGTACGCAAGGGCATGGACTCCGACGTCGCGGACATCTCGCAGGTCAACGCGGGGATGGACCGGGCCGGCCACATGCTTCAGGGCGGCGTGTTCCTGCGCGAGTTCGTGACCGACGACGTGTCGTGGGCGCACATCGACATCGCGGGGCCGTCCTACCACGCGGGCGAGCCGACCGGCTACTGGACCAAGGGCGGGACCGGGGTGCCGGTGCGTACCCTGCTCGAACTGATCGACGACATCGCCGCCAACGGCTGACGCGGATCACCCGGCCCCGTCGTCGCCACCGACGGCGGGGCCGTACCGTGCGCGGGTCAGCCGTCGGGGCGCCGCTTGCGGCGCTCGTTGAAGTCACGCATCCGCTGTGGATAGCCGACCAGGCGGACGTCGTAGATCGGGATCGCCAGCTTGTGGGCGAGCCGGCGGGCCGCCTCGGGGCTCTCGATCCGGCGCCGGGTCCACTCGCCGTCGTAGGCGATCAACATCACGGTGGTCTCGGTCATCACCGTACGGGGTTCGATGAACGCCTCGACCCCGCGCCTCGACCGGACGAACTCCTCCAGGTGGGAGACGTCCTCGCGTGTCGTCGGCCGATCGCCCGCGCCACCGCTCGCCCGCTTGCGCCGAAACCAGGCCACCCGACATCTCCTCCCCAGGGCTGTCGCGTACGTCACCCGTCGAACGCCCGCCGTGTGGTTCACTTCGGCCGTGCGTGACGACACGGGCAAGCGTACGTCCCCGCGACGTGTCCTTGGGCACCTCGTTACCCGACCTGCCAGCGCAGGTGACAAGATGACCGAGGCGAGTCTGCCCGTTTACACGGATGACCCTCGTAGCAGCGACGCGACCTGGGAGTAAATTGTGAGTGAGCCGAACGGCGGAACCTTCGACGTCGTCATTCTCGGCGGCGGCAGCGGCGGTTACGCGGCCGCACTGCGGGCCGCGCAGCTTGACCTGACGGTCGCGCTGATCGAGAAGGACAAGCTCGGCGGCACCTGCCTGCACCGTGGCTGCATCCCGACCAAGGCCCTCCTGCACGCCGGTGAGGTCGCCGACCAGACCCGCGAGTCCGAGCAGTTCGGCGTCAAGGCGGAGCTGATCGGTGTCGACATGGCCGGCGTCAACGCCTACAAGAACGGCGTCGTCTCCCGGCTCTTCAAGGGCCTGCAGGGCCTGGTGAACGGCTCCAAGAAGATCACCCTGGTCTCCGGTGCCGGCAAGCTGGTCGGGCCGGACACCATCGAGGTCGACGGCGCCCGCTACACCGGCCGCAACATCATCCTGGCCACCGGCTCCTACTCCCGCACGATCCCCGGGTTGGAGATCGACGGCCAGCGGGTCATCACCAGCGAGCACGCCCTCGAACTCGACCGGGTTCCGGCGTCGGCGATCGTGCTGGGCGGCGGCGTCATCGGCGTCGAGTTCGCCAGCGCCTGGAAGTCGTTCGGCGTCGACGTGACCGTCGTCGAGGCGCTGCCCCGCCTGGTGGCCGCCGAGGACGAGGAGTCGTCGAAGGCGCTGGAGCGGGCCTTCCGCAAGCGCGGCATCGGCTTCAAGGTCGGCAAGCCGTTCGAGAAGGTCGAGCACACCGACAGCGGTGTCAAGGTCACCATCGCCGGCGGCGAGGTCCTGGAGGCCGAACTGCTGCTGGTCGCGGTCGGCCGCGGCCCGACGACCGCCAACCTCGGCTACGAGGAGCAGGGCGTCCGCCTCGACCGCGGGTTCGTGCTGACCGACGAGCGGCTGCGCACCGGGGTCGGCAACATCTTCGCCGTCGGCGACATCGTGCCCGGTCTCCAGCTCGCCCACCGCGGCTTCCAGCAGGGCATCTTCGTCGCCGAGGAGATCGCCGGCCTGAACCCGGCGGTCATCGACGAGGACGGCATCCCGCGGGTCACCTACTCCGACCCGGAGCTGGCGTCGGTCGGCCTCACCGAGGCCAAGGCCAAGGAGAAGTACGGGGCCGACAAGGTCAAGACCTACAACTACAACCTCGGCGGCAACGGCAAGAGCCAGATCCTCAAGACCGCGGGCTTCGTCAAGCTCGTACGGGTCGAGGACGGCCCGGTCGTCGGCGTACACATGGTGGGCGCGCGGGTCGGCGAACTGATCGGCGAGGCCCAGCTCATCTTCAACTGGGAGGCCTACCCGGCCGAGGTGGCACAGCTCGTGCACGCCCATCCCACGCAGGGCGAGGCGCTCGGCGAGGCACATCTCGCCCTGGCCGGCAAGCCCCTGCACGCGCACGCCTGACCATCGTCATCCCGCGCCCGGCCAGCCAGGCCGGGCGACCTTCGCACCAGGCCACAAAGGAGTCTTGAGAGATGCCGGTATCGGTCACCATGCCCCGGCTGGGAGAGAGCGTCACCGAAGGCACCGTCACCCGCTGGCTCAAGCAGGAGGGCGACCGGGTCGAGGTCGACGAGCCGCTGCTTGAGGTCTCGACCGACAAGGTCGACACCGAGATCCCGTCCCCCGCGGCGGGCGTGCTCAGCCGGATCGTGGTGAGCGAGGACGAGACCGCCGAGGTCGGCAGCGAACTCGCGGTGATCGCCGGCGAGGACGAGGCCGGCGGTGCCGGGGAGCAGCCGGCCGCGCAGGAGCCGAAGGCCGAGGAGCCGGCCGCCGAGGAGCCGGCCGCCGAGCAGCCGTCGACCGAGGCGGAGAAGCCGGCGCCGGCGCCGGCCGCCGAGGAGAAGCCGGCCGCGCAGGCCGGCGGGGAGACCACGGTCGTCCGGATGCCGGCGCTCGGTGAGAGCGTCACCGAGGGCACCGTGACCCGCTGGCTGAAGGAGGTCGGCGAGCAGATCGAGGCCGACGAGCCGCTGCTCGAGGTCTCGACCGACAAGGTCGACACCGAGATCCCGTCGCCGGCGGCGGGCACGCTGCTGGAGATCAAGGTTCCGCAGGACGAGACGGCCGACGTCGGCGCGGAGCTGGCCGTGATCGGTGCGGCCGGTGCCGCCCCGTCCGGCGGCGAACCGTCCGGCGGCGCGCCGGCCGCGCAGCCGGAGGAGCCGACCGCGGGTGCGTCGTACGCCTCGCCCGCCCCGGAGGCGGAGAAGGCGGCGGAGCCGGCAAAGGCCGAGCAGGCCGCCCAGCCCGCGCCGCCGAAGCCGGCCGCTCCGGCGCCGGCACAGGCTGCCCCGGCACAGGCGAACGGTGCCGCCGAGGGTGGCTACGTGACCCCGCTGGTCCGCAAGCTCGCCGCCGAGCACGGCGTCGACCTGGCGTCGCTGTCCGGCACCGGGGTCGGTGGCCGGATCCGTAAGCAGGACGTGCTCGACGCGGCCGAGAAGGCCAAGGCGGCCGCCGCCCAGCCGGCTCCCGCCCCGGCCGAGGCCAAGCCGGCCGCCGCCGCCGCGAAGCCGGCGCCGAAGGCCGAGCCGAGCCCGCTGCGCGGCCGTACGGAGAAGATCAGCCGGACCCGCGCGGTGATCGCCAAGCGGATGTTCGAGTCGCTCCAGACGTCGGCACAGCTCACCACGGTGGTCGAGGTCGACGTGACCAAGATCGCCAAGCTGCGCCAGCAGGCCAAGAACGACTTCCAGCAGAAGAACGGCGTCAAGCTGTCCTTCCTGCCGTTCTTCGCCCTCGCCGCGATCGAGGCGCTGCGGACGTACCCGGTGGTCAACGCGCGGCTCGACCTCGACGCCGGGACGATCACCTACCCGGACGGCGAGCACCTGGGCATCGCGGTCGACACCGAGAAGGGCCTGCTGGTCCCGGTGATCCGCGACGCCGGTGACCTCAACCTGGCCGGCCTGGCGCGTCGGGTCGCCGATGTCGCCGAGCGCACCCGCAGCAACAAGATCGGGCCTGACGAGCTCTCCGGCGCCACCTTCACGCTGACCAACACCGGCAGCCGGGGCGCCCTGTTCGACACCCCGATCGTGCCGTCGCCGCAGGCCGCCATCCTCGGCACCGGCGCGGTCGTGAAGCGGGCGGTCGTGGTCGACGACCCCGACCTGGGCGAGCTGATCGTGCCGCGCTCGATGATCTACCTGGCCCTGTCGTACGACCACCGGCTGGTCGACGGCGCCGACGCCGCCCGCTTCCTCAGCGCGATCAAGGAGCGGCTGGAGGCCGGCAACTTCGAGTCCGAACTGGGCCTGGCCTAAGCGTCTTGTCCAAGGGTGGGGCGGGCCAGCGATGCTGGCCCGCCCCACCCTTTTCCCCACCAAGATCCGCATGATCAGGGAGTACGTCGAGCGTGTCGTCGGCGTGCCGGAGTGCAAACTCCCTGATCACGCGGATCTTGCGTGGAAGCCACTGGGATGACGGCGCCCTGCGGCGGGACGGCGCCGTGATCGTCTGCTGTTCAGGCGCTCCTGGTACGGCGTGTCGAGTGCCTGAACAGCAGACGATCAACGCCGGTGGCCGGCTCGGCTCCGGGCGGAAACTCAACGGCCGGCTCGGCGCCCAGCGGAAGGCCAACGGCCCGCTCCGCCATGGTCGACGGGATGCCGCTGTCGCGGTCCACAGCGAATTCGGCGTATCCACATCGAATTCGCTGTGGGGTTCACCGGTCATCCCTCCTCCCGAGTCGCCGCCCCACGAAGTCCACGGGAACGCCGGTGATCGGTCGGCACACAGGCCAGCCGTCCGCCAGCCCCGGCCAGCCCCAGCGGATCAGCCCCAGCGGCGAGCCTTCGACCGCCGCTCGACCAGTGCACCGCCCGCGATTGGCCCCGGCTCCCGTACCGCCCGTGCTTCGCCTTGGCCCCGCACCGCCGCCCCCGGCGCGCCCCACATGCCTGCTCCACACCACCCCTGCTCCACACCACCCCTACTCCACACCGCCCCTGGTGCACTCGCCCCCGCCCGCCCTAACCCGCACCACCCCGGCGCACCGCCCCGGTCCGCATCGCCCCGGCGCGCCTCACCACCGTCGGCGCACGACACGCTCCCAAGATCCCGGTGATCAGGGAGATACGGGCACGACGCGCCGATGACACGCTCGACGTACTCCCTGATCACGCGGATCTAGGGTTTCCGCGAAGATGGACGCATGCGGATTCTGATCGCCGGCTCGTCCGGCTTCCTGGGCAGCCGGCTGGTCGCGCACCTCACCGACGAGGGGCACGAGATGCTCCGGCTCGTCCGCCGGGAGCCGCGCGGACCGGGCGAGGTCCGCTGGAACCCGTCGGCCGGGGAACTCGACCGGGCCGTACTCGCCGGTGTCGACGCGGTGGTCAACCTGGCCGGCGCCGGCGTCGGTGACCGGCGCTGGACCGACGCGTACAAGTCTCTGATCCGGTCCAGCCGGGTCGACACCACCTCGACGCTGAGCCGGGCGGTCGCCGCCCTGCCGGCCACCGACCGCCCGAGGGTGCTGCTCAACGCCTCGGCCGTCGGCTGGTACGGCGACACCGGCGACGAGCGGGTCGAGGAGGACGCGCCGGCCGGTGAGGGCTACCTGGCCGACGTGTGCCGGGTCTGGGAGGCGGCCACCGGCCCGGCGGAGAATGCCGGGGTACGGGTGGTCCGGCTGCGTACCGGCTATCCGCTGCACCGCGACGGCGGTTTCATCAAGCCGCAGTTGCTGCCGTTCAAGGCGGGTATCGGGGGCCGGTTCGGCAGCGGCCGGCAGTGGGTGCCGTGGATCTCGCTCCACGACTGGCTGTGGGCGGTCTCGTTCCTGCTCGACCGTGACGATCTCGCCGGCCCGGTCAACCTGGTCGGCCCGGCACCGGTGACCAACGCGGAGTTCACCGACGTCTTCGCCGCCCAGCTGCACCGGCCGGCGATCCTGCCGATTCCCGCGTTCGGGCTGCGGATCGTGCTGGGCGAGTTCGCGACCGAGGCGCTGAGCAGTGCCCGGGTGTTGCCGGGGGTGCTGTCCGGCGCCGGCTTCGAGTTCCGCCACCGGACGCTGCCGGAGGCGATGCGGGCCGCGTTCCCCGAGCCATGATCCGCGTGATCAGGGGATATTGACCGCGCCGCGCCGACGACACACGCGACTTGGTCCCTGATCACGCGGATCATGGGGGTCAGCAGCCGATTACCCAGGTCTGGGGGGCGGTCTGCTTCAGGGCGGTGGTGTGGAAGGTGTTGTAGAGGCCCATCCGCTGGGCGGAGCCGAGGGCGTACGCGTACCCGCCGGAGTGGTAGGCACGGCCGGCCTGGACGTGCGCGTAGTTGCTGGCGGTGACGCAGACCGGGGCCGTACCGCCGGTGGTGGCCGACACCGGCGCGGAGCGGGCGCCCTCGCAGCCGGCGTTGAGCGCGCTGACCGCGTACGTGTAGGTGGTGGCCGCCGCCAGGCCGGAGTCGACGTAGGTGGAAGCCGAGATGGGGCTCGCCGTCACCCGGGTGCCGCCCCGGTAGACGTGGTAGCCGGTGGCGCCGGCCACCGCGGTCCAGCCCAGGGACACCGAGGCGGCGGTGGTGCCGGTGACCCTGAGTCCGGTCGGCGCGGCCGGGGCGCCGGGGTTGCCGGGTCCGCCGGGTCCCCCGCCGCCGTCGAGGCCGAAGAAGAGCGCGTCCCGGTACGCGGAGCAGATCGTGTCGAGGAAGTACGCCCCGGCGGTGCCGCACTGGTCGGCGCCGCTGCCCGGGTCGACCGGGGTGCCGTGCCCCATCCCCGCGACCTTGTAGAGGCGCACCTGGTCGGCGCCGTACGTTTCCAGGGTGGTGCCGGCGGGCAGCGTGGCCGTGCTGGTCGGGGTCTGCGGTACGCCGAGCACGTCGGTGAACTGGTCGCGCAGCGCGGTGCCGTTGGCCGGTACGACGACGGCGTCGGACTGGCCGTGCCAGATCGCGACCTTCGGCCGGGCGCCGGTGTGGCCGGGATGGGCGGCGCGGACCAGGTCGCCCCACTGGCGCGGGGTCTTGGCGACCGCGGTGTACATGCAGGTGTACGCGTTGACCTGGGAGGTCGCGCAGCGGTACGGGATGCCGGCGACGACGGAGCCGGCCGCGAACACGTCGGGGTAGGTGGCGAGCATCGTGGCGGCCATCGCGCCGCCGGCGGACAGCCCGGTGACGTGGACGCGGGCCCGGTCGCTGCCGAAGTTGGCGACCGCGTGGTCGACCATCTGCTTGATGGACAGCGGTTCGCCCTGGCCACGCGCGGTGTCGCCGGTCAGGAACCAGTTGAAGCAGGCGTTGGCGGCGTTGGCCGAGGTGGTCTGCGGGTAGACGACGGCGAAGCCCCACTGGTCGGCGTACTTCTGCCAGCCGGAGTTGGCGTGGTAGGCGGCGGCGTTCTGGGTGCAGCCGTGCAGGGCGACGACGAGCGGCGCGCCGGTGGGCAGGCCGTCGGGCCGGTAGGCGTACATGGACAGGTTGCCCGGGTTGGAGCCGAACCCGGTGATCTGGGTGAGGGTGGCGGCCCGGGCCGGCGTCGCGACGGCGAGCACGGTCGCGGCGGCGACCAGCGCGACGGTGAGGGCGCGGGCGAGCCGGTGGGGTGGCGCGGTGGCGGGACGGCGCACGACGGCCTCCTGACAATCGACTGTGGGCTGAGTCACTCCCGATTGCCAGGAAGTTACGGGTCGATGTCAGAAAAATGACATAGCCGACGATCACACATTTACCGGCACCACTGTGTGGGCGCCGGCCCGGCGGCCTGGACGCGACCCCGGGCCGCCGGCCGACCGCCCGCGGGCACCGGGGTCCGCGGGCGGTGGCAACGGTCAGCAGTCGCGCAGTTCCGGCGACTGGTTGCGGATCTGGCCGACCGGCGAGACGAACCGCCGGTACACCTCACCGCCGACCGCCGCCGGCCGGAACGCGGCGACCCGGTGGCAGTTCTGGAACGCGAGCCGGACCCCGAAGTGGCGCTCCAGCCCACCGCGGATCGCGTCGCTGGCCAGCGCCCGCAGCAACTGGCCGCGCTCGGCCTCGCCGGGCGGCGGCACCGCGTGGTCGGCGAAGTCGGCGGTGCCGGCCGTCGCGCGGGCGGCCACGTCGGACACCACCGTCCACGCGTACGGCAGCGAGTGGCGTACGCAGTCGACGAACTCGGCGTCGTCGACCTCACCGGTGGCGGCCCGCGAGAGCAGGGCGGCGGGTACGTCGAGGGACATGGGAACTCCTTCTTCTGACGGAAAACGGGCCGGCGCCGGGTCCGGCGGCCGGCGACGGTTCAGCGGCCGGGGACGGCCAGCGGGCAGGAAAGACCCAGCGGACGGGGACAGTTCAGCGGGCGGCCCGGACCAGCGGGTCGGGTCCGAGCACGAAGGCCGGGTCGACCTGCCGGGCGAGGTCCTCGCCGACCTTGTCGTTGGCCCAGGCGTTGGCGTTGCGCAGGTGGAACTCCACCGCCTGCCGGGTGTAGGTGGCCCAGTCCTTGGGGGCCGCGTCGGCGGTCTCCCGCAGCACCTCCAGGGCCCGCCGGTTCGCCGGTTCGAGCGCGTCGACGGGGCGCACCTCGCCGCGCTCGGCCGCCTTGACGTAGGCGGAGCGGCCGATCCAGGTGAGCAGGTCGTCGCCGACGTGTTCGCGCAGGAACGCCACGTCGGACTCGTCGTCGACCTTGTTGCCGACCACGTGCACGCGTACGCCGAAGTCGCGGGCGTGGCCGACGTACTGCCGGTAGACGCCGACGCTGCGCACGGTGGGCTCGCAGACCAGGAACGTGGCGTCGAAGCGGGTGAACAGGCCGGAGGCGAACGAGTCGGCGCCGGCGGTCATGTCGACCACGACGTACTCGCCGGGGCCGTCGACGAGGTGGTTGAGCATCAGCTCGACCGCGCCGACCTTGGAGTGGTAGCAGGCGACGCCGAGGTCGGCGGTGGCGAACGGTCCGGTGACCGCGAGGCGTACGCCGCCGACCTCGCGCACCAGGGCGTCGTAGACGGGGTTGGGGCCGGCGACGGTCAGCAGCCGGGAGCCGCCGCCGGGCGGGGTGGTCTTGACCATGGTGGCGGCGGAACTGATCCGGGGGTTGTCGCCGCGCAGGTGCTCCTTGATGTCGGCGAGGTGGTCGCCGAGCGCGGGCAGCATGACGGCCTCCTCGTCGCTGGCGCCCAGCGCCACGGCGAGGTGCTGGTTGATGTCGGCGTCGATGGCGAGCAGCGGGGCCGGCAGGGCGGCGAGGTGGCGGGCGAAGAGGCCGGCGAGCGTGGTCTTGCCGCTGCCGCCCTTGCCGACGAACGAGATCTTCACAGGTACGGGTCTCCCGGAACGTTGATACACGGTCAATTGAATTGATAGTCATTTCCAATAACGCGGTCAAGGTTACCCACGAACCGGGCGTGTCGGGCGCTTCTTGGTAACCTGCGGCCCGTGCCGATCGCTCCCACCCCGGTCACCGCGCCCCAGCCGGACGACACCGCCCGCCCGGCCCCCGACCAGACCGCCCCGGCCGCCGGCCGCCGTGCCGGGCTGCGGGCCGACCTGCTCTTCGCCGCCGTCGCGATCGGCCTGGCCGCGTTCGTGACCAGCGGCCTGTGGACCGACCTCGGCCGGCGGTCACTCGCCGCGAGCACCAGCGACCAGACGTTCTTCGAATGGCTGCTCGCCTACGGCCCGTACGCCCTCACCCACGGCCAGGACCCGCTCTTCGCCGACCTGCTCAACGTCCCGTACGGCGTCAACCTCGGGATGAACACCTCGATCACCGTGATCGCGATCCTTTTCGCCCCGGTGACGTGGTTGTTCGGCGCGACGGCCGCCTACGTCACGGTGCTCACCGGCAACCTGGCCGCCAGCGCCTTCGCCTGGTACTGGGTGCTCTCCCGGCACCTGGTCCGGTCCCGGCTCGCGGCGGCCGTCGGCGGCCTGCTCGCCGGCTTCGCCCCCGGCCTGGTGTCGCACGCCAACGGGCACCTCAACTGGACCGCCGGCTGGCTGGTGCCGCTCATCGTGTGGCAGGTGCTGCGGCTGCGCCAGCCCGGCCGCTGGCTGCGCAACGGTGTCGTCCTCGGCCTGCTGGTCGCCGCCGGCTTCTCCATCGCCGCCGAGGCCCTCTTCTTCACCGCCATCGCCTGCGGGATCTTCCTCGGCACCTGGGCACTGTCGCGGGCCGTGCGCGCCGAGGCCCGCGCCGCGCTGCCGCCCCTGCTGCGCGGGCTCGCCGTCACCGCCGTGACGTCCGCGGCCCTGCTCGCCTATCCGCTGTGGCTGCACTTCGCGGGGCCGCAGCGCTTCCACGGCACCGGGTACGACGCGGTCATCCACGCCGAGGACCTCGCCGGGTACGCGGCGTACCCGATCCGGTCGCTGGCCGGCGTGCTCGGCCTCGACACCGAACTGGCCGCCAACCCGACCGAGGAGAACTCGTTCCTCGGCGCCGGCCTGCTGGTCCTGGCCGTCGTCTGCCTCGTCACGCTGTGGCGGCGGGCCGACCCCGGACGGCGGGCCACCCTGCGGGCCCTCGCGGTCACCGGCGGGGTGTTCGCCGTGCTGTCGCTCGGCCCCAAGCTCAAGATCATGGGTACGGTCACCGGGATCCCGCTGCCGTACGCGCTGCTGGACGACGTACCGCTGTTCGACGCCGCGCTGCCCAGCCGGCTGGCGCTGGCGGTCGCGCCGATCTTCGCCGTACTGCTCGCCCTCACCGTCGACCGGCTCACCGGGCGCCAGCCGGCCGTCGACACCGGCGCGGACGCCCCCGCCCTGGACGCCCCCGCCACGGCGGGTGGCGGGCGGTCCCGGGCGGTCACCACGGCGTGGATCGCCGGCTTCGCCGCCGCACTGCTCCCGCTGACGCCGATGCCGCTGCTGACCGTCGACCGGCAACCGGTACCCGCGTTCATCACCTCCGGCGCGTGGCGCGACCACGTCTCTCCCGGCGGGGTGCTCGTGCCCGTCCCGCTGACCCTCGACATCACCCCGGACGCGCAGCGCTGGCAGGCGTACGCGCTGGCGCACCGGCAGGGCGAGTTCAGGCTGCCGAGCGGCTACTTCCTCGGCCCGGGCGGCCCGGACGGCCGGGGCCGGATCGGACCGCTGCCCCGCTTCACCGACGGGCTGCTGCTGGAGGTGGCCCGGACCGGGAAGGTGCCGCCGATCGGCGCGGCCGAGCGGGCCGGCGTACGCGCCGACCTCGACTACTGGGACGCCGAGGCGGTGGTCCTGGCCGACCACGTGTTCGGCACCGCGTGGCCGGTACGGCAGGACGCGCTGCTGGAGCTGATGACCGAACTGCTCGGCCCGCCGGAACGCGTCGAGGACGTCTGGCTCTGGCAGCCGACCGATGGCTGAGGCACCCGTGGGCGTCATCGACAAGCTCGCCTGGATCCGGGTCACGGACGGCCGGATCCTGAGCGCCCGCTCGTACGGCAGGGACACCTACTACCTGCCCGGTGGCAAGCGGGAGGCCGGCGAGTCCGACCACGAGGCCCTGAAACGCGAGGTCGTCGAGGAACTGCGGGTGGAGCTGGTCGACGGCACGATCGAACCGGCCGGGGTGTTCGAGGCGCAGGCCCATGGCCATCCGGACGGTGTGACGGTGCGGATGACGTGCTACCGGGCCGACTACCGGGGCACCCTGGCGCCCGGGGCGGAGATCGAGGAGATCCGCTGGCTGACGTACGCCGACCGGGAGCGGTCGTCCATGGTGGACAAACTGATCTTCGACTGGCTGCGCGGCCGGGGCGAGTTGTAGCCGGCCGGGCGGTCAGGCGTGGCCGCCGACGAAGCCGAGCACCGCGGCGGTGCCGACCAGGACCAGCATCGTGAGGGCGACCCGCCGGAAGCGGCGCCGCAGGTCGGGCAATTCGGCCGGCAGGGCGAAGACCCGGCGCGGCCAGCCCCGCCAGGACACCCACCAGAAGAGACCGCTGGCCCCGGCGAGCAGGACCGCCTTGACCGCGACCAGCAGCCAGCCGGCGGTGCTGATCCCGTCGGCGGCGGCCAGGCCGGTGAGCGCTATCCCGGACAGCCACAACACGGTGATCAACGCGAGCACCGGCCGCCGGTTGCCGTGGGCGAGGCCCCGTTCGGCCTCCTCGATCCGCACCGGGTCGCCGTCGAACATCCGGCCGATCTTCGGCTGGAGCACGAACAGGCTGTAGCTCATGGCGCCCAGCCAGAGCGCGGCGACCCCGGCGTGGACCAGCAGGAGCATGATCGTCAGCACGACCGCCAGGCTAGCCGCCCCGGTGACCGGTCTCACCGGCCCGCACGACCGGCGGCGGGACTACGCTGGCCTGGTGACCACCACAATCTCCGGCCTGACCGTCGTCGACGCCGGCGTCGTCGACTACCTGGCCGCCTGGGACGAGCAGCGCCGCCGCCACGAGGCCGTGGTGGCCGGCGAGGAGCCGGACACCGTGCTGCTGCTGGAGCACCCGAGCGTCTACACGGCCGGCAAGCGGACCGAGCCGTGGGACCGGCCGGTGGACGGCACGCCGGTCGTCGACGTCGACCGGGGTGGCAAGATCACCTGGCACGGTCCGGGGCAGCTCGTCGGCTACCCGATCCTCCGCCTGCCCGACCCGGTCGACGTGGTCGCCTACGTACGTCGTACCGAGCAGTTGCTGATCGACGTGTGCGCCGAGTTCGGGCTGGCCACCGACCGGATCGAGGGTCGCAGCGGGGTGTGGGTGCCGCAGGACGACCGGGGTCCGGCCCGCAAGGTCGCCGCGATCGGCATCCGGGTGTCGCGGGGCGTGACCCAGCACGGGTTCTCCATCAACTGCGACTGCGACCTGACCGCCTTCGACCGGATCGTGCCGTGCGGCATCCGCGACGCGGGCGTCACCTCGCTGACCGCCGAACTGGGCCGGCCGGTGACGGTCGCCGACGTACTCCCGGTGGTGCACCGCCACCTCCCCACCCTCCTGCCCTGACCGGCCCCCCGCTTCGCCCGGCCCCGGGCCTCGCCCCACGCCAAGATCCGCGTGATCAGGGAGTTCCAGCCCCGACGCGCCGACGACGCGCCGGAAAAAGTCCCTGATCACGCGGATCATGAGGGTGGTTACGGGGTCAGGCGGTGAAGGTCGCGGGGGAAGGCCACCACCTCGCGTACGTTCGCCGCGCCGGTCAGCCTTGCCACGAAGCGTTCCAGGCCGATGGCGAAGCCGCCGTGCGGCGGGATCCCGTGCCGGAACGCGTCGACGTACGACGCGTACGGGCCGACCGACTCGCCCCGGGCGGCCAGCGCCGCGACGTAGTCGGCGTGCCGGTGCAGCCGCTGCCCGCCGGTGACCAGTTCGAGGCCGCGGAAGAGCAGGTCGAACCCGTTCGAGTACGCCGGTCGCGCCGGGTCCGGGTGGGTGTAGAACGGCCGCTTCCCCATCGGATAGCCGGTGACGAAAAGAAACTCCGACCCGTGCTCGGCGCGGGCCCACTCCCCCAGCGCCCGTTCGTGGGCCGGCGCGAGGTCGGGTTCGTCGGCCGGCGCCCCGGCGATCCGCAGCGCCTCGGTGAAGTGCACCGCCGGGATCTCGGCGGGCACCTCCGGCACCGTGACGTCGAGCGTGGCGAGGGCGGGTCCGCACCGCTCGCCCACCGTCGCCAGCATCCCGGCCAGTACGTCGCGCAGCATCGCCATCACGTCGCGGTGGTCGGTGACGAAGCCGAACTCGACGTCGAGCGAGGTGTACTGGGCCAGGTGCCGGACGGTGTCGTGCGGCTCGGCCCGGAAGACCGGCCCGACCTCGTAGACCCGTTCGAAGACGCCGACCATCAGTTGCTTGTAGAACTGCGGCGACTGGGCCAGGTAGGCCGGCCGGCCGAAGTAGTCGAGGGCGAAGACGTTGGCGCCGCTCTCGGTCGCCGAGCCGACGATCTTCGGGGTGTGCACCTCGACGAACCCCCGGCCGTCGAGTGTGGACCGGAAGCCGGCCGTCGCGGCGGCCGAGATCCGCAGCGCCGCGGCCCGGGTCGGGTGGCGCAGGGCCACCGGGGCGTGGTCGAACTGGGTCGGCAGGGTCGCCGCCAGCGCCGGCCGGTACAGGTCGAACGGCGGCGGTACGGCGGGCGCGCCGAGCGGGCGTACGACCGGGTCGACGACCTCGACCCCGGCGGGCGCCGACGGGTTGGCGACCACCCGGCCGGTGATCTCGACGACCGTCTCCTCGGGCAGTTCCTCGAGCCGGGTACGGGTGTCCGGGGCGGTGACCACGACCTGGGCGAGCCCGGCGGCGTCACGCAGGATCAGGAACGCGACCGACTTGAGCAGCCGCCGGCGGTGGATCCAGCCGGCGACGACGACCTGTTCGCCGATGTGGGCGGACAGTCGGGTGGAAAGGATGCGTTGCATTTCGGCACCTCCTTGCGTAATCGCAACGCGATCCCCAGGGAGGTGTGGGCGAGCGGGAACCTCGCGGTGCCACCACACCTTCGCCCCCGCCGGGCGGGGGCCTCGTTCGTCGCCCGGTGACGTGGGCCAGTCCGGCGGGCTCTACTGGGCGCCGGGGCGCCGTTCTTCCCGCAGCTCGGGAGGGTCTTCACACCCCGTCCGGAGGTCGCCTTCGCAGCTGCCGGCGGCTCTCTGGACTCCGGGGGCGAGGTGCTACTCGGCTCCGTCGTCGCTGTTGCCCATGACGTTAACAGCGACCGCCACCGGTTTTCGACGGCGCGGGGTGAGCGCCGTCACATCACGACGTGACCCTCATCGCCCACCCTCCATCCCGTCCGGCCTGCGGCGTAGGCTCGTGAGGTGACCATCGCACCCGAGGGCCGGCGCATGTTGCGCATCGAGGCCCGTAACGCCGAGACCCCGATCGAGCGCAAGCCGCCATGGATCAAGGTCAAGGCGAAGATGGGCCCCGAATACACCGAGTTGCGCGGTCTGGTCGCCAAGGAAGGGCTGCACACGGTCTGCCAGGAGGCCGGCTGTCCCAACATCTACGAATGCTGGGAAGACCGCGAGGCGACCTTCCTCATCGGCGGCGACCAGTGCACCCGCCGGTGCGACTTCTGCCAGATCGACACCGGCAAGCCGGCCGAGTTCGACGCCGACGAGCCGCGCCGGGTCGCCGAGTCGGTGGCCACGATGGGGCTGCGCTACGCGACCGTCACCGGCGTCGCCCGCGACGACCTGCCCGACGGCGGTGCCTGGCTCTACGCCGAGACGGTCCGGCAGATCCACTCCCTCCAGGAGGGCTGTGGCGTCGAGCTGCTCATCCCGGACTTCAACGGTGACCCCGACCAGCTCGCCGAGGTGTTCGCCGCCCGGCCCGAGGTGCTGGCCCACAACGTCGAGACGGTGCCACGCATCTTCAAGCGGATCCGGCCGGCGTTCCGCTACGAGCGCTCGCTCGACGTCATCACCAAGGCCCGGGAAGCCGGCCTGGTCACCAAGTCCAACCTGATCCTCGGCATGGGCGAGGAACGTGAAGAGGTGGTCCAGGCGCTGCGTGACCTGCACGCCGCGGGCTGCGAGCTGATCACCATCACGCAATACCTGCGGCCGACCCCCCGGCACCACCCGGTCGAGCGGTGGGTCAAGCCGGAGGAGTTCGTCGAACTGAGCGCCGAGGCCGAGGCGATCGGATTCGCCGGCGTGATGAGCGGCCCGCTGGTCCGTTCGTCCTACCGGGCCGGCCGGCTCTACCAGCAGGCCATTGACGCCCGCAAACTCGGCACCACCACCCCCGCCCCCTGAAAGGGCATCGGTAGGTAACAGTTCACAACCAATTTTCGTGCTACATTCCGGCGGTCCCCCAGCGGCCGGCGTGCGCCTGTGCGCTCCACACCGCCCTCCACGCGGGTGCCGGCCCCGCATGGCGGTAAAGCGTGACGGAAATGAGCATGACGACACCACCCCAGACAGTCGTGATCGGTGCCGGCCCGGCCGGTCTCACCGCGGCCTACGAGCTGACCAAGCGCCAGGCCCCCGTCCAGGTCTTCGAGGCCGACGAAGTGGTGGGCGGCATCAGCCGCACCGTCGAACGCGACGGCTGGCGCTTCGACATCGGTGGCCACCGCTTCTTCACCAAGGTGCTCCAGGTCGAGACGCTCTGGCACGAGATCCTGCCGGACGACGAGTTCCTGCTCCGGCCCCGGATGAGCCGCATCCACTACCGCGGCCGGCTCTTCGACTATCCGCTGAAGGCCGGCAACGCGCTGAAGAACCTGGGTGTGTTCGAGGCGATCCGCTGCGTGGGCTCCTACCTGTCCGCCCGGATCTCGCCGCCCAAGGACCAGTCGCACCTCGCCGGCTGGGTGACGGCCCGCTTCGGGAAGCGGCTCTATTCGCACTTCTTCAAGACCTATAACGAAAAGCTCTGGGGGGTGCCGGCAACCGAACTGTCGTCGGACTGGGCCGCCCAAAGGATCAAGAATCTTTCCCTGCTCAACGCCGTGATCAACGCGCTGATGCCCAAGCGCAACCAGAAAGACATCACGAGCCTGATCGAGGAGTTCCAGTACCCGAAGTACGGCCCCGGAATGATGTGGGAACGGTGCACCGAACACATCGAAAAGCGGGGCGGAACAGTCACGCTCAACACCCGCGTACGAACCATCCACCGGGAGGACGGGCGGGCGGTGGCGGTCACCGTCAGCGGCCCCGACGGTGACCGGCGTGTGCCGGCCGACCACGTCGTGTCGTCGATGCCGATCTCCGAACTGGTCAAGGTGATGGACCCGCCGGCCCCGCCGGAGGTGCTGGCCGCCGCGAACGACCTGCGCTACCGGGACTTCCTCACCATCGCCCTGGTGGTTCCCGAGGAGTTCAGCTTCCCGGACAACTGGATCTACATCCACGAGCCGGAGGTCAAGGTCGGCCGGATCCAGAACTTCGGCTCCTGGTCGCCCTACCTGGTCAAGGACGGACGCACCTGTCTGGGGCTGGAATACTTCCTGACGCTCGGCGACGACCTGTGGAACAGCAGCGACGAGGACCTGATCAAGCTCGGCACGGCCGAGTTGGAGCAGCTCGGGCTGGTCCGGCCAGGCCTGGTCGAGACCGGGTACGTCGTACGGATGCCGAAGGCCTACCCGTTCTACGACTTCTCGTACAGCGACAACGTCGAGAAGATCCGCAGGTGGCTGGAGCGGGACGTGCCCAACGTGCACCCGGTCGGCCGCAACGGCATGCACCGCTACAACAACGCCGACCATTCGATGATGACGGCGATGCTCACCGTGGAGAACATCCTCGACGGCACCGACCACGACGTGTGGGAGGTAAACGTGGAGGAGGAGTACCACGAGGAGAAGCGGCCCGGTGACCACGGCACCGGCCGCGCCGCCCCGGTTCTTCCCAAGCCCGCATCGGCGTGACCGAGGTCGCCGCGGAGCCGGCGCGTCCCGCCCGGCTCCGCGCGCGGGTCACCGACCTGCTTGACCTGCTGTCCGGCCTGCCCGCCACGACGCTTCGGCTGGCCCGCGACCACTGGGCTCTCCTCGCGCTGCTCGCGATCGGTGGGGTCCTCCGCCTGCTGGTGATGGTCGGCTACGCCCCGGCCCTGTGGTACCAGGGCGACAGCCAGGGCTACCTCGGTCTCGCCTACCGGGAGGAGCCCGGGGTCATCCGCCCGTACGGCTACAGCTTCCTGCTGAACCTGCTGTTGCCGTTCGAGTCGGTGCGGCTGATGGTGCTCGTGCAGCACGCGGCCGGACTCGGGCTGGCCGCCGCCGCCTACGCGCTGCTCCAGCGCCGGGGCGTGACGCGGTGGGTGGCGCTGCTGGCCACCGTGCCGCTGGTGCTCGACGCCCGCACCGTCGCCCTGGAGCACTTCCTGCTCGCCGAGACGCTCTTCACCGTGCTGGTCACCGCCGGCCTGGTGCTGTTGTGCTGGCGGGACACCCCGGGCTGGCTCGCCTGCGTCGTCGCCGGCGGTCTCTTCGGCTGGGCCGCGGTGACCCGGTCGGTCGGGTTGGTGGCCCTGGCCGTACCCCTGCTCTACCTGATCCTGCGGCGGGTGCCGTGGCTACGGGTGGCCGCGTTCGCCTCGGTGGTCGGCGTGGTCCTCGGCGGCTACCTGGTCTGGTACCACAGCTTCCACGGCGTGTACTCGTTCGGCACGTACGGTGGGCGGTTCCTGTGGTCGCGTACGGCCACGTTCGTGGAGTGCGACCGGCTCACCCTCACCGACCGCGAACGGCAGTTGTGCCCCAGCCAGCCGCTCGGCGAGCGGCTGCCGTCGGACCTCTACCTGTGGAACGGGGGCGGCCCGAACAGCGACTTCCCCGACCGGTCGTACGACCCGGTCTTCAGCTCGTTCGCCCGCAAGGCGATCCTGGGCCAGCCACTGGACTTCCTGGCCATGGTCGGCACCGAGACCTGGCGTACGTTGCGCCCCGGGCCGCCGGCGACCGAGCGGGTCGCCTGTGTCGGCGAGGTCTGGGAGTTCCCGGTCACCGAGGAGCAGACCACCTGCCGGGCACACATCGCCCCGTTCGACCCGCGGCGGCAGCGGTTCGCCGGCAACGCCACCGACCACGAGCATCCGCTGATGGCACCACTGCACACCTACTCCAGGGTGGCGTCGGTGCCGGCGACCGTCGTCGGTCTCGCCTTCCTGCTGGTGGTGGCGTTGGCCCTGGTCCGCCCCCGGGCCTCCACCTGGCGCGAACACCTGGACCCGCTGACGTTCGCCGGCCTCGGCCTCGGAATGATCGTCGTTTCGGTCAGCACCTCCACGATCGACCCGCGCTACTCGATCCCGTCGCTGCCCCTGGCCATGATCGGCGCGGCGCTGGCCTGGCAGCGGTTCCGGTCCACCCGGACGGCTCCGCCCCCGTCCGCGCCGCCGGCACCGGCGCCGAGCCCGGAGCCGCGGATCGTGGCCACCGGGGCCGACCACTAGACTCCGTCGCATGGCAAAGCCCCAGGAGAAGGTCTCGTTCCGCACGCGGCTCAAGCAGATCGGGATGGTGTTCTCGTTCACCGCAAAGCGGGACCGGTGGTTCGTCCCGCTGGCCGCCGCGGCGGTGCTGTTGCCGCTCTCGCTCACCGTGGTCGCGGTCGTCTTCTGGGGCTGGCTGTGGCTGCCGATCGGTATCATGCTCGCCCTGCTCGGCCTGCTGATCGTGCTCAACCTGCGGTCCAACAAGGCGATGATGAACGCCGCCGAAGGGCAGCCGGGCGCGGCGGCGACGATCCTGGACAACATGCGGGGTGACTGGCGGGTGACGCCGGCGGTCAGCTCGACCACGCAGATGGACATGGTGCACCTCGTCATCGGCCGGCCGGGCGTCATCCTGCTCGCCGAGGGCAACGCGCAGCGCATCCGTGGCCTGCTCGGGCAGGAGAAGCGCCGGCTGGCCAAGGTCATCGGCACCGCCCCGCTCTACGACTACGTCATCGGTCAGGGTGAGAACGAGCTGCCGATCCGCAAGCTGCGGATGACGCTGATGCGGCTGCCCCGCAACCTCAGCGGCAAGGACGTCAACGCCCTCGACAAGCGGCTCAAGGCGCTGTCCGCCCGGCCGCAGATGCCCAAGGGCGCGATCCCGAAGAACATGCGGCCGCCGAAGGGCGCCTTCCGCCAGAGCCGCGGCCGCTGACGCCACGCCCCGCGCAGAGGGCAGCGACGTTGATCGTCTGCTGTTCCGGCACCCGACACGCCGTGATGTCGGTGCCGGAACAGCAGACGATCATTGCTTTTCCGGGTACCGCGCCCTTTCCGGGTACCGCGCCTTTCCGGGTGCCGGCGCCCCGGCCGGGACATCGGGGTCCCGGCCGCGACGCCGGAGGCTCAGCCGGCCACCGGAACCGGCGCGGCCAGCCGGACCACCCGGCCGGCCCAGACCGCCAGCAGGTCCTCGTCGTGGCTGACGGCGAGCACCCCCAGCCCCTCGTCGGCGGTGACCGCCCGGACCGCCTGCACCAGCCCGGCCGTGCTCGACGCGTCGAGCATCGCGGTCATCTCGTCGCAGATCAGGTAGCGGGGTCGTAGCACCAGGGCCCGGGCCAGGCAGGCCCGCTGCAACTGGCCGTCGCTAACCTCGTGCGGCAGCCGCCCGAGCAGGTCGGCGGTGAGGCCGACGAGTTCCGCCACCTCGGTCACCCGGGCGGCGTCGCCGCGCCCCGTCGCACGCAGCGGTTCGGCGACGACGTCGCGCAGGCACAGCCGGGGGTCGACGGACCGCCGCGGTGACTGGAAGACGACCCCGATCGCGGTCCGGGCGGCGCGCGGCGCGGCGTACCGGAACCGGCGTACTTCGGTGCCGTCGACGGTGACCGTGCCGGCCCAGGGGCGCTGGAGCAGGGCGAGCACCCGGACCAGGGTCGACTTGCCGCAGCCGCTCGGCCCGGCCAGCCCGACGATCTCCCCCGGCGCCACCTCGATGTCCATTCCGGACAGGACGGGCCGGCCCCGCCGGTAGCCGGCGGTGATCCCCTTCGCGGTCAGCATGTCCCGTCTCCTCCGCCGTTGGTGGCCGCCGGTGCGCCGGACAGCGCGGGTACCGCCGCGTCGCCGCCGGGGCGGCAGGCGATCCGGCGGTCGCCGACCGGGCGGGCGGTCGGGTCGCCGGAGCAGTCGCCGGGCACCCGGGCGTGGAACGCGCACCCGGCCGGCAGCCGGGACAGCTCCGGCGGCTGCCCCGGGATCGGGGTCAGGCCGTTGCGGGGCAGCGCCGCCAGCAGCCCACGGGTGTAGTCGTGCCAGGGGTCGGCCAGCACCGCCGCCGCCGGACCGCTCTCGACCAGCCGGGACGCGTACATGACGGCCAGGTCGTCGGCGACGTCCTCGGCCGCGGCCAGGTCGTGGGTGATCAGCAGGACCGCCCTGCCCTGGCCGGCCAGGTCGCGAAGCGCGGCGGTGGTGTTGCGGACCAGCGGCCGGTCCAGGCCCGCGGTCGGCTCGTCGGCGAGCACCACCTCCGGTTCGCCGACCAGTGCGAACGCCAGTGCCGCCCGCTGCGCCATCCCACCGGACAGCTCGTGCGGGAAGCGGTCCAGGTCGGCCGGGGTCAGCCCGACCCGGACGGCCAGTTCGTCGCAGTGTGCCCGCAGGGCCGCCTTGTCGCGTACCCCGGTCAGGGTCCGGACCGTCTCGGCGAGCTGTCCGCGGACCCGGCGGACCGGCGTCAGGTGGGTCGCCGCGGACTGCGGCACCAGCGCGACCCGACGGCCCCGGACCGATCCGGCCAGCACCCGTTCGGGGCAGCGCAGCAGGTCCAGCGGCGGTCCGCCGGCCGGGTCGGCCAGCTCCACCGTGCCGCGTACCTGGGCGTTGGCCGGCAGCAGGCCGAGGATCGCGGCGGCCAGCACCGACTTGCCGCACCCGCTCTCCCCGACCAGGGCCAGGACCCGACCGGGTACGAGGTCGAGGGTGACCCCGTTGACCGCCTGTACCACGGTCGGCGCGGCGCCCCGGCGGCGACCGTGGCCGACCAGGAACCGCACCGACAGGTCGCGTAGCGCCAGCCCGGCGGTCGTGCCCCGTCCCTTCGTCGTCACAGCGCCAGCTCCGTCCTGCGGCGCGGGGTGAGCCGGTCGCGCCACGCGGCACCGCACGCCGCGACGCCCAGCGTTGCCACCACGAGCAGCGCCGACGGGAAGACCAGCGCCCACCAGCCGCCGAGCATCGTCGCCTCGCGGGCCTCGTCGAGCAGGATGCCGATGCTTGCCTCGTGCGGGGCCAGGCCGAGCCCGAGGAAGCTCAGCGCGGTCTCGTGCCAGACCGCGTGCGGCAGCATCAGCACCGCCGCGAGGGCGGCCTGCGGTACGACGGCGGGCAGCAGGTGCCGGCGGGTGACCCGCCACCGCGACGCTCCCCCGCTGATGGCGGCGTCGACGAACTCGCGGTCGCGCAGCGACAGCACCTCGGCACGGACGATCCGGGCGACCGACGTCCAGTGGGTGAGCGTGATCGAGATGATGACGGCGGGCAGCCCGCCGCCGTAGAGGGCGACGATGACGATGCCGAGCAGCAGGTGCGGTACGGCGTTGACGGTGTCGACCAGGCGCATCACGATCTGGTCGACGACCCCGCCGGCGACCCCGGACAGGGCGCCGACGAGCGTCCCGATCAGCGTCGAGACGACCGCGCAGACGGCGGCGATCAGCAACGATACGCGCAGCCCGGCGGCGGACCGGACCAGCAGGTCGCGGCCGGCCGGATCGGTGCCGAAGGGGTGCTCGGCCGACGGGGCGGACAGCCCGGCGGAGTAGTCGGTGATCCGCGGGTCGAAGTCGGCCAGCCAGGGCACGAGTACGGCGTACCCGACCAGGAGCGCCAGCAGGCCCAGGCCGACGGCGGGCCGCAGCCGCGCCCACCCGGCCCGGCCCGGTCCGCGGCGCCGGGGCATCCCGGCCCGGGGCCGGGCCGCGTCGATCCACCCGCCGCCGGCCGGTTCCTCGCCGGGGGCCGGGTCGGTCGTGCGGGGTGCGTCGACCGTCGACGTGGAACCGGTTGGGAGCCGGCCTCCGCCAGCGGGCCGGCCCGGCTCGGCAACCCGGCCCTCGCCGGTGGCACGGGCGGTGTCGGTGCGCTCGCCTTCTTCGGTGGGGCGGGCGGTGTCGGTCAGGTCAGCCATCGGCGGCCACCCTCGGGTCGAGTAGCGCGTACGCCACGTCGGCGAGCAACGAGCCGACCAGCACCGCGATCGTGGACAGCAGGGTCAGGGCGGCCAGCAGCGGGAAGTCGACGGCGACCGCGGCGCGGACCACCGCCTGGGCGGCACCGGGCCAGGAGAAGACCTCCTCGACCAGCACCGCACCGGTGACGATCTCGGCGACCCGGGCGCCGAGCAGCGTCGTGAACGGCAGCAGCGCCGCCGGCAGCGCGTGCCGCAGCACCACCCGGGCCTCGGGCAGGCCGCGGGCCCGGGCCCCGGCCACGTGGTCGTCGGAGAGCGCGGTCAGCAGCGACTGCCGTACGTGCAACAGCAGCACCGGGGTCTGCGACAGGCCGAGCACCAGCGCCGGCAGCACCAGGTGGCGGGCCACCTGGGCGAAGGTCACCGGTGCACCGGCGTCGGTGAGTCCGGCGACCGGCAGCCACGACAGCGCGACGCCGAAGACGGCGATCGCGCCGAGCGCCACGACGAACGGCGGGATGCCCTCGATGGCGTGGCTGAACGCGGTCACCGCCCGATCGACCCAGCCGCCCTGCCGCCACGCCGACCACACCCCGAGGACGAGGGCGGTCGACATGGCCATCAGGAGGGCGACGGCGACCAGCAGAATCGTCCACGGCAGCCGCTCGACGATGACGTCGACGACCGGCTGGCGCAGCGCGACCGAGGTGCCGAGGTCGCCGGTCAGCAGGTCACCGGCCCAGTGCAGGTAGCGCTGCGGCCACGGGTCGTCGAAGCCGAGTTGGGCGGCGAGCCGGGCCTGGTCGTCCGGGTCCATGGTCAGGTAGCGGTCGCCGAGGTAGGCCGACAGCGGGTCGAACGGCGACGCCGCCGCCAGCGCGAAGATCGCCACCGAGACGAGCACCAGCACCGGTACGGCCAGCAGCGCCCGCCGCAGCACCAGCCGCGCGATGGGGGTCACGGTCACCGACCGGGCTTCCAGTCCCGCAGGTTCCACCACGGCCCCCAGGAGACGCCGTGCGAGTGCGGCTCCAGCACCGGGCGGGTGCCGGTCCAGTCGCCGTCCTTCATGACGTACGTGTGGTCCAGGTAGGCGAGCATGACGTTCGACGGTGCCTTGATCAGTTCGGCCTGCATGTCCTGGTAGGCCCGGGTCCGCTCGGCCGGGTCGACGGACCGGCGGCCGGCGTCCAGCGCCGCGTCCACGGCCTCGTTACGGTAGGCGCCCGGGTTGCGGAACGGGTTGTTCGCGTCGTACTGCGCGTAGCTGGAGTGCAGCGTCGCGTAGACCTGGGTGTCCGGGTCGTACGGGTTGTCCCCGCCGCCGAGCAGGCCGGCGTCCTGCGGGATGCGGGGCCGGAACTGCGGCCGGTCGACGCCCTCGAGGTTGACCTCGATGCCGATCTTCTTCGCGTCGGAGGTGAACGCCAGGCTGAGGTCGCGGCGCAGGGTCTCGCTCGGGAAGTACATCAGGGTGAACGCGGCCCGCTGGCCGTCCTTGACCCGGATCCCGTCGGGGCCGGGCACCCAGCCGGCCGCGTCGAGGATCTGGCCGGCCCTGGCCTGGTCGAAGGCGAAGGTGGCCTGCGGGTTGTGGAAGGTCCCGAGCGAATCCGGGATCGGGGTGTACGCCGGCTTGCCGTACCCGGCCAGGATGTTGTCGACCATGGCCTGGCGGTCGACGGCGTGGTTGAGGGCGAGCCGGATCGCCGGGTCGCCGGTCACCGGGTGGGCGGTGGGCAGGCTGACCGCCCGGAAGTCGGCGCTCGGGTGCGCGACGACCGAGAAGCCGTCACGGTCGGCGAAGGTGGCGGCCAGCTTGGGTGGCAGCCACGCCCCGTCGAACTCGCCGGCGCCGGTGCGCTGGGTGCGGGTGTTGTCGTCGGCGGCGATCACGACGGTCAGCTTCTTCACCGCCGGCTCGCCACCCCAGTGGTCGGGGTTGGCGGTGAGCACCATCTCGCTGCCCTTGCGCCACGACTCCAGCTTGTACGCGCCGGTGCCGATCGGCTTCTCGCCCAGCGGCGACGCGTCGGCGGGGCCCGGGGTGGCGACCGACTCGGCCGGCACGATGCCGAGCATCAGCCGGCGGTCGAACGGCGCGTACGGGTATTTCAGGGTGAACCTGACCGTGGTGGCGTCGACCTTGTCGACCGCCTGGAGCATCTCGAAGGAGCCGGCCAGCGGGGATCCGGAGACGGGGTCGAGCACCGCCCGGTAGGTGGCCACCACGTCGTCGGCGTCGAAGGTGGAGCCGTCGTGGAAGGTGACGCCGGTGCGCAGGTTGACGGTCCACTCGCGGGCGTCGGCGCTGGGTTCCGGAAGCTGCGCGGCGAGTGCCGGCTCGATCGCGGGCAGCACCCCGGGCTGGTACGGCGCCGGCCGGACCAGGCCGTCGTAGATCTTGCTGTATCCGGTCTCGGAGTAGCCGGCGATCGGGTTGAGGGTGCTGTCCTCGTAGGCGTCGGCGAGCACGATGCCGGTCGCGGCGCCGGCGCCGTCCGGGGCGTCGGGGTTGCCGCAGCCGGCGGCGGCCAGCAGGCCGAGGGCGGTCAGGCCGCCCAGCGCGGCACGCAGCGGTCGGCTCAGCGGGGAACTCATGCCGCCACCTCGATCCGGACGGTGCCGTCGTCTGCGGACCGGGGCCCGACTGCTCGCTCGCTCACGGTGTCCTCCAGGCGCGAACACGCCAGATGGTGATCAATGGTTGTTGCAAACTTTAGGCAACAGTACGGCGGAACGCCGTGGCGGACACCACATCCGGGACGGTCGGGGCGATGAAGACTCGGTGGCCGGCAGGCAACCGCCCGGCCGCCGGTCAGCGGAAGATCAACTCAGCGTAGTCGCTGGTCAGGACCGTGATCGATCGGTCGTGTCGGCCGGCGATCGACCGTCGAGGGGCACGATCACCGAGCCGGCGAGCCGGTCGTGCAGACCGCGCCGCTGGCCGTCCATGATGAGCGCCGGCACGACCAGGACCAGCAGCAGACCGCGCAAAAGAGCCCGGAAGACGCCGATCCGGCCGCTGTCGGCGTACGAGACGCACCGGATCTTCGCCACCCACATGCCCGGGGTCTGCGCGAAGAGGCCGACGAAGAAGGCGTACACACCGACCAGGACGACGACCGGCGGCCAGCCGTCACGGACCGGGTCGGCGAACAGGCTCGACACCGCGACGCAGGCGGCCCAGTCGACCATCAGGGCGGCGAAGCGGCGGGCCAGGCTCGGCGGCTCGAATCCGGTGCGGGGGGCGTCAAGTCTGGCCACGGAGAGTCAGGGTAACGGCGTCGATCCGGCGACCCGTCGGCGGCCGGCGCACATCGGCAGCCTTCCTGGTCGTCGAGCGGCCCGAAGCGCCCCACTGCGGTATCGTCCGTTTGGCGGCCACATGGCGTCCGACCGGCGGAGATCACGCTCCGCGAGTGACGTAACACGGCAGAAACAAGAGGGACATGGTCGGGCAACCGCACCGCCATAGCGTCGCGACCAGCCTAGCCACACCGTGGACGCCAGGAGGACGTGTGTTCGCCAACCCAGAGGAACTGCTGCGATACCTCAAAGAAGAGGGCGTCAGGTTCGTCGACGTACGTTTCTGTGACCTGCCCGGGGTGATGCAGCACTTCAACCTGCCGGCGGAGTCGTTCGACGAGAGCGTATTCACCGACGGCCTCGCCTTCGACGGATCGTCGATCCGCGGATTCCAGGCGATCCACGAGTCGGACATGCTGCTCCTGCCGGACGTCGCCACCGCCTTCATCGACCCGTTCCGGGTGCAGAAGACGCTCGCCATCAACTTCTTCATCCACGACCCGTTCACCCGGGAGCCGTACTCGCGCGACCCGCGCAACGTGGCCAAGAAGGCGGAGGCCTACCTGGCGGCCAGCGGCATCGCCGACACCGCCTACTTCGGCCCCGAGGCGGAGTTCTACATCTTCGACTCGATCCGCCACGAGACCTCGGCCCACCAGGCGTTCTACTACATCGACTCGATCGAGGGCGCCTGGAACACCGGCCGCGAGGAAGAGGGCGGCAACCGCGGCTACAAGACCGCCTACAAGGGTGGCTACTTCCCGGTCCCGCCGGTCGACCACTACGCCGACCTGCGCGACAGCATCGTGCAGCGACTGATCGGCGCCGGCTTCACCGTCGAGCGCTCGCACCACGAGGTCGGCACCGCCGGCCAGGCCGAGATCAACTACAAGTTCTCGACCCTGCTGCACGCCGCCGACCAGCTCCAGCTCTTCAAGTACATCGTGAAGAACGAGGCGTGGGCCGCCGGCAAGACCGCGACCTTCATGCCCAAGCCGCTCTTCGGCGACAACGGCTCCGGCATGCACACCCACCAGAGCCTCTGGCTCAACGGTGAGCCGCTGTTCTACGACGAGACCGGCTACGCCGGCCTGTCCGACATGGCCCGCTGGTACATCGGCGGCCTGCTGCACCACGCCCCGTCGCTGCTCGCCTTCACCAACCCGACCGTCAACTCCTACCGGCGCCTGGTGCCCGGCTACGAGGCCCCGGTCAACCTGGTCTACTCGCAGCGCAACCGCTCCGCCTGCACCCGTATCCCGGTCACCGGCAGCAACGCCAAGGCCAAGCGGGTCGAGTTCCGCGTGCCGGACCCGTCGGCCAACGTCTACCTCGCCTTCGCGGCGATGATGATGGCCGGCCTCGACGGCATCAAGAGCAAGATCGAGCCGCCGGAGCCGATCGACAAGGACCTCTACGACCTCCCGCCGGAGGAGTGGGGCAGCGTCAAGCAGGTTCCGGGCTCGCTGCCGGAGGTGCTCGACTCGCTGGAGGCCGACCACGACTTCCTGCTCGAGGGCGGCGTCTTCACCCCCGACCTGATCTCCACCTGGGTCGAGTGGAAGCGCACCAACGAGGTCGACCCGATCCGCCTGCGCCCGACCCCGCACGAGTTTGAGATGTACTACAACGTCTGACCCGCACCATCTGTCCGGCTGGGCCGGTCTCGCGTACGTGGGACCGGCCCAGCCGTTTCCACACGGCTCGCCGGCCGAGCGGTACTCGCCCCGGCCGGGCCACCGCTCCCGTCTACCCCGCCCCCCGCTCCCGCGCACGCAGGCCGCCGCTCCCGTTTACGCGGCCCGCCACTCCCGCACACGCAGGCCGCCGCTCCCGTTTACCGGGGCCGCCGCTTCCACGTACGCAGGCCGCCGCTTCCGCGCATTCGGGGCCGCCGCTTCCGCGCACGCAGGCCGCTACTTCCGCGCGTGGGGCCAGCCCGCCGTTTGACGCGCATGGGCGGCCCGGCCCGCCGTCTCCGGGCACGCGGGCCGGCCCGCCCTCTCCGCAAGGGCGGCCTGGCCATCTCCCCTGTCAGGGGCGCTCGCCGCCGGTTGATCGTCTGCTGTTCAGACACACCGATCCCGGCGTGTCGAACGCCTGAGCCGCAGACGATCAAGACAAGCGAATTCCAGCCTTCAGAAGGCGGAGCTACTACTGTCACGCCCCACAGCGAATTCGGCGTATCCACAGCGAATTCGCTGTGAGCCCCAACAGCAACCGTCCCGGCCACCGAGAGGGCCGGACATCTCCCCGCCTCCCCTCCCCCACCCCGAACCGTCCCGTTGATCAAGGAGAAGTCCCGCGACATAGCGCTACAGAACGGGCACACCTTCTCCTTGATCAACGCGGCCAAGGCGGGGCAGGGCAAGGGCGGGACGGCGGCGCGACGGGCGCAACGGAGGCGGGGCGGAGGCGCGCGGCGGGGCGAGGGCGGGGTATGAGTTTGGTGGCGGTATATCTTTGCCACCGTTATATTGTGTGCCATGTCGTCACCGTTGCGGGAACCCACGTTCCTGATCCTCACGGCGCTCGCGGGCGGCCCCATGCACGGTTACGGGATCATCGGTGAGGTCGCCGAACTGTCCGGCGGCCGGCTGGCGATGCGCCCCGGCACGCTGTACGGCGCGCTCGACCGCCTCACCGACGAGGGCCTCGTCGCGGCCGACCGCGAGGAGGTGGTCGACGGGCGGCTGCGCCGCTACTACCGGCTCACCGACGCCGGTGGCGAGACCCTGGCCGCCGAGACCGAGCGCCTGCGCCGCAACGTCGAGGCCGCCACCGCCCGGCTGCGCGACCGGGCCGCCGGGCGCCGGTCCGCGCCGGGGCCGGCCGCGGCCGCCAACCCGCTCGCCACCGGAGGTCTGGCGTGAGCGACCGGACGCGACTGGAACGCCGCTACCGCCGGCTGCTGTGGGCGTACCCGAAGGACTACCGGGCGCGGCGCGGTGACGAGATCGTCGGGACGTACCTGGAACTGGCCGGGACCGACCGGCGGCGGCCGTCGCCCGCGGACGCCGTGGACCTGCTGCGCGGCGGGCTGCGCCAGCACCTGCGGATGGCCGGCCCGGACGTCGTCGCCGGCGCCCACCTCGCCGCCGTCCTCGCGCTGGCCACCGCGGTGGCGATGGCCGCCATCTGGCTCGTGTACTTCGAGCTCGGGCCACGCGAACCGCTGTCTATCCCGTTGCAGTTCGGCCCGTTCTGGAGCCTCGGCGCGGTGCCGTGGATCGCCTGGCTCGCCGTCGGCCTGGTCGCCGTGGTGGCACCCCGGCGCCGGGTCCGGATCGGGATCGGTGCCGCGATCGTGCTCACCGGCGCGGTCGTTCCGGCGAGCGTGCTCACCGGGACGATCCGGCCGCCGCTGTTCGTGCTGCTGCCGCAGATCGCGCTCGGGCTGGTCGCGCTCGCCCTGCCGGCACGTCCGACCGCCGTCGCGCGGGTGGTCCCGTTCGCGGGTGCGGTCCTGTTCGGCGCGCTGCCCGCGGTCCTCGGGGTCTACCGTTCGTTCCGCCCGCTCGGCTACTGGAACCACTATGACGTTCCGGCGGGTGCCGCACTCCTGCTCAGCGTGGTGGCGGTGCTGGCCGCGGTCACCGGTGGCGTGCTGGGTGGCGGCGCGGCGCGCGGCGGTGGGGTCTGGACGATGCTGATGCTGGCTCCGCCGGTCGGGCTGCTCGCCACCCAGTCGCTGGCGACCACATACCTGACCCCGTCCGGCCAGTTCAACGCGTCGTGGGCGGCGCTGCTCGCCGTCTCGGTCGCGGCCACGGTGCTGACCACCGGCGTACTCGGGCTCGCCCTCGCGCTCCGCACCCGCCGCCACGGCCACCGGCTCTAGCGATCGCCCGCTTCGCGGCCGTGCGCGGGTACGGGTGCCGGGCCGGTGGACCGGGGGGCGGTCCGCCACCAGCGCCAGACCCGGATCCCGACCAGCACCACCAGGATCGCCATGAGCGGGGCACCGGGGAACTTGGTGTAGCGGGGCAGGCCCGTCCCGTCGGGCAGGACCAGGAAGCAGGCGACCGCGCACACGCCGACGAACCAGCGCAGCCGGGTCGTGGTCGCCGCGACCAGGGCCAGCGGCCAGGTGAGATACCACGGGTGGAAGACCGGCGACAGTGCCACCGTGGCGACCAGCGCGATCGCCGCCGCGGTCAGCGGATCCCGCCCGAGGTCGCCGCTGGCCGCCGGCACCGCCGTCCCGGCGGCATCCGCCGCCCCGGCGCCACCCGCGCCGGACGTACCCGCCTCGTCCCGGGACGGCCCGCCGGGCGCGACCGCCGGGCGCGACCGCCACCACAGGGCGACCAGGAACACCAGCAGCACCAGCATGCCGACCAGCCGGGCGGCCGGTATCGCGTCGAAGTGCACGCCGAAGAGGCGGGGCACGTAGCTGATGGTCTGCCCGACGGCCGTCGGCGGGGAACTCCACTGGATCGTGTCGCCGCTGCTGGACAGCCCGGCGATCCAGCCGAACCCGCGGCCGGCCACGAGGGTGACGGCGACCATCGCGCCGAGCGCGCCGGCGACCACGACGCCGCCGTACCGGACCAGGTCCCGCCACCGGAAGGCGGCCGGCAGGGCGAGGAGGGCGGCGAACGGCACGACGACGCCGGCGGTGGCCTTGACCGCGACGGCGAGGCCGAGCAGCGCACCCGCGCCCACCATCGCCCAGGCCCGCCCGGGGCGGGTGACGAGCAGGGCGAGGCCGGCGAGGACCAGTCCGATCATCAGTGCGTCGTTGTGTGCCCCGGAGACCAGGTGGATCGCGACGAGCGGGCAGGCCAGCCCGATCCACAGGGCCCGACCGGCGGGTACGCCGCAGCGCCGGGCCAGGACCGGCAGGGTGGCGGCGGTGAGCCCCACCCCGAGTACGGCGATCACCCGGAACGTGGCGATGATCGTGGTGAGGTTGTCGGTGGCGGCGACGACCCCGCCGGCGATCAGGACGAAGAGCGGCCCGTACGGGGCGGGGGTGTCCCGCCAGATCCGGGAGATCGAGTCGAGCCAGGGGCAGGGCAGGGCGGAGACCCCCTGCTCGTACGGGTTGAACCCGGCCGCGTACGTGGCGCCCTGGCAGGCGTACGCGTAGACGTCGCGGCTGGCCAACGGCGGCGCGAACAGCAGCGGCAGCAGCCACAGTCCGGTGGTGACCAGCGCCCAGCGGGTCGACTGCACCGCGTCGCGGGCGGCCCACCAGGCGCCGGTCATCAGCGCGGTGCCGACCAGCCAGCAGGCGATGATCAGCGGGCCGTTCTCCCCGCGCAGGATCTTCAGCGGGGTGACGCCGATCTCGAGTTCGACGAGCGCGCCGCCGAGGTAGGCGGCGACGGCCAGCAGCACCGCCCCGGCGAAGCCGGCGTACCGGACGATTGTCAGCCGTTGCACGCCGCTCATCGTGTCACGGCGGCGGCGGGCAGGTCGGGCCTGTCCGCCAGGCTCCGGTGATCCGGTAGCGGCCGGGTTCGGCGGCCCGCAGGAGGGTCCAGCCGTCGCCGGACGGGGTGAGGCAGCCGGCCGGGCCGTCGACGGTGAGCCAGCGCGACCAGCGGACCCGGACGAGCGCGTCCCCGGCGGCCGGCACGTCGATCTCGACGGCGCGGTCGTCGGCGTCCACCAGCACCGCACCGTCCACGATGGACGGGGTGGCGGCGACGGCGTACAGGGTCCAGTCGCCGCCCCGCCACACCGGCGTCAGGTACGGCGGTCCGGCGCGGACGACCTCGGCCTCGCGCCGGCCGACCCACGAGGTGGGGGCGCCGGCCAGCGCCACGTAGGCGACGCCGTTGTCGCGCAGCCAGCGCCCGTAGGAGTCGGTGTCGACCGAGCCGTCGAAGAACAGCGGGTGGTGCGCGATGTCGGCCTGGCGCAGCCAGCCGCGGGCCAGCGGCGCGTGCGGGGGCACGTACGCCGCCTCCCAGTAGTTGCCGGTCGGCACCACCTCGACCCGGCCGGGCGGCCGGCGGTCGAGTTCGTCGAGCAGTGGCCGGAAGTAGGCCGGCGACGCGGTCGGGTCCCCGGCGGCGCGCAGGTCGGCGGTCGACACCGGCGGCTGCACGAGGGCCACCGCGACCAGCAGCGGGCCCAGCGCCCCGGCGGCCAGCGGCCGGCGCAGCCGGGCGGCCCCCGGCACGACGGCGTACCCGGCCAGCAGCGGGAGGGTGAACATCACGGCGAGCCGGGTGGCGTTCAGCCCGACCGGGGTGTGCACCAGGTAGGCGGTGACGACCCCGCCGGCCGACAGCAGGGCGCCGGCCCGCACGGCACGGTGTGGCACGAGCAGCGCCACGGCCAGGCTCGCCACGGCGGCCCGGGCGGTGTCGAGGAAGCTGATGTTCATCCAGCCGCCGGAGCCGAAGAGGGCCGCCAGCCCGAGCACCGGTACGGCCGCCCCGGCCGCCACCGCCGCCCCGGCGAGCCGGCGCCGCGGGTCGGTCAGGGCGAGCGCGACCCCGGCCAGCCCGACGAACAGGCCGGCGACCGGGCTCGCCGCCCCGGCCAGCAGCGCGGCGAGCACCGCCGCCACGGGTCCGGCCCGGCGCCGCCGTGACGTGAGCGCGAGGATCGCGAGCAGGCCGAACGCGATGCCGACGGCGTACGTCACCCGGCCGGAGACCAGGTTGCCGAACAGGCACACCGCCCCCAGCACCCCGCCCAGCAGTGGCCGGCGGGCGGCGGTGCGGACCAGGATCAGGGCCAGGACGAGCGCGGAGCCGGCGGCGGCCAGCGCCCCGACCAGCCGGGGGCCGAGCGTGCCGCCGCCCAGCCAGGCCATCAGCGGCGGGCTGACCAGGCTGTAGCCGGGCGGGGCCACGCCGCCGTACCAGCCGAGGTCGAGGGGCGCGAAGCCGTGCCGCTCGAAGAAGCCGGCGCGGGCGACCTGGGCGGACAGGTCGCTGCCGAGCGGCGGCGCGGCCAGGAACGCCGCCGTCAGGACGGCGGCGGTGACCAGCGTCGCGCCGACCGCGCGACGGGCACCGGGTGCCGGCCCGGAGGGGCGGCGGCCGGCGCGCGGCGGGCCGGCCGGGCGGCCGGCGGTACGCGGCGGGTGCCGGTCAGGCATCGAGTACGCGCTGGACGGCCGCCCGCGACCGGCGGGCGGCGCGCAGGTAGTCGTCGAGGAACTCGCCGGGGTCGTCGCCGCCGAGCAGCTGCACCACGCCGGCCAGCTCGGTGCCGTGCCGGGGCAGCTGGTCGCCGGGCCGGCCGCGGACCAGGGTCAGCGCGTTGCGGACCCGGGCGGCGGCGGTCCAGCCGGCGGCCATCGCCACCGCGTCGGCCGGGTCGAGCAGTTCGGCGTCGCGGGCTGCGGCCAGCGCGTCGAGGGTACGGGTGCCGCGCAGCCGCTCGATCCGGCCGCCGTGGCGCAACTGGAGGAGCTGTACCGCCCATTCGACGTCGGCGAGCCCGCCGCGGCCGAGCTTGGTGTGGGTGGCCGGGTCGGCGCCGCGGGGCAGCCGTTCGCTCTCCACCCGGGCCTTGATCCGGCGGATCTCGGTGACCTGTTCGCGGGTCAGGCCGGCGGCCGGGTAGCGGATCGGGTCGACCAGTTCGGCGAAGCGGGTACCGAGGTCGGCGTCGCCGGCGACGAACCGGGCCCGTAGCAGCGCCTGCGCCTCCCACACCTTCGACCAGCGGGCGTAGTACTGGGCGTACGCGGCCAGGCTGCGCACCAGCGGCCCCTGCCTGCCCTCGGGGCGCAGGTCGGCGTCGACGCCGAGCGGCGGGTCGGGGGCGGGCATGGCCAGCAGCCGGCGCAGCTCCTCGGCGACGGCGCGGGCGGCGGCGCTGGCGGCGTCGTCGGGCACGCCGGGCGGCGGTTCGTAGACGAACAGCACGTCGGCGTCGGACGGGTAGCTCATCTCGTAGCCGCCGAGCCGGCCCATGCCGATCACGGCGAACCGCAGGCCGGGCATCGGCGGCTGGGCGGCGAGCGCGGCCCGTAGGGCGGCGGCGAGGGTGGCCTCGGCGACGTCGGTGAGCGCGACGCCGATGCCGGTGACGTCGACCGGCCGCTCGGGGGCGAGCGCGCCGGTCCGGCTGAGTACGTCGGCACAGGCGAGCCGGACGAGTTCCCGCCGGCGCAGGGCCCGTACGGCGGTGATGGCCTGGACCGGATCGGGTTTCTCGGTGCCGGTGACGTGCCGGGACGCGGCGGCGGTGAAGCCCTCGCGCAGGGTGTCGGCGGATCGGGGGGTGAGTTCGGCGTCGTCGGCGAGCAGCCGCAGCGCCTCCGGGTCGCGGGCGAGCAGGTCGGCGGCGTAGCGGGACAGGCCGAGCACCCGGGCCAGCCGGCCGGCGACGGGACCGCCGTCGCGCAGCAGGCGCAGGTACCAGGGGGTGCCGCCGAGCTTGTCGGAGACCTGCCGGTAGCTGAGCAGGCCGCGGTCGGGTTCGGGGGCGTCGGCGAACTCCGGCAGCAGCACCGGCAGCAGGGTGCGCTGGATGGCGGCAGTCCGGGTCACCCCGCCGGTCAGCGCCTCGATGTGCTTCAGTGCGCGGGCCGGGTCGCCGAAGCCGAGCACCTCCAGCCGCTGGCGGGCGGACTCGGGCGTCATCCGCAGTTCGTCGGCCGGCACCCGGGCGACGGCCTCCAGCAGCGGACGGTAGAGCAGCTTGGCGTGCAGCCGGCGGACCTCGGTGGCGTGGCTGATCCAGTCGGCGCGGAACGCCTCGACGGCGCTGGTGCCCGGGTTGGCGACGTAGCCGAGGGCGTGGGCGAGCCAGCGCAGCGCGGCCGGGTCGTCGGGCACGGTGTGGGTGCGGCGCAGTCCCTGGAGTTGCAGCCGGTGCTCGACGGAGCGCAGGAACCGGTAGCCGCGCAGCAGCGCCTCGCCGTCGGCGCGGCCGACGTAGCCACCGGCGACCAGGGCGCGCAGGGCCGGCAGCGTGCCGGTGACCCGCAGCGTCTCGTCGACCCGGCCGTGCACGAGCTGCAGGAGCTGAACGGCGAACTCGATGTCGCGCAATCCGCCGGGCCCGCGTTTGATCTCGCGTTCCAGCTCGCGGGGCGGGATGTTGTCGATGATCTTCCGGCGCATGGCGCGTACGTCGGTGACCGCCTCGGGGCGTTCGGCGGCGTGCCAGACGAGCGGGGCGAGCTGGTCGATCCACGCCTTGGCGAGCTCGGTGTCGCCGGTCGCCGGCCGGGCCTTGAGCAGGGCCTGGAACTCCCAGGTGCGGGCCCAGCGGTGGTAGTAGGCCAGATGGCTGGCCAGGGTGCGGACCAGCGGCCCGCGGCTGCCCTCGGGCCGCAGGGCGGCGTCGACCGGCCAGGCGACCAGCCCGCAGATGTGGATCAGCCGGGTGGCGACGGCGGTGGCGGCGGGCAGGTCGTCGTCCTCGGCCGCCACGAAGATCACGTCGACGTCGGAGACGTAGTTGAGTTCGCAGCCACCGGACTTGCCCATCGACACCACGGCGAGCCGGGGCTGCGGGGTGCCGGCCGGCAGTTCGGCGACCGCGATCCGGTAGGCCGCCGCCAGGGTCGCGTCGGCCAGCTCGGACAGCGCGGCCATGGTCTGCTCCAGGCCGCGCCCGCCGGTCAGGTCGGCCGCCGCGATCCGCAGCAGGGCCCGCCGGTAGGCCCGCCGCAGCCCCGGCACGGCCGCCTTGCCGACGGCGGGTCCGGTCGCCGGGGCGTCGCCGGCCGGAGGTGGCTCGGGTTCGAGCCGGCCGTCGGCGGGCGGGGCCGCGCCGTCGGCCCCGGTGACCAGGACGCGCCACTGGTCGGGGTTGGCCACCAGGTGGTCGCCGAGCGCCGACGAGGCACCGAGTACGGCGATCAGCCGGCGGCGCAGCCCCTGGTCGGCGTGCAGCGCGTCGACGACCCCCGGCCCGTCGGGAGCGGTGCGGCGCTCGGACTCGACGAGCCGGTGCAGCTGGCGCAGGGCCAGGTCGGGATCGGCGGCCCGGGACAGCGCGGCGAGCAGTTCGGCGGCCGCCCCGTCGGTGGGCTCGTGGGTGGCCGGGTTCCACAGGCCGAGCCCGTCCGGGCCGAGCAGGTCGGCGGCGGCCGTACCGGGGCGGGTGGCGGGTCCCCCGGCGCCGCCGAAGCCGTAGCGGGCGAGCCGGGCCTGTGCGCTGGTGGGTCTGGTCATCGGCGGCGCTAGTGCCCCAGCAGCGGCAGGTTGCGGCCGGGGCGCGGTACGTCGAGTTCGCCGCGGGCCAGGGCGGCGAACCGGGCGGCGAACGGCTGCCACACCTCCTCGACGTCGACCATGATCGCGTCGCAGGCGGCGACGACGACCTCCGGGTCGTACCCGAGTTCGGCAAGGGTCTCCGAGTCGGTGGCCCACTGCGCGATCATGGCGGTGTCGCACTCGATGTGGAACTGGATGCCCCAGGCCCGGTCGCCCATCCGGAACGCCTGGTGCGGATAGCGGGTCGACGCGGCGAGCAGCACCGCGTTACGGGGCAGCTCGGTGACCTCGTCGCGGTGCCACTGGAACACGTCGGGGATCAGCGGCACGTAGCGGAAGAGCGGGTCGGTCTCGGCGGCGTCGCGCTTGCCGACGACCGCCGGGCCGACCTCGGGCCCGGCGGCGCTGCGCTCGGCGGTGCCGGCGTGGGCGGTGGCGAGCAGTTGGGCGCCCAGGCAGATGCCGAGGGTCGGCACCGAGTTGCGGACCGCCTTGCGCAGCAGCCCCTCCAGGGCCGGGAACCAGGGGGCGCCGGGTGTGCCGTCGGGCGCGGGGTAGGGCGCCTGCGCGCCGCCGAGGACCACGAACGCGTCGTATCCGTCGAGGTCGGCCGGCAGCTCCTCACCGGCGTGCGCGCGTACGACCCGCAGGTCCAGCCCGGCTTCGGTGAGCCACTCGCCGAGTCGGCGGAGGTCGTCGGTCGGATCGTTCTCGATTACGAGCGCGGTTGCCACGCACCCGAGGCTATCGGGTGGCCGGCGGGGGCCACCGCCCCGCCTCGCGGTGCGCGGGCCGACGGGTGGGCCTGCCCGCTCAGCGGGACGGCCGGACCGGCAGCAGCGGGGTGACGCCGGTCAGCTCCTCGGAGACCTGCCACAGGCGGGTGGCCAGCCCGGCGTCGGTGCCGGGGCGGCGGACCGCCTCCACGGTGGGGGCGACCTTGCGCAAGGTCGGGCCGGTGCCGATGACCGCTCCGGTCGGGGCGTCCGGTGCGGTGGCGGCGTACAGGATCGGCACCGCGCCGTCCGCGACGGGCCGGCCGATCACCCGGGCGACGGACCTGGCCAGGCCGACGAGGGCGGGCGGCCCCTGGTCGATGAACGCCGTACGGGCCATCCCGGGGTGGGCGAGCAGGCTGCGGACCGGTGACCCGGCGGCGCGCAGCCGGCGGTCGAGTTCGAGACCGAACAGGACGTTGGCCAGCTTGGTGTTGATGTAGGCGCGGCCCGGGGAGAACCGCCGCTCGCCGGTCAGGTCGTCGAACGGGATCGTGCCGAGCGGGTAGAGGCCCGAGGTGACGGTGACCACCCGCGGGTCGGGTCCGGTCAGCGCGTCGAGCAGCAGCCCGGTAAGCGCGAAGTGACCGAGGTGGTTGGTGGCGAACTGGCGCTCGTGCCCCTGCGGGCTCAACCGCCGGGGCAGGTTGCCGATCCCGGCGTTGTTGACCAGCACGTGCCCGCCGCCGTCGGCGACGATCCCGGCCGCGAAGTCGCGTACGGAGTCGAGGTCGACCAGGTCGAGGTGGCGTACCTCGATCCGGTCGGCGGCCGGCAGCGCGGCCCGGGCCCGCTCCCCCTTGGCGACGTCGCGCACGGCCATGACGACGCGGGCGCCGCGCCGGGCCAGCTCACCGGTCATGTGCAGGCCGAGGCCGCTGCTCGCGCCGGTGATCAGGACGGTACGTCCGGACTGGTCGGGGATGTCGGCGGCGGTCCAGCGCCGGCGGGGTGGTGACTCGGGCATGTCGGAAGGCTCCCGTTCTGGCCCCGGGTGGGGCCGGCCGTCGAACGAAGCGGATTAGCTATCCGCTTCACCGTAGCATAAACGGATAGCCAATCCGCTAATGTCGGCCGGTTCCGGTAGCCTGACTCCGTGCCCGGGTCAGACTCCCCGCCGCGCGCCGACGCGGCCCGCAACCGCGAGCGGCTGCTGCACGCCGCCGGGCAGGCGCTGGCCGAAGGCGACCGGTCGCTGCAACTCAACGACATCGCCCGGCGGGCGGGCGTCGGCGTCGGGACCGCCTACCGCCACTTCCCCACGCCGCGGGCACTGCTGGAGACGCTCGTGCAGGCCCAACTGGACGACGTGCTCGACCAGGCCCGGCGGGAACTGGCCGCCGCCGACCCGTGGAGCGGCCTGACCCGGCTGCTCACCACCGGGATCGCCCTGATGGTCACCGACCCCGGGTTCGCCGACGTGCTGGCCACCGGCACCGACACGCTCCCGCGCACCGGCCAGCTCAAACACGAGCTGTACGACACCGTCGACCAGCTCCTCCGGCGGGTCCGCGACGCCGGCGCCCTGCGGCCCGGGGTGGACGGCGACGACATCCTGCGGCTGATGTGCGGCGTCTCCTACGCGGCCCGCCTGGCCGGCGACACCGGCGGTCCGGCGGGGCCGCTCGGGCCCGCGGAACCGGTCGGGCCGACGGCCGCCGACCCGACCGCGGTCGGCGAGTTGGCCGGCCGCTACGCGGGCTGGCTGCTCGACGGCCTCCGCGCGCCGTAGCCGGCGGGCCCACCGGGCGGCGCCACCGCCGGCCGGGCGCCGCGCGGCGACGCGGGCGCGCTCAGGCGATGCAGGCGCAGACGATGAGCGCGGCGCCGAAGTGCGAGGCGGCGCTGACCCGGGCCGCCGGGTGCGGCTCGGTGGCGGCGATGATCTCCCCCAGCTTGCCGGGGGTGAGCCAGTCGAGCACGAAGAAGCCCAACGCCATGATCACGATGCCGACGGCACCGAAGATCAGCGTCGAGACCAGGCCCTTGGTGAACGAGTCGTAGCTGGTCAGGATCGCGGTGAAGACGATGCCGGCGATGCCGAGCTGGTTGGCGGCCAGCAGCAGCGCGGCGTTGCCGCTGCGCCGTACCCAGATGAGGTCGCGCAGCCGGCCGGGGGTGAGCAGGTCGACCAGCAGGAACCCGACCGCCATCAGGCCGATTCCGACCGCGCCGTAGACCAGGCTCTGCCACGCTCCGGTGAGCAGGTCCGCGTACACCGATCCACCTCCAGCCCCGCGTCACGCTCGATACGGACGCGGCGTGATCCGCACGATAGCCGACCGACGACATTCTCGCGATCTTGCGGTTCTCTCCCCCTTTCGTCCGCTATGGGAGGCGACAAGTGCAAGATCGCGGGGTGGGTCGCTAGGCTGCGCTGCCGTGAGTCGAGACCAAGCCGTACGCCCGGCCGCCCTGCGCCCCGGTGACACCGTCATGCTGGTGTCGCCGTCCGGGCCGACCCGCCCCGAACGGGTCGCCCGCGGCATCGAACTGCTGACCGGCTGGGGCCTGCGCCCCGTGCTGGCCCCCAACGCGTACGCCCGACAGGGCTACCTGGCCGGCGGCGACGAACTGCGCGCCGCCGACCTCAACGCCGCGTTCGCCGACCCGCTGGTCCGCGGTGTGCTCTGCACCCGGGGCGGGTACGGCGCGCAGCGCGTCGTCGACCTGGTCGACATGGCCGCCGTACGGGCCGACCCGAAGGTGGTCGCCGGCTTCTCCGACATCACCGCCCTGCAGTTCGCGCTCTGGCGCGGCGCCCGGCTGGCCACCGTGCACGGCCCGGGCGCGGCCTGGCTCGACGAGCGCACCCCGGCGGCGTCGGCGGAATCCCTGCGCCGGGCCCTGATGACCACGGACGAGATCGTGGTCGCCCGGATCGACACCGAGGAGACCGCGGCCGTACGGGTCGGTGCCGCACCCGCGACCGGGCCGCTGATCGGCGGCAACCTGTGCCTGGTCGTCTCCTCGGTCGGCACCCCGGACATGCCCGACCTGACCGGCGCGATCCTGCTGATCGAGGACGTGGAGGAGCCGCCGTACAAGGTGGACCGGATGCTGACCCACCTGCGCCGCGCCGGGGTCCTGGACCGGGTCGCCGGGGTGGCGGTCGGGCAGTTCACCAACTGCCGCGACGGCTGGCGGGTCGACGTGGCCGACGTGCTGGCCGAGCGGCTCGGCGACCTCGGCGTGCCGGTGCTCGGCGGCCTGCCGGTCGGGCACGGCGTCGGCCAGGTCACCGTGCCGGTCGGCGTGCCGGCGACCCTGGACCCGACCGCCGGCACGCTGACCGTGGGCCCGGCCGTCCGCTGACCACGGCCACGGGACGGGCCCCGGTCAGCCGAGACCGTGCCGGGTCGCGTAGCCGGCCGCCTCGGTCCGGTTCCGGGCGCCGATCTTCGCGAACGCGTTGTTGATGTGGGTCTTCACCGTCGTCTCGGCGACGAACAGGGCCGCCGCGATCTCGGCGTTGGTCCGCCCCAGGGCGAGCTGGCCGAGCACCTCGGCCTCGCGCTGGGTCAGGCCGTCCGGCAACCGGTCGCGCGGCTGCGGCGCCGGCCGGTTCATCGCGTCGGCGAGCCGGGCGGAGACCACCGGGTCGAACATGGAGTGGCCGGCGACCGCCGCCCGCAGCGCCATGCCGATCTCGGCCCGCCCGGCGTCCTTGGTCAGATAGCCCCGGGCCCCGGCGGCGAGCGCGCCGGCGATCGACTCCTCGTCGGCGTACGTGGTCAGCACCACGACCGCGACGTCCGGGAACCGGTCCCGGACCTGGCCGGTGGCGGCGATCCCGTCGAGTACGGGCATCCGCAGGTCCATCAGGACCACGTCCGGCCGCCGCTCGGCGATCAGGTCGAGGGCCCGGGCGCCGTCACCGGCGGCGCCGACGACGGTGACCCCGTCGGTGAGTTCGAGCAGGGCGGTCAGCCCCTCCCGGACGAGTTGCTGGTCGTCGACGACCAGCACCCGCAGCGGCTCGTCGCTCATCCCGGCACCTCCACGCCGACCCGCCACGCCCCGTCCACGACGCCCGCCTCCAGGGTGCCACCGACCAGCGCCACCCGCTCCCGCGCCCCGGTCAGCCCGTACCCGCCGACGCCGTCGTCGGCCGGGCCGGGGCGGTCCGGGGCCGGGTTGCGTACCGTGAGCCGGACAGCCGAATCGGAGTAGTCGAGGGTGACCGCGACCGGCGCCCCCGGGGCGTGCTTGGCCGCGTTCGTCAGCGCCTCGCGGGCGGTGCGCAGCAGCGCCACCTCGGCGCCGGGCGGCAGGTCGTGCGGGCTGCCCCCGGTGCGCAGGGTGATCGTGGCCGCGTGGTCCGCCCGGTGGTCGGCGACGAGGTCGCCGAGGGCCCGGGCCAGCGGCGGCACGTCGGTGCGCAGGGCCGCGACCGCCGAGCGGGCCTCGGCCAGGCCGTCGACGGCGAGCCGCCGGGCCCGCCGGATCCGGGCCGCCGCGGCCGCCACGTCACCCTTCTCGGTCAGTTCGGCCTCGGCGACCTCCAGCTGCACCCCGAGCGCACCGAGCGAGTGGGCGAGCACGTCGTGCAGTTCGCGGGCGATCCGGGTCCGCTCGGAGAGGGCCGCCGCCCGGGCCTGCGCCTCCTGCGTACGCCCGGTCTGCTCCAACAGCAGCGCGGTCTGCTCGGCCCGCAGCCGGTATTCCCTCCGGTGCAGGCTGAACAGCACCAGGACGGCGATCAGCGCGGGCTGGGTCAGCATCGCGGTCGGCCCCCGGCCGGCGAGCCACATGCCGGTCAGGAGAACCACGATGACCGCCCCGGTCAGCGCCAGGATCGACCACATCGGGGTCCGGGGCAGCAGCACGAAGGTGAACAGCATGGAGTAGAGGAACAGCGGTGCCGACGCGCTCTCGGGCACCCCCGCGACGGTGGCCGGCAGCAGCGTCGCGAGGGCCAGGCCGCCGCGGGCGACCCGCGGCCACCGGGTGTCGGCGACCAGGAAGACGCCCCAGCAGGCGAGGGCGGCGACGAGGACCAGCCGTACGGCGGGACTCGGCGGGGTCAGGAAGACCAGTGACCAGATCAGCAGCGCGCTGACCACGATCCGGACCAGCCAGCCCGTCTCCGGGTCGTCGGCCCTGATCAGCCGTACGCCCCGACTGGTCAGCCGACGCAGCCCCACCGGTCAGCCGCGTTCCCGTACCACGGTCAGGATGAGGTCGAGCACCAGCAGGCGGTAGGCGACGAACGCCAGCCCCACCACGCCGAGCACCACCAGGATCGCGACGACGACACGGCCGGTCATCTTCCCACCCTCCCGTTCGAGCACCCGGTCGATGACGGCCCCGGCCAGCCGGGTGCCCCGGCTGCCGTCGCGCTTGCCGGTCAGCAGGTAGTTCGCGGCACGCATGGCGTCGACGCGACGGCCGGCCGGCGCCTCGGGCTTCGTAATACGGTTCCGCTCGTTCATGACCCGGAACGTTACGAGCGGGACCGGGTGGGCCGGGACCATCGGAGGGTGGAGATCGGGGTGGAGACGGGCGGTGGAGGTCAGAGTGTGCCGAGGTAGCGGCGGCGCTCGTACGGGGTGACCTCGCGCCGGTACTCCTCCCACTCGGCGCGCTTGTTGCGCAGGAAGTAGTCGAAGACGTGCTCGCCGAGCACCTCGGCGATCAGCTCGGAGCCGGCCATCACGTCGATCGCCTCGGCGAGGTTCTCCGGCAGCGCCTTGTAGCCCATCGCCTTGCGTTCGGCGTTGGACAGCGACCACACGTCGTCCTCGGCGCCCGGCGGCAGCTCGTAGCCCTCCTCGATGCCCTTGAGGCCGGCGCTGAGCAGGACCGCGAACGCCAGGTAGGGGTTGGTCGCCGAGTCCAGCGAGCGGATCTCGACCCGGGCCGAGTTCGGCTTGCCGTACGCCGGCACCCGCACCAGCGCCGAGCGGTTGAGGTGTCCCCAGCAGACGTACGCCGGGGACTCGGTGATCCGGTCGGGCAGGGCCTGCGGGAACAGCCGCTTGTAGGAGTTGACCCACTGGTTGGTGACCGCGGTGTATTCGCGGGCGTGCACGAGCAGCCCGGCGATGAACGCCTTGGCGACCTTGGAGAGCTTCATCGGGTCGCCGGCGTCGTGGAACGCGTTGCGCTCGCCCTCGAAGAGCGACAGGTGGGTGTGCATGCCGCTGCCGGGCTGGTCGGTGAAGGGCTTGGGCATGAAGGTGGCCCGTACCCCGGCCGACAGCGCGACCTCCTTGATGACGTGCCGGAACGTCATGATGTTGTCGGCGGTGGTGAGCGCGTCGGCGTAGCGCAGGTCGATCTCCTGCTGGCCGGGGGCGACCTCGTGGTGGCTGAACTCGACCGAGATGCCGATCCGCTCCAGCGACAGCACCGCCTGCCGGCGGAAGTCGCGGGCGACGGCGTGCGTGGTGTGTTCGAAGTAGCCGCCCGAGTCGACCGGCGTCGGCACCGAGCCGTCGTTGGGGCCGTCCTCCAGCAGGAAGAACTCGATCTCGGGGTGGGTGTAGAAGGTGAAGCCCTTCTCGGCGGCCCGGGACAGCGCCCGGCGCAGCACGTGGCGCGGGTCGGCCCAGGACGGGCTGCCGTCGGGCAGCAGGATGTCGCAGAACATCCGGGCGCTCTCGCCGCTGGCGCCGCCCTCGAAGGGGAAGACCTGGAAGGTCGTCGGGTCGGGCATGGCGACCATGTCGGACTCGACGACCCGGGCGAACCCCTCGATCGCCGAACCGTCGAAGCCGATGCCCTCCTCGAAGGCGGACTCCAGTTCGGCGGGTGCGACGGAGACGCTCTTGAGCGTGCCCAGCACGTCGGTGAACCACAACCGGACGAAACGGATGTCGCGCTCTTCCAGGGTACGGAGCACGAACTCCTGTTGACGGTCCACTTCAACCCCTCGTGACGCTTCGCCGCGCAGACCGGCCCCACTGGCTGGACGCCTGGCCGGTCAGTCTCCAACTCGCTCGTTACGCCGACGTTACGCCGGGCGGCCGGCCACCCGGATGGCGGGTCGCACACAACCTGTCCGGTTCCTCGACGTTGATCCCAAACGTACGGCAGAGGAGGCTCATGGGACACCGAACACGTGGAGCCGGCCGCCGGATTCCGGGCCGCGTCCGGCGTACGACGGTCCTGGCCGGGGTGGCCCTCGGCCCGGTCCTGGCCGCCGTCCTGGTGCTGACCGGCGTGGTCGGCGTACCCCGCAGCGGGCCGCCGGCCGCCGCCCCCGCCGCCGCCCCGTCCACCCCGGACGGGCCGGCCATCGCCCGCCAGCCGGAACTGGGCACCACGCTGCTCGACCGGACCGACCTGCCGGCCGGGTTCAGCCCGCGTCCCCGCCCCGCGTCGACCGCCCCGGGTCGCGCCGGCCCGGCGCCAGCCGGCCCGGGTCGCGCCGGCCCGGCCACGTCCGGCCCGGACCGCACCGAGCGGTGCCGGACGCTCTTCGAACGCCCCTGGGACCTCGCCACCGAACCGGAGGACGCCACCGAGTCGGTGACGGCCGACCACGCGCACCCGACCGGCGCGCTGCTGCGGCAGGCGTCGGTCAGGTTCGCCGGTGACGGGGCGGAACGCGCCGTCGGGCACCTGCGCACCGCGTCCGGCGGGTGCCGGGAGTTCGACGCCCGGCTCGACGACGGCACGGCGGTCACCGTACGGGTCGGACCGCTGACGCTGGGGCGGGTCGCCGACGAGACGTACGGCCTGGTCCTGACCGCCCGCGGCGCGCACGGCGAGGTCGGTGGCTATCTCGCGGTGGGCCGGGTCGGGCCGGTGCTGTCGGTGCTGCGCCACCTCGGGCCGGCGGGCACCGTCGACCCGGCGCGGGCGGCGCCGACGCTGGGCCGGGCCGTCGACAAGCTTCTCGGGTTGCTGCGCCGCCTCGGCCGGCCGCCGGTGACCGAGGCGGTGACCGAGCCCACCGGCCCACGGACCGCGTCACGACGGTCGGCCCGGCACCGGCGGGGCAAGATGGGCACATGCCGACCCTGCGTCTAGCCCTCGCCCAGGTCAACCCGACCGTCGGTGATCTCGCCGGCAACGCGGCGATCGTCGTCGATCGCACCCGTGCCGCCGTCGCCGCCGGGGCCCACCTGATCGCCTTTCCGGAGATGATGCTGACCGGCTATCCGGTCGAGGATCTGGTGTTCCGGGAGTCGTTCGTGACCGCGTCCCGGGCCGCCCTGCGCGGCCTCGCCGCCGACCTCGACGCGGCCGGCCTCGGGTCGGTGCCGGTGGTCGTCGGCTACCTCGACGCCGACGGGCCGGCGACGATCAGCGCGGCGGCGACGCCCGGCCGGGGGCCGCGCAACGCGGCGGCGGTCCTGCACGGCGGGCGGATCGTGGCCAGCTACTTCAAGCACCACCTGCCCAACTACGGCGTCTTCGACGAGGACCGCTACTTCGTACCCGGCGACACGCTGACCGTGGTCCGCATCGCCGGCGTCGACGTGGCCCTGACCATCTGCGAGGACCTGTGGCAGGCCGGCGGCCCGTTCGCCGCCGCCCGCCGCGCCGGGGTCGGGCTGGTCGTCAACATCAACGGCTCGCCGTACGAGGTCAACAAGGACGACGTACGGCTGCCGCTGGTCCAGCGGCGGGCCGCCGAGGCCGGCGCCACGATCGCGTACGTCAACATGGTCGGCGGCCAGGACGAACTGGTCTTCGACGGCGACTCGATGATCGTGACCGCCGACGGGACGCTGCTCACCCGGGCCCCGCAGTTCGACGGGCACCTGCTGCTGCACGACGTGGAACTGCCGGCGGCCACCGACCCGGCGTCCGGCACGGCCACGACCGGCACCGCGTCGGCGGCCGACGGGTCGCCGGAGACCGCCGCCGACGGCCTGACCGTGGTCCGGGTCCACCTGAGCGACACCGCCCCGGCGGCCGGCCCGGCCGGTGACCGGGTCGACGGCGGGATCGCCGAGCGGGTGACCGACGAGGCGGAGATCTGGCAGGCGCTGGTGCTCGGCCTGCGCGACTACGTGAACAAGAACGGCTTCCGGTCGGTGGTGCTCGGGCTCTCCGGCGGCATCGACTCCTCGGTGGTCGCCGCCATCGCGGTCGACGCGCTCGGCCCGGACCGGGTCGTCGGCGTCTCGATGCCGAGCCAGCACTCCTCGGAACACTCCCGCGACGACGCCGCCGACCTGGCCAAGCGCACCGGCCTCGACTACCGCACCGAACCGGTCCAGCCGATGGTCGACGCGTTCCTGGCCAACCTGTCGCTCTCCGGGATGAGCGTGGAGAACCTGCAGGCCCGGGTCCGGGGCGTGCTGCTTATGGCGGTCTCCAACCAGGAGGGCCACCTGGTGCTGACCACCGGCAACAAGAGCGAGCTGGCGGTCGGCTACTCCACCCTGTACGGCGACTCGGTCGGCGGCTTCAACCCGCTCAAGGACGTGTGGAAGTCGCTGGTCTGGAAGCTGGCGGAGTGGCGCAACGCCGACGCCGCCCGGCGCGGCGCGCAGCCGCCGATCCCGGAAAGCTCGATCAGCAAGCCGCCCAGCGCCGAACTGCGGCCCGGGCAGCTCGACACCGACTCGCTGCCGGACTACGCGGTGCTCGACGCCATCCTCACCGGCTACGTCGACGGCGACCTCGGCCGCGACGACCTGGTGGCGGCCGGCCACGACCCGGCCGTCGTCGACAGGGTGCTACGGATGGTCGACATCGCCGAGTACAAGCGCCGGCAGTCCGCACCCGGCAGCAAGATATCGATCAAGGCATTCGGCCGGGATCGGCGGCTGCCGATCACCAACCGGTGGCGGGAACAGTCCGAGTAACGACGGAGAAAGCGGGCATCAGAAGTGTGAAAAGCTGCACTGCGCCCTCACCTGCGGCCCGGCGACGGTGCGACGATCGCCGCAGACCCGGGGACCGCGAACGCGGCCTCGAGGAGAGGAGAGCAGCATGACCGAGAAGAACGCGCCGGACCGCCCCGCCACAGCCGGGGCCGGCCCGGCCCGGTCCGACGAGGTGCCCACCCTCTACGGCGGGCCGGCCACCCGGCGGGTCCGCACCCGCGACCTGCTCGCCGCCAAGGAGCGCGGCGAACGCTGGCCGATGCTGACGTCGTACGACCAGTACACCGCGGCGATCTTCGACCAGGCCGGGGTGCCGGTGCTGCTGGTCGGCGACTCGGCGGCCAACAACGTGTTCGGCTACGAGACGACCGTCCCGGTCACCGTCGACGAACTGATCCCGCTGGTCAGAGCCGTCGTACGGGCCACGAAGCGGTCGCTGGTCGTCGGCGACCTGCCGTTCGGGTCGTACGAGGAGGGGCCGACCCAGGCGCTGCGCACCGCCGTACGGTTCATGAAGGAGGGCGGCTGCCACGCCGTCAAGCTGGAGGGTGGCCGGCGGACCGCGCCGCAGATCGCCGCGATCACCGGCGCCGGCATCCCGGTGATGGCGCACATCGGGTTCACCCCGCAGAGCGAGCACGCGATCGGCGGCTACCGGGTGCAGGGACGCGGCGGCGCGGCCGAGGACGTCGTCGCCGACGCGCACGCGGTGGCCGAGGCGGGCGCGTTCGCGGTGGTGCTGGAGATGGTGCCCGGCGACGTGGCCAAGCGGATCAGCCACGACCTGGCCATCCCGACGGTGGGCATCGGCGCCGGCCCGCACACCGACGCCCAGGTGCTGGTCTGGCAGGACATGGCCGGCCTGCGCACCGGCAAGGCCCCCCGCTTCGTCAAGCGCTACGCCGACCTGGCGACGGTCCTGACCGAAGCCACGCTGGCCTTCGCCGAAGAGGTCCGCGAGGCCACCTTCCCGGCGGCCGAACACACCTTCTAACCGCCGCACCCCGCCCGGATCCGCATGCTCCGCCATGATCCGCGTGATCCCCTTGATCCGCGTGATCAGGGATTAAGTCTGGCGTGTCGTCGGCGCGTCGGGCGACGTAATCCCTGATCACGCGGATCTTGCGGCGGCGCCCGCCGCCCGGACGGGCGGGGCGGCGGCCGGGCGTCAGGTTGTTGCCAGCTGGGTGGCCAGCAGGGTTCTGGCCTCGGCCAGGGACGGGCCGTACCAGGTCAGGTGGCGGCCGGAGACCAGCGCGTACGGCACCCCGGGAAACGCCTCCGGCCCGTCCGTCGCGGTGAACGCGTACGGCTCGTCGGGCAGCACCACCAGTTCCGGCCGCCGGCCGAGCAACTCCGGCAGTGGCGGGCGCGGATAGCGGTCGGCCGCGTCGTCGTAGACGTTGTGCACGCCGAGCCGGCGCAGCAGGTCACCGGCGAACGTGCCGCCCCCGAGGACGACCCACGGCCGCCGCCACACCGGCACCACCGCCCGGCGTACCGGCCCGTCCCACGGCCGCGCCCACGCGTCGGCGGCCGCCGCCAGCCACGGCGGCGCCGGCACGTCGAGCCGGGCCAGCATCCGCGCAAGCGACCGCAGCGCCTCGGGCAGCGTCCGCGGATACGTCACCCACACCGGCACCCCGGCGGCCCGCAGCGCCTCGACGTCCGCGCGCCGGTTCTCCTCCGCGTTCGCCAGCACCAGATCGGGTACGGCGGACAGCACGCCGTCGAGCGCCGGAAACTTCGTGCCGCCGACCCGGGGCACGTCGAGGTCGCCGGGATGGGTGCAGTAGTCGGTGGCCGCCACGAGCAGTCCCGGCGCGCTCACCGCCACCGCCTCGGTCAGCGACGGCACCAGCGACACCACCCGGCGCGGTGGCGCCGGCAGCCGTACCTCCGTACCCAGGTCGTCACGCACGACGGCGCCGGACGGCCGGGATCAGACGTCGGTGACGCGGACGCCGGCGTGCGCCTTGTAGCGCTTGTTGATGGCGATCAGGTTGGCGGTGAACGCCTCGATCTGGTGGGCGTTGCGCAGCCGCCCGGCGTAGACGCCCCGCATCCCGGGGATGGTGGCGGTCAGCGCGGCCACCACCCCCGCCACCTCGCGGTCCTCGGTGGCGATGAGTACGTCCAACTCGATCCGGTCGATCTCCGGGTCGGCGAGCAGCGGGGCGCTGACATGGTTGAACGCCGCCGCCACCCGGGACTCGGGCAGCAGGGCGGCGGCCTGCTGGACGGCGCTGCCCTCCTCGACCTTGAGCGCGTACGGCCCCTGCTTGTCGAAGCCGAGCGGATTCACGCAGTCGATGACGATCTTGCCGGCGAGCGGTTCGCGGAGCGCGGCGACGGTCGCGGCGTGCCCGTCCCACGGCACCGCGATGATCACGATGTCGGAGCGGGTGGAGACGTCGACGTTGTCACCGCCGTCGACGCCGGTGCCGGCCGGTACGCCGGGCAGCGCGGCGATCTCGCGCGCCGACTGGACGGCGCGCTCGGCGGAACGGGAGCCGACGAGCACGGACAGGCCGGCCCGCGCGAACCGGTAGGCGAGGCCGCGCCCCTGATCGCCGGTGCCGCCGATGATGCCTACGGTGAGCCCGGACACGTCGGGCAGCGTGCTCGCGTCATATCCCATGCGGATCATCCTCGCAAATGACGGTCACCTTCCGGCAGCGGTGCGCCGGTGTTTGTGACGTGAACCGCCTCATGATCGTCTGCTGCCCAGACGGTCGACACGCCGCACGACGAACGCCTGAACAGCAGACGATCACAGCCGTCCCGCCGCCAGGCGCGACGGCGCCCGCCGTCAGGCGCGACGGCGCCCGCCGTCAGGCGCGTTCGAAGAGGACCTTGCGGGTGGCCGGGTCGGCCGCGACCAGGCGTACCCGGATCCGCTCACCCAACGGCAGCTCACCCTCGCAGCGGGCGCGTACCGGCGGCTCGTCGATCGCGATCCGCCCGGCCGGCCGGCGGACCTTGCGCCCCGCGTTGCCGCCGTCCCCGGTGCTGGCCGGCGGCTTCGGCGGGGCGTCCACGTCGACCACCGCCGCGTCGAACTCCTCACCGACCCGGTCCCGCAGAAGGACCGCCTCCACCAGGTCGATCGCGCCCCGGTCGGCGGCCGACGCGACCCGGTCGGTCGACGTCATCAGCTCCGGCATCTTCGGCAGCGCCGCCCGCAGCCAGTCCGGCACCGGTTCCCCGGCGTGCAGGGCCAGGCACACCTCGGTCGCGTACCGGTCGGCGAGCCGGCGCAGCGGCGCGGTGACGTGCGCGTACGGCGCCGCCACTCCCCCGTGCCCGGGATCGTCCGGGACGTCACCGTCGAAGGCGGTGTAGCCGGCGCCCCGCATCAACTCGGCCGCCTGGTCGAGAAACGCGGCACCACGCGGGTCGGCCGGGTCGACCGCCGCCAGCATCCGCCCGACCGCGAGATCCGCCGGCCAGTCGACGCCGAGTCCGGCCGCGGCGACCCGAAGGCGCTCGACCGCGTCCGGTCGCGGCGCCGGCATCGTACGCAGCAGCCCGATCCGGCCGGCGAGCATGATACCGGCGGCGGCCATCCCGGTCAGCAGCGAGATCTGCGCGTTGTAGTCCTCGATCAGCCGGGGCGGGCGCAGCACCAGCCGCCAACCGTCGCCGTGCGGCTCGATCTCCTGCTCCGGCAGCGGCAGGTTGACCGCACCCCGGTCCAGCCCCCGCTCGACCAGCAGCGCCCCGATCTCCGGCAGCAGGGCGACCGGCTCCGGCACCGTTCCCGCGTCGACGTCGGCCTGCACACCGGCGTAGTCGAGCTTGGCGCGACTGCGTACCCGGGCCCGCCGTACGTCGACCTCGGTGATCGCCCCGTCGGCGTCCAGGTCGATCGTCCACAGCACGGCGGGTCGTACGACGTCCGGCAGCAGGCTCGCCGCGCCCTCGCTCAGCACGGTCGGGTGCAGCGGCACCTTGCCGTCCGGCAGGTAGATGGTCTGGCCGCGCCGCCACGTCTCCGCCTCCAGCGCGCCACCGGGCCGGACGAACGGCACCACGTCGGCGATCGCGTAGTGCACCCGGTAGCCGCCGCCCGCCCGGCGGGCCAGGCACACCGCCTGGTCCAGGTCACGCGACGTCGGCGGGTCGATCGTCACCAGCGGCAGGTCGGTGCGGTCGAGTTCGGGCGGCGCCACACCGGCCGCCTCCTCGGCCTCGACCAGCGCCGGGGGCGGGAACTCCGTCGGCAGGTCCAGTTCGCGGCGCAGGCCGCCGAAGTCGATGCGGGGCGCGAGTATGCGACGGATCACCACCGGTCATTCCTACCAGTGCCGGTGGCCCGACGCGATCACCGCGACGGCTCGATCCGGTTCCCTCGATCGTGCTCCCGCTCCCTCTCCCTTGATCGTCAGGTGCCCAGCGGTACGACACGCCGTACCTGCCGCCGCTGTGCACCTGACGATCGTGAACGGCGCTACCGCTCGTCGCCGGCCCAGCGTTCGTCCTCCGCCTTCCAGGCGGCGTTGCGCTCGTCGACCCGCCGCATCGCCTGCTCGGCGGCGGCCCGGGTCGGGTACGGCCCGAGCACGTACCGGTCGGCGCACTTGTCGCTCGGGGTCTCGACCCGGTGGTGACGCGTGCACCAGTAGTACTGCACATCACTTCCGATGCCACTCATGGCATAACTCTGCACCGCGCACGGCCGCCCCGCCACCGCTGCGCCGTACCCGGTGCGTTCCGGCCGCCGGCCGGGCGTCGGCGAGGCACACGTGACGCGACTCCGAACACTGTGGACGCGGCACCGGTCATCCGACGGCGGGCTCCGGCGGTACGTGGGACTCCGTCGCCACGCGGACGAAGGTCTCCCGGACGCGCGCATAGTCGGCGGGCTCGACGGACCAGACCCACCAGTGACCGCTGTCGACCATGAGGATCCGCGACCGTGGCAGGCCGGCGTCGTCGAACCCGACGAAGTCACCGTCGATGACCTGAACGTCCGTGTCGGCCAGCGCCACCATCTCCGCCCAGGAGAGCCGCACACCCGCCGGCTCCCGTGACTGATCCTCGACGGCAAGGGTGCCCTGCGGCCACACGGCGCGGACGTCGCCGTTGAACTCCGCCCAGAACAGTCGCCAGTGCAGCGACCCGCGATCACCGAGGCACCGCATGACCTCGCCGAGGCCGATCAGGGTTCCGTCCACCCAGCAGGGCATCCGCACCGCGTGCACGGCCCCATGATGTCTGACCGGCCGATGGGGCAGACCGCTCGACGTCAGTCTGGGCAGAGCGGGCCTGGACGCGGCCGCCCGACTCGTCACGGCACACCTGGCACAGCGAGAATCGGCGAGAGCCCATCAGCATGACCGGGTCGTCAGTAGGCTCCGCTTGTGAACGACCTGCGGGTGTCCGATCGTGACCGGGAAGCTGTCGTGACCCGGCTCGGTACCGCTGCCGGCGAGGGGCGACTGTCCCTCGCCGAGCTTGGCGATCGGTCAGGGCAGGCGTATGCCGCGAAGACCTACAGCGAACTGGAGGCCCTGGTCGCCGACCTGCCGCTGGCGGAGCGCGAGCACCGGAGCCCGGTCGTCGACTACACGGGCCCGGCCCTGTCGCTCTTGGCGCTGGCCGGAGGCGTGGTCTGGATGCCGCTGTTCCCGCACCTCGAATTCAGCGCCCTCTCGGGAGTCGCCGGCGTCGTGTTCGGCGTTTTCGGGATCCGGGCAAGCGCCCACGCTCTCTGCCGTGCGGTGGCGGTCCTGGGGCTTGTCGGGGGCTCGGTCGGCGTCGTACTGCAAGCCGCCTGGGTCGCTCTGCACGTACTGAGTCACGTGCACGACTCGATCTTCTAGTGCGTAACAGACCAACGAACTGGGAGCGACGGACGAGTCGACCTGTACGCCGGATTCTGTGACCGGCGCCACCGGAGACCGGTGACGTCGGTGGCGGCCATCCATCTAGGCCTGCCGTTGCCGGCAGGCTCGAGCGGCCTACCCGCAGGCTCGGGCGGGCCGCCCTCGAACGCCTGCGCAGACCATCGCCTTGCGGCGAGGGCCCTTCTTGGCCTTGCTCCGGGTGGGGTTTACCGAGCCATCCCGGTCACCCGGGATGCTGGTGGGCTCTTACCCCACCGTTTCACCCTTACCGGCCCGGTTGTCCGGTCCGGCGGTTTGTTTTCTGTGGCACTTTCCCGCGGGTCGCCCCGGGTTGCCGTTAGCAACCACCCTGCCCTGTGGAGTCCGGACGTTCCTCGGCGGCGGGTTCGCACCCACCGACGCGACCGCCCGATCGACTCGTCCGTCGCGCCGACAATCCTACGTTCTGGTCGTCGGAGCAGCCCACCCCGCCCTTGATCCCCGTGATCAGGGGCCGTGCACCCCGGCACACCGACGACACGCGTGACAAAGTCCCTGATCACGGGGATCAAGGGCCCGGCGCCGGAAGGGCGCCGGGCCACAACGCGTTACGGGGTCCAGAGGCCCAGGTGGATGGTGCGGGTGAGGGTGGCGTTCTCGTCGTCGCCGTCCAGCGACCACATCATCGCGCCGCCGAGGCCCTTGGTCCGGATGTACAGGGCCTTCTGCAGCACGACGGCCGGGTCGTCGTACGTCCAGAAGGTGGTGCCGTCGAAGAGCCAGGCGTGGCCGGCGCGCAGGTCGCGGTGCACCCGGTAGCCGTTCTTGCCGACCAGGTTCTTCAGCAGCTTGTAGTCCTCGTAGCCGGCGTCCCACGTCGCCGGCGCCGGCCCGGTCGAGTTGCCGAACAGGCCGGTCCGGCTGCCGGTGATCCCGGTCCAGCCGCGCCCGTAGTAGGGGATGCCGAGCACGAGCTTGTCGCGCGGCGCGCCCCGGGAGGTCCAGGCGTCGATGGTGCGGTCGACGGAGTACGCCGGTTCGGTGGCGCCGGCCGGCACCCGCAGCGCCGACTGGTGGTTGGCGACCGATTCCCAGCTGCCGTGGAAGTCGTAGCCCTGCACGGTGACGAAGTCGAAGCTCTTCAGCACCTTGCGGACCTCGAAGCCGGCGTCGATCGCGGTCGGGTTGGCCGGTACGAACGCGGTCAGCTCGTAGTGCTTGCGGTCGGTGTGGCCGACGGCGTCGAGCTGGCGGCGGAACTCGGCGGCGAGGGCGGTGAAGTTCTGCTTGTCCTCGGGGCGGATGACGTTGCCGGGTTCACCGGCCGAGCCGGGCCATTCCCAGTCGAGGTCGATGCCGTCGAAGAGGCCGGCCGCGGCGCCGGGGCCGCCGGCGCTGCCGTCCGGGTTGGGCAGGTTGCCCTTGATGTAGAGGTCGATGCAGGAGGCGACGAACCGTTCCCGGGCCTCCTTGGTGACGGCCGCGTTGGAGAAGTACGTCGACCAGCTCCAGCCACCGAGCGAGATCATCACCTTGAGGTCGGGGTGCAGGGTCTTGAGCTTCTGGAGTTGGCCGAAGTTGCCGTTGAGGGGTTCGCCCCAGGTGTCGGCGACGCCGTCGACGCTCTCCTCCGCGGGCACCGGCCGCTGGTAGTCGGCCCACGGGTCGCCTTCGCCGGGGCCGCCGTCGATGTAGCAGCGGCCGTCCTCGGAGACGTTGCCGAAGGCGTAGTTGACGTGGGTGAGGCGGGCGGCGGCACCGGAGTCGTGGAGTTTCTTGACGGTGAAGGCCCGGCCGTAGATGCCCCACTGGGTGAAGTAGCCGACCTTGTGGAAGCCGTCGCGGTGCCGGTTGCCCCCGAAGGCGTTGGCGGAGCTGGCGGGGGCCACGGTGACCAGCACGGCGACGGTGGCGACGACGGCCGCGACGCGGCGGCCGAGATCTCTGCGCATTCGTACTCCCTGGCGGGTTGGAGCCGAAATCAGTTAGGAAACTTTGCTGATTGACGAAGGTATGCCGAACCACGACCCGGGTCAATCCCCACCCGCCCCAGGGCTCCCACGTCGGCGGACCAAAGCCCGCCGATCGAGGAGAAATCATGGCGATCCGCGTCTGATTCGCCCACAACATCCCCTTGATCAACGCAGAAGCCGCCCCCGGCGCCAGGCGTCGGGGGGCGGCTTTCGGCTTTCAGCGCAGGTGGGACGTGTCGTTGACCGTGCGTACGGCGACGTTGCCGTCCGGCCAGGTGTCCACTACGGACAGTCCAGCCGGGTCGAGGTAGAGGCGGTGCAGGAACGCGTCGCCCGCCGCGAGCGCGTCGCGCAGCAGGATCTTCACCGGCGAGACGTGCGAGACCACCACCACGGTCCCACCCGGGTACGTCGTCAGCAGCCCCGCCGCGACCCGGCGGACCCGTTTGGTGACCGCCGCGAACGACTCGCCACCGGGCGGCGCCACCGCCACCGACTTCAGCCACCGGTCGAGTTCGGCCGGCCAGCGGTCGCGTACCTCGGCGAAGGTGTGTCCCTCCCAGACGCCGAAGTCGACCTCGATCAGGTCCGGCTCGACCACCACCGGCGGTCCGCCGAGCGTCGCGGCGACCGCCTCGGCGGTGGCCGTACAGCGCGACAGCGGTGAGGTGACCACGGCCGCGACCGGCGTGTCGCCGACGAGCCGGGCGATCCGGTCGGCGGCGGCGGCGACCTGGTCCCGGCCCCGTTCGGACAGCGGAATGTCGCCGCGCCCGGAGTAGCGGCGCTGGGCGGTGTAGTCGGTCTCGCCGTGCCGGAGCAGCACCAGCCGGGTCGCCGCCGACACCGGCCGGGGTTCCCACGTCGGCCGGGCCGCGCCGCCCTTCGCCGCCGCCCGCGCGGCGACCTCCCGGGCCTGTGCCCGGGCCGCCGAGTCGGGGCCGGCGACCTGGCGGGCCTCCTCGTCCACCCCGCCGGCCGCCGGCCCGGGGACCGGCGCGGCGGCCCGCGCCGGCCCGACCGCGCCCGGCTCGGCGGCGGTGACGACGGCACCGGCCGGCCCCCGGGCCGGCTTGCCGGCGGCGCGGTCCATCGCGGCGTTGGCCAGCCCGTCGGCGTGCTTGTTGCGCTCGCGCGGGATCCAGCCGAAGGTGACCGCGTCGAAGCGGCGTACGAGGGTGGCGGCCTGGGCGGCGAGCGGCCGCAGGCCGGCGTTCTTGATCTGCCAGCGGCCGGACATCTGCTCGACGACCAGCTTCGAGTCCATCCGGACGTCGACCTCGCTGGCGCCGAGTTCGGCGGCGGCCTCCAGGCCGGCGAGCAGCCCGCGGTATTCCGCGACGTTGTTGGTGGCGACGCCGATCGCCTCGGCCCGCTCGGCGAGCACCTCGCCGGTGCCGGCGTCACGGACGACGGCGCCGAAGCCGGCCGGTCCGGGATTGCCGCGGGCTCCGCCGTCGGCCTCGACGACGACCTTCGGGCCGCCGGTCACAGACCGGATTCCGCGGTACGGACCATGATGCGCCGGCACTCCTCGCAGCGCACGACCTCGTCGGCGGGGGCCGCCTTGATCCGGGCCCGGTCCGCGCCGTACAGCTCCAGCCGGCAGCCACCGCACCGGCCGTGGGTCACCAGCGCGGCGCCGAGGCCGCCCGACGACTCGCGGATCTTGTCGTAGAGGGTGACCAGATCGGCGGGCAGGTCCGCGGCGAGCGGCTGGCGGGCGGTGGTCTTGAACTCCTCCTCCTTGGTGATGTCGGCCAGCGCCTGGTCGCGTCGCACCTCGGTCGCCGCGCGCTTGTTCCGGGTCTGCGCGAGCCGGCTCTCGACGTCGTCGACGGCGGCCTGGGCGGTCTCCCGCTGCTCCATCAGTTCCAGTTCGGCGTCCTCGAGTTCGGTCTGCCGGCGGTTGAGCGAGTTCAGCTCGTGCTGGAGGGCCTCGAGTTCGCGGGCCGGGCCGCGCCCGGCCGTCAGCCGGTCCTGGTCCTTGTCCTTGCGGACCCGGACCTGTTCGATGTCGCGCTCCAGCCGGGCGATGTCCCGGTCGAGGTCGTCGACGGTGACCTGGGCGCGGACCCGCTCGTCCTCCAGCGCCGACAGCTCCCGGGCCAGCTCGTCCAGCCCGGCGTGCTCGGGCAGGGTACGCCGCTTGTGGGCGAGCTGGGCGAGCGCGGTGTCGATCGCCTGAAGGTCGAGCAGGCGACGCTGGTCTTGCGGGTCGGCCTTCACGGAGTGGGCTCCTTTGGGGTGGGTACGGAGTTGGCGTGCAACGTCCACGGGTCGGTGTCCACATCGGACACGATGACGGGCAGGCCGGGATCGGCGCGCAGGTGGTCGGCGACGTCGTCGAGCCAGGGCCGCTCGGTCGCCCAGTGCGCGGCGTCGAGCAGTGCCGGGCCGCCCTCGGCCAGGTGCTCGCTGGCCGGGTGGTGGCGCAGGTCGGCGGTCAGGTAGGCGTCGACGCCGGCCGCGACGGCGGCACCGAGGTAGGAGTCGCCGGCCCCGCCGCAGACCGCCACCGTCTCGATCCGGCGGTCGGCGGCGCCGCCGGCGCGTACGCCCCAGGTGGTCCTCGGCAGGGCGACGGCGGCCAACGCGGTCAGCTCGGCGAGGGTCATCGGGCGGGACAGCCGGCCGATCCGCCCGATCCCGCGCCCGCCGCCGGCGGCCGGGCCGTCCGGGGCCGCCGGGCGCAGCGGACGCAGGTCGGTCAGGCCCAGCCGGGCGGCCAGCGCGTCGGAGACGCCGGGACTGGCGACGTCGGCGTTGGTGTGCGCCACGTAGAGGGCGATGTCGTGCTTGATGAGCCGGTGGACGGCGCGGCCCTTGTAGGTCGTCACGGCGACCGAGGACACCCCGCGCAGCAGGAGCGGATGGTGGGCCACGATCAGGTCGGCGCCGGCCTCGACCGCCTCGGCGACCGTCTCCGGCACGCAGTCGACGACGCACAGCACCCGCCGTACGGCGGCCCGGGGGTCGCCGACGACCAGCCCGACCCGGTCCCACTGCTCGGCCCAGGCCGGCGGGTAGCGGCGTTCGAGCGCCGCGACGACGTCACCGACCGTGTGGCCGCCGTCGCCCGCCACCCCGTCGGCGGGCCCCGGTCGCGATCCAGTTGTGCTCACGGCGGCCCAGCTTACCGGCTACCGCCCGGCCCGGAGCCCTCCTCGGCGGTGGGCGGCCGCCGCCCGCCGGCCACGTCGCCGGGGCCGCCGGGCGGGTGGGTCCTCAGGGGCGGCGTCCGTCGACGCCGACGGCGGCGTGCAGCGCGCCGATGGCGAGCCGCCACGGGAAGCTGTCGAGGCTCTTCTCCCCGGTGCCCGGGGCGTGCAGGGGCATCACGTCGTCGCCGAAGAGGACGGTCACCCCCCAGCCCCGCAGCCGGGTCAGGTTGTCGCGGAACACCGGATGGGCCGCCATCGCCGAGTTGGTGTACGGCATCACGACGATCGGCAACCCCCGGCCCTGCCCCTCGACCAGCAGGCCGAGGGCGAGGGTGTCGGCGATCCCGGCGGCCCACTTGTTGACCGTGTTCACCGTCGCCGGCGCCACGATGATGGCGTCGGGCGGCGGTAACACGTCGGGGTCGCCGGGGTTCTTGTAGTTGCTGCGTACCGGATGGGTGGTCTGGGCGGCCAGGGCCGGCACGTCGACGAACTTGCGGCCGTCGGGTGTGGTGACGACGCAGACGTCCCAGCCCTGGTCCTGGGCCAGCGCCACCAGGCGGCCCACGTTGCGGGCGAGCGGTGAGCCACAGGCGATGATGTACAGCACCCGCGTCGAGTACCCCCTCACGCGGTCGGTCCCCGCGTCATACGCCGACACCCATGTGCTCCGCCAACTCTGCCACCGGGGCGGAGGGCACACCACGGGTTCGGCGCAGTACGTCGGCCATGACCTCGTGCGCGACCGGCCGGCACCGGATCTCGAAGGGGGCCAGCCGGTCGCCCTCGAGGAGCATTTCGCTGGCCTTCTCCACGTCGCCGATCTGGGTGTAGCCGCGAGCGATGTCTATGTAGTGGTGGGCCCGGCGCTCGGGCAGCAGCGCGTTGAAGCCATCGCCGATGGTCTCATGTGTCTCGACCGCGTGGCGCCCCTCGCCCAACTCGACGGCGGCGGCCGCCCGGTGCAGCCGGACGTTGGTCGGCCCGAAACTGGTCCAGTAGTGGTTCTGGTCCTCGCCGACGGCCTCAGCGGCCTCGCCCGCGCTGTGCAACAGGTCGCGTACCGTCGCGCTGTCGCCGATCCGGGCGGCGGCCATCGCCCCCTGGAGCAGCAGCATCCCGTACACCGAGAGGCGTTCGGGGGTGGTCTCCTTCGCGCCACCGGGGGCGAGGCGGTTGGCGACGTTGACGTTGACCTCCAGGGCCGGGCGGGCCCGGCCGAGGGCGAGCAGGGCGTTGCCGACCCGGTAGGTGGCGACGCCGGCCAGCAGCGGGTCACCGGCCCGTTGCGCCACCGCGATGGCCCGGTCGCCGGCGAGCCAGGACAGTTCGTGCTCGCCGACCTTGCGCAGGGCCGACGACGCGATCTGGTAGACCTGGCCGAGCAGGTGGGCGGCGTCGCGCCCCTCGGCGCTGCCGGCGTACGCGCTGTCGGCGCACTGCGCGTCGCGGACCAGTTTCGGTAACGCCCGGGCCAGTACGCCGTACTTGGCGTGCTGGTAGGTCAGCCAGGCGTGGCTGACCGCCTTGCGCAACTCCCCCAGCGGCTGCGGCTGCGGCGGGGCGTCGAAGAAGGCGCTGATGGAGTCGTACCGCTCCAGGGCGGCCCGGATCTGGTCGACCTCGATCTGGTCGATGCAGTTGACGCTGTCGGGCCGGCGTTCCGGCTCCTTGCCGACCAGCAACTGGACGTCGACCTGGAGGACGTCGGCGATCTCGTAGACCACCGAGAACTTGTCGAGCCGGCGGACCCCCCGCTCGACCTTGTCCACCCAGCTCTTCGACTTGTCGAGCCGGTCGGCGAACACCTGTTGCGACATCTTCCGGCGGGACCGCCAGTATGCGACGCGGCGCCCGATGGGCAGTTCGTCCACGTCCGTTCCTCCCCCTCGCTTGCGCGGCGCTTCCGGGCCGCGAGCTCCAGAGTCCCCCCGACGGGACTACGCCCGGCGCGGTCGTGCCTTGTTCCCCCAGTCAGGGCGCGGCGGCGCCGGTGCCACCCGTTGGTGCTGGTCGCACAGCGGGTACGTCACGTGGCTGACTGATGCTCGTAGTTTTCGATGCAAGTTGCAAACGGCTCTTGGAGTACGCAACGACGGCGTGTCGTGTTTAGTGACGATGCCGGGCGCCTGATATGACGCCCGGCCGCCCACGTGGGGAGTTCCCTGACCTATGCGGTGGACACTGCGACCATTCCCGACCCTCGACCGGCTGCGCCTGCGGCGAGCCGCGGACCGGTTCGCCGAGCGCGGCTGGCCGGTGACCCCGGGCGCCTATCTCGCCGGCCGCCGGTTCACCTGCGACCGGGCCGGCTGCCCGACGACCGGCTGCCACCCGGCCGACGAGCACTGGGAGCGTACCGCCAGCGCCGACCGGGGCCGGATCAGCCGGTGGTGGCGCCGCCGCCCGCACGCCGTGCTGCTGGCGACCGGGCACACCTTCGACGCACTGGAGGTGCCCGCATCTCTCGGCCTGCGGGTGCTCGGGGCGACCCGCCTGCACGCCGGGCTCGGCTCGAGCCAGCTCCGGGTCCGCGGCCCGGTCGCGGTGACGCCGACGGCCCGCTGGATGTTCCTGGTACGCCCCGGCGACCCACTGCGTCCCGAACTCGAAGAGAGCCTCGACGTGGTCCGGCACGGGCCGGGCTCGTGGGTGCCCGCGCCACCGACCCGGCTGCCCGAGGGGCCGGTGCGCTGGATGGTGGCGCCGCACGAGTGCCGGTGGCGGCTGCCCGACTCGTACGCCGTACAGGCGATGCTGGTCGACGCGCTCGGCCCGCCACGGCCGGCGCTCCGGGCGCTGGCCCGGCAACCATCCACACTGCACAACGCCGCCTGAGCCCCGGTGCCGGCCCGCGCCGCGGTGCCCGGTCGGGGACCGGGGTCGCGGGCTCGGCGCGGGCGGGGTCAGCCATGTCAGGTCACAACGTAGTGCGATAACGATCATGGGTCGATCCCCTGAACGGCGTATCCGCCCCTCGACCTGCGCGGGTCCCGCCGGATCCGGCCCCGTCCGCCGCACCGCCGGCCGACCCGCCGCCGTCCGCCGCGCCGCCCTTCGACCCGCCGCCGATCAATTCTCCGCTGGCCGATTCTCCGCTGGCCGATTCGCCGTCGATCGGTCCGCCGTCGCCGACGACCGGCAGCCGGGCGGAACGCAGGCACGTCGCGTCGTCGGCGACCACCGCGCACTCGTGGCCGGCCCGCCCGGCCAGCCAGTCCGGGCCGGAGCGGCCCATCGCCACCGCCGCCGTCGCGTAGGCGTCGGCGACCCCGAGGTCGGCGCCGACGACGGTGACCGAGCGCAGGCCGCGGGCCGGTCGACCGGTGCGCGGGTCGACGACGTGGTGGCCGCGCTCGTAGACCCCGGACGTGGCCACCGCGAGATCGGTGCCGGCCAGCACCCAGGCGACCTTCGTGGCGTTCCACGGATGCCGTACGCCGATCCGCCACGGCCGTCCCGACGAGGCGTGGCCGCGCACCCGTACGTCGCCACCGGCGTTGAGACAGTGGTTGGCCGCGCCGGCGGCGAGCAGCCGGTCCGAGGCGACCTGCACCGCCCAGCCCTTGACGTAGCCGGACGGGTCGAGGTGGCCGGTGGCGTACGCGTCGAAGTAGCCGTCGGTCTCACCCCACAGTTCGGCGCAGCGCTCCAGTACGGCCCGCAGGTCGGCCGAGGCGTCCGGCAGCGACAGCGTCCCCCGGTCGAGGCGGCTGACCTCGCTGTCGTCGCGGTAGGTGCTGAACCGCGCGTCGACCAGGCGCAGCCAGGCGAACACCCCGTCGGCCAGCTCGTCCAGTGTGGATGGCCGTAGCGGGTCGGCGAGGTCGAGGCTGACCGCCGTACCCATGACGTGCTCGACCCGGCGCAGGCCGGGCCGCAGCCGCCGGCCGGGCCGGACCCCCATGTCAGCCCCGCTCTCCCCGGGCGGCGGTGTCGATCGCGCCCTGCAGCGACTCCCGGTAGCTCTGGCTGGTGTAGGTGGCGCCGGAGACGGTGTCGAGGTCGGCGCCCTGCTCACGCAGGGCCTCGGCCCGCAGCAGCGGTTCGGCGCGGGCGCTGAGCTGGCTGGAGCGCGACGAGCTCTCCGGCATCTCCAGCGTGCGGATCTCGGTGATCCGGTCGCCGGTCACGGTGATCTGCACCTGGACGGCGCCGTAGTCGTTGGCCGCGATCGGCCCGGTCACCTTGTGCGGACCGGCCGCCGGCGACGGCGCGGCCGGCGTGGTGCGGGCCGGGCCGGGCGCCGCGGCGGTCCGGGTCGGCTGCCCGGCCGGCGCGGACCGGGACGGTCGGGCCGACGGGGCGGGTTCGTCCGCCGGGGTCGCCGACGGCGCCGGCGACGGGGTGGCCGGGTCGGCGGACGGCGGGACCGGACCGGACGGCACCGCGCCGGTCGGCCCGGCCAGGACCGGAGGCGGGGCGGCCGGACCGGAGGCGGCGGCGCCCTTGACCACCACGAGCAGGGTGGTGCCGGCGGCCAGGCCGGCGAGGCCGAGGACGGCGCGACGCATCGGATCTCCCTACAGCTCGAACGTGGCGACGTGGATCTGCCGGCGCGGCACACCGGCCCGGCGCAGCGCCCGTACCGACGCCTCGACCAGGCCGGGCGGGCCGCAGAGGTAGACGTCGCGGCGGGCCACGTCGGGTACGAGGTGACGCAGCCCGGCGGCACTGAGCACCTGCCGGGGGCCGGGGTCGTCGCGGGAGCCGATGACGTACCAGACGTCGGCGTGCCGGGCCCGGGCCAGCCAGTCCAGCTCGCGCCGCAGCAGCACGTCGGCGGTGGTACGGGCCCGGTAGATCAGCGCCGCGCCCGGCGGCAGCTCCTCCAGCAGGGCCCGGACCGGGGCGATGCCGCTGCCGCCGGCGATGAGCAGGGCGTTGTCGCGGGTGCGGTGGGCGGCGGTGAAGGTGCCCGCCGGACCGTCGGCCCAGACCCGCGTACCCGGGTCGAGGTCGCGCAGGTCGGCGGTGTGCCGGCCGACGACCTTGACGGTGATCCGCAGCCAGCGGCCGTTGCGGGCGGCCGAGACCGAGAACGGGTGGGCCTGCCACCAGCAGCCGCGGGCGAGGAACCGCCAGCGGAAGAACTGGCCGCCGAGCGCCTCGAGCTGGTCGAGCCGGTGGCCGGTCAGGTAGACCGAGACGGTGTCCGGGCTCTCGGCGACCACGTCGGCGACCCGCAGCCGGTGCCGGAAGTTGAACACCAGGGGCTCGACGATCCGGCCCCACAGCAGGGCGACGAGCACCCCCGCGTACATCGCGATCCACAGGGTGCGGACCGGGCCGGGCCGGAAGAGTTGCTGGCCGTGCGCGAACTGGTGCCCGAACCCGAGCAGGAGTACGGCGTAGCCGGACAGGTGCAGGACGTGCCACAGCTCGTACGGCAGGACCCGGCGGACCGCCCGGATGCCGGTGAGGCCGAGCAGGACCATGACGCCGGCGGCGGCGAAGGCGGCGACCATGTGCTGGTATTCGGTGAGCAGCAGCCGCACCTCGCCGGGCACCGAGATGCGGTCCAGGCTGGCGTAGCCGAGGACGATCAGGGCCATGTGGGCGAGCACGGCGACGACCAGGGTGGCGCCGATCTCGCGGTGCCAGCGGGTCAGGTGCTCGGCGCCGATCCACCGTTCGAGCGGCCGCAGCCGGCTCATCAGCAGGACCTGGACCAGCAGCACGTAGCCGGCGAAGAGCCCGGTGATCCGGCCGGCGGCGGTCAGCAGTTCACCGGTGCTGTCGAGCGACCCGGCCGGGGTGCCCAGCCACCACGGCACGACGCTGGCCGCCAGGCCGGTCCAGAGCAGCACCGCGACGCCGCGCCGGCCGGCCGCCCCGCGCCGCGACGGAACCGCGACCGGTACGGCCGGCGGCGCGGACGGCCCGGTGCCGGTCCGGGCCGGGGTCTCCCGCCGACGCGCGGCGGACCGGGTGTGGTGGCTGGTCACGCGAACAGCTTCACCGGTGTGTACTTCTGCCGCGGGAAGATCTTCTCCACCTCGGCGTCGGTGAGGCCGAAGCGGCCCTGCGCCACCGATCCGTAGACGTGGAACATGTTGTTGAACTCGGGCACGTCGCCGCTGTCGAGCTTGTCCAGCCCCTGCCAGTCGCCGAGCAGCGAGCCGGCCAGCTTCCGGCCGGACAGCACGGTGACCACGCCGCCGTGGCCGTGGTCGGTGCCGCTGCCGTTCTGGGCGACCCGGCGGCCGAACTCGCTGGAGACCATGACGGTGACGTCGGCGGCCGTGTCACCGAGGTCGTCGAAGAACGCGGCCAGCGCCGACGCCAGCTCGCCGAGCCGGCGGTACAGGTAGCCGCCGTCACGGGTGCCCTGGTTCTCGTGCGTGTCGTAGCCGCCCATGCCGATCGTGGCGACCCGGACGTTGGCGCCACCCTTGATCAGGTGGGCGAGCTGGCGGAAGGCGTTGCCGACGCCCTCGTACGTCACGCCCTCGGCCGGTTCGTAGCCCTGCGCGGCGAGCTTCCGCGCGGTGGCGAGCGCCGCGAGGCCGGCGTGCACCGACTCCTCCACCGGGTGGTTGATTCCGGTGAAGAGGCCCTTGATCGCCTCGGCGGTGGCGTCGCGGAACCGGCCGTCGCCGTTGAGGTTCAGCGACCCGACGCTGTTCAGCGAGATCGCGCCGTTGGTGCCGACCAGTGACCGGGGCAGCGTGCTGCCGATGCCGACGCTGCGGAAGGCGGTGCCGGGACCGAGTACGTCGACCAGGCTGTCGAGGAAGCCGCGGCCGCCGGTCTCATTGGGCAGCCCGCCGAGGTTGCAGGCGTCGGCGGCCTGGAAGTGGCTGCGGGACAGCCGGGGGTCGGACACCGCCGGTACGAAGCCGAGTTGCCCGGCCTTCAGGTGTTTCTCCAGCGGCCGGAAGGCGCCGGTCAGCTTGAAGTTGCGGTCCAGCGCGATCGAGTCGTTGTCGGGCAGGACCAGGTCGGGGCGTACCTTGGCGAGCAGGTCGTCCTCGTCCGCCGGGGCGATGAGGCTGAGCCCGTCGAGCCCGCCGTAGAGGAAGACGTGCACCAGCGTGCCGCCCGGCGTCGCCGCGAACGACGCCCGCGCCGACACGAACTGGGTGGTGGCCAGGGCCGTCACGGTGGCGGCGGCGCCGGCGACGAACGTACGCCGGGTCACCCCGCGCCCGTCCTGCTGGGCCTCCTCCTCGTCGTTCAGCGTCCGGAAGCGGTCGCGCTCGGCGGCATCCTCGGCCGCGACGGCGGCGGCCTCGGCCCGCAGGAGCGCGTCGGCCCGGGTGGGTCCGAGCCGGCGCAGGTCGGGACAGGTCGGATGCAGCGGGTATCGCACGTTGGTCTCCATCGGGTGCCTCACCGGAGGTGGTGCATGGGGGAAGCGAGGATCGCCCGCGCGACGGCGACGATGGCGCCGTTGAACGTCGCGTCGACCTTCGTGTCGGCCTGGACCCCGGCGATGCCGAGGATGAGCTTCCGCTGTCCGTCGGTCAGCTTCTGGAACACCAGCCGCTGCGCCAGGGCGTCGAGGTAGGCGCCGGCGGTGGCCGGCGGCGCCGGGACCAGTTCCTGCGGCTTGCGGTAGGTGAACATCTTGCGGTTGCCGGTGAGGATGTTGCCGGCCTCGTTCCAGCCGTTGACCATCGTGCCGGCCGAGGTCCACGCGACGTAGACGTCCGGGTAGCCGTTCGGGGTGGGCTGGCCGGCCGGGAACTGGCCCAGTTCCTCCAGCTTTCCCTTGATCTGCCGCAGGCCCTCGGCGAACGCCGTCCGGTTGGGGTTGGAGTGCTGGTAGCCGGCCGGGGTCTCGGCCGACACCCCGAGCACCCGGTACGTCGCCACCAGGTACTCCATCGGCCGGCGCACCTTCTGGCCGACGGACGCCCAGAATTCCGAGGCGCTGAAGAGGCTCATCAGGACCGGCTTGATCGCGCCTTTGCCGGCCGTGTACGCCTTGGCCAGCCGGTCGACCAGCGACCTGGGCGGGGTGTCGGAGACGAAGCGGGTGGCCAGGTTCGTCGCGATGTAGCGGGCCGTCGAGTCGTGCAGGGCCAGGTAGCGGAAGTAGGCGTCGGCGGCCGCCTCGCCGCCCTCGGCGCTGTTGTTGGCGTGCTGGAAGCCCATGATCCGTACTTCGCCGACGTAGTGCCGCTCGGGCCGGTAGACGTACTGGTCCTCGCGGACCCCCCGGCCGGTCTGCAGCAGGGCGGCCTGCCGTACGTCGGCCTCGGTGTAGCCGCCGTCGACCCCGACCGAGTAGAGCTCGAGGTTCTCCCGGGCCAGGTTCTCGTTGACCTTGTCCTTGCTCGACTGGCTCTGGTTGAGGTAGGTCAGCAGGGCCGGGTGCCGGTTGGCGGCGACCAGCATGTCGGCGTAGTTGCCGAGCGCGTGCTTGCGGATCACCTCGGTCTCGAACGAGGCCCGCTGCGTCCGCGAACCCTCGAAGTACGCCGCCACATGCAGGAAATCGGTCCAGAAGTCGACCATCACCTCGAAGAGTTGACGGTCGGACCAGATCTGCCGGGCGATGGTCGCCCACACCGTCTCGTCGTCGGCGTGCACACCGTCGGCGTCGAGGGCTTCGCGCCGCTCGCGCAACTGCGGGATCGACATGCGCAGGGTCTTCAGGTCGGCGAGCCTCAGCTCGGCCGGCGTCGGCGCGATCTTGTCCGGGTCGAGTTGCTCGCGCAGCCAGGCGTCGATACCCATCCGCTTGATGTCGGCCAGCACCTTCGGCGTCGCGCCGAACGTGGCCCGCTGCGCGAGGTGCCGGATCGGGTCCTTGGCCAGGACCGTCTTGACGGTCACCTTGGTTTCCGCGGCGGCCGACGCGGGCCCGGGGTGGCTCTTGCCGGTGACCGGCGAGTTCTTCTTCAGCACCTCACCGGCCCGCGAGCCCATGTAGCTCTCGTTCTGCTCGGTGTAGGTACGCACCGTGCTCGGCTGCTGGCCGCTGGGCCGGGCGGCGCTGCCGTCGGTGACCGCCGGGGCGGTGGCGTCCGGGCCGCCGCCGCGGCCGAGTAGCGAGTCGATCAGCCCGGCCCCCTGCGGCGACATGGCCAGGGCGGCACCGCCGGCGACGACGGCGGCCGTTCCGGTCAGCGCGACCAGCGCCCGGCGCCGGCCGCGCCGCCGCCGGTCGTCGTCCTCGTCGTCGTCGAGATCGGGGAGTACGTCGGTGGTGGACCGTCCGGGTTGGATGACGCCGTCGCCCTGCGGGCCGACCCAGCGCGGACCCGGGCGGGGCTCGTGGCGGGGGTCGGCGTAACCGTCGCCGGCGTAACCGTCGCCGGTACGGCCGGGTCCGGCGTGGGCACGTTCGCCGTACCCGCGCGTGGCGTGGCCGTCGCGGGGGTACGGGCCGTACCGGTCGTCGGGACGGTCGTGGGGGTCGGCGGCGGATCGCGGGCGGCCGACCCGTCGACCGTCGTCACGCGACCGGTGTGATGGCACATTCTGGTCAGGCATGTACCGTTCCGTCTTCTCTGGCTGGCACCGGCACGACCGCCGCGACGACGGGCGGGTGCGGTCGGCGTCCGCTTCGGGGGTTTCCGGTGCCCAGGGGGTGTGTCGCCCTGCGCCCGGTTGCACGGACGGTAGCCAGCCACCCGGACCGCATCAAGGTCACCCGGACCGGCCCTGACCGGGCACTTAAGACAGCGTTCAGACGGGTACGGACGCGCCGGATCGGCGGGTCTGCGACCGGATGACCGTGAGCAGCGCCGATGTCCGCAAGCGCGCCGCCTGGGGCGGATCGCCGGATCGGTGGGCGGTCCGGACGGCACAGCCAAACTTAAGGAAGCACTAAGCGGGACCCGAAGAAGGAACAGGAGAAGCAGTTAGGGGCCCGCCGAACGGGTATCCCGGCAGCGGCCCGTTGACGTGAGGGAAAGGCCAGTACCCATGCTCAGCAGAGAGGACCAGCGCCGGTTCGAACAGATCACCCGCCGGCTGCGCAGCACCGACCCGGAGTTCGTGGCCCGAGTCGGCGACCGGGCGTCGACCCGGCGCCGCCGACTGGTCGCCGCGGTCGTGGTGGCCCTGTGGGCCGCCGTACCGCCACTCGTCGTCGTCGGTGGCTGGCTGGCCGCCACGATCTGTGCCGTGCTGCTCGGCGTGGCCGGCGCGCTGACGTTCTGGCTGCGCCGCTGAGTTGTCGCGCGGCGGCCCGACGGCGGACCGGTGCGGATGGCACCGGCCCGACGATCGGTTCAGTCCCGGATGGACCCGGTACGCGGGGTCTCGTCGAACGCGACGCAGACAACCCAGCGGTCACCGTCGGCCCAGGACTCGGCGGTCGGGAAGTAGATCATGTACTCGGCGTCCGGATCGGCGGACGGGGCATAGCCGGGCAGCCGCTCGTCGCACCCCTTGGTGGCGTACTCCCAGACCGCCTCGTCGCCTGGATAGGCTGATCCGGACATGTCGAACACCGCGAAGACCTCGCCCTGGTGCGGTTCGCCGCACTTGACCGGCGGCGGGTCGACCGTCCTGTTCTCGTCGACCTGTTCGATGCAGTCGCCGGGCACATACTGCATCGTGTAGCGCGACTGCGGCGCCCGCTCCGGCGCGTCCTGGTCCCCCGCTCCGGCGAACTCGGCGGCCACCCCGAGGATGATGGCCGACAGCAGAATGGCTCCGCTGATCGCGATGCCGGCGATGGCCAGCCCCTTGCCGCGCTGCCCACGGCGGGGGATCTGCACCAGCGCGACGATGCCGGTGATCACGCTGAGCGGGATGAGGGTCAGCAGGGCCAGCACCAGTGACGCGATGGCGAACCCGTTGACCGGTCGCGGCGGCTGCGGCATACCGGGCGGGCCGTAGCCGCCGGGTGCCGGATGGTGCGCCCCCGGGTGGACGGGGTAGGCCGGTGGGGCTGAAGGTGGGGGTGGGGGCTGTGTCACGCCCGGGAACCTAGCAGTGATCACCGACCCCCGGCCTCACCTTTACGGCCGTGCCCCGCACCGCCGATCCGACGGAGCATGATCATCTGGACGGGTCCATGATGGACCGACTGTCGCCGGGCGGGACCGCCTACCGAGCCGGCGCGGTGGGTTCACCGGCCGACGGCTCGGCGGAACCGAACCGCTCGTAGGCCGGCCGCAGGCGTTCGGCGAGGCCCGGACCGCCGATCGCGGCGCCGGGCGGCCCCAGTTGGCGCAGCAACAGATCCGGTACGGCCGGCAGTGTCGCCGGCCGGACGGGCAACGGCACCGGCGCCCGCCAGAAGCCGTCCAGCACCTCGTCGACCGGCGGATCGGGGATGCCGGCCAGCGCCGCCGCCGCGCCGACGACCGGACCGCCGCCGCCACCGGCACGTGCTCCGGCCGACGTCCCACCGGATGTCCCACCGGGCGTCCCGGCGGGCAGGAGGGCCTGCTGCCCGGCAGCCTCCGCGCCGGGGCCGGCCGGGTCGCCGCGCCGGGTCCGCAGGTGGGCCAGCAGTTCGGCGCGGCCCCGGCCGCGCCAGTGCAGGATCTGGAACGGGTCGGCGTCGAACGCCTCGGCGAGCAGGTAGAACGTGGCGGCGAGGTGCTTGCACGGGACCGCGAAGTCGGGGCAGTTGCAGCGCAGGTCGAGTTCGCCGATCGAGGCCGGAAAGAGCGGTGTGCCGGCCGCGGCGAAGACGTCCTCCAGTTCCGGGGGCAGGTCGCCGGCGAGCAGCCGGGCGCTGAAGAACGCCTGCCCGGCCAGGGTCTCCGCCAGCCGGTCCCAGACCTCGTCGGGAAACGGCCGCAGCCCGATCGACACCCGGTACGGCGCCGGCCGGGATCCCTGGACGGTGGCGTCGACCGCGCCGGGCGCGACGTCGAGGCTGACCACCTGGCCCTTGCGGGCGTACGACCGGCCCCGGGTGAGCCGGGTGCCGAGCGCGAACGACTCCAGCACGGCGAGGAACCGCCGCGCCCACCAGGACTCGCCGATCGCGCCCCGGGTGCTGCGGGCCCGCAGCCCGCCCTCGACCGGGCGCGGCGGGCGGTAGTCGGCGAAGTCGGCGCTCACTCGACCACCGCCCCGGCGTCGAGGGCGAAGAGCGCCCGGAGGTCCGCAGTGGACAGCTCGGTGACCCACTGCTCGCCGGTGCCGACGATCTTCGCGGCCAGCCCGCGCTTGTCGCCGATCATCGCCGCGATCTTCTCCTCCACCGTGCCGGCGCAGACGAACTTGCGTACCTGGACCGACCGGCGCTGCCCGATCCGGAACGCCCGGTCGGTCGCCTGGTCCTCCACGGCCGGGTTCCACCAGCGGTCGACGTGCACGACGTGGTTGGCGGCGGTCAGCGTCAGCCCGGTGCCGCCGGCCTTGAGCGACAGTACGAACAGCGCCGGCCCGCCGGGCCGCTGGAAGCGGGTCACCATCGCGTCCCGGTCGGCCTTGGCCACCCCACCGTGCAGGAAGAGCACCTCCCGCCCGGTACGCGCCGACAGGTGCGCCCGCAGCATCCCGCCGAACTCGGCGTACTGGGTGAACAGCAGCGCCTTCTCCCCCGCCGCCGCCACCTCGTCCAGGATCTCCTCCAGCCGGGCCAGCTTGCCGGAGCGTCCGGGCAGCGCCGAGCCGTCGCGCAACAGCAGCGCCGGATGGTCGCAGACCTGCTTCAGCCGGGTCATGGTGGCCAGCACCAGGCCGCGCCGCTCGATGCCCTCGCTGTTCTCGATCCGGGCCAGCATGTCGTCGACGATCGCCCGGTAGAGCGACGCCTGCTCCCCGGTCAGGTTGCACAGCACGTCCATCTCCAGCTTTTCCGGCAGGTCGGTGATGATCGACCGGTCGGTCTTGAGCCGGCGGAGCACGAACGGGCCGGTGATCCGGCGCAGCCGCTGCGCGGCCGGCTCGTCGCCGTGCCGCTCGATCGGCACCGCGTAGCGCCGCCGGAAGGTCGCGGCCGGCCCGAGCAGCCCCGGATTCGCGAACTCCATGATCGACCAGAGGTCGGCGAGGCGGTTCTCCACCGGCGTACCCGTGATCGCGATCCGGTGCCGGGCCGGCAGCGCGCGGACCGCGGCGGCCTGCCGGGTCGCCGCGTTCTTGATCGCCTGCGCCTCGTCGACGACGACCCGGTGCCAGCCGGTCTCGGCCAGCGCGACCGCGTCCCGGGCGGCGACCGAGTAGGTGGTGACGACCAGGTCGGCGCCGGCCACCGCGTCGGCGAACCGCGGCCCGCGCGCCCGGTCGGCACCGTGGTGCACGTGCAACCGCAGGTCCGGGGCGAACTTCGCGGCCTCCCGCTCCCAGTTGCCGACCAGCGACATCGGGCACACCAGCAGCGTCGGCCCGGCGTCCGGGCCGTCGCCGGCCAGCAGCGCGAGCAACTGCACGGTCTTGCCCAGCCCCATGTCGTCGGCGAGGACGCCGCCGAGCCCGAGCGACTGCAGGAACGCGAGCCAGGCCAGCCCCCGCTTCTGGTACGGCCGCAGCGTCCCCCGGAAGGCCGGCGGCTCGTCGACCGGGGTCAGGTGCCGTTCGGCCTGCCCGGCGAGCAGGTCGCCGAGCGGCCCGTCGGCGCTCACCCCCAGCACCGGCAACGACTCCGGGTCATCCGGTGTGGACAGTCCGAGCCGGAGCAGGTCGGCGACGGTCATCTCGCCGCCGGCCCGGAGCAGCCTCAGGCCGGCGGCCAGCCGCTTGGCGTCCAGCTCGACCCACTGGCCGCGCAGCCGTACCAGGGGGGTCTTCAGCCGGGCCAGCTCGCCCAGTTCGTCGGCGGTCAGGGGCTCGTCGCCGAGCGACAGCTCCCACTGGTAGTCCACGATGGACTCCAGGCCGACCGCGCTCGCGGTGGCCACCGTGCCCGGCGCGGTGCGGCTCCGCGCCTGCAACCGGGCGCCGAGCCGGGCGCTGGGCCGGCGCCACCACGACGGCAGCAGCACACCGAACCCGGCCGCGTGCAGCACCGGGGCACCGTCGCGCAGGAACCGGTGCGCCCCCGCCACGTCCAGCGGCAGGGCGTCCGGGCGGGCCGTACGTAGCGCGTCGTCGAGTCGCGGCCACAGCCGGCTGGCCCGGCCCAACTCGGCGAGCAGGGTCTCCTGCGGCGAGTCCAGGTCGCCGCCCAGCGCCGGCAGCCGGTCCGGGGACGCCCACACCTGGCCGGCGTCGACCACGAGGCTGGGTTCGTCGGCGGCCTGCAACGCGAACTCGACCCGCCACCCGGTGGCCGGCTCGCCGGTCGGCGCCTGATCGGATGCTCCGGCGGGCCACGGCGCGTCGTCCTCGACCGGTGGCTCGACCAGCCGGAAGCAGGCCCGGACCGGGCTGCCGCCGGCATCGCGCTGCCAGCCCGCCAGCTCGGCGGCCAACTGCTCGCGGGCCGCCGCCCCCGCCCGGAAGGTCCGCTGCCGCCCGGTCAGGGCACCGAGCCAGGCCCGGGTCGCGCCGGCCACCCCGGTCGCCCGCCGTACGCCGGTCGCCAGCGACACCCCGTCGAGCGCCGTACGGGCCGCGGCGTCGGTGAGCGCGTCGAGCGCGTCGGCGACGAGTCCGGCCGTACCCGGGGCCGGGCCGGCGGCGGTCGGACCCGGCACGGGCGGATCGGCGACGGCGGCACGGACGGCGGGTGGCAGCGCCATCGCCAGGGCCCGCGCCCACCCGGCGTCGGCGCCGGTCAGCAGGGGACGCCACACCGCCCGGTCGCCGTCGACGCCGGGCAGGACCCGGCCCCGGGCGACCAGGTCGACGGCGAGTTCGGCGAGCGTGGCCAGGTGTCGCAGCCCGGCCCCGACGACCTGGCCGGTGCGGTCCGGCCCGCGCAACAGTTCCAGCGCGTGGTCGGCGTCGAAGACCAGGACCGGTACCCGCCAGCCGGCGAGGGTGACCTGTCCACGGGCCGGCCGGCCGGCGTCGACCCGGACCAGTTCCGGCGAGTCGAGCGGGCCGCCGCCGCGGGTCGGGAGCATCAGCAGCGCGGTGTCCGTGGCCGCCTTGCCGGCGTCGAGCGCCTCCACCAGAGCCGGATGGGAGGCCGCGAACGGATGCGGGCGCTCCCGGGGTGCGCGCCCAGCGCGCCGGGGCGGCCGGTCCGGCAGCGTCGAGTCCTCACCCCAGAGGGCGAGCCGGCCGCCGTCCAGCCACAGCCCGTGGACGACCAGCACCCGCGTTCCCCCTCCACGACGACCGCCCCAGGATAGGCCGCGCCCGGGCCCGGATCCGGGCGGCTCGGCGGAACCGCCACCATCGAAACGGACTCGCCGGACGTGCCGGCGGTTGCTACCGTCCCCGGTGCCAGATGGGAGAAGACGTGGCAAAGCTCAACCAGATCATCGCCGTCGAAAAGGGCGTCAAGAGCAAGTCGTTCGCCGAGCTGACCGAGGCGCACCAGGCGGTCCAGAAGCCGGCGCTGCTGTCCGGCCTTTCCCGCACCTACCAGCCGAAGGACGAGGAGGGCGAGCAGCTGCCGCCGGAATCGACCCGGGTGCAGGTGCAGGCCGAAGAGGTGCTGCGGCGGATCGGGACGACCCTGACCCGGCTCTTCGACGTCACCGCCACGAAGGACTGGGCCAACTGCGCCGCCAAGGCGAGCGTGGTCGTCGACGGGCGGACGATCGTCGAGGACGCGCCCGTCACCTACCTGCTCTTCCTGGAAAAGCAGCTCACCGACCTGCACACCTTCATCAAGAAGCTGCCGGTCCTCGACGCGGCCGAGTCGTGGACGCAGGACCAGTCGACCGACTCGTGGCGCACCGAGCCGGTGCGGACCATCCGGACCAAGAAGGTTCCCCGCAACCACGTGAAGGCCGAGGCGACGGAGAAGCACCCGGCGCAGGTCGAGGTCTACTACGAGGACGTGGCGGTCGGCTACTGGACGACGGTCAAGTTCTCCGGCGCGCTGCCGGCCCGGCGGGTCAACGAACTCCTCGACCGGGTGACCAAACTCCAGAACGCGGTCAAGTTCGCCCGCGAGGAGGCCAACGGCACGGAGGTGGCCGACCGGCGGGTCGGCGAGGCGGTGTTCGGCTACCTGTTCGGGTAGCCTCCATGGACTCCCCGTGGGAGCGCGGGGATGCGCGCGAGCGCAGAGGCTGAAACTGAAGTTGAAGCTGATCGAGGTGGTGACAGTGGGGGTTCGAGTCCCCCCTCCGGCACATCGGGCCGGGGTAGCCCAACTGGCAGAGGCAGCCCCTCTTGAAACTCAGACTATCGCTCCAGGATCAGCATTCGTCGCCGAACGTCAGGTCGATCGGGTACGGACGATGACGCTGGATGCGGGTTCAACTCCCGCCCGCTGCTCTGAACATGCGGCGGTAGTTTAATGGTAAAACCCGCGTTCTCATGAATGATCCGCACCCTTAAACGTGTTGACGTGAGCAATTGGGCGGCAAACCGAGGGCCCGGGGATTGGACACATCCCCGGGCCTCACCATTTCCCCACCCCGCTACGGCGGTGGCAGCCGCACGAGGGGGATCGGAGGGCGGGCCCGGCCGCAGTGTCGCCGCGGTGTCGCCGGGCGGGCTCGCACGGGGCCGGCCGGGCGGGTGTACCGCTGTCGTGGCCCACAGCGATTTCGCTGTGGATACGCCGAATTCGCTGTGGACGGCACCAGCAATCCTCCCACCCGCCGGGCCCGGGTGGCGGTGCCGGCGTGGACGGCGGAGCCAGCGCCCACGGCGTGACGTCCGTCGGTGGTACGCCGGACGCGGGAAGCCTCGGCCCGTCGCGCCGGACGGCCCGGGCCGGCGGTGGTCGTACGCGTTGCTGACCGCGCGGCTCCCGATCCGCTGCGGCAGGCGCGAGATCCGCACAGGATGGGGGCATGGCATCCACCACGCAGATCCCCTTGGTCGACGGCCCGGCGGCGGGTACGACGGTCACCGCCGAACTGGACCGCAACGGCCGGCCGGCGCTGACCCACCATCACCAGGTCAGCGGAGAACTCCACGACGCCGAGGTCTACGAACTCCAGGCGGCCGACGGCGTCGGCGGCTGGATCTACCGCTGGCGTGGCCCGGCCGGCGCGCTGCCGACCCTGCCCACCCCGCCCAACCCCACAGCACCCCCCGCCTAACCTCCACCCCACCCGCACCCACCCCACCCGCACCCACCCCACCGCACCCCGCCCCGCCCGACCGCACCCGCCGCACGCCCACACCGCGCGGCTTGCGTCGATCAAGGGGATGTATACGGCCAACCCAGCTTTCCCACGACTTCTCCTTGATCAGCGCCCGGCGGGTGGGCGCGGGCTACAGGATCGGGGGTACGTCGGAGGTGATCGGGACCGCCAGGACCGTGGGCCCGTCGGCGCGTACGGCGGCCGCCAGCGACACCGCGAGCGCGTCGGGCGACTCGACGACCGCCGCCTCGCACCCGAACCCGCGCGCGATCGTCGGGATGTCCAGCCCCGGCAGGTCCAGCCCCGGCACCCCGGGCGCGTGCTTGTGCTCGGCGAACGACTTCAGGATCGCGTACTGGCGGTTGACCGGCACCACGAACACGACCGGCAGCCGCTGCTGCGCCGCCGTCCACAGCGCCTGCACCGAATACTGGAACGAGCCGTCGCCGATGACCGCGACCACCGGACGCTGCCGGCCGGTGTGCCGTTCGCCGAGCGCGATGCCGACCGCCGCCGGCAGGCCGAAGCCGAGGCCGCCGCTGGCCATCGTGAAGTACGACATCGGCCGGGTCACCGGCAGCCGCCGGCGCAGGGCGGCCAGGTTCGACGGCGTCTCCTGCACGAGCACCCCGTCGTCCGGCCAGTGCCTGCCCAGCGTGGCGAAGAGGCAGTCGGGCGACATCGGCGTACCCGGCTCCGGCGGGTCGGCGGGCGGCCGGGCCGGTGGCATCGGCCGGTCGGGCGGCGGCAGCAGGTCGGCGAGGGCGGCGCAGACAAGGCCGGCGTCGCCGAGCAGGCTGTCGCCGACCGGGGCGCGGGCGGCCTCGGCCGGGTCGTCGGTGACGTGCAGCAGCCGGGCGCCGGACGGCAGGTAGTCGCCGGGGACGTACGGGTAGTAACGGAAGACCGGGGCGCCGATCACCAGGATCGTGTCGTGCCCCTTCAGCTTGTCGGTCAGCGGCCCGATCGCGTACGGCAGCACCCCCTGGTACTGCGGATGGTCCTCGGGAAAGCCGGCCCGCTCGGGTGCCGGCGCCGACCACACGGGTGCCCGGAGACGTTCGGCGAGCGCGACCGCGGCCGGCCAGCCGTCGGCCCGGTCGACCGCCGCCCCGACGACCAGCACCGGGTCGCGGCTCGCGGTTAGCGCGTCGGCGAAGTCCGCGAGCCGCCGCGGGTCCGCGCCGATCCGGGTGCTGACCCGCCGTACGACGGGCCCGCCGGCCGCCTCCTGCTGCCAGTCGTCGTACGGCAGCGACAGGAACACCGGCCCCGCCGGCGGCTGCACGGCGGCCGCGTACGCCCGCATCAACGCGCCCGGGATGTCCTGGGCGCGGGCCGGTTCGTAGCTCCACTTGACGTACGGCTGGGCGAGTTCCGGGGCGCGCAGGGCGGTCAGCCGCGGCTCGATGAGCAACATCTCGCGGGTCTGCTGGCCGGCGGTCACGATCAGCGGCGTCTTGTTGTGCCAGGCGGTGGCGAGGTTGCCCATGCCGTTGCCGGTGCCGGGCGCGGTGTGCAGGTTGACGTGCGCGGGCCTGCGGGTGACCTGCGCGTACCCGTCGGCCATCGCCACCGCCGACGCCTCCTGCAGCGCCAGGACGTAGCAGAAGTCGGGCGGGAACTGCTGGAGGAACGGCTCCTCGGTCGAGCCGGGGTTGCCGAAGACCGTGGTCATCTCCAACTGCCGGAGCAGGTCGTACGTCACCTCGCGCACCGTTGCCATGCGCTGCACGTACCCACGTCACCGCCCGCTATCCGGCCCGGTGCCACCCAACGGCCAGGCTGGTCAAGGGAGACTACGTTCCTGGTAAGCCAGCAGCCGCAATTCCACCCAGTCCTGCGCTGCCGCGCCCAGCAGCTCCTGGACGCGAGCTTTGCCCTCCTCGATGACCACGTCCTGGAAGCAGGCACAGTCGATCAGGTTCCGGCCGTCGAGCGCACACATGGTGATACCGATGATCTGGACGCCGCGCGCCGCGATGACAGCGTTGTCATCGATGAACGGCAGCGGCACCCGGGAGGCGATCTCCTCAGCCAGTCGCCGGGCGAATGGTGGCGAGCCAAGTCGACCAACCACCCATCCGGCGAAGCCGCCAATGGTCAGATGCAGTCGCTGCTGCCCCGTCAGGATTCCCCGGGCGAGCCTGGCCAGCGCCCGGCACTTGCCCGCCCCCACCGCCTTCCGGGTCGAGTTCCAGGTCGTCGGCGACACATACCGGGTTGCTCTGACCTGGATGGTCCGGACTCGATCCGATGCGAGGGCGGGACCTGCCTGCGCCGCAGCCTCCCGGACGAGCCGGTCCCTGGCCGCCACGGCTTCCCGGGGCCCGCGCGGTGCTGCCGGCGACGACACCGTCCGCTGCCTGGGTATGCGAGGCACTGCCAGCGATGGCGTGCCGAATCCCTGGTGGGTCCGACAGCGTTCGCCCGGACTGGATACCAGGCGCTTGCATTTCGTGCCGTCCCGCGTGGGCGCCCCGCATTTGACCCTGCCGGTACGTCGCGGTGGCGCCTCGGCCAAGCGGTGGTGCCGACACCTGGCCCCCGCGGACGCCACCCGAACCTGACACTTCGTCCCATCCTGAGTCCGAGCCCCGCATTTTGCCATAACCCACGATGCCGAGACGATTACCGCAACACCAAGAGATTGACCGGCAAGAATGTTGCCCGATCATCCGATACTCGGAAGCAGCGAACATGCGCTCAGCCCACCGCGAAGCCCGAACGCGAGGAGCGACGCGCCCTCCACCTCGACGCCGAGCCGGGCACCTGACCATCTTGATCGTCTGCTGTTCAGACAGCCGACACGCCGTACCACCAACGCCTGAACAGCAGACGATCATGGCGACCCGGAACGAACGGCGAGTTCTCGCCTTACAAGCGAGGGGTCGCAGGTTCGAAACCTGCCGCGCCCACCACGTATCCACCAGCGCCGAAGAGGCACCCTCGCGAGAGGGTGCCTCTTCGGTGAAGCAGCTGAACAACGGTGCGGAGGTTGGAGGTTCCTGTTACCAGTTGCAGTTGGCGGCCGGGATCCAGCCGTCCTGCGCCGGCGCCTCGGCCCCGTGCCCGTAGTACCAGGTCTGAATGTGGCTGCCGCCGTAGATCGAGTGAACGCGGAAGCCTCGTCCGGGGCTCAGGGTGCGCAGGACGCCGCCCCAGGGCTGGTCGCGCAGCCAGGTGGCCTGGTTGGTCACGCAGATGTCACCAGGGCCGTCGCTGGCGGCGGCCGGCGCGGACGCCACCACCGATCCGGCGGCGAGGACGACCATAACCGCCAGCACACGTACAACATTGCGCTTCATGCGCTTCCTCTCGGTCGAATGCCTTGCGGGCGGATCGATTATGCCCAACGTCACCGACATGGCAAGTCGGGCCGCCCGAGCAGCAGATTTGGGCGCACATCACGTGTTGTGGAAGACTCTTCGGCCACCGGAGGTGGTGCCGATGGAGAGCGCCTGAGGCACATCGTGAACTGGTGCGGAAGTAAAGTGCCACCCTTTATTACGCGACTTTTCGAGGTGTCCGGCCGGCCTGCTCCCGCAAATGACGGAAGCGATTGAATCGCGGCGATCAGGAAAGATCACCAAGATCGAACTCAACGGTTCACGGCGCTGTGCAACTGGTCGGACAACGCCACCTTGCCTTGGGTCGAGCAGGACCGAACGGGGCTAGTCCGTCGCCGACCTTACGCGGCAACGAGCGACAAGGAGTCGGCACACGCCCGAATGCGCCGTCTGATACCCATCATCTGTCCGCGTCAGCTACGAATATCCTGGCGAATCGCTTGGAAGACCAGCGGCGGCGGGTGAGTAAATACCGAGTGGCGGACGCGTGCCGAAATCGGGGAACTCTCGAAGAGACACCCGGCCTCAATTTGCGAGGTGCGGTGACCTGTTCAAACGTGTACCGGTGAACCTGCGACCAAAAACTCGCACCGAATCTGATCTTCGGGATCGCCGACCAGGTGACCGGGCCGCTCCGGAAGACGAACCGGGACGACGAATGAGACGAAGCGGGCCGCCGGTCATCCGGCGGCCCGTCCTTGTGCTGGCCAAAGGGTGGGCGCGGCAGGTTTCGAACCTGCGACCCCTCGCTTGTAAGGCGAGTGCTCTCCCACTGAGCTACGCGCCCGGACGCTTCGCAGCGTGTCGGCGGCGGTCAGCTTACCCTGCTGCCGCCGCCGACCGCACTGCGGATACCGGCCGGTCAGGCGGAAACCGTCGCCAGCGCCTTGCGCCAGCCTTCCTGGTCGCGCGCCTCGCCGGGCATGTTCATCTCCGAGTACCGCACGACGCCGGCCTTGTCGATGACGAAGGTGCCCCGGTTGGCGATGCCGGCGACCTCGTTGAAGACGCCGTACGCCTGGGCGACCGCCCCGTGCGGCCAGAAGTCCGCCAGCAGCGGGAAGTTGAAGCCCTCCCGGTCGGCCCACACCTTGTGGGTGTAGGCGGAGTCGACGCTGACGGTCAGCACCTGGACGTCGTCGTTGACGTACGCGTTGAGGTTGTCGCGTACCTCGCACAGCTCGCCCTGGCAGACGCCGGTGAAGGCGAGCGGGTAGAAGACCAGCAGGACGTTCTTGTTGCCACGGAAGTCGGAGAGCCGTACTTCCTGGTTGTTCTGGTCCTTGAGCACAAAGTCGGGCGCCTCGGCGCCAACCTCGATCGGCATTCAAGCTCCTTGGGGATCGTCGCGACGGCCTTCAGCGTGTCATGCCCGGCCGGGGTGACGGCCGACACACCGGCGTCGTCGGCGGCAGCCCCCGCACCGCCGCCGACATGGACCGGGCACACCGATGCGGCGTCGGTAGCCGAGCACGAAAACGAGCCGTGACGGGACGGTCACGGCTGTTCCAGGTACGGCGGGCCGCCCCGCGCGGCCCGCCCACCGGGTGTTACTTGCGGCGGGCAGCGCGGGGTGCGACCAGGCGCGCCCCGCTCCAGTCCTTGCCGGCGTTGATCGTCGACGTCTGCTGGAGTCCGGCGGTCGACGCCGACTCACTGATGTCGCTCGGCTCGACGTGCCCTCCGCGCCCGGCCTTGGGCGTCAGCAGCCACACCACGCCGGCGTCGGCCAGCGGGCCGAGTGCGTCGGTCAGGATCTCGAACAGGTCACCGTCCCCGTCGCGGTACCAGAGCAGTACCGCGTCGACGACCTCGTCGGTGTCCTCGTCGACAAGTTCCCCGCAGCGGTCGGTCAGGGCGTCGCGGAGATCGTGGTCGACGTCATCGTCGTACCCCATCTCCATGACGACGTTTCCCGGTTCGAGTCCGAACCGGTCCGCCACGCTCCGTACGCCGTCGGCGGCCTGACCAGCGGTCGCGCTCACTGTCGCGTGCCTCCCTCTCCTAGCGTCCTGCCGGTGTCGGACGACACCGGCAAGCTTTCCCGGCATCGTCCGACGCCGGCTGGCCAAAGTCCACACAGTCGGGCCGCCACATGCAAGTGGCGCACCGAGTGCAACGGAATTTACCGTGCCAGCAGCGTGTGGGCACCCTGGGTGATGGCATCTTCGGTCAACAGAACGTGACGAGCGGCCGGTCCCAATGGGATGAACGTGTCGACCGAGGCGATCCGACGGGCGGAGCCGACATATCCGGCGTCGACGAGAGCGGCGATGATGCCCTCGCCGACGCCGCCGGAACGGCGGGTCTCGTCGACGATCAGGACCCGTCCGGTGGCCGACGCCTCCCGGATGATGTCGGCGGTCGGCAGCGGCGCCAGCCAGCGCAGGTCGACCACCCGGCTGCCGATCCCCTCGCCGGCGAGCCGGGCGGCGGCGCGCAGCGACATCCGTACGCCGTTACCGAAGGTGATGATCGTGATGTCCTCGGCCGAGCCGACGCCGTAGACCCGGGCCCGACCGATCGGCACGTGCCCGGCCGCCCACCCGTCCGGTCCGACGTAGTGGGCCAGCCACTCGCCGTCGCCCTCGGTGTAGAGGTCGCGGGTGTGGTAGAGCCCGACCGGCTCCAGGAAGACGCAGACGCTGCCGTCGACGGCCGCGCTGGCCAGGCAGGACCGCAGCATCGGCGCGGCGTCGTCGGCCCGCGCCGGCACCGCGAGCACGATCCCGGGTACGTCACGCAGCACGGCGACCGAGTTGTCGTTGTGGAAGTGGCCGCCGAAGCCCTCCTGGTAGGCGAGTCCGGCGACCCGCAGCACCATCGGGTTGCGGTAGGCGCCCCGGGAGAAGAACCGCATCGTGGCCGCCTCGCCGCGCAACTGGTCCTCGGCGTTGTGCAGGTAGGCGAGGTACTGGATCTCGGGGACCGGCAGGATCCCGGCCAGCCCGGCCCCCAGCCCGAGGCCGAGCAGCGACGTCTCGTCGAGCAGGGTGTCGAAGACCCGGGTGGGGCCGAACCGGTCGCGCAGTCCCTTGGTGACGCCGTGCACGCCGCCCTTGGCCGCGACGTCCTGGCCGAACACGACGGTGCGGGGGTGGTCGAGCAGGGCGTCGGCGAGGGTGGCGTTGACGGTCTGGGCCAGGGTGAGCGGGCCGCCCTCCTCCGGCAGGCGGTCGCCGAACGCGGTGGCGCGGGCGGCGGCGCCGGGTCCGGCGGCCCGTACGGCGGCGTCGGCGACGGCCCGGGAGACCCGTACGGGGCGCCGGGGCGCGAGCGGCGCGACGACGTCGGCGGCGCTGTCGAGCTTCGGTTCGGTGAGCACCTCCTCGGCGATCCGGCGGACCTGCCAGCCGATCTCGTCGTAGCGGGCGACCAGTTCGTCGGAGGTGAGCAGGCCGGCCTCGGCGAGCAGCCGGGCGGTGCCGACCAGCGGGTCCCGGGCGACCTCGCGGTCGATCTCGGCGGGCTGCCGGTAGGCGGCCTCGGCGTCGGCGCCGGCGTGGCCCATCAGCCGCACCGTCGACAGGTGCAGTACGGCGGGCCGGCGGTGCCGGCGTACCCAGTCGGTGGCCTCCCGGGCCACGTCGTACGTCTGCGCGAGGTCGCAGCCGTCGGCGGCGAAGTAGCGGATTCCGGGCCGGCTGCCCAGGGCGGCGGCGACCCAGCCGTGCGGCGAACGGACGCTGATGCCGAGGCCGTTGTCCTCGCACACGAACAGCACCGGGATCCGCAGGCCGCCGTGGTCGCACCAGCCGGCGGTGTTGAAGGCGGCGGTGGCGCTGGCGTGGTTGACCGACGCGTCGCCGAAGGAACAGACGACGACCGCGTCGGCGGGCCAGTCCGACCCGGTGGTCCGGTCGGCGCCGGCCGGGCGGGGCCCGGGACCGGGGCGCGCGAACGGGCCCGTCCCGGTGTGCAGCTTGCGCAGCCGCTCGATGGCGAAGCCGACGCCGACCGCGCGGGGCAGGTGCGAGCCGATCGTCGAGGTGGTCGGGATGACGTGCAGGTCGGCGTTGCCGAAGACCTTGTGCCGGCCACCGGCGATCGGCTCGTCGGCGGAGGCGACGACGCCGCGCAGCACGTCGCGGGCGGCCGCGGCGAGCGGTTCGTCGGTGCCGTCGTCGGGATCGTCGTCGCCCGTCACGCCGCCGGGTCGGTCCGGGGCGCCGGTCGCCGCCGCGCCGGCCTGGGCGGCGCGGGCGCAGTAGAAGCCGCCCGACCGGTAGTGCAGCAGGGCCGGGTCGGTGGGGCGCAGCGCGGCGGCGACGGCGGCGTTGCCCTCGTGTCCGGACGAGCCGACCGTGTAGTAGCCCTCGCCGAAGCTGCGCAGCCAGCGGGCCGCGAGGTCGAGGTGGCGGCTGGTGAGCTGGGCGTCGAAGAGTTCCAGGGCCTGGTCGCCGGTGAGGGTGCTGCCGTCGCGGACCGGCCCGCCGGACGGGCGCCGGGCCGCGGTGCCGGGCAGGCCGGCGACCGCTTCCCGGAACCGCTCATCGAGATCTTGCGGGGTGGTCACGTCGGACAGCATTACCGAAGCGGTGGCCGGCCGGCCACTCGGCGAATGTCGCTATTCACGCCAGCCGGACAGCTCCACCGACTTCGTCTCGACCCGGATACCCAGGAAGACCTCGCGGGATTCGCCCGGTGGGATCCCCAGCCGCCAGGTCAGTTCACCCATGTCGGTACGTTCGGCCGGCGGCGGTTCGAGACGGATGTCACGCACGACGATCGCCTCGTCGAGTGACACCGGCAACTGGTCGAGGACGGTCACCCGGGCCGGGCGCGGGGTGTGGTTGGCGACCGAGATGCGGTATTCGACCTCGCGCCGCCGGGTCGAGCCGAGCGTCGCCTTGCTCGCGCTGCGCCGGATCCGCTCCCGCTCGACGCGTACCCGGTCGTCGCGGCCGAGTGCCAGCTCGACCTCCTCGCCCGGCGCCCACGTCTCCAGCAGGGTGCTGCCGACGAAGTCGCCGCCGTGGAAGACCGAGGCGGGGCCGGGCAGCAGGGTGTGCACCGAGGAGTTGACCGCGGTGGCCCGCAGGTGCGCGTCGGTCGACTGCACGGGCGCGGTGACGTAGTCGAGCGCCGTCGCCAGGTCGAGCACGGCCACGGTCGCCCGGTGGGCGCTGCCGTCGGCCGGTACGGCCACCGGACGGGTCGGCCGGTAGGTGGCCGCCGACGGACCCTGCTCGACGGCCGCGGCCCGCTCCAGGACCGGTGGCGGCGGGGCGCCGCCGGTGCGCGGCCTCGCCCCCGGCGGTGGCCCGGAGGGCGCGGCCGGTGCCGGCATGCCCGCCACCGCGGCGCCGAACATCGGCTCGGCGCCCACCGCCATCGGCCGGACCCGGTCGAGCAGCCACGGCCGCAGCTCGGGCACGGTGGCGGTGTCGGCGGGGCGGGCGGTGGACAGAGTCAGGTCGCACTCCGGCCAGTCCTCGCCGGTGCGCTGGGTGACCAGGCCGAACCAGGTCAGCGTGAGCCGTTCGGCCGGCGCCTCACCCGGCCGGGCCGGGCCGTCGTCGAGCCGTACGTCGTACGACGACTTCCAGCCTGCGTTGCCGACCACGTACGTCAGTTCGAGCTGGACCTCGGCGTCGGCGGCGCCGACCTCGACGGTGACCGCGGCGAAGAGCTGGTCGGGGTGGCGCCGCTCGGCGAGCGCCTTGAGCTGGCGGTCGATGGCGGCGACCTCGTCGCGGGCCTCGTCCCGACGGCGGGTGGTGCCGCGCTGGCGGGACTTGCTGGCGCCGAGCAGCTCGGCGAACGTGTCGGCGAAGGCGGCGACGTCGACGGGGGCGGCGTCGCCGCTGGCGAGCGCGCGGGCGTAGGTGCCGCCGGCCCGCTGGGCGAGCAGGGTGAAGAACTCGGAGCGGTGGTTCTCCACCGCGTCGGCGTCGGCCAGCTCGGCCAGCTCGCCGGAGAGGACCCGGCGGCGCTCCTCCAGCTGCGCGGCGAGCGGGTCGGCGGTCCGCGCCTGGTGGTGCTTGACGACGTCGACGCCGAGCACCGTGGCCGGGCCGTGCCCGCCGACCCGTACCGAGTCGCGGTGCAGGCCGACCGGCAGCGGGCCGACCCGGACCCGGTGCTCGCCGGCGGGCAGGGTGACGGTGCCGCGACGGGTCACGCGGGCCCGGTCGGGATAGACGGTGACGGCCACGATCGGCGCGTCGAGCTCGGGGGCTGGCGCAGGAGTGGTCACGGGGCGAGGCTAACCAACAGTTGCGACACCGGCCGCCCGCGAGCGCGCGATCTTGGGGTGTGGCGCGTGGGCGTGGCTGCGCTTCGCGCCGGCCGTCGGCGGGGCGCGGGCGCCGGGCGCGGGTGTGGGGCGCGGGCGGGCGGGTGGGTGGGTCGATGATCGTCTGCGGTTCAGGCGTTCGTCGGGCGGCGTGTCGGCTGTCCCAGCAGCAGACGATCATCACAGGCCGCTGCGCACCGGCCTGGTCATGCCGCTGCCGTGGGCGGGCGGGGCGCGGCGGTCCGGGTTCGGGTGCAGACTGGCCGGTATGCGAAGCGAGGTCATCACGGTCCGGACCGGCACCCGGCCCACCGTCTCGGACATCACCGCCCAGGCCGAGCGGTTCGTCGACGGCGCCGGTGACGGGCTGCTGCACGTGTTCGTCCCGCACGCGACGGCCGGAGTGGCGATCATCGAGACCGGGTCGGGGTCCGACGACGACCTGATCACGGCGCTGGACGCGGTGCTGCCGGCCGACAACCGCTGGCGGCACCGGCACGGGTCGCCCGGGCACGGTCGCGACCACGTGATGCCGGCGTTCGTGGCGCCGTACGCGACGGTGCCGGTGCTCGGCGGCCGGCTGATGCTCGGCACCTGGCAGTCGATCTGCCTGGTCGATCCCAACGGCGACAACCCCTCGCGCGAGGTGCGCTTCTCCTTCCTGGCCGGCTGACCCGCACGCCTGGCCGGCTGACCCGCACGCCTGGCCGGCTGAGCCGCGCGCCGGCCGCGACCGGCACGGGCACGCCCACACGGACACGACCCGCACGAGCACACCCCACACGCGCACTCCCGCACCGGCACGATCGGGCCTGTAGACCCCCGATCCGCCGGGTAAGCCCATTCCTCGACATCCAACGCGTCCGATAGCTGACAAAGCTGTTGCCAGGAAGTTACCGGCCGGTACCTGTGTCGAGCGTCGCGTCTGACGCTCCTAGACGTGACGGGACCGGGCATGAGAAGGCAGGATGGCGCTAGAGACCTATCCCACACACACAACCGAGGGAACGCCTGTGGCCACGGAACGCAAGCGCCCGGTGATCAGCGACGGCCTACCGAGCCAGCTTCCGGACATCGACCCTGAAGAGACCAGCGAATGGGTCGAGTCACTCGACGGGGTGATCGACGATCGCGGCGCCAAGCGCGCCCGCTACGTCATGCTGCGCCTGCTGGAGCGGGCGCGCGAGCGTCAGGTCGGCGTACCGCCGCTGACCACCACCGACTACATCAACACGATCACCCCCGAGCGGGAACCGTGGTTCCCCGGTGACGAGGCGGTCGAGCGGCGGATCCGGGCCTACATCCGGTGGAACGCCGCGATGGTGGTGCACCGCGCGCAGCGGCCCGAGATCGGGGTCGGTGGACACATCTCCACCTACGCCAGCGCCGCGTCGCTCTACGAGGTGGGCATGAACCACTTCTTCCGCGGCAAGAACCACCCCGGCGGCGGCGACCACATCTTCTTCCAGGGCCACGCCTCCCCCGGCATGTACGCCCGCGCCTTCCTCGAGGGCCGGCTGTCGCAGGACCGGCTCGACGGGTTCCGGCAGGAACTGTCGCACGCCGGTCTGGGTGGCGGGCTGCCGTCGTACCCGCACCCGCGGCTGATGCCGGACTTCTGGGAGTTCCCGACGGTGTCGATGGGGCTGGGCGGCATCAACGCCGTCTACCAGGCCCGGTTCAACCGCTACCTGCACAACCGTGGCATCAAGGACACGTCCGACCAGAACGTATGGGCGTTCCTCGGCGACGGTGAGATGGACGAGCCGGAGTCGCTGGGCGCGATCGGTCTGGCCGCCCGCGAGGAGCTGGACAACCTCACCTTCGTGATCAACTGCAACCTGCAGCGGCTCGACGGGCCGGTACGCGGCAACGGCAAGGTCATGCAGGAGCTGGAGGCGTTCTTCCGGGGCGCCGGCTGGAACGTGATCAAGGTCGTCTGGGGCCGTGAGTGGGACCCGCTGCTCGCCGCCGACACCGACGGCGCGCTGGTCAACCTGATGAACACCACCCCGGACGGTGACTACCAGACCTACAAGGCGGAGTCCGGGGCGTACGTACGGGAGCACTTCTTCGGCCGCGACCCGCGCACCCGCAAGATGGTCGAGCACCTGTCCGACGACGAGATCTGGAACCTCAAGCGGGGCGGGCACGACTACCGCAAGCTCTACGCGGCGTACAAGGCGGCCAGCGAGCACACCGGGCAGCCGACGGTCATCCTGGCCAAGACGATCAAGGGCTGGACGCTCGGCCAGCACTTCGAGGGCCGCAACGCCACGCACCAGATGAAGAAGCTGACGCTGGACGACCTGAAGACGTTCCGCGACCGGCTCTTCCTCGACATCTCCGACAAGCAGTTGGAGGAGAACCCCTACCTGCCGCCGTACTTCCACCCCGGTGAGAAGTCCGACGAGATGCAGTACCTGCAGGAGCGGCGCAACCAGCTCGGCGGGTTCGTGCCGAGCCGGCGGACCAAGACGGTCCCGCTGGCCATCCCGGAGTCGAAGCAGTTCGGCGACGTCAAGCGCGGCTCGGGCAAGCAGAAGATCGCCACCACGATGGCCTTCGTCCGGCTGCTCAAGGACGTGATGAAGGACAAGGAGTTCGGGGCCCGCTGGGTGCCGATCATCCCGGACGAGGCCCGCACGTTCGGCATGGACTCGCTCTTCCCGACCCGCAAGATCTACTCGCCGCACGGGCAGAAGTACACGTCGGTCGACCGCGAGCTGTTCCTGTCGTACAAGGAGTCCACCGCCGGCCAGATCCTGCACGAGGGGATCAACGAGGCCGGCTCGGTCGCCTCGTTCACCGCCGCCGGCACCTCGTACGCCACGCACGGCGAGCCGATGATCCCGCTCTACATCTTCTATTCGATGTTCGGGTTCCAGCGCACCGGCGACGCGTTCTGGGCGGCGGCCGACCAGATGGCGCGCGGCTTCGTGCTCGGCGCGACCGCCGGGCGCACCACGCTCAATGGTGAGGGCCTGCAGCACGAGGACGGCCACTCGCACCTGCTCGCCGCGACCAACCCGGCCGTGGTGGCGTACGACCCGGCGTTCGCGTTCGAGATCGCGCACATCGTGGAGAACGGCCTGCACCGGATGTACGGCGAGGAGCAGGAGAACATCTTCTACTACCTCACCGTCTACAACGAGCCGATCGTGCAGCCGGCGGAGCCGGAGAACGTCGACGTCGAGGGGCTGCTGCGCGGCATCTACCGCTACGCCGCGGCACCGTCGGTGTCGGGCGGCGACGGCTCCGCGCCGCGGGCCAACATCCTCGCCTCCGGTACGGGCATGCAGTGGGCGCTGAAGGCGCAGCAGTTGCTGGCCCAGGACTGGGGGGTGGCCGCCGACGTCTGGTCGGTCACCTCGTGGACCGAACTGCGCCGTGACGCGGTCGAGTGCGAGGAGCACAACCTGCTCAACCTCGGCGCCGAGCCGAAGGTGCCGTACATCGCCAGCAAGCTCGCCGACGCGGCCGGCCCGGTCGTGGCGGTCAGCGACTGGATGCGGGCGGTGCCCGACCTGATCGCGCGCTGGGTGCCGGGCGACTACACGTCGCTGGGCACCGACGGGTTCGGGCTCTCCGACACCCGGCACGCGCTGCGCCGGCACTTCCACGTCGACGCCGAGTCGGTGGCCGTGGCGACGCTGGCCCAGCTCGCCCGGCGCGGTGAGGTGCCGGTGTCGGTTCCGGCCGAGGCGGCCAAGAAGTACGCGATCGACGACGTCAACGCCGCCCCGGTCGGCGAGACCGGCGGCGACTCGTAGGGATTTCGGCACACCGATCGAGGGCCTGTCGGCCGCGGTCCCGCTCCACCGGGGACCGGCCGGCGGGCCCTCGGCCATTTCCGCAGCGCCGCGCGGCCGCCCCCGGCGATCCGGGCGGACGGCGCCGGCGCGACCGACGGCATCGGCGCGGCGGCCCGACACGCCGGGTCGAAGACGTGTTGTCGACAAAACCGGGGCTTCCGACCGGACGGGGCGAGGCATAGAGTCCGAGCATCTTTCGCGTTTGAGGAGCCCGAAATGGCCCTGCCACCGCTACCGGCCTTTCCGACCGGCTTCACCTTCGGGGTGGCCACCTCGGCCTACCAGGTCGAGGGTGCGGCCGACACCGGCGGGCGCGGACCGTCCATCTGGGACACCTTCACCCACGAGCCCGGCCAGATCGCCGACGGCAGCACCGGTGACGTGGCCTGCGACCACTACCACCGCTATCCCGAGGACGTCGCCCTGATGGCCGGCCTCGGCACCGACGCGTACCGGTTCTCGGTCGCCTGGCCGCGCGTCCAGCCGGACGGCACCGGCCCGGCCAACCCGACCGGGCTGGCGTTCTACGACCGGCTCGTCGACACCGTGCTGGCCGCCGGCATCGACCCGGTCGCCACCCTCTTCCACTGGGACCTGCCGCAGGCGCTGGAAGACCGCGGCGGCTGGATGGACCGCGACACCGCCTACCGGTTCGCCGACTACAGCGCCCTGGTCGCCGCCGCGCTCGGCGACCGGATCAAGTTGTGGGTCACGCTGAACGAGCCGGTCGTGCACATGACCTACGGCTACGCCATGGGGGTCCACGCCCCCGGCCGGATGATGCTCTTCGACGCCTTCCCGACCACCCACCACCAGTTGCTCGGGCACGGCCTGGCGGTCGCCGCGGTCCGCGCCCACTCCGGCAGCCCGGTGGCGCTCACCAACAACTACTCCCCCGTGCACGCCTGCGGCGACACCGCCGCCGACCGGGCTGCCGTCGCCGCGTACGACGCGCTGCACAACCGGCTGTTCACCGACCCGGTCCTCGGGCTCGGCTATCCGACCGAGATCGACTTCGACCTGTCCGTCGTCCACGACGGCGACCTCGACGTGATCGCCACGCCGATCGACGGGATCGGCGTCAACTACTACAACCCGACCGGCATCCGGGCTCCCGACGAGGGCCACCCGCTGCCGTTCGAGATGGTCCAGCTCGACGGCTACCCGACCACCGGGTTCGGCTGGCCGGTCGTCCCCGAGGGCCTGCGTGACATCCTGGTCACGCTGACCCGGCGGTACGGCGACGCGCTGCCGCCGCTGTACGTCACCGAGAGCGGCTGCTCCTACCCGGACGTGGTCGGACCGGACGGCGACTGCGCCGACCCGGACCGGATCGCCTACCTCGACGGCCACCTGCGCGCGGTACGGGACGCGATCGACGAGGGCGCCGACGTGCGCGCCTACTTCGTCTGGTCGCTGCTCGACAACTTCGAGTGGGCCGAGGGCTTCAGCCAGCGCTTCGGCCTGGTCCACGTCGACTTCGACACCCAGGTCCGCACCCCGAAGACCTCGTACGCCTGGTATCGCGACGCGATCCGCCAGGCCCGCCGGTGACGACGCTCGAACCCACGCCCGCGGCGCTGCCCGCCGCTCTCGCCGACCCCACGACCCCCGTACGCCGAAGCTGGGTGGCCCTGCTCTTCAGCGCCAACCTGGGCCTGTGGATGGCCTTCTTCACCCCGATCCAGGTGCTGCTGCCGCAACAGGTCGAGGCGATCGACCCGGCCCGCAAGGAGACCATGCTGGCCTGGGTGACCGGGATCGGCGCGCTCGCCGCGATCGTCGCGAACCCGCTCGCCGGCGCCCTGTCCGACCGCACCTGCCCGCGGGTCGGCGGCCGCGAGTTCGGCCGGCGGCACGTCTGGACCGCGGTCGGCGCGCTGCTCGGCGCGGCGTCGCTGGTGCTGTTGGCCGGGCAGCACACCATCCTCGGCGTGACGGTGGCCTGGGTCGCCGCGCAGGTCTGTCTCAACGCGATGCTGGCCACGCTCACCGCGGCCGTACCGGACCGGGTGCCGGTCGCCCAACGCGGCGGTGTCTCCGGGTGGGTCGGCATTCCGCAGGCGCTCGGCCTGGTCGTCGGCGTGGTGCTGGTGACGACCGTGTTCACCGGCAACGCCGCCGGCTACGTCGCGATCGCCGTCGCCGTGGTCGTGCTGGCGCTGCCGTTCACCCTGTTCACCGCCGACGACGTCCTGCCGCGTACGCACCGGGCGGTGCTGCGCTGGCGCCGGCTGGTCGCCGGGATGTGGGTCAGCCCGCGCCGTCACCCGGACTTCGCCTGGGCCTTCGGCACCCGCTTCCTGGTGCAGCTCGGCAACGCGCTCGGCACCCTCTACCTGCTCTACTTCCTCACCGACCGGGTCCGCTACGCCGACCCGGAGTTCGGCCTGCTGGTGCTGATCCTGCTCTACACGGCCGGGCTGATGGCCACGGCCGTGGTCGGCGGGCGGCTGTCCGACCGGTCCGGCCGGCGCAAGGTGTTCGTCGTCTGGTCCGGGGTGACCATGGCGGTGGCGGCGCTGCTGCTCGCCGTGTGGCCGGTCTGGCCGGCGGCGATGGTCGCCGCCGTGCTGCTCGGCGCCGGGTACGGCGTCTACCTCGCGATCGACGCCGCGCTGATCACCCAGGTGCTGCCGAAGGCGACCGACCGGGCCCGCGACCTGGGGGTCATCAACATCGCCAACTCCGCCCCCCAGGTCCTCGGCCCCGCCCTGTCCGCCCCGATGGTCGTCTACCTCGGCGGCTACCCCACCCTCTACGCGGTGACCGCCGCGGTGACCCTGCTGGGCAGCGCCCTGGTCCTGAAGATCCGCTCCGTCCCCTGATCCCATGATCCCCGTGATCAGGGACCAGGACGCGCGTGTCGTCGGCGCGTCGGGGCGCAAACTCCCTGATCACCGCGATCAAGGAGGCGGCCAGAGGGCGGGAGGTCCCTGCGGCTAGCCGGCGGTCAGGAGCAGGGCGGGGACGGCGGTGGCCAACACGACGACGGCGGTGACCAGGCCGGTGAGCAGGAACCGCCGCCAGGGCACCGCCAGCCCGGCCGCCCGGCAGCGCTCCAGCCACAGCAGGGTCGCCAGGGACGCCCACGGCAGCACCAGCGGTCCCACGTTCACCCCGAGCAGCAGCCCGAGCAACTGGTCGGTGTGCCCGGCCGGCACCACCGCCTCGCCGGCGACGTACGCCGGCAGGTTGTTCAGCAGGTTGGCCAGGACGGCGCCGACGGCGGCGGCCAGCCCGATCCCGGCCGGGCCGGGATCGGTGCCGACGAGCGCCGCCAGCAGGCTGGACAGGCCGTGCCGGCCGACCGTCTCCACGATCAGGAAGAGGCCGGTGACCAGCACCGGCAGCCGCCACGGGAGCAGGCTCCAACCGATGGCGGCCCGGTCGCGTACCGCGAAGGCGACCAGCACCACGACGGCGCAGGCGATCGAGACGGCGGCCAGCGTGACCCCGGCGACGATGCCGGCCACGAACAGGACGCACGCCGCCGCGGCGACCCGGAACAGCACCGGGTCCGCCGGCCGGTGCGGCACCGGCACCGGGTAGCGGGCGGCGGCGTCCCGCCGCCAGTGCAGCAGCCAGAGGCAGGCGGCGGTCGCCAGCACGGCGACGAGTTGCGGAGCGGCCATCCGCCCGGCGAACGCGGCCACCGGCAGTCCGAGCCGGTCGGCGGCGAGCAGGTTCGTCAGGTTCGACACGGGCAGCAGCAGGCTCGCCGTGTTGGCCAGCCACACCGTGGTCATCGCCAGCGGCAGGGCGACGATCCCGAGCCGGGCGGCCACGGCCAGCATGACCGGCGTCAGCAGGACCGCCGTCGTGTCCAGGTTCAGGAAGATCGTGGTCAGCGTCGCGAACGTCACGAGCAGCGCGAACAGCGCCCACCGCCGGCCCCGGCCGAGGATCGCGATCCGGACCGCGACGGCGTCGAAGACCTGTGCCCGGGCGGTGAGTTCGGCGAGTACGACCACCGCCACCAGGAAGACCAGCAGCGGGCCGGTCCGGCCGACGGTGGCCAGCGCGTCGGCCGTGGGCAGCAGGCCGGTCGCGACGAACAGCGCCCCGGCGGCCAGGGCGGCGACGGCCAGCCCGTCGAGGGTGCCGGCGCGGCGCAGCGCGGCCGGCATCCGGCGTAGCGGCCGGCGCCAACCCGGCCGGCCGACGGGTGGCGGTACGGGCCCGCCCGGCGCCGGGCCGGCGACCGCCGTCGAGACTTCCTCCACCGGCGGTCCCTCCCGCGCCGTACCCACCCCCGGCGCGTGCCCGGCCGTGGTCCGGCGAAGACGGTACCGCCCACGCGGCACGGCGCGACCGGAACGTGACGGGGGAAACCTGGTGGCGGCCGGCCCCGGTGCCGCCCGTAGGCTGGGGGTGTGACGGTACGCGTACGCTTCGCCCCTTCTCCGACTGGAATGTTCCACGTCGGCGGTGCCCGGTCGGCCCTCCAGAACTGGATCTACGCCAAGCAGCAGGGCGGGGTCTTCGTCCTGCGGATCGAGGACACCGACGCCGCCCGCAACCGGCCCGAGTGGACCGAGGGCATCCTCGACGCCCTCGACTGGATCGGCATCGAACGGGGCGGCTACGAGGGTCCGTACTTCCAGTCGGCGAACGCGGGCGAGCACCGCGCCGCCGCCGAAAAGCTGCACTCCGGCGGCCTCGCCTACTACTGCGACTGCACCCGGGAGGCGGTCCAGGCCCGCACCGGTTCGCAGTACCAGGGCTACGACGGCTTCTGCCGCGACCGGGGCCTCGGTCCCGGCGAGGGCCGGGCACTGCGGTTCCGTACGCCGGACGACGGGGCGACCCAGGTCGTCGACCTGATCCGGGGCGAGCCGACGTTCGAGAACAAGCTGATCGAGGACTTCGTGATCGCCCGTGGCGACGGGTCGGCGGTCTTCCTGCTCGCCAACGTCGTCGACGACATGACCATGGGCATCACCCACGTGATCCGGGCCGAGGAGCACCTGCCCAACACGCCGAAGCAGCAGCTGCTGTGGGAGGCGCTGGGGGCCCGCCCCCCGGTCTGGGCGCATGTGCCGGTGGTGGTCAACGAGAAGCGGCAGAAGCTGTCGAAGCGCCGCGACAAGGTGGCCCTGGAGGCCTACCGCGACGAGGGCTATCTCGCCGACGCGATGCGCAACTACCTGATGCTGCTCGGCTGGGCGCCGTCCGGCGACCGGGAGATCGTGCCGTGGTCGGTGATCGAGGACGAGTTCCGGCTGGAGGAGGTGAACCCGTCCCCGGCCTTCTTCGACGAGAAGAAGCTGCGGGCCTTCAACGGCGACTACATCCGCGCACTGCCGGTCGAGGAGTTCGTCGCCGCCTGCGACCCGTGGCTGACCGGTACGGAGTCGATCGCCGCGCCGCCGTGGCGGCCGGAGGACTTCGACCCGGTGGCGTTCGCCGCCGTCGCGCCGCTGGCCCAGACCCGGATCGCGGTGCTGAGCGAGATCGTGCCGAACGTCGACTTCCTGTTCCTGTCGACGCCCCCGGCCGACGAGGCGGCGTGGGCCAAGGCGATGAAGGAGGGCGCCGCCGACCTGCTCACCGCCGCGCTGGCCGCCTTCGAGGCGCTGCCGGACTGGACGGCCGACGCGCTGAAGGCGGCGCTGGAGGAGGTCGGCGCGCAGCGCGGGCTGAAGCTCGGCAAGGCCCAGGCCCCGGTACGCGTCGCGGTCACCGGCCGTACGGTCGGCCTGCCGCTCTTCGAGTCGGTCGAGGTGCTGGGCCGGGAGCGGACCGCGGCCCGGCTGCGCGACGCGATCGCCCGGCTGGGCTGATCCGCTCCACTTAGGACACGGCGGCGGCCGCCACTGGCGGCCGCCGCCGCTGCGTTCCGGGCGTCAGGTGCGGCGGCGCCGGGCGAGCCCGACGGCGAGCAGTGCGACGACGGCGGCCAGCACGACCAGGCCGCCGATCAGCCAGGGCCACACCGGGCCGTCCTCGTTCTCGGCCGCCGCCGGGGCGAGCGACGGGGTGGCCGACGGCGACGGGGGTGCCGTGGTCGGCTCGGCGGTCGGGGTCGGCGGCACGCTGGGCGTCGCGCCGACGGAGAGCGTGAACTTGACCGACCCCTTGATCGGGTGGGTGTCGCCGGAGATCACCTCGTACGCGACGGTGTAGAGCCCGGCCGGCCCGAGGGTGAAGGGCACGGTGACCCGGTTGCCGTCGAAGGTCGGCTCGCCGCCGTAGGTGGCCGCGCCGTCGGGTCCGGTCACGGTCACCTTGGTGGTGGCCGGGTCGAGCCGGGACAGGAAGCGCAGCTGCACCGTCTCCGGCGCCTTGTCGAGGGTGGCGCCGTTCTCCGGGTCGCTGCCGGTGAAGGAGTTGTGCGCGGCGGCCGGACCGGCGAGTAACAACACGCTCAGCGCACCCACGATGACGCCGAGCGTCAGTGCCGTCAACCTGTGGACCCTGCCGCCCATGCCATCCTCCGCGCAGTTACGATTCGGCCGCTAACGATCGACTCAAGTTGTTGGTCGGTCGGCCATGGCAGATAGTTCCAAATAGTGCGCCAACCGGTGCAACCGAGGGACGTCGGGTGGCGTCTTTGCCTTTGAGGACGGTTTTTCCGGCACCTCGCGGCACCCGCTCACCAGCCACAGCAGACAACACGTGCACCAGACCCAGCAAGACCATCCATCGATACGGGGCGAGGAGGTCGGTCGTGATCCGTGGGGTGGGCCGTCGAATCATTGTCGGGGTCGCGCTGTTCGCCGTGGGCCTGTTCGCGCTGCCCGGCGCCCCGGCGGCGCACGCCGCCCCCGAGGTGCCGCCGGCACCGACGTCGGTGACGATCAGCGGCGACGATCTCGCCGAACCGCTCGTGGTGGTCGCCGAGCAGCAGCCGGAGATCTTCACCGCGGTCATGGACCAGGTCAACTGGCTCGACCGGGCCTGGCACGCCGCCGCCCCGAAGCCCGAGACGCTCGGCCCGAAATACGTCCTGGTCGTGTCCATCGAGGACCGGGCGACGGAGACGTACGACCTCTACCCGCTGGCCGGCGGCGGCCCGCGGGCCTTCCGTCCGGCCAAGCAGCCCGACAAGCGCAAGACCGCCGAGGCGTGGTTCTTCGGCCGGTTGAGCATGCCGGAGGCGCTGCGGGTGGCCGGCGCCCCGCTGCCGGAGCAGCACGACGCGGTCAGTGCCGGGATCGGCGGTGGCGAGCGGGCGATCCCGGAGGACGCGCTGCGTCCCGGCGACGATCTCGACGAGATGTTCGCCGACCTGCGGGAGGTGCTGCTGATGAACGCCGCCGTGGTGGTGGTGATCACCCTGGGCCTGGCCGGCATCGCCCTGCTGGTCCGCCGCCGCACCAGGTGACGCCGCCGCAGCAGGTGACGGAGCCGCGCAGATGACGGGGCCGCACCAGGTGACGCCCCGTCCGGGTGCGTCGGCCCGGTAGCGGGCCCGGTCGGTCACCGGCCCAGCCCGGCCTCCCGGGCCCGGACGATCGCCTGCGCCCGGTCCGCCACCTGGAGCTTGGTGAAGACGTTCGAGACGTTGTTGCGGACCGTCTTGGGTGACAGGAAGAGCCGGTCGGCGATCTGCCGGTTCGACAGGCCGCCGGCGATCAGCCCCAGCACCTCCCGTTCCCTCGCGGTGAGCTGCGGAAACGGGTCGGCGTCGGCCCGGCTGGCGGTGGCCAGGGTGGCGAAGTAGCTGGTCACCCGGGCGGCCAGGGCCGGGCCGAAGATGACCTCCCCGCCGGCGACCGCGGTGATCGCCCGCAGGATCTCGTCCTGGTTGGCCCCCTTGAGCAGATAGCCGCGGGCGCCGGCGAGCATGGCGGCGAAGACGCTCTCGTCACCGTCGTGCATGGTCAGCACGAGCACGCCGGTCGCCGGCGCGTCGGCGAGCACCCGGCGGGTCGCCTCGATCCCGTCGAGCCGGGGCATCTGGAGATCCATCACCACGACGTCGGGACGCAGCTCGGCGGCCAGCTCGACCGCCTCGATCCCGTCGGCGGCGGCGCCGACGACGTCGACGGTGCCGGTGGAGGTCAGCATCATCCGTAGCCCGTCACGGTAGACGGGGTGGTCGTCGGCCACCAGCACCCGGAGCGTCATCCCGGCTAACTCCCTCAAGCCTCAGCGGCGGCCCCGTCAGTCACGGACCGGCCGTAAGGGATCATGGCACTGACCAGTGTTCCTCCGGAAGGACGACGCGTCACCGTACACGCGCCGCCGAGTTCCTCGGCGCGCTCCCGCATCCCGAGCAGCCCCACCCCGACCAGCGCGTCGGGGGCGGCGCCGCGGCCGTCGTCGGCGATCTCGACGCGCAGCGTACGGTCACCGGCCGCCAGCTCGACCGTGCAGTGGGTGGCGGCCGCGTGCCGGGACACGTTCGCCAGTGCCTCGCCGACGATCCGGTACGCGGCGACCTCGACCGCCGCCGGCAGCGCCGACAGATCGCCCGAGGTGGTGACGGTGACGTCCAGCGGTCCGCCACGGAACCGGGCGGCCACCTGCTCGACCGCGCCGACGAGTCCGAACTGGTCCAGGGCGGGCGGCCGCAGGTCGTGCACGAGCCGGCGGACGTCACCGAGCACCGCGGTCAGGTCGCCGGCGACCTGGGTCAGGATGCCGTCGGCCCCGGCGACGTCCCGCCGGGCCACGTTCCGCGCGGCCTCGATCTTCAGCGCGGCGGCGGCGAGCGCCGGGCCGAGCCCGTCGTGCAGGTCCCGGCGCAGCCGCCGGCGTTCCTCGGCGACCCCGGTCACCAGCGCCTCCCGGCTGCGCTGCAGTTCCTCGGTGAGCGCGGTCGCCCGGGCCGCCGCGCCGGCCTGCCGTACGACGTCGGCGAGCAGCCGCTGGTCGGCGTCGGAGAGCCGGTTGCCGGGCCGGGCCAGCAGGGTGAGCCGCCCGATCGGCACCCCCCGGTAGGCGAACGGCAGCACCACCACGTCGTCGCGGGGCGTGCCGTACCCGGCGACGACCGTCCGCCCGTCGGCCCGGTCCAGTTCGACCCGGACGTACGGGGACCGGAAGGCGGTGGAGACCGTACGCGCTACGGCGAGCAGTTGCTCGTCCGGCCCGCTGGACTCCTCCAGCCGCCGGGCCAGGACGGAGACGACGTCGTACGGCTCGCCGCGGCCCCGCAGCAGCCGGGTGACCAGGCGCTGCATCCTGGCGCGCAGCGGCCCGTAGAGGACCGCGACGAAGCCGGCGGCGACGACGGCGGCGACCGGGTCGTCGACGAGCGTGCCGACGCCGACGAAGACGGCGATGTCGACGGCGACGATGACGGCGGCGAGCGGGCCGTAGAGCAGGGTCCAGCCGAGCAGTGCGTCGACGTCGTAGAGCCGGTAGCGGGTCACCGCGACGGCGACCGCGGCGCTGACGGCGACCATGGAGAGCGCGAACATCGCGCTGCCGATGAACTGGCCGCCGAGGACGAACGCGACCGGCAGCAGCGGCAGGCTCAGGCTGCCGGCGAGCAGCATCCACCGCAACTGGGCCCGCCGCTCGGGGTCCGATTGGCCGAACCGCCGGGCGAAGGCGGCGACCGGTACGACCAGGCTGACCAGGAGCGAGGCCGGGATGAGGTACTGGGCGGACGCCCAGAACCCGGCCGGCAGCGGCGGCGTGACGGGGTCGAGGGACACCCCGGCCAGGCCGGGCGGGACTGGTTCGCCGCCGGAGACGAGGTCCCACGGCACGGTGAGCATCAGCAGCACGGCCGTGCCGGTGCCGGCCAGCGACAGCGCCGCCGGCAGCCGCCAGCGGGGCGACGGCAGCCGACCGTCCGGAAAGAACAGCAGGACCAGCGGTACGACCAGATTGATCATCGGCCCGAAGCGGGCGCCGACGTACACCGCCGGGCCGGTCAGCGGCAGCCCGCCGTCGTGGGCGAGGACGGACAGGGCCGCGTACGTCGCGGCGAAGCCGTCCAGGCAGGCGATCAGCCCGCCGCCGGTGAGGATCCAGGTCATCCGGTGCCGGGGCACCCGGGCCGCGATCAGCGCACCGGACAGCGCGAACGCCAAACCGGGCAGGGTGGACGACCAGGCGGTGAAGTCCAGCGGGCCGGGCCGGGGCAGGTCGGGTTCGACCAGGTCGCACCAGAAGCTGGCCACGGTCAGTACGCCGCACAGGGCGGCGAGCCCGAACACGACGTACGCCAGCCACCGGTCGGTGGCGGCTCCGGCGGCGCCCGTCTCCCCCGCCGGACGCTCCGGTGCCGCCGGTGCCTTCGTCCGTAGGTCAGCTCCCACCGGTACAGGTTGCCCGGTGGGGTGTCCCGCTGTCTCGGGGGCCGGTGTCCCGTCACCCCCGGGACACCCGTACGCGCGAACGGCCGTGATCACGGGACCGGATCGGGCCGGCACTACCTGGCTGCCCGGGACGGTCGACGCGGATCGTCAGCGTCGGCAGTCGAATCGAACCGAAGGAGTCACGATGAGTGTGCACATCGAACGGGCCCGGGTCGAACCCGGCGCCCCCCGGCCGGCCGCCGACCGGCACCGGCTGGTCCCCCGGATCCGGGCGGCCGGGATCGCCCTCACCGCCGGGGCGGTCGCCTGGGCGATCGGCACGCTGGCCGCCGGCGACCAGATGGACCAGGACGTCCAGCCGCTGGAGAACGCCACCAGCATGGTCTTCCTGTGCGGGGTGGCGGCCCTGACCCTGGTCGTGCTGGCGACCCGGGCGACCGGTCCGCGCAAGGGCCGGGCGTTCCCGATCGTCGTGCTGGCCCTGCTGGCGCCGGCGATGCTCTGGTCGGTCTTCGCGTTCGCCTATCCGGAGCAGGGGGTCGAGCCGGGGTGGATGCTGGTGCTGGACATGTGCTGGCCGCTGTCGCAGTTGTCGACGATCGTGATGGGCGCCGCCGTCGCCAGGGTGGGCCGCTGGACCGGCTTCCTGCGCTGGCACCTGCTGCTGGCCGCACTGTGGCTGCCGGTCATGATCCCGTTCAAGAACCTCGCCGGGACGGTGGCGTTCACCTTCGCGAGCGCGATCTGGCTGGTGGCGACGTACGGGACGCTCGGGCTGCGGCTGGCGCTGCGACCGGCCGACACCCTCGGGGTACGGGACTGACGGGGCGGCGGGCGCCGGTCAGCACCACCGGCGCGGGGGCCGCTGCCGGCGGTTCTTGCGCCGGGTCGGGCGGACGGCGCCGTGCCGGTGGGCGCCGGCCCAGCCGTGCAGGTCGGTCCGGCAGGTGCTGGGCAGGGTGCCGCGGGGCAGGACGGTGGAGCCGTCGAGCTGCCGGTCGGGGACGGGGTCGGTGTCTTCGTCGGCTTCGACGTCGTCGTCGAGGACCGGCGGGCCGAGTTGGTGGGGGCCGACCCCGCACACCCAGCGGCCCGCCCCGGCCCCGCCGGGCGCGGCGTCCGCCTCCGGGGGGTCGACCAGCCGGGAGACCTCTTCGTCGGCGCAACCGTTTCCGGCCTCCCCTTGCGCCATCTCGATCTCCTCACCAAACCCCGCGCGTCCTCGTGGGACGCGGCCGTCCATACCGGGCCTACGCTGCCGGTTGTGGCGCGGGCCCGACCGGCATCGGCCGGTCCCTGGACGCTACTAGAAGTCGGTGACATCGAGACTGAGGCGAAACTCACTCGGCGGCTGATCGATGGGAAATCGTTGTCCAGACCGGGTAGGCGAGCAGCCAGATCACGATTACGGCGGTGAGGCGGGCCACCCAGGCAGCCAGTTCCCCGGTCCGGGCGAAGTCGCCGACGAGCAGGATGCCGCCGCCGAGCAGTGCGCAGGCGATCGCCCAGGCCAAGACAGCCTTGCCCCATTCACGCCATTCGTACCTGACCCGCGCCGGCCCGCCCTTCGGCGGCTTCCACGGCGGCGGGCCACCGGCGAACCGGTGCGCGAACCGCTGGTCGGCCCAGCGCACCATCGAGTGCCCGAAAGCGACCGAGAACCCGAGGTACGCCGCGGCCAGCCCGTGGACGAAGGTCGCCGTGGCCCCACCCCGCAGGTCGATCACGGTCGCCACCAGCAGCACCACGTCGACCAGCGGTACGCAGACCAGCAGCGCCGCCCCGAGCCGGCGCATCCGCAACAGGTAGCGGGCCACCAGCCCGGCGCCCAGCACCACCCAGAAGCCGATCTCACACGCCACGATCACCGCGAGCACCACAGCCGCCACCCCTCCCCGAACAGTCCGGCCGGCTTCCAGCGTCGTGGACGGCCGGGCGGTGGACGTCAGCACTGGCGGCGAGATGCGGATACATCGAAGGGGGGAGGCGTACATCCTTCGACGGACGCCGCCGCCACCCGCGTCGTCGGCCGGGTGGAGCCGGCGGGGCACCGGCTGTGATGTGATCGGACGGTGACCGGACTGCTCGGCGTGGGACGCGGGACGCTGGGGCGGGACCTCGCGCTGGCCGGCCTGTACCTGGTCGGCGGCCTGCTGATCGTGGCCACCGGCGCCTACCGGGAGATCTCACCGGCGCCCGCCGAGATCCGGTTCCTGTTCTCGGTGACGCTGGCGGTGACCTGCGCCGGGGTCGCGTTACGTCGGGTGGCGCCGCGGGCCGGCCTGGCGGTGGGCACCGCCGGCACGGTCGCCGACGTGCTCCTCGGCGTGTCGCTGGCCACCATCCTGGTCTACACCCAGGTGCTCTACGACGCCGTCGTCTACGGGCCGCCGCGACTGTGGCGCTGGCTGCTGTGGATCACCAGCGCGCTGGCGGTGGGGCTCGCGGTCGCCGGTCTGGTCGTGGTCGGTTCCTGGACCGGGGTCGCCGCCGGCATCCCGGCCGTGCTGGCCGGCACCCTGCCGGTGCTGACCGGGCTGACCGTACGGCAGTACCGCGACCAGGCCACCGCCGAACGTGACCGGGCCGAGAAGGCCGCCCGGCTCGCCGAACTCGACCGCCGCCAGGCGATCACCGCCGAACGCACCCGGATGGCCAGGGAACTGCACGACGTGGTCGCCAACCACCTCAGCGCGGTCGCGATCCACTCCACGGCCGTGCTGTCCGTACCCGGGCTGGAACGGCCCAGGGTCGAGCAGGCCCTACAGGTGATCAGGGAGAACAGTGTGCAGGGGCTGGCCGAGATGCGACGGATGATCGACCTGCTGCGGGAACCGGCCGCCGCCGGGCCGGAGACGCCGGCGCTGTCCCGGACCGTCGAGCCGGGGCTGGCCGGGGTGGACCGGCTCATCGCCCAGGCGCGTGGCGCCGGGCTGGACGTGCGTCTGGAGACCACCGGGACGGTCCGGCCACTGCCCGCCAACGTCGACCTGGCCGCGTACCGGATCGTGCAGGAGTCGCTGACCAACGCGCTGAAGCACGGCGCCGGCCGGGCGGCGGTGACGGTCGGCTACGACCCCGGCCTGGTCCGGCTGGTGGTCAGCAATCCGCTGCCCGAGGTGGCCGGCCGGGGTGCGGCGCTGGGCGCCGGGGCCGGGTTGGTGGGCATGCGCGAACGCGCCGAACTGCTGCGCGGGCACTTCGACGCCGGCCGGCACGGCCCGACCTGGCTGGTCCGCGCCGAGCTGCCGACCGGTGGGGAGACGGCGTGACGATCCGCCTGGTGGTCGCCGACGACCAGCCCGCCGTACGCGCCGGCCTGGTCCTGATCCTCGACGCGGCACCCGACATCACGGTGGTCGGCGAGGCCGCCGACGGCGCGGAGGCGGTCGAGCTGTGCCGGGCCGTACGCCCCGACGTGGCCCTGCTCGACCTGCGGATGCCCGGCCGGGACGGGCTCTGGGCGACGGCCGAGATCGTCGGGGCCGGGCTGGCCGACGTGCTCGTGCTCACCACGTTCGACCTCGACGAGTACGTCTACGGCGCGCTGCGGGCCGGTGCCAGCGGCTTCCTGCTGAAGAACACCGACGCCGCCGGGCTGGTCGAGTCGGTGCGTACGGTGGCCCGGGGCGAGGGCGTCCTCGCCCCGGCGGTGACCCGGCGGCTGATCACCGCCTTCGCCGCGACCGGGGGCGCGCCGCCGGACCGGCGGGTACTGGCCGGGCTGACCGCGCGGGAGGTCGACGTGCTGGCCTGCCTCGGCCTGGGCCTGTCGAACCAGCAGGTCGCCGATCGGCTGGCGATGGCGGAGAGCACCACGAAGACCCACGTCAGCCGGATCCTGACCAAGCTCGGCCTGCGCAGCCGGGTGCAGGCCGCGATCCTCGCCCAGGAGCTGCGCCTACCGGCTCCCTGAGCGGGCCTCCCGGCCGGTGCCGCGGGCGGCCGCCGGACGGCCGGCGACGGCCGCCCGCGCGAGCAGCGGCACCACGCCGAGGGCGAGCAGCCAGCCGCCGAGCACGTCGGCCGGCCAGTGGGCGAGCAGGACGAGCCGGGTGATGCCGACGTACAGGGCGAACGCCACCGCCAGCAGCACCGTCACGGTCCGCGCGGTCCGCCCCTGCCGGGGCCAGAGCAGCAGTACGGCGGCGAGCGCGGCCGCGGCCGCGTTGCTGGTGTGCCCGCTCGGGAAGCCGTTGCTGTCGATCTCCACGAAGGCGTCCGGCGGGCGCGGGTGGTGTAGCAGCCAGTGCATCAGGGCCCACAGCACCGGTACGACGACGGTGACGGCGGCGCAGAAGACGGCGCGTACCCGGTCCCGGCGTACCGCGAGGACGACGGTGACCACGACGCCGGCGGCCAGGTACGGCAACGTGGCGGCGACGTCGGTCGCCACCCGCACCACCGCGACCAGGTCGGGGTTGCCGGCCCCGTGGCGGCGCAGCGCGTCGGCGACCGCGGTGTCGAGGTGGTCGAGCGGCGCCCACCCGCCGGTCACCAGCGCCAGCAGGACGGTGAACGCGGCCAGCGCGAGCAGCGGCACGGCAGGGTGCGGGCGGGCGATCATCCCAGCATCGTGACACGCGCCCGCGTTTCCGGCGGCGCGGCGCCGCATGGCAGGCTGGGGCGGTGGTGACCGAGGGTGCCGGGCCGGCGCGGGCGAAGCGTCGTGCGTCCGGCCGGGCGCCGGGCGGGGAGGCCGCCCGGGCGAAGGTGCCGGGCGCGGAGCCCGGACCGGCCACCGGCACGGACCAGGTGCCGGTCGAGCTGGCCGGCGGTGAGCTGGCCGACACCCTGCGCCGGATCGAGCGGTCGGCGGGCGCGCTGGCGACGGCGAGCGTGTCCCGGATGGACGAGACCCTGCCCTGGTTCCGGGAGCTGCCGGCCGACCAGCGGGCCTGGGTGATGCTGGTCGCGCAGACCGGGGTGCGGTCGCTCGTGGAGTGGCTGCGCCAGGGTGGCGCGGCGCTGGGCAGCCCGACCGAGGTGTCCGACGAGGTGTTCGCGGCGGCGCCACTGGCCCTGGCCCGGTCGATCAGCCTGCAACAGACCGTCGCGCTGATCAAGGTGATGATCGACGTGGTGGAGGAGCAGGTGCCGCACCTGGCCGCCAGCGGCGAAGAGCGGTTGCTGCGGGAGGCGGTGCTGAAGTTCTCCCGCGAGATCGCGTTCGCCGCCGCCCGGGTCTACGCGCGGGCCGCCGAGTCACGGACCGCCTGGGATGCCCGGTTGCAGGCGCTGCTGGTCGACGCGCTGCTGCGGGGCGACTCCGCGGACGTGCTGGCCAGCCGGGCGGCTGCCCTGGGATGGGGGGACGCGCAGCCGGTCGCGGTGGCGGTGGGCCGGTCGCCGGGCGGCGAGGTGGCGGCCGTGCTGCACACCATCTACCGGGCGGCCCGCCGGATCGGCGTGGAGATCATCGGCGGGGTGCACGGTGACCGGCTGGTGGTCGTGCTCGGCGGGGCGGCGGACCCGATGGCGGCCGCGACGAAGATGCTGGCCGGGTTCGGCGGCGGGCCGGTGGTGGTGGGACCGGCGGTGCCGCGCCTGGAGGAGGCGACCGACTCGGCGCGGGCGGCGCTCGCCGGGTTCCGGGCGGCGCCGGCGTGGCCGGCGGCACCGCGCCCGGTGGCCGCCGTGGAACTGCTGCCCGAACGCGCGCTGGCCGGCGACGGCGAGGCCCGGCGAACCCTGCGCCAGGACGTGTACGCGCCACTGGTCCGCGCCGGTGGCGAGCTGATGGAGACGCTGGACGCGTTCTTCGCCGCCGGTGGGGTGCTGGAGAGCGCCGCCCGCGCGCTGTTCGTGCACCCGAACACGGTCCGCTACCGGCTGCGGCGGGTGGGTGACGTGACCGGGTTCTCACCGCTGTCGGCCCGGGACACGTTCACCCTGCGGGTGGCCCTCACGATCGGCCGGCTGGACCCGGCACCGCCGGTCGTGTCTCCCGCCGGCTGACGACGCCACCCGGGGCGACCGGTACCCACATTTACGGCAATCCGCCCATAAAGCATCGCCGCCCCGTCGATTGTTGTAGACATCCCACAAAGGTCGTAGTGCGGATTGGTCGGTCGCGGCAACCACGTGACCCGCTGGTATCCAGGAGAGTCTTAGACGTGCTCGCCGTAATCGCTCCCGGCCAAGGCTCCCAGAAGCCCGGCTTCCTCACCCCGTGGCTCGAGCTGCCCGGCGCCGAGTCACGGCTGCGGTGGTGGTCCGCCCTGGCCGGCGTCGACCTCGTACACCTCGGCACCGAGGCGGACGCCGACGAGATCAAGGACACCGCCCGCACCCAGCCGCTGCTGGTCGCCGCCGCCCTGCTCGCCGGCGAGCACCTGCCGATGCACGACGTCGCGCTCACCGCGGGCCACAGCGTCGGCGAACTGGGCGCCGCCGCGCTCGCCGGGGTGCTGCCCGCCGAGGCCGCGATCACCCTGGCCGCCGTACGCGGCCGCGAGATGGCCGCCGCCTGCGGCCTCGAACCGACCGGGATGGCCGCCGTGCTCGGCGGCGAGCCGGCCGAGGTGCTCGCCGCGATCGAGTCGTACGGCCTGCACGCCGCCAACCACAACGGCGCCGGTCAGATCGTCGCCGCCGGGGCGGCCGAGAAGCTGGCGAAGTTCACCGCCGAGAAGCCGGCCGGGGCCCGGGTGATGCCGCTGCAGGTGGCCGGCGCGTTCCACACCCCCTACATGGCGACCGCCGAACGGGCGCTCGGCGTGGTCGCCGCCGGCATCACGCCGGCCGACCCGGCCCGGATCCTGCTCTCCAACGTCGACGGCGCCCCCGTGCCCCACGGCCGGGAGATGCTGCAGCGCCTGGTCCGCCAGGTCACCGCGCCGGTGCGCTGGGACCTGTGCATGCGTACGCTGGTCGACCTCGGCGTGACCGCGGTGATCGAGCTGCCCCCGGCCGGCGCGCTGACCAACCTGATCAAGCGGGAGCTGAAGGACTCGGGCCTGCCCGAGCTCGTCACCCTCCGGACACCCGACGACCTGCCGGCGGCCCGGGACCTGATCGCCCGGCACGGCACGGCCCCGAGCCACGAACCGGCCTCCCGGTTCCGGGTCGTGGTCTCCCCCGGCGCCGGAACGTTCGAGCCGGCCCCCCGGCTCACCGAGGGCGACAGCATCGGCGCTGGCGAACTCATCGGCCACATCGCGACCCGGCAGGGTCCGGTCGACGTGGCGGCGCACGGCTCCGGCGTACTCACCGAATGGCTGGCCGCCCACAACGACCCGGTCGCGCCCGGCCAGCCCCTCGCCCGCCTCGGCGGGCACCTGTGAGCGCCCCGTACGCCCGGATCTCCGGCGCGAAGGAGAGGTAGCCAAGCATGGGATCACGCATCGTCTCCCTCGGGCACTACCAGCCGTCCCGGGTACTGACAAACGACGACCTGGCCCGGATGGTCGACACCAACGACGAGTGGATCCGCGACCGGGTCGGCATCGTCACCCGGCGCATCGCCGACGGTGAGTCGGTCGCCGACATGGCGACCGCCGCCGCCGGCAAGGCGCTGGCCAACTCGGGCCTCAGCGCCGCCGACATCGACCTCGTCGTGGTCGCCACCTGCACCGCGATCGACCGCAGCCCCAACGTCGCCTGCCGGGTCGCCGCCCGGCTCGGCATCAGCGCCCCGGGCGCGTACGACATCAACACCGCCTGCTCCGGCTTCTCCTACGCGCTGGCCACCGTCGACCACGCGCTGAGCGCCGGGGCGGCCCGCAACGCGATCGTGATCGGGGCCGAGAAGCTGTCCGACATGGTCGACTGGACCGACCGCTCGACCTGCATCATCTTCGGCGACGCGGCGGGCGCGGCCGTGGTCAGCGCCACCGGCCCGGACGAGCCGTCGAGGATCGGCCCGGTCGTGTGGGGCTCGGTGCCGGAGAAGAGCGACGCCGTACGCATCGAGGGCTGGCGGCCGTACATCCAGCAGGAGGGCCAGGCCGTCTTCCGCTGGGCGACCACGGCGCTGGCCCCGATGGCCCTCAAGGCGTGCGAGCGGGCCGGGGTGGCCCCCGAGGAGATCGCCGCGTTCGTGCCGCACCAGGCCAACGCCCGGATCATCGAGGGCATCGCCAAGCGGCTCGGGATGCCCCAGGCCCTGATCGCCAAGGACATCGTGGAGTCCGGCAACACCTCCGCGGCCAGCGTGCCGCTGGCCCTGTCGAAGCTGGTCGAGCGCCGGGAGGTGCCCTCGGGCGCCCCGGTCCTGCTCTTCGGGTTCGGCGGCGGCCTCACCTACGCCGGGCAGGTCGTCCGCTGTCCGTAGCGGCGCCTGACCGGAAACGACCCACCCATCGAGAGGAAGACACCGAAGATGCCCACCCGTGACGAAATCACCGCCGGTCTCGCCGAGATCCTCGAAGAGGTCGCCGGCGTGAACCCGGACGACGTGACCGCGGAAAAGTCGTTCACCGACGACCTGGACGTCGACTCGCTGTCCATGGTCGAGGTCGTCGTCGCCGCCGAGGAGAAGTTCGGCGTCAAGATCCCCGACAACGAGGTGCAGAACCTCAAGACCGTGGGTGACGCGGTCGCGTACATCGAGGCGCAGTCCTGACATGAGTCGTACCGACGTCGTCGTCACCGGGCTGGGCGCGACGACCCCGCTGGGCGGGGACGTCGCGTCGACCTGGGAGGCCATGCTCGCCGGCCGCTCCGGGGTGGGCGCGCTCACCCAGGAGTGGGCCGCCCAGCTTCCGGTCCGCATCGCGGCCGAACTCGCCGTCGACCCGGCCGAGGTCCTCGACCGGGTCCGGCTCCGCCGGCTCGACCGGTCCGAGGCGATCGCGTTGATCGCCGCGCACCAGGCGTGGGCCGACGCCGGACTGGTCGACTCGGGTCTCGACCCCGAGCGGCTGGCCGTGAGTGTCGGCTCCGGGATCGGCGGGGCGCAGACCCTGCTCGCCCAGGACGACATCCTGGAGGCCTCCGGTCCGCGGCGGGTGTCCCCGCACACCATTCCGATGCTGATGCCCAACGGACCGGCCGCCTGGGTCGGTCTCGAACTGGGTGCCAAGGCCGGGGTGCACTCGGTCGCCAGCGCCTGCGCGACCGGCGCGGAGGCGGTCGCGCTCGGCCTGGACCTGATCCGGGCCGGCCGGGCCGACGTGGTGCTGGCCGGTGGCACCGAGGCCGTCATCCACCCGATGCCGATCGCCGGGTTCGCCTCGATGCGGGCCATGTCGACCCGCAACGACGACCCGGAACGCGCCTCCCGGCCGTGGGACAAGGCCCGGGACGGCTTCGTCCTCGGTGAGGGCGCCGGTGCGCTCGTACTCGAACGGGCCGACCACGCCGCCGCCCGCGGCGCCCGCGTCTACGCCCGGCTGGCCGGCTCCGGCATCACGTCGGACGGCTACGACATCGTGCAGCCGGACCCGGCGGGTTCGGGCGCGGTACGGGCGATCACGAAGGCGCTGGCCGACTCCGGTGTCGCGAAGAGCGACATCGTGCACGTCAACGCCCACGCCACCTCGACGCCGGTCGGGGACATGGCCGAGATCGCCGCGCTGCGGCTCGCGCTGGGCGACCACCCGGTGCTGACCGCCACCAAGTCGATGTCCGGCCACCTTCTCGGTGCCGCCGGCGCGCTGGAGTCGATCGCCACCATCCTGGCCATCCGCGACAGCATCGTCCCGCCGACGATCAACCTCGACGACCCGGACGACGACCTCAGCCTCGACGTGGCCGCGAACAAGGCCCGCCACCTGGACATCCCGGCCGCCCTGAACAACTCGTTCGGCTTCGGCGGCCACAACGTGGCCCTGGTCTTCACCCGGGTCTGAGACCCACCCAGCCCCACCCCAAGATCCGCGTGATCAGGGAGTACGTCCCGCGTGTCGCCGGCGCGCCGCGGTGACCAGCCCCTGATCACGCGGATCTTGGCGTTTCCCCGGCGCCCCGCCGGTAGGCGGGTCCGGCTACCGGCAGGACGTCCGGGGTAGCCCGGCGACCTCGACCGGCGAGCGGCCCGGGCTGCCCGCCTTGCCGGCCAGCACCCGCGCCAGCGCGGTCATCGACAGCCGGCTCGACGAGTACGTCGCGATCAGCACCCCGGACTTCGCCCTGCCGAGCAGGTACGGCGTGTCCATGCCGACCGTGACGTCGGCATCGGCCCGCAGGTCGCCGGCCCCGTCGCCGTACCCGACGAGGTGCACGACGGTGCCTCCGCTGTCGACGACCTTGACGCCGTTGGCCCGCAGCGCCTCGGTGAGCGCGGCGCGGGTGCCGTCCCGGCCGCCCGACGACGACACGGTGATCGGCCCGCGTACGGGCGGGGTCGCGCAGGCGCCGCGCAGTTGGGTGATCGCGGCGGCGCTGAGCTTGCCGACCGCCTCGGCGTGCGCGGTGCTGCCGACGGTCGACATCTCGGGCCGGGCCTGCCCGGCGAGGCGGAACTTCAGGGTGAGCACCCGGGTGGCCGCCTCGACCAGCCGCTCCCGGGGCAGCGAGCCGTCACGCAGGGCGGCGAGCAGCCCGGCGTGGGCGGCCGCCACGTCCGGCGGCATCAGCAGCAGGTCGTTGCCGGCGTTGATCGCCCGGACGGCGGCCTCGCCGGCCGGCCACTGCTGGGCCGGCGCCATGTTCATGCCGTCGGTGACGACCACTCCGGTGAACCCGAGTTCGCCGCGGAGCAGGTCGGTCAGCACCTTGCGGGAGAAGGTGGCCGCGGTGCCGGGGTCGATCGACCGCACGTCGAGGTGGCCGGACATCACCAGCCAGGCGCCGGCGTCGATCCCGGCCCTGAACGGCGGCAGGTCGTCGGCGTCGAGCGCGGCCCGGTCCTGGTTCAGCGCCGGCAGGTCGGTGTGCGAGTCGGCGGCGGTGTGGCCGTGCCCGGGAAAGTGCTTGAGGGTCGCCGCGACGCCCGCGCGCTGCAGCCCGCGGACCGCGCCGCCGACCTGGACCGCCGCGGCCTTCGGGTCGGAGCCGTACGACCGCGAGCCGATGACCACGCTGTCCGAGGCGCCGAGTACGTCGGCGACCGGCGCGAAGTCGACGTTGACGCCGAGGGCGGCCAGTTCGGCGCCGGCGACGTGCCAGGCGGACTCGGTCAGGCCCGCGTCGCCGGCCGCGCCGAACGCCATCGCGGTCGGCAGTTGGGTGACCCCGGTCCGGATCCGGGTGACGGCGCCGTACTCCTGGTCGGTGCCGATCAGCAGCGGTGCGGCGGGTCCGCCGGCCGGTGCCTTGCCGGCGGGCAGCCCGGCCGCCGCCTTCTGCAGCCCGGCGGTCAGGTCGTGGACCTGCTTCGGGTTCTCGACATTGGTGGTGGGCTGGTTGCCGCCGGTGGGGTCGTCGGCGGAGAAGCCGACCAGGATCAGCCCGCCGAGACGGTATTTCTCGACCATCTGCGCCGGGGTGTCGACGCCGGCCAGCTTCTGGTTGCCGGCGGCCGAGCCGGCCGTCACCTTCGTCGCCGAGTTGCCGTACGCGTAGGGCATCAGGACCTGGCCGGCGAGGTCCTCGTCACCCAGGGTGGCGACCACGGCGGCGGCCGCCAGCGCGGCGGGGTCGTCCGGTGACGGGGTCGCCGCCGGGGCGGGGGTGCTGGTGGGTGACCGCTCCGGTTCGGCGGGCGGGCCGGGGTCGGCGCCACAGCCGGCGAGGGTCAGCGCGGTCAGGACGGTGAGCGCGACGGCGGTCCGCCACCGGGGATTCGACACGCCGCCATCCCACCAGCCGCCGCCCCGGCCCGGCAAATCGGCGCATGTCGCAGGACCGGCCGGCCGACCGCCGGGACGGGACGTCCCGGGCGGCCGAACCGGCCGGCGCGGTCATGACAGGGAGGAAGCGGTCAGCCGACCCGGGTGAGCAGCGTCACCGGAGCCCCGTCCCCCGCGTAGCGGTAGGGCTCCAGTTCGGCGTCCCAGTGTGTGCCGAGCGCCTTCTCCAAGGCGTGCGCCAGTGCTTCCGGCGCCCGGGCGGCCGCCATGATCGCCCGGAGCCGGTCTTCGCCGAGCTGGGTGTCTCCCGCGGCGCCCATGGCGGCGCGGAAGAGTCCCCGGCCCGGTACGTACATGAACCGTTCGCCGTCGACCCCGGCGCTCGGTTCCTCGGTGATCTCGAAGCGGATCATCGGCCACTGCCGGAGGGCAGCAGCCAACTCTGCGCCCGTCCCCGGCCGTCCGGTCCAACTGCACTCCGCCCGTCTGGCGGAGGGATCGACCGGTTGGGTCGTCCAGTGCAGGTTGACCGGCGCGGTGAGGACGCGCGCGATCGCCCACTCGACGTGTGGGCACACGGCGAGGGGGGTCGAGTGGACGTATACGACGCCACGCGTTGGCACGGTGACCTCCCGGAGAGCGAGGTGCGTCTTCCCCTACGACCTCGATCACCAGTCGGTGCTGCACACATGATGACTGGTGTGACGGATGGTGCGCCAGGGAATCGGCGAACTGGCCCTCCAAATAGCTAACCGGACGCCGGGGACGGGCCGGACGGCAGGTCGGCCGGTCCCGATCGGCGCCTGAGGGACGGTTGGCGGATGCGGTAGAGTGGTGTGCCTTTCCCATGTCGTGCATGTCGTGCAAGGAGTACCTCCGTGGCGAGCAACACCTCGAAGACCGCCCGCGCATCCGTCCGCGCCGGCCAGGCCGGCCAGGGTGGCGCCCTGAGCGTGCTGGGCGAGTTCAAGTACCTGATCCCGCTCAACGGCGGCAAGTTCGCCTACGTGCGTAACCTGACCAACGGCAAGACCGCCCACCTGCGCACCGACTCCGAGGCGTTCGTCGAGGAGATCCGGGTGCTCGCCGGCGCGGGCCACGCCGCCAAGATCCGGGCCGAGATCAACTCCCTCGCCGCGTCGCACCCGGGCGACGGCTGGGACGCCACCGAGAAGCGCCTGGTCGACGCCGGCGTCTTCGAGGGCTGAGTCCTCCGCTCGAAAGACACCGAAGCGCCCCGCCGACGGCGGGGCGCTTCCGTTTCCACCGGCGGTCAGTCGAGCAGCGCGACCTTGCCGCTGTTCAGGTCGTAGACGGCGCCGACGACGTCGACCTGCCCCGGCACGGCGAACGTGCCCAGCCGCTCGACGGTGCGCTCGACGTGCCGGCGTACGGCCTTGGTCTGCAGGTCCTCGGCGTCCAGCCCGACCTCGAGGACGGCCGGGGCGATCTCGTCGAACAGGTAGGCCAGCGCGCCGTCCGGCCGCTGCCCGGCCCGCAACGCCTCGATGGTCAGCCCGACGGCGCCGCAGCGCTGGTGCCCGAGTACGACGACCAGCGGCACCCGGAGCTGGCCGAGCGCGAACTCGACCGAGCCGCGTACGGCGAGGTCGAGCACGTGCGCCCCGGACCGCACCACGCAGATCGAGCCGAAGGTCTGGTCGAAGATCGCCTCCAACGGCACCCGCGAGTCGATGCAGCCGATGACGACGGCGGACGGCTGTTGCTCACCGGACGCGGCCGCGGCGGCGGCCGACACGTGGTGGCCGTGGCGGGGCCGGCCACCGACGAAGCGCCGGTTTCCGGCCAGCAGGTCGCTCAGCGCCTCCATCGGCCCGGCGGTGCGGCGTGGGGCGGGAGCGTTCTCGGTGCTCATGGGCGACGACACCCAGTCAGCTTGATTCGCTACCGGCCGGTCGGGAACCGGATTGCGACCATTGTCACCGGAACGGTTCACCAATTGGGATGCCGGGTAAGCATCAGGGACCCCGGCGGGGAGCCCAGCGAAAGTGACGAAGATCCCGAAACAACGACAAGTCATCCCCGTCCCGGGCACCATGGTTACCCACTGGTAAGGGGTGGCCGTCGATCGAACGGGGAGGTGTCCCCCCATGCCCAGTCCGGTCACCGAACCGGTGGTCACCGTCGTTCCGGCCGAGTTCTCCGCCGGCGTACCCGCCCATGTCGAGTCGACCGGGCCGCCGGACGCCCCGCTGACGGTCGTACTGCTGCACGGCTGGACCCTCGACGGACGCATCTGGCGCCGGCAGCGGGTCGCGCTGCACGAGGCGTACGGGGACCGGATCCGGGTGGTGACGTACGACGCGCGCGGGCACGGACGCTCCGGCTCGGCTCCCCTGCCGTCGGCCACCCTGGCGCAACTCGGCGACGACCTGGCGCGGGTGCTGGAACAGGCCGTGCCGAGCGGACCGGTGGTGCTCGCCGGCCACTCGATGGGCGGAATGACGATCATGGAGTACGCCCACCGGCACCCCGGGGCGTTCGCCGACCGGGTCGCCGGGCTGCTCTTCGTCTCCACCACCGCCGAGGGACACACCCATACCGAGTACGGGCTACCGGCGCCACTCGCCCGCCTGGTCCGGATCGCCGAGACGGCCGGCGCCGGGGTGCTCGCCCGGTGCGGCTCGTGCCGGCCGCCGTCGCTGCTGATGCGGGTTCTGCGCCCGTCGCTGCGCTGGCTGCTATTCGGCACCGAGTGCGCCTCCGACGACGTACGGCTCGCGGGTTCCGCGGTGTCCCGGGCCCGGATGTGCGCCATCGGCGGGCTGCGCCCCTCGATCGGCGCCCAGCACCGGCTGGACACCCTCGCCGCGCTCGGCGACGTGCCGGCGGCGGCCCTGGTCGGGGACCGCGACCGGCTCACCCCGCCGGCGTGTGCCGAGTCGATCGCCGACGCGCTGCCGACCACCGAACTGACGGTCTGCCCCGGCGCCGGCCACATGCTGATGCTGGAGCGTCCCGACGAGGTCAACACCGCCCTGCGCGCGGTGACCGCCCGCGCCCTGGAGCCCCACCTCGCCCTCACCGGCTGATCCGCCGCGACACTCTCCGCGATCTTGCGCTTGTCTCCCCCTTTTTGCGCGGTTTTGTCGGGCGATAAGTGCAAGATCGGCTGAATTGGGTGGTGGGGTACGGGGATGCCGCAAGCCGGGTCGCTGCCCCGTACCCTGGTCGGGCCGCCACCGACCGTCGCCCGGGAGCCCATACGTTGACCGACGTCAGCACCGTCCAGCAGGAGATCGCCACCGAGCAGCGGCACGTCGACCGCGTCTACGCGCGGCTGACCCAGTTGCGGGCCTCGGCCGCACGGGCCGAGAAGGAGGGCTACCGGCTGGCCGGGGTGGGCAACTTCGGCGCCCTCGTCGAGCGCGACGCGATGGTCTTCCACGCCGCCCGGCGCCGGCACGTGCTCGACGCCGAACACGAGGGCCTGGTCTTCGGCCGGCTCGACCTGCGGGCCGGCACCGTGCTGCACGTCGGCCGGCTCGGCATCCGGGGCGAGAACGGCGAGCCGCTGCTGATCGACTGGCGGGCGCCGGCGGCGGCGGCGTTCTACCAGGCGACCGCCGCCGACCCCCGCGGCGTGGTGCGGCGGCGCATGATCCAGTCCAGCGGCGAGCGGGTCACCGGGGTCGAGGACGACCTGCTCGACCCGCAGGCCGCCCCGCCGGACATGCGGGTCGTCGGCGACGGGGCGCTGCTGGCGACGCTGGCCCGGGCCAAGGGCACCGGCATGCGCGACATCGTCGCCACCATCCAGCGCGAGCAGGACGAGGCGATCCGTTCCCCCGGCTCCGGGGTCACCGTCGTCTCCGGCGGGCCGGGCACCGGCAAGACCGCGGTCGCCCTGCACCGGGCCGCCTACCTGCTCTACTCCGATCGCGGCCGGTACGCCGGCGGCGGCATCCTGGTCGTCGGCCCGTCGGCGGTCTTCGTCGACTACATCGGCTCGGTGCTGCCGTCGCTCGGCGAGGACGCGGCCACGCTGCGCTCCCTCGGCTCGCTGGTGGTCGGCGTGACGGCCACCCGGGCCGACCCGACGCCGGTCGCCGCCGTCAAGGGCTCGCTGCGGATGCGGCGGGTGCTCGAACGCGCGGTCCGCGACGGCGTACCCGACCGCCCGACCGAACTGCGGCTGCTCTACCGGGGCGAACTGCTGCACCTCGACGCCGCCCGGCTCGACCGGATCTGGGACCGGGCCCTGCCCCGTGGCGCCCGCCGCAACGAGGTGCGCCGGGCCGGCATCGACGGCCTCTTCGACGCGCTGTGGCCGCAGGCCCGCGCCGGAAAGCTGATCACCCGGATCGAGTTCGAGGACGACCTCGCCGAACGGGAGGAGTTCCGCTCGTTCCTGCGCGCCTGGTGGCCCCGGCTGCTGCCCCGGCACGTGCTGGCCTGGTTCGCCGACCCGGCCCGGCTGCGCAGGTACGCGACCGGCATCCTGTCCAACGCCGAGATCCGGCTGCTCGCCGACTCCTACCGGACGCTGGCCACCGACGGGCCGACCATCGCCGACGTGGCGCTGCTCGACGAACTGGACGAGTTGATGGGCCGGCCGCCGAAGCCGAAGCGCCGCGGGCAGGACCCGTACCACGTACGCGACGGCGTGCGCGAGGTGACGACGTACGCCGACCGGCAGCGGGCCGCCCGCGCGGCGGCGGTCGAACGCCCCGACGACTACCGCGACTACGCCCACCTGGTCGTCGACGAGGCACAGGACGTGTCGCCGATGCAGTGGCGGATGCTCGGCCGGCGCGGCCGGCTGGCGTCGTGGACGGTCGTCGGCGACCCGGCGCAGACCGCGTGGACCGGCGACCCGGCCGAACTGGCCCGGGCCCGCGACCGGGCGCTCGGCAGCCGTCGGCGGCACGAGTTCACGCTGTCCACGAACTACCGCAACCCGGCGGAGATCTTCGCCGAGGCCGCCGCCGTGATCCGCGCGGTGCTGCCGGACCTGCCGCTGCCGAAGGCGGTCCGCTCGACCGGCGTACCCCCGGTCACCCTGACCGTGCCGGACGCCGAACTGCGGACGGCCGTCCACGACGCCACGACCCGGCTGCTGGCCGAGGTCGAGGGCACCGTGGGCGTGATCACCCCGGCCGCCCGCCACCCCCAGGTGGCGACCTGGCTGGCGGAGCTGCTGACCACCACCCCCCGCCTCCAGGTCGTGACCAGCCTCCAGTCCAAGGGCATGGAGTACGACGGCGTACTCCTGCTGGCCCCCGACGAGATCGCAGCCGAAGCCGGCGCGCGAACCCTCTACGTAGCTCTGTCCCGAGCCACCCAACGCCTAACCAAGATCTGCGTGATCAGGGAGTAAGTCGCGCGTGTCGTCGGCGCGCCGCCTGCCACGGCCCCTGATCACGCGGATCTTGCGGCGCGGCAGAGCGGCGCGCCGGCCCGCCGGCCGGCTGTCCGGATCTTGACAGGAGGGTGGATGGTCGCGCGCCCGGCGCCGGCGGGAGACTGACCGCGTGCAGAGCGCCCTCCCACCCGCCACCTCCCGTTGAACCGGCCGCTGCTGCGGCTGGCGCTGGCCGGCCTGCGGGCACACGCCGTACGGCTGCTCCTGACCGCCGCTGCCGTGGTCGTCGGGGTCAGCTTCCTCGCCGGCACCCTCGTCTACGGCGACACGGCCCGCGCCGCCTTCTACGACGACCTGGCCCGGTCGGCCCGCAACGTCGACGTCGTCGTCGAGCCGCGCCCCACCGAGATGATCGAGACCGGCACGGTGGATCGGGTCCGGGCGGTCGAGGGGGTCGCCGCCGTCGACGGCCGCACCACCGCCTGGCTCGGCATGCTCGACCGGGACGGCCGGCTGCTGATGAACAGCTCGCACATCGGCTACGCCCTGTCGTTGCCGACCGTCGACGCGCTCGCCCCGTACGACGTGACCGCCGGCCGGCTGCCGGCGGCGGCCGGCGAGGTCGCGGTCGAGCAGGGCACCCTCGACCGAGCCCGGTACGCCGTCGGCGACGTGATCACTGTCGTCGACCGGGCAGGGGAACCGCACCCGCTGACCGTGGTCGGCGCCCTCGACCTCGGCGTGAACCGGCTCTACGGCGGCTCGTCGGTGCTGGCCCTGACCACCGCCGACCTGACCGGGCTCACCACGACGCAGCGGTATTCGCAGGTGGTGGTGACCGCGCGGCCCGGCACCGACCCGGCGGTGCTGCGCGACCGGATCGCCGCCGCCGTCGACCCCAACTACGACGTGATCACCGGCGACCGGTTGCGGGACCGGCTGGCCCGCGACGCCGCCAAGTACGTCGACGGCTTCCTCGCGGTGCTGATCGGCTTCGGCCTGGTGTCGCTGACCGTGTCCGGTTTCGTCATCTACAACACGTTCGCGATCCTGGCCGCCCAGCGCACCCGCGAACTCGCCCTGCTGCGCTGCGTCGGCGCGACCCGCCGGCAGGTGGCCGGCTCGGTGCTGCTGGAGGCGCTGCTGCTCGGGGTGGTGGCGTCGGTCGGCGGGCTGGTCGCGAGCCTGCTCGTCGGGTACGGCCTGATCTGGGGCCGGGAACTCGTCGCCACCGACATCCCGCTGCACGCCCCGGTGGTGCGCTGGCCGACGGTCGCGGTGGCACTGGGCTTCGGCACGTTCGTGGCGGTGGCGTCCGCGCTCGTACCCGCCCTCGGCGCCGGCCGGGTCAGCCCGCTGACGGCGCTGCGCGACAGCACGCTCGCCGAGAAGCCGGCCGGCCGGGGCCGTACGGTGCGGGTCGTGGTCGCGGCGGCGCTGGCCGGCACCGGTCTGCTGGCCGGGGCGGCCGGCCTGACGATGGCGTTCGCCGGCCTGCCGCTGGTGCTCGGCGGCGGGATGCTGGTCTTCCTCGGCACCGTGGTCGCCGCCCCCCTGCTGGTGCCGGCCGCGGTCCGGGCGGTCGGCTGGCTACCGGCCCGGATCTTCGGTTCGGTACCGGGGCTGGCCGTGGCCGGCGCCCGGCGCAACCCGCGCCGGGCCGCGGCGACCACGATGGCGCTGATGATCGGCGTCGCGCTGATGTCGATGTTCAGCGTGTTGCTCGCCACCGCCCGCGAGCAGACCGGCCGGGAACTGGAGGAGAACTTCCCGGTCGAGTTCGTGCTCCGCAACGCCCGGGTCGACGGGGCACCCGACGCCCGGCGCGGACCGCTGCCGCCGGAACTCGCCGGTGTCCTCGCCGCCCGGCCCGAGTTCGCGACCGTCGCCGAGGTACGCCTGCGGCACGAACTTCTCGACGACCGGCTGCGGGTGTGGAGCGTACCGGCGGAGCAACTCCGCGGCCCGATCGTGCCGGAGGTCGTCGACGGCGACATCGCCGGCCTGCGGCCGGGCACCGTCGCGGTCAGCCGCCGGCTCGCCGACGCGCGGGCACTCGCCGTCGGCGACCCGGTGCCGCTCGGCACCCTCGGCACGCTCACCGTGGTCGCGGTCTACGACGACGCGCCGACCGAGGGCGCCGCGCTCGTCGCGGCCGAGCAGTTCGATTCCGTGTACGGCCCCAGCCAGCCCGACGAACTGCTGGTCGACCTGGCTCCCGGGGTCACGACGGCGGTCGGGCGGCAGGCGATCGACGCGGTGCTGCGCGACCACCCGGTGGTGCAGGTGAGCAGCCAGGCCGACCAGACCGACCGGCTGACCGCGTCCCTCGACGAACTGCTGGGGATCTTCGCCGCCCTGCTCGGCATGTCGGTGCTGATCGCCCTGTTCGGCATCGGCAACACGCTGTCGCTGTCGGTGTTCGAACGGGCCCGCGAGTCGGCGACGATGCGGGCGCTGGGCATGTCCCGCCGGCAGCTACGGGCGGTCCTGCTGACCGAGGCGGCACTGGTCGCCGCGGTCGGGGCGCTGGCCGGGGTGCTGCTCGGGGTTTCCGTCGGCTGGGCGGCGGCGACCGGACTGATCAGCGCGTACGGCCACGGCCTGCCGGTCGTGCCGGTGGGTCAGCTCGGGCTGTTCGTGGCGTTGGCGGCCGGTGCGGGGGTGCTGGCGGCGCTACTCCCGGCCCGGCGGGCGGCCCGCGCCCCGATCGTCACCGCGATGGCCGACCACGGCTGAAGGGGTGCAACGGGCCAGGGTTCAGGCGATGGCGGAGATGTCCCCGTCCTCGAAGTAGATCGCCTGGTGCAGACGCCCACCGAGCGCGGCGGCAAACCGGACGAGTACGTCCTGGCCAGAGATCTTTCCCTGCTCGATCTGGGAGACGCGGCCCTTGGTGACCCCCATCCGGTCGGCGACCTCCTGCTGGGTCAGCCCCCGGGCCCGGCGGATCTCGGCAAGACGGTAGCCCAGCACCTCGTTGAGCAACTCCTTCTTGCCAGCCGCCACGGCTTCCTCGCCCCCGGCACGGGCGACATACTCAGCGCGGACGTCCTTCCACCGGGTGTAGTCAGTCATGGCGTTCTCCATCCGTGCCGGCTCGTTCCTTGAGATAGATCTCGTACCGGTGTTCAGCCAACGGGATGGCTTCGCGGTACCAGGCGTTCCACTGCCCCGCCTTGTCACCGGCGACCAGGAGAATACTTGTGCGCCAGGGGTCGAAAGCGAACAGAATACGCACGGTCCCCGGCCGCAACTCCTTCAATTGGGCAAGCCGCGATCCGCGAATGGTGTCAACCAGCGGCCGCCCAAGGCCAGGACCGACCTCCGCGAGCAGGTCGAGCGCCTGCACAACCCGGTTGTATGTCGCCTGGTCCAGACCATCGATCCAATCCCGCACCTCGTCGACGACGTATATCTCCCACTCGGCTTCCCCGACGAACGGAGTATAGCGAACAGTAAACCCTTCGCCGACCGTGACGGTTACCGGAAGTGGTTACCAGTGCAATGTTTGCATACATAGCGATGTGAACATACATTGGATCAGGCCGCCGCCGGGGTGGCCACCGGACGGAGGGCGGAGCGCGTGGGACACGGGCACGACCACGGCGCGCAGGCGAAGCGGGCCGGCGAGAAGCACCGGGGACGGCTGTGGGCCGCCTTCTTCCTGATCGCCGTCTTCATGGTGGTCGAGGCGGTCGCCGCCCTGATCACGGGCTCGCTGGCGCTGCTCTCCGACGCCGGGCACATGTTCACCGACGTACTCGGGATCGGGATGGCCCTCGCCGCGATCACGGCGGCCCGCCGGGCAGCCGGCGACCCGCAGCGGACCTTCGGCCTCTACCGGCTCGAGGTGCTCGCCGCGCTGGCCAACGCCGTGCTGCTCTTCGGGGTCGCGATCTACGTGCTGATCGAGGCGGTACGCCGGTTCGACGATCCCCCGCACGTGCTGGCCGGGCCGATGATGCTGGTCGCCGTACTCGGCCTGATCGCCAACATCGTCGCGTTCATGCTCCTGCGCGCCGGCGCGCAGGAGAGCATCAACGTGCGCGGGGCCTACCTGGAGGTGCTCGGCGACCTGTTCGGCTCGGTCGGGGTCATCGTGGCCGCCGGGCTGATCACGCTGACCGACTGGTACTGGGTCGACCCGGTGGTGGCGGTCGCGGTGGGCCTGTTCATCCTGCCGCGCACCTGGAAGCTGGCCCGGGCGGCGGTACGGATCCTGGTCCAGGCCGCCCCGGAGCACCTCGACGTGCCGGCGGTGCAGGCCCGGCTGGCGGCCGTACCAGGGGTGTCGGACGTGCACGACCTGCACGTGTGGACACTGACCTCGGGCATGGATGTCGCCTCGGCGCACCTGACGGTCGACCCGGCCGCCGAGGTCGGCACGGTGCTGGCCGCCGCGCGGGAGGCGTTGCACGACGACTTCCACATCGAACACGCCACGTTGCAGGTCGAACCCGCTGCGTCGAAGGGCGATTGCGGCCCGGCGCACTGGTGACCTTAGCTGCGACTTAAGTTTCGTGACCTGCCCGATACTGTCGGCCAGCTTTGTCCTGAAATATCAGTGGATCACCGCACTTGCTGTCCCCCGCCCGCCGGACGGCTACCGGTAGGCTCGGCCGCGGCCTCCGCCGGGCGGCGCCCCTCGGTGCCTGCGGCGGCCGTCGCCTAATCGCCTTGGCGAGCCGGGGAACCATCGTTACTCGGGGTGCATCCGCGACAGCGGTAGGGATCTTCCGTCCCGAACCCGTCAGCTAACCCGGTCGGCGGCTGACGGAAGGACTGTTCGTGAGGTTGAGAGAAAAAGGACTCCTGGCCGCGCTGCTGGCCGTCGCCGTCGCGTTCGGCGCGGCACCGGCGACCGCCGCGCCGGTCGGCAGCGTCCCGGCCCGGCAGGCACTCGCGCCGGGCGACATCGACGAGGGCGGCACCAAGAAGCTGCGCGACCAGCTCGACGCCGCCACCAAGGGATACGTCGACGCCAAGGCGGCGCTCGACAACTCCACCAAGCGCCAGAAGGAACTCGACGCCCGGCTGAAGACCATCGGCGAGGAGCTGACCGTACGCAGCCAGGCGGTCGGCGAGCTGGCCTCGCGGGCCTACCGCACCGGCCGGATCGGGCCGATCGCCGCCCTGCTCAACACCAGCTCACCGGAGGGCTTCCTGGACCGGACCACGGCGCTGGGCAACCTCGCCGCCAGCGAGGACCGGCAGCTGCGGCTGCTCCAGGAGACGCAGGAGCTCCAGACCCGCGCCCGGGCCGCGGTCGACAACGAGATCCGCGAGCAGAAGAAGCAGCTCGCCACCATGGAGCAGCGCAAGAAGCAGGCCGAACGGGCGCTGGCCGAGGCCGGCAGCGGCCAGTCCAGCTCCGGGGTGCAGGGCTCGGGCTCCGGGTCGGGTTCCGGGTCCGCGTCGGCGAAGCCGGCACCGCGCAACGCCAACGGCTCGTGGCCCAGCGAGGGGTGCACGATCAACGACCCGACCACCTCGGGCTGCATCACCCCGCGCACGCTGCACGCGCTCAACCAGGCCAAGGCGGCCGGCTTCACCCGGTACGTCTCCTGCTACCGCAGCGGTGGCTCCGGTGAACACCCGAAGGGCCGGGCCTGCGACTTCGCCGCCCAGAAGGGCGGGTTCGGGGGCGTGGCGACCGGCGGCGACCGCACATACGGCAACAACCTGGCCGCGTACTACGTCAACAACGCCAGCCGGCTCGGCGTGCTCTACGTGATCTGGTTCAAGCAGATCTGGCTGCCCGGCAGCGGCTGGAAGGCGTACCGGGGCGGCGGCGACCCGTCCAGCGACCACACCAACCACGTACACCTGTCGGTGTACTAGCCGAAGCGACCGATGGCCGGGCCGCCCGAGGGGCGCCCGGCCATCGTCGTCAGCGCCGGACCCGGCGCCCGGCCATCGTCGTCAACGACCGAGTACGCCGGCGAGCACGGCCCGGATGCCGGGGCGGGGGTCGAAGCCGGCGACCGGCATCGACAGTTGGTGCAGCATGGTGCCGTCCAGGTGGTCCATGACCAGTCGGGTGTCCCGCGCCGGGTCGGTCGAGCCGAGGTCGCGCAGCCACACCACGCCCCATCCGACGATCACCTCCTGGCCGCGCCGCAGTTCGGCCTGGAGCGCCGGGCGTACGGCGGCCTCGAGGCCGAGCGCGTAGCGGGCGAGGGTGCGGTGCCGGCCGGGCCCGGTGGCGTACCGGACGAAGTCGGCCAGGGCGCCGGCCAACTCGTCGGCGTCGCGTGGGCGGACCGTGGCGGCGAGCCCCTGCCAGTCGACGCGGTCGAGTTCGACCAGCCGGGTGACGATGCCGGAGAGCAGCGCCTCGCGGGTGCGGAAGTGGTTGGAGGCGGAGCCGGCGGGGAGTCCGGCCCGGGAATCGACGGCCCGGTGGGTGAGGTTGCGTGGGCCGCCGGTGCCCAGCACCTCGATCGCGGCATCCAGTAGTTGGTCCTGCCTGCTCGGCATGTGCTCACCCTAACAACTACACCCGTAGTACCAGCAACTACATCCGTAGTACGGTGGCGACATGAGCGAGCGGGATGGCACGACACGGTCGGCAGCGATCATCGGCGGCGGCATCGGCGGCCTCGCCACGGCGATCCGGCTGCACCGCGCCGGGTGGGCCGTACGGGTCTTCGAGCGCTCGCCGCACCGGGACCCGGCCGGCACCGCGCTCGGCATGTGGCCGCAGGCCCTGCGTGCGCTGGACGCCCTGGGGCTCGGGTCCCGGGTACGCGAGATCGGCGCCCCACAGCGCGGCGGGTCGCTGCGGCGGCCGGACGGCAGCACGATAGGCCACATCGACACGGCCGCCATGGTCCGGCGCAGTGGCGACACCGTCCACCTGATCTCCCGCCCGGCCCTGGTCGGCCTGCTCACCGACGCGCTGCCGGCCGGAATCGTCGAACTCGGCACCGCGGTGACGAACGGGAACGGGCGACGGGACCTGGCGACGCTGCGCGCCACCCACGACGTGGTCGTGGTCGCCGACGGCATCTTCAGCCAGACGCGTACCACGCTGTTCGGGCCGGCGAGCCGCCCGCGCTACGTGGGCGCGACCGCCTGGCGCGGCACGGTCGACGGGACGGTCGAGGCGCTGACCGAGACGTGGGGGCCGGGCCGGCGGTTCGGCACCACGCCGCGCGAGGACGGCCGGACCAACTGGTACGCGACGCTGCTCACCCCGGAGGGCACCCGCTTTCCGGAGGGGGATCTGGCGGCACTGCGGACCACGTTCGCCGGGTGGCACGAGGGGGTACGGCGGGTCCTCGACACCGTCTCGCCGGACGAGATGCTCCGCCACGACCTCTACGACCTCGACCGTCCACTGCGGACGTACGTCGACGGCACGGTGGCGCTGATCGGCGACGCGGCCCATGCGATGACCCCGGACCTCGGGCGCGGGGCCTGCGAGGCGCTCATCGACGGGGTGACGATCGCCGACCGGCTGGCCGGGACCGACGACGTGCGGGCCGCCCTGGCGGCGTACGACCGGGAGCGGCGCCGGCCGACACAGCGGCTGGCCCGGACCGCCCGGCTGATGGGCCGGATGGCGCAGGCCCGACGGTTCACCGGGGTCCGCGACGTCGCCGTACGCGTCGCGACGGCGTTCGGCCCGCCGGCCTGACCGGCGGCTTTTCAGTTCGCAGGCAATGGCGATGCGTTAACAATTAACGATCCCCCCGGACAAAGCTCGACCCGGGCCGCCGGCTTTCCTTTCCAGGGCGTGACGCGACGTACGACCACCGTTGCAGAGAGCGCTCTTACACAAACCTTCATGAACCCCGTCGACCACCCGGAGTCCTCTGGTCAGCAGCGCTCGGAGGTTTGTGAGAGCGCTCTCTGAGCAGAGTTATATCCGCTCCGGCCGATGCTGTCAACCGAGCCCCAAGTCCGGCTTAGAAATCCGTTAAACATGACCCTCGGACATTGACAGACGACCCTGCCCTCTGGTCACCTCCATGCAACGGTCAGTTAATGCGTTCGAAATTCGATCCCCGTTGCGTCCCACCTCCGGAGGCACCATGAGCCCGACCGTCCGTCACGACACGCCCGGCGGCGGCCACCGCCGCGGCGTGCGTGCCCGGGCCGGCCGTCCCGCCGCCCGATGGCGCGGCATCGCCGCCGCCCTCACCGTCACGCTGGCCGCCACCGGCCTGTCGTTCACCATGCTGCGCAGCGCCGACGCCGCCACGATCGGCGCCGGCAGCTACGCCACCAGCCGCCCGGCCGGTGCTCCCGCCCCGGTCGCCTGCGGCAACATCTCCAACAACCCGCGGCAGTACGTCACCGGCAACGCTCCCGCCGGTGCCGTACCGACCAACGACTGGTGGTCGTCGCTGCTGTTCAAGCAGCAGATCGGTAGCTGCCAGCACTCCGGGCCGCTGCACGCCCACCCGATGTCGTTCCAGCCGGAATCCGGCGGGCTCGGCGTCTCCTACACCACCGAGGCGGCGATCTCCGGCAGCGCGACCGGTGTCGGCGAGTACCACTACCCGTACACCCGCGAGTTCACCCTCGGCGTCGCCGGCCTGAACTCCCCCGACACCAAGGTCGACGGCTGGACCGACTGGACCGTCACGCCGTACTGGTCGGACGGTGCCCGCACGCTCAAGGCGACCATCGGTCACGGCCTGCCGTTCGTCTACGCCCAGGTCACCGGCGGCGACGCGCAGCTCAGCTTCCCCGGCACCCCCACCGTCTGGTCCAACAGCGGCAACCGGGTCGGCTTCTCGATGCGCGGCCACGACTACGTCGCGTACGGCCCGACCGGTTCGACCTGGACGGTCAGTGGCACCACGATCCGGTCCAACCTCGCCGGTCGCGGCTACTTCTCGGTCGCGCTGCTGCCGACCACCCCGTCGACGTCGGCGACCGACCGCACGAACCTCGCCAACACGTACGCGACGTACGCGCACCGGCACGTCACCGGCACCCGCGTCGCGTGGAACTTCAACCAGGCGACCAGCACCGTGAACGCGACGTACACGTTCACCACCACCGCCCGGGAGGGCTCCGGCGGCGGCACGGTGATCTCGCTGTACCCGCACCAGTGGAAGAACCTGTCGGGTGGCTCGACGATCGCCCAGACGTACGTCTCGCCGCGCGGCCCGATGCGCAACATGGTCGGCGCGTCGTCGTTCACCACCGCGATCAAGTACCACGGCGTGCTGCCGGAGCTGCCCGCCGTCGCCACCAGCAGCGGCGCCGACCTGGCCACCCTCGGCGGCTATCTCGACCAGCTCGCGTCCGGCGACCCGTTCGCCGGCTTCGGCAACGACACCTACTGGACCGGCAAGGCCCTCGGCCGCGCCGCCCGCGGCGTCGAGATCGCCGACCAGCTCGGCCGGACCGCCCAGCGCGACCACCTGCTGTCGGCGATCCGGGCCCGGCTCAACGACTGGTTCACCGCCTCCACCGGCAAGACGCAGCGGCTCTTCGCCTACAACCAGGCGTGGGGCACGCTGGTCGGCTTCCCCGGCTCGTACGGCTCGGACACCGAACTCAACGACCACCACTTCCACTACGGCTACTACATCGCCGCCGCGGCGACCCTGGCCAAGTTCGACCCGAACTGGGCCAGCCAGAGCCAGTACGGTGGCATGGTCAACCTGCTGATCCGCGACGCCAACAACCCCGACCGCAACGATTCGATGTTCCCGTTCCTGCGCGACTTCGACATCTACGCCGGCCACGACTGGGCCTCCGGCCACGGGGCGTTCTTCGCCGGCAACAACCAGGAGTCGTCGTCGGAGGGCATGAACTTCGCCAACGCCCTCATCCAGTGGGGTATCGCCACCGGCAACAACACCATCCGCGACGCCGGCCTGCACATCTACACCACGCAGGCGCAGGCGATCCAGGAGTACTGGTTCGACTCGGCCAACCAGAACTTCCCGGCCGCGTTCGGTCACTCCACGGTCGGCATGGTGTGGGGCGACGGCGGCGCGTACGCCACCTGGTTCAGCGCCGAGCCGGAGATGATCCAGGGCATCAACATGCTGCCGATCACCGGCGGCTCGCTCTACATGGGCTACCGCCCGGCCTACATCGGCACCAACTGGGACGAGCTGGTACGCAACAACGGCGGCCAGCCGACCGTCTGGCAGGACATCCTGTGGTCGTTCCGCGCCCTCGGCAACGGCGACGCCGCCCTGTCCAGCTTCCGGGCAAACCCGAACTATCCGGTCGAGGAGGGCGAGAGCCGGGCCCACACGTTCCACTGGATCCGCAACCTCGCCGCGCTCGGCAACGTCGACACCACGGTCACCGCCAACCACCCGCTCTACGCGGTGTTCAACAAGAACGGTGCCCGCACCTACGTGGCGTCGAACATCACCCGCAACCCGATCACGGTCACCTTCTCCGACGGCCGCACCCTCACCGTCGCCGCCGGCAAGACCGCGACCACCGGGGCGTTCACCTGGAGCGGCGGTAACGCGGGCGGCGGCGTCAACCCGACCAACCCGCCGACCACTCCCCCGCCGACGACGCCGCCACCGACCACGCCGCCACCGACCACGCCGCCACCGGTCGGCTCCAACAAGCTGTTCGTACGCTCCGCCGGAGCGCTGTCGACCAGCGCGGGCGGCGGGGCCACCACGGTCACGCTGCCGGCCGCCAACGGCAACTGGGACGGCACCCCGAACAACCAGGTCACCCACCGCATCTGCGGGCTTCGTGGCTCGCACAGCGGGTCGACGCAGTTCGCGCTGCACGTCGACGCGGGGACCGCGGTCGGCGCCGGGGTCCAGGCCCGGGTGTCGTACGACTTCACCGGCACCGGCAACTACAGCCGCGTGGAGACCTATCACTACTTCGCCACCGACCCGATCGCCGGCACCGAGACGTACACCCAGGCGGCCGGGCTGCGCTCGTCGTCGGGATCGTTCGCCGCGATGAACAACGGCTGCGTACGGCTGGAGTTGTGGAACGCGATCGGCAGTGCGCCGACCACCGTGCGCGTCGACGCGACGGCCGCCCAGGGCGGGCAGTCCACGGTGACCGTGCCGTTCGCGCTGTCCTGACCCGCACCTGAAGTACGGCGGGAGGCCCTGGCCAGGGCCTCCCGCCGTCGTCGTGCCGGCTGACCGGATCCGTCCGGTGCGCGGCATGATGGTGTCTTCCGGGCAGGTCGATCGGGGGCGAGGCTCACCGCATGGGAAACGCACTCGTCGTGATCGACGTACAGGAGTCCTTCCGCCGGCGGCCGCTGTGGTCGACGATCTCGAACCAGGCGATCGTCGAGCAGGTCGACCGCCTGGTGGCCGCCACCCGCGCCGCCGGTGACCTGGTCGTCTGGGTCCTGCACAGCGAGCCGGGCAGCGGCACGGTCTTCGATCCGGCCAGCGGCCACGTCCGGCTGATGGACGGCCTCGTCCCCCGCGACGGCGAACCACTGATCACCAAGACCTCGCACAACGCGTTCACCACCACCGGGCTCCAGCGACTGCTCACCACCCGGGGCGTCCGCGCCCTGACGATCGCCGGCATCCGTACCGAGCAGTGCTGCGAGACGACCGCGCGGGTCGGCTCCGACCTCGGCTTCGACGTCACCTTCGTCACCGACGCGACCGCGACCAACCCGATCCCGCACCGGGACGCGCCGGCCGACCTGTCGGTCACCGAACTGCTCGCCGACCCGCGCACCCTGCACCCGCGGGACATCGTCGCCCGTACGGAGTACGCGCTCGCCGGCCGGTTCGCCACCATCCGCACCGTCGCCGAACTGACCGGCGCACCGACGGGCGGCTGACCGGATCGTGTCCCGGGTCGTCTTCCTGCTGCTGCCCCGGCTGCACCTGCTCGACCTCGCCGGTCCGGCCCAGGTCTTCTCCACCGCCGCCCAGCTCGGCTACGACTACCGGCTGAGCTACGTCGCGGAGCAGGAGGACGTACCCACCGCACAGGGGTTGCCGGTGCGGGCCGGCACGGTCTGGCCCGACCTGGACCCGACGGACCTCGTCGTCGTACCCGGCTGGCGGGCGCCCACCCTGCACCGCCACGGACACGTCGGCCCGGCGACGATCCGGCGACTGACCGATCACCACGCGGCCGGCGGCACCGTGGCGAGCGTCTGTGCCGGCGCCGCCCTGCTCGGCCGGGCCGGTCTGCTCGACGGGCGACGCTGCACCACCCACCACGACCTCCAGGACGAGCTGGCCCGGTGCCATCCCCGGGCCAGGGTCGTCCGCGACGTGCTGTACGTCGTCGACGACCGGGTGGTGACCTCGGCCGGCATCGCCAGCGGAATCGACCTGGCACTCCACCTCGTCGCCGTCCGGCACGGCCCCGCGGCCGCCGCCCGGGTCGCCCGGTCGATGGTGGTCTACGCCCGCCGCAACGGCGACGAGCAGCAGGCCAGCACGATGCTGCGGCACCGCGGGCATCTCAGCGACGTGGTACACCGGGCACAGGACCTGATCGACGCGCGGTTCACGCAACGGCTGCCACTGGCCGCCCTGGCCGCGAGTTGCAGGGTCAGCGAACGCACCCTGACCAGGCGGTTCACGGCCGCGACCGGGTTGACCCCGCTGCGCTACCAGCACCTGCTCCGGCTGGAACGGGCCGAGCACCTGATCGGGCACGGCGCGACGGCCGAGGCGGCGGCCCGCGCGGTCGGCTTCGAGGACGCCCGGATGCTCCGCCGCCTCCGGGCCACCCGCCCAGCGCCAGTCCACTCCACACCCCCGCCCAGCACGCCGCCCGGCGCGCCGCTCCACGCGCCGTGATCATCAGTCGTTTCCCGGCAGCCCGGCGGCGTGTCGCACAGTTCGACGACTGATGATCGAGCACATTCGGCGCCGTCGTCCACAGGCTGGCCAGCCCCTTGTCCACAGGCGCATGATTCCGCTGTCTCCGGCTCCCTCGATCGTGGCACCGTCGATCGAGTGCATCCTGAACTCCAGCTCTTCGTGGACCGGTGTGGTGGCCTGGTCAGCCGCGCCCAAGCCAGCCAGGTCGTTCCGGTCTGGAGCCTGGACGGCGCCTGCCGGGCCGGTCACCTGCGCCGGGTACTCCCGGGCGTCTACCTGGACGCGGCGCTCCTGCCCGGTCCGGTCGGGAACAGGAAGGGTCTGCTGGCACACCTCGACCGTGATCTGGCCCGCCGCGTGGCGGCCGCCTACCTTGCCGGCCGAGGAGCGTTCAGTCACACGACCGCACTCGACGTATGGGGGCTCCGGCAACAGGCGACCGGCGAGGCGATGCATCTCAGTGTTCCGGCGGGAGCCGGCATCCGCAGCCGCCCCCATGTGGTGGTCCACCAACGCCAGAACCTGGTGGTGCTGAACCGGCGGGGCGTGCCGGTCACCCGGCTCGAGCAGACGCTGGTCGACGCCTGGCCGCTGCTGCCGGCGGTCGATCGGGCGGCACCGGTGATCCGCGCGGTCAACGACCGGCGCACGACCCCGGGCCGGATCGCCGACGTGCTGGCCGCAGCGCCGAGGCTCGCCGGCCGCGCCGAGCTTCGTACGCTGCTCGACCGGCTGGCCGCCGGCTGCCGCAGCGCGCTGGAGATCTGGGGGCACGACCATGTCTTCACCGGGCCGGGAATGCCACGGTTCCGGCGGCAGACGCCGATCCGGCTCGGTGGACGCACCGTCTATCTCGACGTGTACGCCGAACGGGAACTGCTCGACATCGAACTCGACGGGGCCGCGAGCCACGACGATCCCCGGCAGCGTGAGATCGACCTGCGCCGCGACGCGCTGCTCGCCACCGTGGGCATCCTCGTGGTGCGGTTCTCCCACCGGCGGCTGCGGCAGGAGGCCGACGCCGTACGCCGGGAGGTCCTCGCGATCCTGGCCAGCCGGCGGGCGGCCACCGGCTGACGCGGCCAACGGCTGTCGCGGGCGAACGGATGACGCACGCCGGCTGGTTGGCGCGGGCCGACGGATGACGCCGGGACAGCGGATGACGCCGGGGCGGCAGAACCGGTGGCGGCACGGCAGAACCGGTGGCGGGGCGGCGGAACCGGTGGCGGTCAGACACCGGCCAGTGGCACGTGCCAACGGCCGGCCGGGGCGGGCGCCCGGCCACCGTCCGGTATGGAGCACAGGGCCAGGGCGACGGCGGCGCTGTCCGGGCGATCGGTGGCCCGCTTCGCCATGCACGCGCGGCACAGGTCCGCGATCGCGGACGGCAGCCCGGGTACGGCGAGTACCGGCGCGGGGGCGAGCGCCGGCAGCCGTACGGCGGCCGGCATCCCGCCGGGGCGCACCCCCGGGTACGGCGAACGGCCGGTCACCATCTCGTAGAGCAGCACGCCAAGGGCGTAGACGTCGTCGGCCGGCCGGGCGACGCCGGGCCCGGAAGGCACCGGGGTGTCGAGCGAGGTGGCCAGCCCGAAGTCGATGATCTTTATCCCGGCCCGGGTCACCATGACGTTGTCCGGCCGTACGTCGCCGTGGACGACGCCGCGGCGGTGCGCGACGGCGAGCACGTCGGCCACGGTCGCCGCGATCCGTACCGCTTCCCGCCAGGGCAGCGGTCCGCCGGCCAGCCGGACGGCGAGCGGGATGCCGTTGAGGAGTTCCAGCACCACGTAGGGCAGGAGGGTGCCGTCGGGCAGCGGCGCGTCGCCGTAGTCGTAGACGCGGGGGACGCTGGGGTGGCGCAGCCGATCGGTGATCATCGCCTCCCGCCGTACGTTGCCACGGGCGCGCGGACTGTCGGCCATCGCGGGGGCGAGCACCTTGACCGCCCGGTTCTCCGCCGAGTGCGCGTCGACGGCCTGGTAGACCATTGACACACCACCGCGGCCGATCGGGCCGAGCAGGACATAGCGTCGGACGAGAGCGGTGCCCATCCGTAGCCATGTCACGGAGGGACTATTTCGCACCGCGCCGGGCGGGACAAGGGCGCCGGGCCGCGCCGGGCGCACCGATCCGCCGGGGCGGATCGGGTGAGGATCATCCCGGCGGATCGGGTAGGGAACCGCCCGGCGAACCGGGCAGGAACCGCCCGGCGGATCAGGTGCTGATCGCGGGCGGGTCAGCCGGTCGGTAGCTGGGTCTGGGCCGCGCCGGCGAAGTAGGGCTCGGGGGCGCCGAAGAGCCCGAGAAGGCCGGTGACCCAGAGCTGCCGGTGCACGAAGCGGCTGGGCTCGGTCACCACGAGTTTGACGCCGCTGACCTCGGCGGTCTGGAAGCCGGCCACCATGGCGCTGATGCCGACCGAGTCGATGAACTTGACCTCGCGCATGTTGAGCTGGATCCGGGTCGGTCGGCTCTTGGCGAGCACCGAGGCGACGGCTTCCCGGACCTCGTACGCCGAGTCGACATCGATCTCCCCGTTTGGAGCGATCTCCACCACTCCACCGGGCAGCGTCGACGTGACGATCGACAGGCTCACGCGATCACCTCCACTCACCCGCAACCGGGTGCCTCGTCAGTACGCAGGCCGCGACCGAGAGTATTCCTCCCCCGTTGCAGCCGCTACCCCCGGGGTCCCTGGGTTTCCCCGGAACTACCCCGGCGCAGAATCTGCCCATACCAGGACAGGCGGCGACATATTTCCCCGTGATTGGTTCTCTCAAACCGGCCCTTGCGCACCCCACACTAACCGGTCGGCCGATCGACCCGCCCGGGCGGCGGCCAGGTCGGTCCCGCCGCCCAACCCCCGGTCGGGCAATCCGCCAGCGGCCGGCACGCCGGGCGGCGAGGATGCGCGAGAGGGGAGGAGCAGCCGGTGATCGAGATCGAGCGGGTCGACCACCTCGTCCTGACCGTCGCGGACATCGACCGTACGGTCGGCTTCTACCGCCGGGTCCTCGGCCTGCGCCCGGTCACCTCCGGTTCCGGCCGGCGGGCACTCGAGTTCGGCAACCAGAAGATCAACCTGCATCAGGCCGGCCGGGAGGCGACACCGGCCGCCCACCGCCCGACTCCGGGCTCCGCGGACCTGTGCCTGGTCAGTCGGGGACCGCTCGCCGACGTCCTGGCCCACCTCGCCGCCTGTCGGGTACCGGTCGAGGAGGGCCCGGTCGAGCGCACCGGCGCCGTCGGCCCGATGGTCTCGGTCTACCTGCGCGATCCCGACGGCAACCTGATCGAGATCTGCTCCTACGCCGGCCCGGCCACCCGGCACTGACCGATTGACGGGGCGAACGGCGTCCGCGGGGCCGGTCAGACCCGCACGGACACCGCGCCGAAAGCCCGCCGGCCCCGTCGTGCGGGTGCCCGTCCACGGACTTTGGAACCTTAGAGGTGCCGGCCACGGCACCACCCCGGCGGTGTCGCCCGGGGTGACCTGTCCCACCAGGCACACCCCGCTCCCCCGGTGTCCGCCGGCCGGTCGCCCGTCCCCCGACCACCCGATCGCGCGCCCTGACCTGCCCTGGGTACGACGTCCGGTTGACGGGGTAAGGAATGGCGGCGTCCGTACCGGGTCGGACCGGGTGGGTCGGTTGCCCGCCCGCACTAGCATCGGCCCCGACGGTCCACCGACGATGGAGGACACGATGTTGAAGAAGCTGCTCGGTCTCGCCGGTGTGGGTGCGCTGCTGGCCCTGGTACTGGCCTGTGGTTTCGGTCCCGCCGGGGACGACGACGATGACGATGACGATGATGACTTCGCCGCCCGCCCGGCGGTCGTCTCGATCCGCTGACCCGACCTCCCGCTCCGGGCAATCCCGCCCGTACCGGCTGAAACACCCACCAGACGACCCGCCCGGCGCGGGTTTGCCGCCGTACGCGGGCGGGCACCTCCGAGTCACGAAACCGCGCCGAACTGACGCCTCTGTCCGAAGTGGCTACTTCGTTCGGCACCCGAGGAGGTAGCACGATGTTCGGAACCAACCTTCTGGATCGCCGCAGCAAGCCCGAACGGATCGCCGACCAGGCGTGGCAGCATCTCAGCTCGGTCCTCGACAGCGCCGGCGACACGGCGCGCTCGGCCGGCCGCGGCACTGCCCACTTCGCCGACGAGGCCGGCGACCGGGTCGCCACCATGGCCGACGAGGCGTGGCACCGGGCCGGTGCGGCGTTCGACGCCCTCGCCGGCCGGCGTACGACCTCGTCGCTGCCGTGGGCCTGGATCATCGGCGCTGGTGTGGTCGGTGCCGCGCTCGGCTGGGCCGTCGGCACCGCCGCCCGGGCGGCCGTCGCCCGTTCCCGCGACGACCACGACGAGCGGATCGAGTTCGTCGACGCCGACCGGCCGGGCGGCGTACCCGCCAAGTAAGACGCCGACCGGCCGGCGGCGTACCCACCAGGTAGGCGGCCCCGCTCGGCGGCCGAGCCCGGCCACGATCCTGTCCGCTCAGTGACCGACCGGCAGATCGGGTCCGGCGTCGGCGTTCCCGGCCTCCGCCGGCCGGCGCGGCGCGCCCGGCGCCGGCCCGTCGACCGGCGGCACCGGACCGGGTGGCATTGGCGCCGGTGACACCGGACCGGGTGGCATTGGCGCCGGTGACACCGGACCGGACAGCACGGGACCGGACAGCACAGAGCCGGGCGGCATCGGTCCGGACGGAACCGATCCGGGTGGTGGCCAGCCCGGCCCCGGCGGCCAGCCCGACCCCTGCACCGGCCACGGATAGTGCTGACCGGGCAGTGGCGGCGGCCCCACCGGGGCACCCTGCTGCCCGGCCGGCCAGGGGTACGGCTGCCCCGGCAGCGGCGGATACCCACCCCCGGCAGCCGGCGGATACCCGGCTCCGAACGCCGGCGGATACCCTCCGCCCGCCGGCGGATAGCCCGGCCCGGACGCCGGCGGATACCCTCCGCCCGCCGGCGGGTACCCCGGCCCGGACGCCGGTGGATACCCGGGCCCGAAGGCCGGAACGGGCGGTGCGCCGGCGGGCACGGGGACGGCCAGCAGGGCCGGCGAGGCCAGCGTCACGAGCCCGCGCCGGCCGGCGAGCCACAGCACCACCAGCGCGAACCCGACACTGACCACCGAGTCGACGACGGCGAGCTGCCACGGCGCGTCGGCCAGCGTCTCGTCGGCCTCCAGGGTTCCGGTCGCGGCCGAGAACCCGAACGCGACCACGTTGTTGACCACGTGCAGAGCGACCGCGGCCTCCAGGCCGCCGGTGCGTACGGTCAGCCAGCCGGTCACCACTCCCATGACCGTCAGGCTCGCGAACCCCCACGTGGTGCCCCAGCCGTGGGCGGCGGCGAAGAGCACCGCCTGCACCCCGATCGCCGGCCACGGGTTGCGCAGGAACGCGCCGATCGCCTGGACCAGCCAGCCGCGGAAGACGTACTCCTCGGCCGCCGCCTGGAACGGCACCAGGAGCAGCACCATCGCCATTCCGGCCAGGAAGACCGGCCACCCCACCCAGCCGCCGAGGGTCAGCTCGAAGTCGTCGCCGGCGCCGGTCGCCGCGGCCAGGGCCGAGGCGCCGAGCAGCAGGGCACCGACCGCCGGTACGGCGACCAGCACGCACACGCCGAGCCAGCGCCAGCGCAGCCGTCCGGTGACCGACGACACCGTTCCCGGGCGGCGGCGCTGCACCGCCCACGCGGCGAAGTACACCACCGGCAGTGCGACGGCGATGCTGAGCACCAGCAGCGCGGTGTCGGGGATCGGGCCGAAGTCGTACCAGCCGTCGGCGTCGCGGGGCGCGTCGGTGAGCAGGCTGACCGCCTCGGCGACGGCGAACAGCAGGCAGTTGAGCGCCAGCAGGCCGCCGAGCACGAGCAGCGTGCCGAGTACGGGACGCCACCAGCGGTGCCGGGCGGTGCGGGCCAGCCGGTGGTAGGCGATTCCAGGCGGGGGCATGGTCACCCCGCAAGCATCCCCGGTACGGGCACCGCCCGACAGCCCGGTACCGACCGGCGCGTACTGCGACCGAGGACACGACCAGCCGCACTCGGCCACCCCGGGTCGCGCGCCTTTTCTATCGTCGTACCCGTCATGAGGGTCTCGCGGAGCTGGCTCACCCCCCTGCTGCTGGTGGCGGCGCAGTTGGTGGTCTGGCCCGGTGCGGCCCTGCTCGCCGGCCACCGGCCGGACCGGGTGTCGGTCGCGGCCGGCCTGGTCGCGACCGCGTTCGTCGCCGTCGCGCTCGGCTGGCGGCACCGGGCGCCGGTCACGGTGCTGGCCATCGTGTCCACGGTGGCGAAGCTCGGCTACCTCGCCACCTCGCCCGAGGCGCTGGTCGGCCTGGCCATCGCCGAGATGGTCGCGCTCTACACGGTCGCCGCCCGGCGGTCGGCCCGGGTGGCGCTCGTCGCGACCGCCGCCGTCGTCGTCATGGAGGCGGCGCTCACCGCCGGGCTGTACGACACCGGCCGCGGGTACGTCGGCGGCCTGCTCTTCAGTCTCACCCTCTATCTGCTCGCCGTCGGTCTCGGGCGGGGCCGCCGGCGGTGGTACGCGGCCCGGGCGGACGCGGCCGAGCTGCTGGCCTGGGCCGAGGCCGAGCAGCGGCGGGCGGCCGGCCTGGAGCGGGAGCGGCTGGCCCGGGAACTCCACGACGTGAGCGCGCACCATCTGACGTCGATCGTGGTGACGGTGACCGCCGCCGAGCGGCTGGCCGACCGCCGGCCGGAGCTGGCGGCCGAGGCGCTGGAGTTCTCGGCGCGTACGGCCCGGGAGACGTTGGCGGCGCTGCACCGGCTGGTGGCGGTCATGCGTACGACCGACGAGGCGGGGCCGGGCGGGTTGGACGAGCGGCTCGGTGAGCTGGCCGACGGCTTCCGGCGGCTGGGCCAGCCGGTGACCCTGGAGGCCGATCCGGTCGACGTCGGGCCGGCGGTGGGCGAGGCGGCGTACGGGATCGCCCGGGAGGCGTTGACGAACACGCTGCGGCATGCCCCGGGCGGCGCCGTACGGGTCTGCCTGACGCTGGCCGACGACGCGCTCGTGCTGGTCGTCGACGACGAGGGCGGCACGATGCGGCCGAGCGCGGGTGGGTTGGGTTCGGGGCGCGGGATCGTCGGGATGCGGGAGCGGGCCGCCGCGCTCGGCGGTACCTGCGAGGCGGGTGCCCGGGGTGACGGCTGGCGGGTCCGGGCGGTGCTGCCGTTCGACGGCGCCGCTGGCACGCCGCCACCCGGGGCCGGGTCGACGCCGGCCGGCTGGTGGCGGGGGCCCCGCGCGATGGACGGCGTCGTCGCGCTGGCCACCGTCGTGCCGCTGGCCGGTGGGCTGCTGGCGGGTTGGGAGGGGCCGCCGGTGCTGGCGCCGGCGACGACGGTGCTGCTGGCGCTGTTGATGGTCCTGCATGCCGTACCGCTGCTCTGGCGCCGGGACCGGCCCTGGCTGGTCCTGCTGGCGGTCGTCGGTTCGGCGGTGTTGTGGCCGGCGGCGGCGCTCTACGCCCGGCTGCCGGGTGACGCGGTGTGGCTGCTGGTGGCGACCGTGGGTGCGGAGCTGGCGGCGGTCTACTCGGTGGCGGCGTACGGATGGCCGAGGTGGGCGACCTGCCTGGCGGTGCCGGCGGCCGCGGTGGGCTTCGGCACCGCGCTGGTGGCGACCGCCGCCGCCGACGGGCGGCTGGGGGGTGCTCCGGCGACGCCGGCGACGGGGGCGACCATGGCGGCCACGCTCGCGATGCTGCTGCTTCCGGTGCTGGGTGCGGCGTGGGCGGCGGGTTTCACGGTACGGGTCCGGCGGGACCGCACCGTGGCCCAGGAGCGGGACGCGGTCGCCGAGGTGACCGCGCGGGCGGTGGCGGCGTCGCGGGCCGAGCGGGCACGGATCTCCGCCGGCCTGCGGGCGGCTGTGCTCGAACACGCGCAGGGGGTGCTGGCCGCCGCCGAGGCCAACCGGCTCGACGAGGTGGCGGCCGAGGCCCGCGCGTCGCTCGCCGCGATGCGCGAACTGCTCCGCAGCCTGCGGACCGCCCCGCCGCAACCCGGGCATCAGCCCGCCGATTCGTAGGCCGTCGATTCTCCGAAGCTGGCCCGATCGGCCGCACCGCCCCCTAGGCAATACTCAGAGTATGCAAATAGCAACAGATATGAATGCGACCGGTTGGGGTGACCGGTTGTCTTTCGCCACAACCAGACTGGACCGGTTCCGCGAGCTCTGCGACGAGTTCTACTACCCGGTCCGGGTCACCGCTCCCCGGGGCGCGGAGTTCGCGGCCTCGGTCGACGTCATGCGACTCGGTCCGATCACCGTGGGCGAGTTGCGGTACAGCGCCGAAACCACGATCGTGGCCGGCGACCTGCACGCGTACCACGTCAACATGCCGCTGTCCGGGCGGTTCGACAACGAGCACCGCGGCAAGCGCTTCGTCGCCCATCCCCGGCGGGCCTGCGTCTACCGGCCGGAAGGGTCCACCCGCATCCATTCGTGGGACAACAACGGCCGGCTGCTCGCGGTGAAGATCGACCGGTCGGCCGTGGAGGCGCAACTGGCCGCGCTGCTCGACCGCCCGCTCCGCGGGTCGCTGAACATGGGCAACCACATCGACCTGGCCACCGGAGCCGGGCAGAGCTGGGCCCGGCTGGCGATCCTGGTCCGCGACGAGTTCCACAACGGCGGCAGCGTGGTCGGTCATCCGCTGATCGCCGGACAGTTCACACAGAGCCTGATCAGGGGGTTGTTGCTCGCCACCGAACACCGGTACCGCGACGAACTGGACCAGCCGGCGCCGCCCAGCCGGCCCCGTACGGTCAAGCGGGCGATGGAGGCGATCGACGCCAACCCCGCCCACGGGTTCACCTGCGGCGAACTCGCGGAGATCGCCGGGGCGAGCGTCCGCAGCCTCCAGGAGGGGTTCCGCAGGCACCTCGGCCAGTCGCCGATGGCCTACCTCCAGAGCGTCCGGCTGGCCCAGGCCCACGAGGACCTGCGGCGCGCCAGGCCCGGCGAGACCACGGTGGCGGACGTGGCACACCGCTGGGGCTGGGGGCACCTGGGCCGGTTCGCGGCGGCCTACCGGGCGAAGTACGACGTACCCCCGTCGACGACGCTGCGAATGGGCAGCGGTCACTCCCCCGGTTCGTGACCGATCCGAGGCGGCGGCGACCCGGGTCCGGCCTCGCCGGACGGCGTGCCCACCCCCGGGTCACCGGCTTGCGCGGCTGCCCCCGGGGCCCGCGCGTCGAGCCGGTCCGGGTACGCGGCGTCCGGGGGGCACGCGGTCGGCCAACGCCCGGCGCGCAGCCCGGCCAGCGCCCGGTTGGCCGCCGCCAGTCCCTCGTGGACCCGGTCGGCGAGCACCGACCCGCCGGTCCCGTCCGGCTCGCCGCGCGACAGCGCCACGAGCTGGTCGTATCGGACCAGGAAGGTGAGTGCGTCCCGCAACGCGTCGGCCGCCCGCGTCAGATCACGTTCCAGCTCCGCCTGGCCCTCCATGCCACCCCCGCCTTTCTGCGGCACCGGCACCACCCAGCGTCGGGCGGGGCGGGCAGGGCCGTGGCGTGGGCAAGCCGTCCCGCTCGAACGGGCCGGCGCGTTCATTCCACTGCCCGGTGTGATTGGCGGAAGGCCCGCACGGAACCGTCGGCAACCACACTGCAACGGAATGTAGGTCGACCATCGCGGAGAGTCGATCCGAAGAGCGCGGAGACGATCCGGATCACGCGGGGTCGCCTGAACCCCACCCCGCCGCCCGGACGGTCACCCCGGCGCCGGCCGCGACGGGCCGCCGTGGCGGGTGGAGCAGCGTACGCGGGCCGACCCCGCGTACGCTGCTCAGCCGGTCAGCCCCGGGCGCAGGTGATCGGCGCCGGCACTCCGTTGGTGCCGGTCCAGCTGGCGGTGAAGCCGAACGTCGTCGACGCCCCGGCCGCGAGGTTGCCGTTCCAGGCGGCGTTGGAGACCGTGACAGCGGAACCGGTCTGGGTGTGGCTGGCACTCCAGAGCTGGGAGATGGTCTGCCCGTTCGGGAACGTCCAGCCGACCACCCATCCGCTCAGCGGCGACGTGCCGGTGTTGCGTACGGTCACCTCGCCCTGGAACCCGCCCGGCCATGAGTTCGTCACCTGGTACGTCGCCGTGCAGGCACCGCCCGGCGGCGGCGTGGTCGGCGGCGGAGTCGTGGGCGGGGGCGTGGTCGGCGGGGGCGTCGTGGGCGGCGGCGTGGTGGGCGGCGGCGTGGTCGGCGGCGGCGACGTGGGCCCGCCGAGCCGGTCGGCGACCAGGATGCCCCGGCCGTTGGTGCCCAGGTAGACCCGGCCGTAGACCCTCGGGTCACCGGTCAGCGCCTCGCCCGCGTTGCCGTACTGGTGCTTGTCGTCGTTGATCCGCACCCAGGCGGCACCGGTGTTGTCGGAGCGGTAGACGCCGGTCACGCCGTCGATGGTGCCGACGGTGAACAGCGCCGGGTACGTCTGCCCGGGCGCGGCCCGGCCGAACCCGATGTTCACCGCGTCCTCCACGTTGGACAGACGGGTGAACGACGTGCCCGAGTTCGTCGACCGGAACAGGCCGGTCTCACCGGCGAGCCAGATGTCGCCCTCGCGGCCGGCGACCGCCTTGAACTTCACGTTGCCGGTGCCCGGCAGTCCGGTGGCGGCGGTCGCGGTGAAGCTCGCCCCGCCGTTGGTGCTGACGTAGAACCTGCCGGCGCTGAAGCCGTAGAACTTGTTCGGGTTGACCCGGTCGGACTCCACAGTAGATCCGGTGGGCAGGCCGGTCGACTGGGTCCAGGAGTTGCCGAAGCCGACCGAGTAGTGCACCCCGACGCCCTGGGGCGCCCAGACGAACCGGCTGCCGTCGGCCGCCGCGGCGACCGTACCGCCCTCGTTGATCCCGCCCGGCTCGCTGCCCTGGAACCAGTTGGCCCCGCCGTCGGTGGAGAACGCCACGTGGCTGTCGTTGGGTCGGTCGGCGTCGTTGAAGTTGCCGGCCCGCACCATCACGCTCGGGTTGGTCTCGGCGTAGTCGAGGCTGGTGCCGCTGGTGAAACCGGGCTGGGTGAACAGCATCGGCGGCACCGCGTCGAGGTTGGTGTGCCGGAAGCCGCCGAGGTCGCCCAGCGCGCTGATCAGCGGTGCCGAGCCGGTCGGCGGGCTGATCAGGTCGAGTACGTTCGTCTCCTCCAGGCCCTTGACCATCGGCCGGATGGTGATCTGGCCGCCGGTGTCCCACTTCTTCAGGTCGGTGGAGCCGTAGATGGTGGCGCCGGTGCCGTACATGAAGCGGTTGGAGTCGTGCGGGTCGATCTCGACCGAGTCGTTCATCCAGCCGAGTTTCGGCGTCTCCTCCGGGGGTGACGGGTTGGCGCCCCAGCTCAGCCACGGCACCGAGGAGATGTCCATGGTGTATCGCTTGCTCCGGTTGGGATAGCTGGTGAAGTCCCAGGCGCGGGTCCAGGTCGCGCCGCCGTCGGTGCTGCGGAAGATGATCGCGTCCGGCCACCAGGAGATCTGGGTGGCGACCATCAGCGTGTTCGGGTTCTGCCGGTCGATGGTCAGGCCGCTGTAGCCGTAGTAGAGGTCGGTGCTGCTCGACGGCACCGGGCTGATCTGCGTCCAGGTGCCGGTCGCGGTGGCGTACTTCCACACGTCGCCCTTGCCACCCTCGTACGGGCCGCCGTTGTCGCTGGTGGCGATGTAGAGGTAGCCACCGACGGTGTCCAGCACGCCCTTGTGGGCCAGGAAGCCGGTCGGCTGCCCGGCCAGCCGCGACCAGGTGGTGCCGCCGTCGGTGCTGCGGTAGACGGTGTTCTCCTTGTCGGCCACGCCGACGTAGATGGTCTGGGTGGTGTTGCCGGCCGTACCGGTGCGCTTGTCGAAGGTCACCCACACCACGCCCGGCCGGTGGTTCAGGTAGCCGTTCGGGTCGTTCGGGTCCTGGGCGTAGTTGCCCGGGTTGGGGAAGCTCGCGACCTTGGCCCAGGTGGCGCCGTGGTCGGTGCTGCGCCACAGGCCGTTGCCGTTCGGCGCGCCCAGGTAGAGGACGCTGTTGCGGTTGGGGTCGATGGCGAGCCGCTCGCCCATGCCCCGGCCGGGCATGTTGCCGCCGAGCTTGAACGGCAGTTCGGTCGCCTGCCAGGTCGCGCCCTTGTCGGTCGACCGCAGGATCGCCCCGTTGTTCGGGTCCCAACTGTTGGTGTACATGCCGGCGGCGACGTACACCCGGTTGGTCTGCACCGGGTCGGTGGCGAGGCTGACGACACCGTTCCAGCCCCACCGGTCCCAGCCGATGTGGTCGAGCAGCGGGGTCCAGGACTGGCCGGCCTGGTCCCAGCGGTAGGCGCCGCCGATGTCGGTGCGGGCGTAGATCAGGTTCTTCTCGGTCGGATTGAACACGATCCCGGGTACGTAGCCGCCGCCGTCGATCCGGACGTTCTTCCAGGAGTACGGCTCCGAGGCGGCGGCCAGTGCGGGTGACGCGGTGCTGACGACGACGTGCGCCGCCACCGCCACCGTGCCGGCGGCCAGCACGGCCGCGAGCACACCGGCAAGACTTCTGCGCATGTAGGGCTACCTCTCATGGGTGCGCTGAGCAGACGGTTCTCCCACCGGCACGTCGAGAGGTGTGTGGGCGCGGGGGTACGGAGGGTGTGAACGCGCCCTGCGGCGTGCCGGAGACGGGAACGCGCGCCCTGCGGCAGGCAGGGACGCGGAGGTGGCGGAGCTGCCCTGGGCTCCCGCACCGGTTGGTGGCTCCCGCACCGGCCTCGCCCAAACATTCACACACAGATATCGACGCTGTCAAACATCTGCGCCTGCCGTGGGCGGCCGCTCAGGCGCCGGTCTCCGTGGCCGGTTCGGTGGTCGGCGTGGCCGGTGCGGTGGTGGCCGGTGGGGTGGTCGGCGGCGGGGTCGACGGCGACGGTGACGGCGGTCCGGTGGTCGGCGGCCGTGGTGGCACGGTCGCCGCCGGGATGGTCACCAGGCTGCCGGTCGGCGCCGGCGTGCCATAGCCGGTGCCGGGACCGGGGTCGACCGGCCGGCCGGGCAGCTCGGCCGGCGTGGGCGAGGGGATCACCTGCGGGCTCGGCCCGGCGGTCGCCGACGGGGCGACGGCCGGCGGCGGCTGGGGCGCGGGGCTGCCGCGCAGCAGGGTGCCGCCCAGCCACACCGCGGGACCGATCCCCACCGCCACGATCCCGGCGAAGAACATCGCCACATGCCTGTCCACCCGGGCACTCACGGCGCCAATACCATCACGCCGGCACCCGGCGGCGAGGCCGCGCGCCGCCACTGGACGGCAACGGTCGGATGACGTTTTGGTGACCGGTGCGTCACCTGTCCCCGAGCCGGAAGAGCACCGCGCCGTCGACCTCCTCGCGGGTGACCGGAAGGCCGTCGATCGGGCGGTCCAGCATGTCCTGCCAGCCGGTGCCGGGCAGGTAGCCGGGCAGCACGACGACCGTACGCACACCGAGTCCCCGCAGGTAGTCGATGCTGGCGGCGTCGGGGAAGGAGACGGTCATCGTCCGGGTCCGCGCCTGGGTCTGCGGCACGTGGGCGGCGAGGCCGTTGGCGATGCGCGGGAAGCCGTCGGTCGACCAGAGCATGTAGTGCAGTTCGGCGATGCCCTCGGGCGGCAGGATCAGCAGCGGTTCGGCGACATCGCGCAGGGCGAGCGGGGCGGGCGGGGCCGGCGGATGCGGGGTGCGGTTGACCCCTTCCAGCAGCACGAGGGCGAGCGGGACCAGGGCGAGGGCGAGAGCCATCCGGTCGCGCCGCCGACGTGCGGCCGGCGTCGGGACGACCGGGTGGTCCGCCGGCCCGCCGGAAACCGCCGGGGCGAGGGTGCCCGCCCGGCGTGGCGCGGGTATCCCCCGGCCCGGCCCGGCCTCGATCACCGGCACGTCGGCGGCCGGCGGTGCCGCCGGTCGCAGCCGGGGCACGCCGGCGACCACCGTGTCGTGGCCGGCCCGGGCGGCCGGCACCGTCGTGGCCGGCCCGTCCCCGGCGGCGACCGCCACGGCCGGCCCGTCTCCGGCGGCGATCGCCGCGTCCGCGTCCTTGCCGCCGGCCGGAGCGGCGGTCACGGCGGGCAGCGGCGCTTCCCCGCCGGTCGGCCGGTCCCTGCCGCCAGCGTCGTCCTCCACATCGGACGACGCGGTGCCGGCCATGCTCACCGCGCCGGCCGCGAGGAGGCCGAGCAGCAGGGTGGTCCACAGCACCAGCCGGCCGGGCGTACGCATCGCGTCCCAGCCCGGCAGCAGGTTCATCAACGTGACGTAGCCGGGATCGCCGTCGCCGAGGAACGAGCTTCCGGTGGCCAGGATCGCGCTGACCAGCACCCCGACCCCGAGCGCGATCCGGTGCCGCAGCCGCCACACGGAGAAGAACAGGCCGGTGACGGCGAGGCCGATCAGGGTGACCCCGGGCAGCAGCGTCATCTCCCCGGCGAACGACAGCGTCTCCCGGGCGGCCGCGTGCCGCTCGCCCCAGAGCCATGACTCCCCCGGCGCGGTGAAGAAGCCGCGCAGCGGCGGCGAGAACTGGTCGATGTGCGCGACCGTCCGCCGGCTGTCCGGGTGCAGCTCGACCACCTTGAGGTAGGGCAGTGCCATGAACACGGTGACGGCGGCGAAGACCGTGCCGCCGGCCAGGTCGGCGATCAGCAGCCGGCGGCCGAAGACCGGCCGCCCACGGCGCCACCAGGCCCAGCCGTAGCCGGCCGCGGCCACCAGCACGGCGGCGGCCAGGAGGTAGCCGAACGGCAGGCCGACGCCGAAACCGAGGGACATCTGCCAGGCCGCCACCAGCCAGCCGGCGACCACCCAGCCGGGGCGGCGCGACTCGGGCCGGTAGCCGTGCCGCAGCGACCAGCCGTGGCCGCGGGCCAGCATCGCCAGGGCGAGGGTGATCCCGCCGGTGGACAGCACGTGCAGGTGCCCGGCCTGGGCGAGCTTCCACGGCGCGTACGCGAAGGCGACGCCGGCCACCGCGGCGCCGATCCGGGTCGCGCCGAGCTGGCGGCCCAGCGCGTACGTCCCGAAGAACGCGAGCGCGTGCACCAGGACGTACAGGATGTTGTAGCGGGCGACGGCGGCCACCGGCCCCTCGCCGATCATGCCGAGCGGCGCGTATCCGAGCAGGGTGTCGGAGTAGGCGTAGGTGAACAGCTCGGGATAGAAGGTGTTGGAGTGCCACAGGCTGGTCGGGTCGGTCTTCAGCGCGTGCCCGCCCCAGGCGATCTGCCAGGCTTGCAGGGTGGGGTCGCCGGTGTCCTGCGGGATGGTGCCGGTGATGTCCCGCAGCGTCGGCCACGTGAACAGCGCGGCGAGCAGCAGGCTGCCGGCGGCGGCGATGGTCCATTCGTGGCCGGCCGCCCTCCGCAGCGCTGCGGCGAGGCGGGGCAGGACCGAATTACCTTCTACGGTCATGCGCCACCTCGCTCCGCTCGGCGATCGCATGACTGGGCCCTGAGCAGGCCGATTCCCTCACTACGCTCGGTCATAGCGACGTCCTTGCCGGGGGCGGGGCGCGGGAGGCGTCCGGGTGGTGACAGATCCTCCACTATGGCGCCGGCCGCTGTCGACCCCGTCCCGCGATCGACGCCGATCGAAGCCGGACGTGCCGGTGCCGGCGCCCCGGGGAGGAGGGGCGCCGGCACCGGCGGGCTGGGAAACGGGACAGGGGGTTACCCGGTGACCAGGGTCAGGCCGTAGGTGCTGAGGATCGGGTTCACCGGCTGGTAGTAGGTGGTGCCGCCGAAGCTGCAGTTACCGGAGCCACCGGAGGTGACGCCCTGGGCCTCGGTGCCGGTCAGCCAGGAGCCGCCGGAGTCGCCGGGCTCGGCGCAGACGTTGGTACGGGTCAGGCCGTAGACGGTGCCCTGCGGGTAGTTGACGGTGGAGTTCTTGACCTGGAGCGTGCCGCAGTGCCATCCGGTGGTGGAGCCGGAGCGGCAGATCGCGGAGCCCTCGGACGCCTCGGCGGAGCCGGTCACCGTGACCGTGCCGCCGGCGTAGTTGTTGACCAGCGGAGGCGTGCTCCAGCTCGAGTTGGTGGCCACCCAGCCCATGTCCTCGCCGGGGAACGACGAGCCCTGGAAGGTGCCCTGGGCGACGTTGTTGTAGCCCTGGGTCGGGGTGCCCACCGTGCCGCAGTGGCCGGCGGTCACGAAGCCGCCGACGACCGAGAACCCGACGGAGCAGCGGCCGCCCATGTAGTAGGCGTCGCCACCGACCACGTCGTACAGCGGACGCGGGGACTCGTCCACCGTGACGACGTCGACGGTCGCGGCGTCGACCCCGGCGGCCTTGATGAACTCGGCGGCGGCGGTCGCCGCGCCCGGGTCGGCGAGCAGGACGACCCGGTTGGACTTCGCGTCGACGTGCCAGCCGCTGATGGCGGCACCGGCGGCACCCGACTTGGCGTCCAACTTGGACTTGGTCGAGTCGAGGTCGGCGGCGCTGCGGTCGACGACCTTCGCGGTGGCGCCGGCGGCGCGTACGGCCGCCGCGTCGTGCTCGCTGGTGACGGCGACGACCAGGGCGGAGTTGTCCACCCAGGCACCGGCGAAGCCGGCACCGAGCTGCTTGCGCAGTTGCTGCTCGGTCTTCGCGGCGACCGCCTCGTCGGCGATGCGCTGGCGGGCCTGCGACTCGGTGAGCCCGAGGTCGCGTTCCATCGCGGCGAGCATTCCGGCCGGTACGTCGGCCGCGGGGGTCGGGGCCGCCGAGGCCGGCCCGCCGATGGCGAGCACGGTGGTCAGGCCCCCCGTCGCGACGGTGAGCGCGACGGCGGTGGCGAGGGTACGGCGCATTCTCGTCTCCTTCGTGTGGGGGATCCCGGACGCCCCGCTACCAGCGGTTAATGGGGGAAATCGGCGGGAAGGCCCCGGGCACGAATCAACTGCCATACCGACGTGGCTGAACTGGAGCAGCCAATAGGTAGCGGTCAACGTCCGGACGGATGATTGCCTCATCACCCGAAAGGACTGAACGCAGATTAACCATTGATCGAGATCTGTGGCTACATAACGTTGGGGTCATACCGCCGACGTTATGGAACCGGTATCACCCGCCCCGGACGACGCCGCCTCACCCGCCCACGGCGCAACATCGACCCTGGCAGGCTGACCGGAGGGAAGGTGACCATGGCGACGGCAGGGATGACGCGCACCGACGAGGAACTCCAGCGCGACGTTCTGGACGAGCTGAAATGGGACGCCCGGGTGCAGCCCAACGAGATCGGGGTCATCGCCCGCAACGGGGTCGTGACCCTGACCGGAAAGGTCGACAACTACGCGCGGAAGTGGTCGGCGGAACGCACCGCCCACCGCGTACGCGGGGTCCGGGCGGTCGCCAACGACATCGAGGTGCAGTTGTCCCCCGCGGCCGAACGCACCGACTCGGACATCGCCGACGCCGCGACCCGGGCCCTTGAATGGGACGCGTTCGTGCCGGTCGACAACGTCGACGTGACCGTCTCCGCGGGTTGGGTGATGGTGCGGGGCGAGGTCGAGTGGGAGTACCAGCGCCGGGCCGCCGAACGGACGGTACGCCGCCTCGCCGGCGTACGCGGCGTCACCAACGGCATGACCGTACGGCCCCGGGCCGGGATCTCCCCCGACGACCTGCGGCAACTGATCGGCGAGGCCCTGGTCCGCAGCGTCGAGACCGACGTCGACCGGCTGACCATCGCCGTACAGGGCGACCGGGTGGTGCTCAACGGGAGTGTGCGCTCCTGGCTCGAACGCGAGGAGGCCGAGCGGGTCGCCTGGTCGGCACCGGGTGTCTCGTCGGTCGACAACCGGATCAAGGTCAGCCTGTGACCGCGGCCGGGATCACACCGCTGCAGGTGACCGTCAGCCGGCTGCGCGCCGCGGTGACCGACGAGGATCACACCCAGGGGCCGCTGGACGCGCCGGCCACCGTGGTCGTGTACGGCGACTTCCAGTGCCCGCACTGCGCGGCGGCGTACCCGAACCTGCGGGAGCTGCGGCGGCAACGGCCGGGCACCGTACGGCTGGTGTTCCGGCACTTCCCGCTCGCCAACGTGCACCCGTACGCCGAGATCGCCGCGGAGACCGCCGAGGCGGCCGGCGTACGGGGACAGTTCTGGGCCATGCACGACTGGCTCTTCGCCCACCAGGACCAGCTCGACCCGGTGCACCTGGCACTGGGTACGCAGCACGTCGGCCTCCCGGTCGAGGAGGTGGCCGCCGAGGTCAACGACCACGTGCACCTCGACCGGATCCGGCGCGACTTCGTCAGCGGGGTACGCAGCGGGGTGGACGGCACGCCGAGCATCTTCGTCAACGGGACGCGGCACGAGGGGACGTACGCGCTGTCGGACCTGCTGACCGCGGTCGACGGCGCCGCCCGCCACTGAGCGAGGGGCGCCGGCCGCCGGCTTTGGTCCACAGTGGATACGACGGTCAGAGCAGGCGCAGTTCGCGGGCCCGGCGGACCGCCTCGCGGCGCCTCGTGGCGTCCAGCTTCCGGTAGATGTTGCGCACGTGCGTCTTCACCGTGTTGACCGAAAGCGACATCTCGGCAGCTATCTCCACATTGGACAGGATGCTCTGCAGGTAGCGCAGCACGGTCAGTTCCCGCTCGGTCAGTTCCTCCCCGGACGGCGGCGCCGGTGGCGGCGCGCCCGGCACCGGCCCGGCCGCCGTGCCGGTCGCGTCGATCAGCTCGTTGACCAGCGGCCAGTACGCGGTTCCCGAGTCGAGGTGCGCGGCCAGCAGGTCGCGCAGTGGCGGGCCGTACCGGACGAACACCCGCCGGAACCCTTCCGGCTCGGCGAGCGCGAGCACCCGCTCCAGCGCCCGGGTCGCCCGCCGCCGGTCGCCGAGCCGGCTGGCGGTCAGCGCGTCCAGCAGGCCGGCGTCGAGCCGTACCGCGAGCCGGTCGCCGGGCCGGCCGTCCTCCCAGGTGGGCAGCAGCCGCGCGGCGGTCCGCGGGTCGCCGCCGCGCAGGTGGGTACGGGACAGCGCCACCGCGACCGGTGCCGGCAGCGCCGTCGCCCCGTCCGCCGGGGCGGAGCCGTTCGGTCCCCGACCGGGCCGGAATCGGTCGACCAGCGGTCGCAGCACCGTCCGGGCGGTGTCCACGTCGCCGTGCGCCGTACGCAGCTCCGCCTCCGCGACGGCGAACCAGAGCGCGACGAACCGGGCGGTCGGCCGGCCGGACAGCACCGCCCGGCCGGCACGCAACGCCTGATAGCCACCGGTCAGATCGCCCCGGTCGTGGCGCAGCTCGGCGGTGACGACGTCGACCAGCGCGGCGAGCTGGGGCTCCTCGGCCCGCCCGGCGGCGGTGATCTCCGCCTCGGCCTCGTCGGGCCGGCCCCGCTCCGCCGCGACGACGGCCAGGGCCAGGTGGGCGTACGCGCAGTCGGGCGGGCGGACCGGGTCCTGGCACCGGGGCAGGGCGAGCACCTGCCGGGCGATCCGTTGCGCGGCGTCCAGTTCGCCGCGGAGCGCGCGGATCAGCGCCAGCCGGCTGCCGCAGGACAGCACGGCGCGGTCCGGCCCGGCCGCCTCCGCGTCGGCGAGCCCGTCGACCAGCACGGCCTGCGCGCCGTCGAGGTCACCGGCGGTCAGCCGGGCGGCCCCGAGCGCCGCCTGCGCCGCCGCCCGCTCCCGCCCGTCGCCGTTCGGTTCGACCAGGGCGAGCAGCCGGCTGGCGGCCGACCGCACCGCGCCGTCGTCACCGCCGAGCTGCGCGAACACCAGGTGGACGGCGGCGGCCAGCACCACGAACCGGTCCCGCCGCCCGCCGGTCAGCCGCCGCGCGAGTTCGTCGCCGAGCCGCAACCAGCTCCCGGCTGTCGCCGGGTCGTCACCGAGCCGGTCCAGCGCGTAGGCGAGCGCCAGCTCCGGCCCGGACCGGACCGCGTCGTCCGGCGGCGGCGGAGCCGGGTCGGTGGCCGGCCCGGCCGGGACGTACGGAAGCAGCTCCGGCCAGTGCCCGGCCAGGACGCCGGTGGCACCGGCCCAGTCGCGGGCGGCGAGCGCGTGCCGCAGCGCCTCGGCGGGCCGGGCCTGCCCGGCATGCCACGCCGCGGCGCGGCGGTGCAGGTCGGCGGCCGCACCCGGATCGTGCCGGTGCAGCTCGGCACGCAGCAGTTCGCCGAGCATCCGGTGGCACCGCCAGGCCGGCGGCCGGCCGCCGGCCGCGCGGACCAGCCCGGTGTGCCGTTCCAGTTCGCCGAGCAGCCGTTCGCCGTCCGGGCGGCCGGTCAGCGTCTCGACCAGTTCGCCGGTGAGCCGGTCGGCGACGCAGCCCCGCCGCAGCACGTCGCGCAGGTCGGCGGGCAGCCCGGCGAGAACCTCCTCGGCCAGGTAGCCGGCGATGACCGGGTGGTCGCCGGTGAACCCGTCGACCAGGCCCGCCGGCTCGGGGTGGCCCTTCAGGGCGTCCGCCGCCAACCGCAACCCGGCCGGCCAGCCCTCGGTGCGGTCGTGCAGGTCGTCGACGAGTCCGGCCGGCAGCGCGACCCCGTGCCCGGCGAGCAGCTCGGCGGCCTCGTCCGGGCCGAAGGTCAGGTCGGCGGCCCGGATCTCGGTCAGCTCGTCGGCGAGCCGGAACCGGTGCAGCGGCAGGGCCGGCTCCCGCCGGGTGCCGACGACCAGCCGCAGCCCCGCGTGCCGCAGCAGCAGGTCGACGCCGGCCAGCACGTCGGCGTCGTCGAGCAGGTGGAAGTCGTCGACGACCAGGGTGACGGGCTCCGGCCGCCGGGCGAGCGCGTCGGCCAGCCGTAGCGGCCCGTCGGAGCCGGCGGGGCCGTCGGGGCCGACGGTGGTGTCGAGTGCGGCGCGGACGTACGCCCAGAAGCGGTCGGCGCCGTCGCCGGCGTCGACGGACAGCCAGCCCGGCGGGCCGTCGGGCCGCTCGCGCGCCCAGGCGGCGAGCAGGGTCGTCTTGCCCCAGCCCGCCGGTCCGGTCACGATCGTGACCGGGCCGGCGGCACCGGAGTCGAGCAGCCCGAGGAGCCGCGTACGCCGTACCGACACCGCCGGTGCCGGCGGCACGGCCAGCTTCGACGCCAGCAGGGGAAGATCCCCGGTGACTTCGCGGTCCTCGCGCATCCGTCCCACCCCCGCGGAGACGAATCGATGGCTGCCAACTGCGGGAGCCGTGGCGGCCTCCCGTGCGGTCGGCGGTTACCCACCTCGGCGCGGTTCACCCCTTGCGGACGAGACATCTTCACCCGGCCGGTGGCGGGCGGTTCACCCGGTGGACCGGGCGGCCCCCATCGGTTCGCGGACCAGGGACTGGTCGATGAAGCAGTACTGCCAGTTCTCGCCCGGCTCCAGCGACCGCATCAGCGGGTGCCCGGTCTCCCGGAAGTGCGCCTCGGCGTGGTTGTTGACCGAGTCGCTGCAACAGCCGACCGCGCCGCAGGTCAGGCACATCCGCAACTGCACCCAGTCGTCGCCGGTCTCGGCGCACTGCGGGCACTCGTCGGCGTCGCTCTCGGTGATCTGGATCCGGTCGAGGTGGGTGCAGGCGGTGCTCGTCGTCTCCTCGCGGACGTAGCGCCAGTTGGACTTGATCAGCCGGTCCGGCATCACCCGGGCCAGGTAGCGCGACTGCGACGCGAGCAGCGGGCTGAGGACGGCGAGCACGAGTACGTAGAGGGCGACGAACGGGCCGATCCGCGGGTCGAGGCCGGCGGCGAGCGCCAGCGTGGCCAGGATCAGCGAGAACTCGCCACGGCCCAGGACGGTCAGGCCGACATTGGCGGCCCCGCGCTGGTTGAAGCCGAAGAGGCTCCCGGCGATCATGCCGGCGATCACGTTGACCACGATCGTCACCAGCACCGCGATCAGCACCGGCACCGCGACCGTGCCGATCGCGCCGATGTCGATGCTCAGGCCGAACGCCACGAAGAACACCGCGGCGAAGACGTCGCGCAGCGGCAGGACCAGCCGCTCGACCCGCTCCCGGACCGACGTACGGGCCACCACCAGGCCGATCATCAGCGCGCCGATCGCGTCGGAGACGCCGACCTCGGCCGACAGCCCGGCGACGAGGACCACCAGGCCGACCATCAGGATCGCCAGCAGCTCGTCCTCGTGACTGTCGATGATCTTGCCGATCACGCGGGCCCCGAACCGGGCCAGGGCGAACAGCAGCACCAGGTAGCCGAAGCTGATGCCGATCCGCAGCGCCAACTGCCCCGGTGAACTGGCGCCGGAGAGGATCGGCGACAGCAGGGCCAGGTAGAAGGCGAGGAACAGGTCCTCGATCACGATGATGCCCAGGATCACCGGCGTCTCGGCGTTGGTCAGCCGGCGCAGCTCGATGAGCAGCTTGGTGGCGATCGCCGACGACGAGATGCCGAGCGCCCCGGCGATCACGAACGCCTCCGAGGTGCCCCAGCCCAGCCCGAACCCCAGGACCAGGCCGGCGCCGACGTTCAGGCCGATGTAGCAGCCGGCCGCGATGAACAGCCGCTTCCCGCTGCCGAGCACCTGCTCGACCGGGAACTCGACGCCGAGATGGAACAGCAGCAGCACCAGGCCCAGCGACGCCAGCAGCGACAGGTCCTCCGGGTGCGGAATCAGCACCGGGCCGGGCGTGCCGGGGCCGAGCAGCATCCCGGCCAGCATGAAGAACGGTACGGTCGGCAGCCCGAACCGCCGGCCGGCGCGGGCCAGCAGGCCCGCGATCAGAACCAGGGCGCCGAAGCCGATCAGGTCAGCGTGCACGTGTGGGTCCCACAGCCTCAGTCGAAGAATGTGCCGGCGAGCACGGCCCCGACCTTGCGGGCCTGTTCCTCGGTCAGCTCGATCACCGCGACCGGCTCGTCCGACTTGGCGGTGAAGACGTAGAGGTCACGCACCCCGTCCCGGCGGGTCACCACCGAGACCCGGTCGGTGCTGCCACCCAGGTCGAAGTCGTAACGCTTGCCGATGCCCGGCAGCTCCTGCACCCGTACACCCTTGCCCATGACACCCACTCGCTTCGCTCGCAGTCGCCATGCGCCGGCCCGGGCCACCGGCCCGCCCGCTCATGACCGCTCTCCCCGACGACCGGACGGTCGCTCGTCGCCCGCAAAGCGTACGCGCCCCCGGGCCCGTACCGGAGCCACCGATCCCCCGGGATCGATCTTTTACATGCCCGACATTGATCACGCGTCCGGGCGGATACTCGGTCGGTGTACGAAGCCATCTGCCACGGCGGACCGCTCGACGGCCAGCACGCCATCAGCCGGCGCCCGGCGGGGTTCCTCCTCGTCGACCGGCCGGCCGGGCAGTGCTGGATCTACGACTACCGGGCGGACGCCGGCTTCGAGGTCCGGGCCCCGGACGGGATGCCGGTGCTGACCACCGGGCCGCGCGGCCGGCACCGGGCGGCCGAGGAGGGCCGGTACGACGTACTCGCCGCACCGTGGGTCGAAACGGTCGCGCCGTTCGACGGCGGCGCCCGGCGGCCGGGCGGGTGACCGGACGATGACCACCGAGACCACCCGGCAACTGCGGTACGCCGCCCAGAAATGGGAGGACGAGGCCGGCTACCCCTCGGCGGTGCTGTCCGGAATCGTTCCCGACGCCGCGCATCTTGCCCGCGGCGGCCCGCACGTGTCGATCGAGGACCTGCGGCTGCACGGCAACTATCCGGACTACAGCACCCCGGACCCGCTCGGCCGGCCGCCGGCGGTGGTGAACCTGAAGGCCGCCGCCGCGATCGACATGTCGGTCAGCCGGGCCGACATGGTCAAGTCGCACGGCCGGGTCTACCGGGTCTGGCTCGACCCGACCGACCCGCGCCGCCGCTACGTCAACGCGATCAACGTGTGGGACGGCGTACCCGGCAACCTGCCCGACCGGTTCAACTTCCAGACCGGCGAGCGCACCAAGACCGACCGCAGCCACGAATGGCACTGCCACGCCGACTTCGTCCGGTCGCGCTGGGACGAGCAGTCCGTCGGCCGCGACGTCGCCGACCGCGCCGCCCGCGCCTTCGTCTCGCTGATCAGCGGCGAGAGCCGGCAGACCTGGATCGACCGCGAAGGACCGGCCATCGCCGGCGAGGAGGCCATGGAGGCGTTCGGTCTCACCGGCCACCTGGGAGACGGTCGGCGCACGGCACGGTGAGGCACTGATGCCGGTCGACTCCAGCAATTGCGACACGACCCACGGCGAGATCGTCACCCCGATCGGCTGGGGCGTCGGGTACGGTCCCCGCCCTGGCCACCCGCGCCCACGCAGGATCCCTCAAGATCGCCCGAACTAGGCCTCATCTCTGCGGCGCAGGTTCTCCAGCAGGTCGCGGGCCTCGGTGACGGTGGGATGAGCGGGGCCGTGGCACCGGATCAGCGCGGGCAGCAGGGCGTCCAGCGTCTCGATCGCCGCCCGGTGGTGCCGGGCGCCGATCTGCAGCAGACCGATCTGGCGGCGCAGTTCGAGCGTCCGGGGGTCGTCGGGGCCGAACACCCGGCTTTCGTCGGTCAGCAGTTCACCCAGCTGCCGCAACGCCTCCTCGATCTGGCCGGCGAGCGCGTGGCAGGTGGCCGCCCGGAATCGGCAGTGCAGCACCGGTTCGGCGCCGGCGCCCCGTCGGATGGCCAGGTCCCGGGCCAACTGCTGGTAGACCGGGATCGCCGCCCGATAGTCGCCGCCCTCGAACAGCACGTCGGCCAGTTCCATCCGCAGGTCGAGCACCTCGCTGTCCGCGTCACCGAAGGCCTGCGCGCCCCGGTCGACGACCGCTGACAACACATCGGCGGCATGCCGGTACCGCGACTGCCTCATCAGCCGGTGTGCCTCGTCGCGGGCCCGCGACAGCTCGTCGCGGCCGGCCGGCGCGGCGTCAGCGACCATACGGCCGGAACGCGGCCGTGGCGCCGATGGCACCGACGCGGGTGGCGGCACCGGTACGACGGCTCCCCCGGCCGGCGGGGCGGGCGGCGGAACGGGCGCGGCATCGGCCAGTACCCGGCTGAGCACGCCGGCGTACATCCGGCTCGGGCTCGGGACCGTCGCCGGCTGCAGAACGCCGGGCAACGGCCCGAGGCCGGTGACGTACTGCAGCAGCTGCCGGTATACGGCGTCCGCGCCGTCCGGCCGGTCCTCGGGCCTCTTGTGCAGCAGAGTGAGCAGCAACTCCTCGAGACCGACCGGCACATCGGGCCGCAGCTCCCGGATCGGCCGGGGCGGCTCGTCGACCTGCCGGTTCATCACCGAGTACGGTGTCGACCCGGCGAAGACCTGCTCGCCGGCGAGCATCTCGTGCAGGGTGCAGCCCAGTGAGTAGAGGTCGGTGTGCGGCCCGCTCAGCCCCGCCTGGATCTGCTCGGGTGCCATGTATGCCGGGGTGCCGAAACTCTGTCCGGTCCGGGTGATCTTCGAGAAGTCGGTGAGGTCGAGCGCGACGGCGAGCCCGAAGTCGAGGACCTTGACGCCTCCATCGGATTCCAGCATCAGATTGCCGGGCTTGAGGTCGCGATGGACGAGCGACGCCTCGTGTGCGACGGACAGTACCGCGCAGGTCTGGGCGGCGATCGCGGCGGCCCAGCCGACCGGCAGCTGTCCCTGTTCGGCGATCAGGTCGGCGACGCTGATCCCGCTGATCCGCTGCATGACCAGGTAGGGCCGCTTCTGGTGGGTGCCGACGTCGTAGACGGCGGGCACGCCGGGATGTTCGAGCCGGGCGGTGATCCGGGATTCGCGAACGAATCGCCGGACGAGTTCGTCGTCCGGGACGTCCTCCGGGAAGCGGATGAACTTGACCGCCACCTGCCGGTCGAGTTTGGTGTCCCGCCCGCCCCAGACCTCGCCCATCCCGCCTCTGGCGATCGGCTGCCCGTCGAGTTCGTAGCGACCGTTGATCGTCGTCCGCCCGGACACCCATCGACCCTTCGTCGTCAGTCGGTGCCGCTCGCGGACCGCAGGCTGCCGTCGGCCAGGCCGGCGAAGCCGTGCTGGATGACGGTCTCCGCGAGCGCCGCCGTCTCCCGGAGGATGTCCTCCAACGCTGCGAGACGGCGGAACGCCTCACCGTAGCCGTGTTGCTCGTCGAGCGGTAGTCGCGGGATCGGGACCCTTCGTACGTCGGTGCGGGCGAGTAGCGAGGATCCCCGGGGTCCTCCACTGCGGTTCTGGGCGGCCCGGAGGAATCCGGCGAGGAAGTGCGGGTCGATCCGCTCCGGGGCGGGCCGGACGAGCAGCAGTTGCGGACCGAGCAGCACACCGGTGAGATCCAGTACCCGGGCTGCGGGCTCCCGGGCCGCGACCGGCACCACCACGTCACCCGGCTGGATCATAACGGTGCCCGGACCGACCTGGCCGATCTCCGACGGGGCCCGGCCGACCAGTACGTCCTTGACGGTCAACACCGGGACGCCGCCGGTCCCGACACCCATCTTCAGCGGAGCCTGGTGGATGACGACCAGTGCGGCACGGGCGAGTTCACCGACGGTGGTCATCGACAGCGGTTCGGCATCGCCGCGCGTGGCCAGCTCTGGCAGGGTCCGGGTGAGCTCGGCGGCGGCGGCGAGCAGTTGCTGCCGAGCGTGGGGGAACTCACCGGCCGGCGTGCCGTCCACAGTAGTGGTCAAGTACCGCAGCGGGCCGACGTCGACCTCGTCGTCGAGCAGGTCGATGATCCGGACCACCCGGTACGGTCCGGCCCCGCCGGAGAGTCCGGCGGGGTCGGCGATGTACGCCCGCCAGGCCGCGGCGGCGGCCGTCGGGTCGTCGCTGGCGTCGACCAGCAGCACGTCCGACGCCGGTGGCCGGGCCGGATCGGGTCGGTGGAGCACCCAGAGGTCCGGCACGGCTGTCGCCGGGGTGGCTCCGCCGGACAGGCTGATCACCGCCCGCAGCGCGCCGGTACGCAGCAGGTTGGCCCGGATCCGACGGCCAGCCCGGCGGCTCGCCGCGCTCGCCGGCATTGCGATCACCACCCGGCCGCCCGGCCTGACCCGGGCGAGGCAGTGCTGCACCCAGGCGAGTTCGGGTTCGCCGCGCGGCGGCAGGCCGTACTCCCAGCGCGGGTCGCCGGTCAGCTCGTCGTAGCCCCAGGCACGTTCGTTGAACGGCGGGTCGCAGACCACCGTGTCGGCCCGCTGTCCGGGGTAGGCGTCGGCGAGCATGGCGTCGCCGGCCACCACCCTGGCCGGAACAGCGTGCAGGAGGAGCCGTACGGCGGCGAGCCGGGCGACCGTACCGTCGATCTCCTGCCCGAGCAGGCCGGCCGCGCCGCGGTCGTGTGCGGTGCGCAGCAAGGTGCCGATCCCGCAGGCCGGGTCGAGGACGGTGCCGAGGTCGGGCCCGGCCAGTTTGACCATCTGCTCGGCCAGATCCGCCGGTGTGCTGATGGCATACCGCCGGGAGTGCACCTGGTGGTAGCGGTCGTACAGGAAGTCGAACAGGTCGCGGTAGGCCGGCAGGCCGCGTAAGCCGTTCGGGCCAAGGGCGAGGTCGGCGACGGAGCGCACGATCGGGCTCCACTCGGGTTCGAAGCCGTCGTCGAGCGCCGGGACCTCCGGTGCGGCGGCGGCGATCGCCGGCCCGAGTTCGGCGGCCAGCCGGGTGTCCGGATGGCCGGCGAGCGACTGCCATCGGTCCGGCTCGCGGACGAGCAGGACGAGGAAGGCTCCGAGGTAGCCGAGCAGATCGGTGAGCCGCAACTCGTCGACGACACCCCGGATCTGCTGCCAGATCCGGTCGCCGGGCCGCAGCTCGAACGGCTTGCCGTGCCGGGTCAGCCAGCTCTCCATGTCGGCCAGCGAGTACAGCGGGCTGGCGGAGGTGCCGCCGACCGGTTCGGGGAAGTCGGGAAACCGGCGCCGCCAGTTGCTGACCGCCGCCCGGCCGACGCCCGCGAGCCGGGCGATGTCGTTCGCGGCGACGGTCGCGTCGCGGGTCGTCTCGCCGTTCATGTCCCTCCTATCCGCCCGGCCGGAGCCGGGCCAGGACCGCGCCCGCCGTCAGTTCGGCGATGTGCTCGGCCGCCCGTCGGGGCGCCGAGCCGCCCCGGACCAGCAGGCCCGCCTCGATGTTGCGGTCGATGCCGGACGCGGTGAGGTTGGCGCTGGAGACCAGCAACAAGCGGCGGTCCGCAACCGCGATCTTGGCATGCATCTTGGCGTGGTCGTCGGCCCGCCGCGCCACCGGCCAGTGCCACAGTTGCACGCCGGGCACGGTGGCGAACGCGGCCGCGGGTTCTGCGCCGCCGAGCGCACTGCCGGCGCCCGCCAGCGTCTCGACGACGACGGTCACCGACACCCCGCGCCCGACGGCCGCAGTCAGGGCCGCCAGCACCGGCGGGTACGGCTTCGCCGAGTACGTCATCAGCAGCAGTTCGCCGGTCGCCTCGCCGATCAGGTCGACGAGCACCGGGGCGGTGGCCCGGACCGGCACCGCGTGGGTGCTCGGGCCGCTCCACACCGATTCGACACGGACCGCCGACGCCTGCCGGGTGTGGCCGGCGGCCAGGCCGCGTAGGTAGGCCGCGGCCTCCGCGCCGGTCAGCTTGGCGGCCCGCTGGCCGGCCAGCACGGCCCGCGCGGCGTCGGCGAACCCGGCGACCGCGACCGAGCCGAGGGCGGCATGATCGGGCCAGCCGGCGCCGATCCGGTCGGCGAGCACCCGCAGCGGCCCGGCTCCCAGTGCCTCGACCGCCGAGGCCGCCGCCTCCTCGAACGCCGCGTACGACGTCACGGCAGCTCGGGAAAGAGAGCCAGGTCGGGGTCGTCGATCGGGACGACGAACCGACGGTCGAGGAACCGGTTGCCGCGTTCGCAGGTCGTCTCGGAGACGAAGAGGCAGACGTGGCAGGCGGCGCCGTGCAGGAAGTCGGCCGGCTCCTGCGGCAGCCGTTCGGCACACAGCGGATCGGACGAGCAGTGCATCGCCGTTGCCAGCGCCCGCCGGGTGAGCCGTACCAGCGGCTCCTCCTCGGCCTGCGACACCAACCCGCCGAGGGTGCCCTCGGCGTCCGGCACCGCCGTGTAGATCAGGATTCCGGCGCGGGGGTCGTCGTCCCTACTGGGATAGATCCGTTCGGAGAGGCTGGCCGACGAGTAGCCGCATTCGAGGGCGATGGTCCGGATCAGCAGGTGCGACAGGGTGTGCAGGGCGATGAAGCGGGCGCCGGGCCAGTTGCGCATCGGGTCGAAGCCGCCGGGCAGCCGGCCGGCTGTCCGGGCCGAGTAGCGGTTGCTGCGGAAGCGGGCGTACGCGTCGCGGTGCTCGGCGAGCGCCGCCGACGTCGCGACCCGCTGCTCCCAGTTGGCGACCAGGTCCTCGGGCAGGCGGAGGAAGATTCCTTCACCGCGTACCTCGCTGGCCGGAACCCAGGTGACGTCGCCGCGCGCCAGGGCGACCCGGGTGACGAGGTCGGGGTCGTCGGGGTCGGGGGCGTCGAGCCGGGTGAAGCCCACCATGGCGCGGACCTCGCGCAGCCGTTCGGCCTGGACGACGTCGGCGTAGCAGCCCTTGAGCCGGGCCGGCACCCCGGCCGGGTCGCGGCGCAGGGTGAAGTCGTCGGTGGGTTCCGGCAGCTGCCGGGCGGAGAAGATCTCCCATTCGGCGCTGCGGAGGTCGGGGTTGCCGGTCTGCGGTTCCGGCTTCGGCCCGGCCCGGCGTGCCTCGATCGCCGCCCGGATCTCGTCGTCGCTCCAGTCGACCATCTCCCGGAAGACGGGAACCACGGTCCGCAGGTAGGAGATGATGCTCAGGTCGGGGATGTTCTCCAGCTTGTCCCAGTGCTTGTCGACCTTGGCGTCGAGTTCGCTGGCGCCGGTGGGCGGCACGGCGAGCGCGGACAGCGTCTGCGCGAACCACTGGTTGGAGGCGCCGACGACGAGCACCTTCGGCTCGACCTTGCAGGTCTCGAAGTCGCCGAGGTGGGGCCGGCGGCCCCGGCAGCGGGGCAGCTTGTCGGCGCCACGCGGCCCGAACACCTCGCGCATGTTGCGCCGCTGTTCGCAGCGCATGCACTTGATCTCGACGTTGGCGCCGAGGTTGCCGCCCCGGTCGTCCATCTTCAGGGTGGGGTGGGTGGCTTCCGGGCACGATCCGCCGTGGTGGACGAAGCGGGCGTACGGGAAGTCGTCGAGGTGTCCGTCGGTGCAGGCGAGCAGGAAGCGGGCGGCGACGGCAAGTGGCTTCTTCCTCGACCTGACCTTGCGCCGGCAGCCGGCGTGGAAGAAGCGGGCCTCGTGCGGCTTGCGGGCGTTGGCGTTGTCGAATCCGAACGCGCCGGAGTCGATGGGGCCGAGTTCGTCGCAGACGGTGCAGCGCAGCCAGCCGGGGAACGGCACGACCGGCACCCCGACCCGGCCGGCGGGGCCGGCGGGGTCGCGGTCGGCGCCGTCGAGCCACGGCGCCGGCCGTAGTTCCTTGACCTGCTTGCCGAGGATCCGTTGTACGGCGTCGAGCACCCGGGGTTCGGTGATCGCCTCCCAGTCCGGGACCTTGTCGTGCCGCCAGTCGTCGAGCCCGCGGACGAGTACGGAGATGTTGGGCAGATCGACGAGGGCGCCGACGCCGGTGGTGAACATGAGGTGGCTGGGCCGCACGGCGCCGACCCGGCTGAAGTGGTTGCCGGCCATCAGTTGCCCTTTCCGGCGGTCAGGGTCGACTCGCCGAGTTCGTCGCCGTCGGGCAGATCCTCGTTGCCGTCCTGGACAGCACCGTCCAGCCCCGCGCCGTCCGGGCTACCGCTGGAACCGAACGTCCACTCCGGAGCGTCGTAGAGCGGGCTGAAGAGCTGCGCCCCGGCCGGCACCAGCAGGTTGATCTCGTTCTCGGTCTCCCGCATCGACTGGCCGACGGTCAGGTCGTCCCAGCGTTGCCCGCCGGCCCGCTCCAGCAGCCCGACCAGCCGCTGCTGGTCGGCGCCGGAATCGAGGTAGCCGAGCCGGGTCTGACCGGTCCGCTTCTGGGCCCAGCGGTCCCGGAGCCGGTTGATCCGTTCGGCGAGGTAGTCGCGGCCGCGTTGGCCGCCGATCGCCTCGGCCCGCGCCAGCATCCGGTCGATGATCCGGGTCACCTCGGGCCCGTCGAGCGGCACGGTGTGCGCGTCGCCGTTGCGGGAGAAGTTCTCCTTCGCGTTGCGTACGGCGGCGACCAGGGTCGCGGTGGTCCCCCGGTCCAGCGCCCGCCGGGTGTACGGGGTGACCGACAGCGCCTCCACCTGGCGGTAGAACGTGGCGTGGTAGTACTCGAAGTCCTCGTAGTGGGCCATGTCCCGGGGCCGGGACCAGTTGTAGAGGGTGACGACCAGGCCGGGGCGCTTCGCGTCGCGGCCGACCCGGGACGACGCCTGGATGTATTCGGCGGTGTTCTTCGGCTGGCCGGTGACGACCATCAGCCCGAACCGGGACACGTCGACGCCGACCTGGAGCATCGAGGTGGCCAGGACCGCGTCGACCGGCTGCTGGTCGCGGTCGGTGCGCTGATACCACCGGTCGGTCAGCGGGTGCCGCGTCGGTCGTGGACCGGAACCGGTCCGGGCCGCCATGACCCGCCGCATGTCGTCACGGATCGCCCGGCGGCGGGCGGTGGTGTCCAGCTCCGGGTCGAAGCCGATCTCCAGGCGTTTCAGCACCTCGCTGATGTCTGACGACGAGATCCGGGAGGTGAGTTCCTGGACCGTCAGCATCTGGGTGCTGTCGAGCCGGTCGGAGAGCCCCTTGCGCCGGCCGTGGCTGCGTACCCGGGTGGTGACGTCGTCGTCGAGGTATCGGCGCATGCCGGCGAGTTCGCGGGTGGCGCTGAAGTAGCCGACCGTCGTCATGTACGGGTCGGCGGGTGCGCCGTACCGGTCGAACATGGTCTGGCCGGCGATCAGCAGGATCTCGGCGAGCCGGATCTCGGCGGACTTGAGACGTACGCCGTGGGCGCAGATGCCGAGGTAGCGGCGGCCCGGCTGGGCCGGGGTGACCGGCACCTGCCGGCTGAACCAGGTGTCGGCGATGTCGGTGACCGGCGGCGGGAAGACCGCCAGCCGCCGGCCGAAGACGCCGAGCACCTGTTCGGCGGCGCGTTTCGTGGTCGCCGTCGAGGCGACGATCTTCGGCCCGGTCTCCCGCCCGCCGGGCAGCGGCCAGGTGCACAGCTCGTCGACGGCCGCCTCGAAGAGGCCGACGGTGGTGCCGAGCGCGCCGGAGATCAGGTGCAGCTCGTCCTGGATGATCAGGTCGGGTGGCCGGAGCCGGATCACGGGTTCGCTGGTCACCGCCGGCAGGTTGCCCTTGCGGTTGTGCCGCTGCCCGCAGCCGGTGCGGCCGTCGAGGTCGTCGTGCCGGTAGCCGTGCCGGGGGCACCACTGCTGGACCCGGCCGAACAGGATGCCGGCGAAGCCGCGCCACGGCAGTTGGGCCAGCTTGTCGACGGTGGCGATGACGAGGCTGGGCGCGTACCGGTAGATCTCCTCGTCGACGGTGAGGATCGGCAGCCCCTCGTCGCCGCGGGTGCGGGAGAACGGGCAGGCGTCGACGCCTTCGCCTTCCGGGCACCAGACCAGCACCCGGTGGGTGTCGTCGCGCGGGTCGAGGTCGCGGTCGCCGCGCAGCGCGCTGCCGCACCACGGGCAGCTCAGCGTCTGCAGCACGCTGGCGCGGCGCGGGTCGGCGCTGTCCTTCGCCTCCAGGATCTGCTGCGCGGCGTCGGTGTACCAGTTCGGGGAGACGCCGCCGCCGACCCACAGCCCGATCCGGAACGGTTCGGCACCCCAGCGGGCCTCGTCCTCGCGGCGCAGCACCTCGGCGGCACAGACGAGGGCGGCGGCCCGCTGGAACTGTTGCGCGGTCAGCAGCCGCAGCGTGTAACGCATGAGTACGGCGACGCCGGCCGAGCCGCTGCGGGCGTCGGCGCCGACCCCGATCACGCCCTGGAGCCGCCGGATCGCGAACGTGTAGGCGGTCAGCCCCAGATACGCCTCGGTCTTGCCGCCACCGGTCGGGAAGAACAGCAGGTCGACGGTTGCCGTGTCGTCGGCGGCCCGCTCCCCGTGCCCCGGGTCGGTGATCGACGGCAGGTTCAGCAGCACGAACGCGAGCTGGAACGGCCGCCAGGACGCGGCACCGGGCCCCCGGGCGTCCACGGTGGCCTTCGCCTCGGCGTACGTCTGCGGGTGTTCGGCACGCAGCCGGGCGACCTCGGAGTGCCGCCGCTGCAACGCCATCGCCCGGTTCGCGAACCGGAACGCGGCCAGCGCGTCGGCGTGCCGGTCGGCGCCCGGGTCGGTGAGCAGTTCGATGCCGGCCCGGATCCGGTCGGCGGCCCGCCGGGCGGTGAACACCGCCGACTCGGCCGCCGCCCGCAGCGACGCGGGCAGTGTCGGGATCTCGGCGGCCCGCTCGTCGAGCCAGGCGCGGTAGCCGTCGGCGAGCGGCGCCAGCCCGTGCCGCAGCTGGCGCGGCCCGGCGGTCGCCAGCGCGTCCATCGACAACTCGACCGCCGCCAGCGCCTCGTCGCCCGCGGCGGCCACCGTGGCCGGTACGTCGTACGCCGGCAGCCACGTCGTCTCCAGCCGGTACGCGTGCCGTTCCCCGGCGCGGACGGTCGGGTGCACGGCGACGTTGCGGCCGGTCGCGTAGCGGCGCTGCCCCCGGTAGAGCAGCCGCAGCCGCGCCTCCTCGACGTCCTCGTCACCGGAACCCGGCCGGCCACCGTCGAGCGGGTCGTCGACCGGCAGGAACACGGCCGCCTGCCCGTCGAGGGCGGTCACCGTCAGCCGGGACTGGAACAGCCAGGCGGTGTCGGCCCGACTCTCCGGCTCCGACTGCGCGTTGACCAGGACGATCTGCACCACCCGGCGCCCGTCCCGGGGACGCACCTCGACCGCGAGACGCACGCCCGGCACACCCGACTCGACGTCGTACGACGGCTTGCCGTCGAGGCGTACCTCGGCCCGCTTCTCGACCGGCTCCCGGGTCCAGCTCGTGCGTTTGCGGCCGTTCTCATCCTCGACCGGCTTCGGCTCGTAACGCCCCCAGCCGTAGTCGACCCGCAGCACGTCGACGTCACCGGTTACGGCGAACGACATCCCCATCGACGACGCCCACATCTTGCCCAGGCTCTGCGGGGTCAGCACCTCCGGCAGCTCGCCGTCACTGGCGTCGCCCTGCACCGCCGCGTCCATGTCCGGCGGCTCGGCGACCCGGGCCGCCCGGTGCAGTGCCGGCTTCGGCCCGAGCATTCCGACCAGGTACCGCTCCCGGGGCCCCATCGCCCCCGGCCGGAACTGCTCGTGGTCACCGTCCCACGGCCCGAGCAGATCCCGCCCGACCAGCGCCTGCAACTCGTCCCGCACCTGGAACGAAGTCGCCGCCTCGAACTCCTGCGGTACGTCGAGCGGCTCGATGTCGTCCGACCCGGTCCCCGGCGCGGTGGCGGCCACGGCCCGTCCGCCGTCACCCAGCGGCAACATCTCCTGCTCCCCGCGCGGGTGCGGGAACAACCCCTCGGCCATCAGAACAGGGTCCCTTCGGGCTGGGCGGCCTTGCGGGCGGACTTCTTCCTGTCGTGCAGGCCGGCAGCGACCTCGGCGGCGTACCGCTCGTGGTTGAGTTCGAGGAGCAGGTCGACCATCTCGCGGCGGGCGTAGGCGCCGACGGTGTAACGGGTCTCCCGACCCAGGTCGTGGAAGTCGTGGTCGAGGCCGTGGGCGAGCAGGTCGTCCCAGCCGTACGCCCGGCAGACGGCCTCGTCGATCGCCACGTGGATCCGGCGCAGCTCGGCGATGTCGTCGTCCTGACAGGACGGGTTGTGGACGAGGTTGTAGGTCGCGGTCAGCCCGGCCTGCCGGGCCAGCATCAGATCCCGCCGGTACGTGTCCAGCCGGTCCCCCAACTCCCGCAACTCGGCAGTCAACTCCGGCAACGCCAGCGTCTCGAACACATCCGACGGCGTGTAGCGAACACGCGTCTCCAACGTGGATGCGCGACTGACCGCCCACCAGTAGTGCGGCGCACTCGACAACAACCCCAACATCGCCGTGTCGTCCGTAGCAAACACCACAACCGCTTCGCTGATGACCTGTCCCGTCGGCACCATCACCGGCATCACGGTCTTGCTGACCCGCGCAATCACCACCACCCGCCCCAACCCCGCAATCGCCTGATACAGCTCCGGCGCAGGACGCGTGAACCGCCACCATATTTCTCGCCGCCGCTTGTCATTGTTGGTGGAGCGCTCTGGTTTCACCAAGCGAACTACTTGGCCATAACAGTCCGCATACTCCTGTGCTCGCGCCTCGCTCCAGTCATGAAAGTTGATGACCCAACGGCTTGCGGCGGCATCCGGACTGCTGTTCAGGTCTTGACCATTGAGGTAAGGGAACAGGACGTCCTTGTTTGCCGAATCCTTTTCGATCAGTGCGATCGCGTCGGCCGGATCCATCGTGAATCCCATCCCGAGCACGTACGACCCGATGAACGATCTTCCACCACTCGCAGCCAGCCGGAACGGGTTTCCGGACGTCCTGGAGACCGAGTCGAGCGCCGGGGAGATGTCGCGAACCGGGGCGTCGTCCAAGACGCGCTCAGCCTGCTTCGCGACCGGCGCTCGGCTGGTCCAGGCAGCGCAGTATTCGAGCACCGCAGACCGGGATGGCCAAGGCCGGCTCTTGATCGCCCGACGGATGGTGGTTCCAGCCGCCGCAATCTGATCCAGGCCGACCTCGCGGGTGTCGCCCTGGGCGAGGGTGTTGGTAGCGATCAGGCCGGTCTGCCCCCTGTTGTTGAGCACGGCATGGGCGCGGAGCACGAAGTAGGCCACCAGGTCCGCGCTGCCCCGCACTCCTCGGCCGATCGTCTCGACGAGGTATTCGCGGTGGGCGGTGCCGAGGGTGCCGGTGAGTTTCTGCCCACCGAGAAATGGCGGATTGCCGATTACCCCGTCGAAGCCGTTGCGGTCGTTGAAGACCTCGGGGAAGGTCAGGGGCCAGTGGAGGGGGTGGCGGTCGAAGGAGCCGGGGACGTGGTCGGTGGCCAGCCATCTGGTGGCCCGCACCCGGGCGTCTTCCTCGCTCATGCGGCCGGCCGCTACGTCGTCGACGAGCTTGGCCGCCTCCACCGATCCGGCATTGATCGCCCGCTCGCCCCGGCCGGCGTTGGCGAGTGCCGCGCCGACGGCCAGGTCGGCGTAGAGGCGTAGGCGGGCGGTCTTCGCCTCGGCGGCGGCGAGCAGTTCGCGTTTGGCGTCCAGTGAGCCGTCCGCCGACTCGACCTCGGCGATCCGGCGGCGGTCGCGGGCCACCTCGGCCACGAGTTCGCGCACCCCGGACGTCCAGTCGAAGAAGGTTCCCTCGTGCAGCTTGCGGCCCTTGACCGGGTCGAGGTGCATGGTTTCGAGCTGGTCGAGGTTGGTGATGCCGAGCAGGGAGTCGCCGGCGACGAGGCGGTCGTCGAGGAAGGTGAAGGGGCGGTGCGGGTCCATCGACACCAGCCACAGCGACAGTTTCGCCATCTCGACGGCCATCGGGTTGATGTCGACGCCGTAGAGGCAGTGTTCGATGATCTGCCGGCGGGCCTCGATGACGAGCGGGTCGGCGTCGGCGTTGACCGGGCGGTCCCCGTCCGCGACGACGTACGAGATGGCGCGTTCGTCGCCCTCGCGGGCCCAGGCGGCGATCAGGTGGCCGGCCAGGTAGCGGCCGGCGGCGACCAGGAACGCCGCCGAGCCCATCGCGATGTCGGCGACCTTGAGCGCCAGGATCTCCCGCGCGGACTTCGGCGTCCACTGTGTCCGGTCGGCGGTCTGGAGCGGGCCGGGCGCGTAGACGAGTGGTTCGAGGGCGTGTTCGACGACCTCTTCGGCGAGTTCGCGCGGGGTGTAGTGGGTGCCGGTGTTGCCGCGCAGCGCGGATTCGGTGACGAAGAGTGCCCCGGGGAGGATGACGACCGGCAGGCCGCGCAGGTCCTTGCGGATGACGCCGTCGAAGGGCATCAGCCGTTCGGCGAGCGGGTAGTCGCCGCCGGTGACGGCGAGCAGCCGCTTGCGTACCTCTTCGCGCTCGACGTCGTCGGGCGGGGTGAGCTTCTTCGCCAGCGCCGCCGCCGAGCCGATCTTGGAGTCCTTGTATTTCTCGGCCAGCGCCTTCGGCAGCTCGGCGCCGTGCCGGGTCCGCAGCTCCTCCAGTACGGACAGTGGCATTTCCTCCTCGATGCCCTCCTTGCCGATCAGGCCGACGGTGACCTCGTCGGCGCGGAAGCCCTCGAAGGAGAGCAGGCCCTCGTAGACGTACCCGATCTGTTCGACGTCGAGGGTCGCGAAGCTGAGCGTGCGGACCTCCCGGTTCTTGCCGGTGCCGACCTGGACCCGCTGCACGGCGTTCAGCATGTGCAGCACGGTCCGGTCGTCGATGGTCAGCGGCAGCCAGTCGGTCTGGGCCGGGTCGAAGAGCGAGCCGTCGTGGGCCGGCATGGTGAGCTGCGAATGGTCGACGCCGCGGTAGATGGCGTGGAAGAGGGCGAGCAGCCGCTGCCAGCCGGCGTACGAGTGTTCCAGCTCGTCCTCGGTGCCGTCGTCGGCCTGCTGCTGGAGTTCGGCACGCAGCCCGCCGGCAGAGTACGCCCGCGCGTAGAGCGGGTTGTCGGCGGGAAGCAGGTTGCGTTCCTCGGCGAAGAGGAGGAAGACGATCCGCATCATGACCGAGACGGCGCCGCGGTAGACGTCGTGGGCGTCGACGTCGCGCAGGCCGGGGCCGCCGTGTTCCCGGTCGTGCACGTCGGCACGGCCGATCGCGGCGACGAGCAGTTCGACGGCCTGCCGGACTTGTACGCCGAGCGCCTCGGTGAGTTCCTCCTGGTTTTCCAGGCTGGCGTGCAGCAGCTTCACCAGCCGCTGCGGTTCGGCGACGTTGAAGAACCGGTGCCGGGACAGCAGGGAGACGAAGGCCCGTACGACGACGCGCTCGGCGGTTTCCGGCCAGGCGATCGCGTCGAAGACGGCGGTCGTGGTCGCCTTGCCGCGTGGCGCCCAGACCAGGGTCCAGAAGCGGCCGTCGGTGGCGAGGCCGAGTTCGACGTCGTGGTGCCGGCACAGGTGGGCGAGCCGGTCGGCGTACGTCGCCGCCCACGCCGAGCCGGGCACCCGGGCGGTCGGCTGGTGACCGGGCGGGCAGACCAGCCCGAGCAGTCGTACGTCGTCGGGCTTGACCGTGTCGGCGGTCGCGGCCGGGCCGGGCTCGACCAGGACGAAGCTGGGACGGATGGTGGTGTCGTGTTCGGCGACGTCGACGGCGAGCCGGTCGAGTCCGGTGTCGCGCAGCAGCTCGCGCCAGCCGAGCAGGTCACGCAGCACGTGGTCGGTCCAGGCGGACTGGCCGGCGGCCCGGTCGTCGAGCCAGGTGGCGTGGGCCAGCCGCAGCCGGTGCCGGGCCGGCCGGTCCAGGGCGTCGAGGCCGGGCCAGGTGTCCCGCAGCACGGGCAGGCTGAGGAACGGGCCGCTGATGTCGACGAGGCTGAGCCATTCCCGGTGCTGGGTGGCGCCGTCCGGGGTGGCGGGGCGGCGTGACGGACGGCGGTTCATCGGGTGGCCTCCCGCTTCGGGACGACGAAGACGACCGCGACCGGGAAGCGGTGCGGCTGCGGGTCGCGGTAGCGGGCGGCGACCGCCGCCAGCTCGCGGGACCGTTCGGCTTCCAGGCCGTCGAGTTTGGCCCGCCAGGTTTCGCGGTCCCGGCGGTACTGTTCGCGTTCCTCCCGGGAGCCGGCCGCCTCGGCGCGGCTGAACAGGGCGTCCTCCGCCTCGGCGTCATCGTTCGCGAGTTCGGCGCGCAGGGTGGCGGCGAACCGGTCCAGGTTGGCGTTGATCCGCGCCTCTTCGGCCTTCTGCCGCTGGTCGAGTTTGCGGGTCAGGGCCTCCTGGCGGGTGTTGCCGCGCCAGTCGATGGCGGCGAGCAGGCCGTCGGCGATCCGGGGCCAGCGTTCGGCGAGCCGTTCGCGGACCGGGGCGGTGGCCGGGATGCCGGCGGTCAGGGCCCGGTCGAGGATGCCGCCGAGGGTCGTCAGGTTCTCCAGGCGGCGGAACCGGCCGGCCGCCGGGGCCCAGCCGCCGGCGTACAGGACCTCCTCGTGCAGGCGTACGCCGTCGTTGCCGACCAGGACGAACCGGGAGTAGGCACCGACCAGCACCTCTTCGAGCGCCGGGTCGTCGCTGACGACGGCGGTGATCCGGTGCAGGCCGATCGCGGGGTCGGAGACGGCGGCCCGCAGCCGTCGGGTCGACATGGCGACCAGCGGGTGGTTGAGGTGGGCGAGTACGACGTCGTCGCGGTCCTTGGCGGCACCGGCGTCGAAGGTGACCGGCCGCTGCCGGGGCGGTTCGTTACGGCGCTTGAGTTTCTCGGTCAGGCCGGCGGCGGCGCGCTGCCAGGAGCCGGTCAGGGTCGGCACCGTGTAGAGCTGGTCGGTGCGGCCCTTCTCGTCCGGCTGGTGGCGCAGCGGCTGCTGGTTGGACAGTGCGAGAGCGGTGTCGACGACCCGTTTGACGGCGGCCGGGGTCAGGCCGAGTTCGCGTACGGTGTCGTCGAGGTTGCCGCGCAGCCGGCGTACCTGCTCGCCGACGTTGGCGTCACCGGCCAGGCCGGTGGTGGCCGGCGCCGTGGCGGTGACCGTGTCGACGTCGGCGGTGTCCTGGCCGAGCATCCGGCGCTGTACGGCGTTGGACAGGACGGCGTTGACCGCGCCGAGGTCCTCCTCCATCCGGGCGACCTTGGTCGCGACCCGGGACAGGAACTCCAGGTCCGCCTCGTACGAGTCGACGGCGTGACCCCAGCCGGCGCCGACGAAGTGTCGTACGTCGGGGTCGTTCTTCTGCCCGTAGCGGTCGATCCGGCCGATCCGCTGTTCGAGCTTGTTGGGGTTGAACGGGATGTCGTAGTTGACCAGCCGGTGGCACTGGGTGTGCAGGTCGATGCCCTCGCTGGCGGCGTCGGTGGCGAGCAGGATCCGGACCGGGTTCTCGTCCGGGGCGGCCTGGAACGCCAGCCGGATCTGCTCCCGGTCCTCCGGCGAGATCTGGCCGTGCAGCAGGGCGACAGCGTCGCCGGCCAGGCCCTCCTGGCGCAGCAGTTCGGCGAGCCAGGACTGGGTGTCCCGGTATTCGGTGAAGACGACGACGCGTTCGTTGCTCCAGTTACGGCCGTCCGGTTTGGTCACCGCCCGCAGATAGTTGACGAGCTCGCGGGCCTTGGCGTCCGGCTGTGCCTCGTGGGTCAGCGCCCACCGCCGCATCCGTTCCAGCAGCTCGATCTCGTCGCCGGTCGCGTCCGGCTGCATCGACCGGGTACGCCCGAACGCGTCGTCCTCGGCCTGGGCGAGCTGCTCGTCGTCGTACGTGGCGGTGTCGTCGAAGAACTCCTCCACCCACTCCGGCACGTCGTCACCGGGCGGTGCGGCGGCCCGGGTCCTGGACTGGAGAGTCTCCAGGTAGACGTCGACGGTGTGCGCGAACGCGGCCGGGCTGGAGAAGAGGCGCTTCTTGAGCAGCAGGGTGACCAGGTCGGTGGCCTTGCGGCCCCGTTCGGTGAGCAGGCGCTTGCGGCGCAGCCCCGCGAACTCGGTGAGCAGGGCGTGCACCTCCCGCTCCCGCTCGGGATAGTGGACCTGGATCTCGCGGGCCTGGCGGCGGGTGAACCGCGGGTTGCCGTCGGCGTCGACGATGTCGCGCTTGAGCCGGCGTACGACGGTTTCCCGGACCGCGGCCGGGTCGGGGCGTACGCCGCGGGCGAACCGCTGGTCGTCGAGGATCTCCAGCAGGGCGGTGAACGAGGCCGGGTAGCCGTTGTGCGGGGTCGCCGACAGGAACAGCCGGTGGGTGAAGTGCGGGGCGAGCCGGCGGATCAGCTTCGTCTGCTGCGAGTCGACGGCGTAGACCTGCTTGGGTGCGGCCGGTGCGACGTGGTGTGCCTCGTCGAGGATGAGCAGGTCGAAGGTGCGGCGGGTGCCGGGTCCGTCGGCCGGCAGCACCTCGTCGAGCAGGCGCTGCGCCTTCTGACCGCGCAGCCAGGGCAGGCTGACTATGCACAGTGGATAGACCTGGAACGGGTTGGCGGCCGACCCGTGGGTACGGCGCACGACCGCGCACCGTTCGGTGTCGATGACGGTGAAGTCGAGACCGAACTTCTCGGCCATCTCGTCGCGCCACTTCACGGTCAGCCCGGCCGGACAGACGATCATGATGCGGCGGCCGCGCTGACGGAGCAGGATCTCCTGGGCGACCAGGCCGGCCTCGATGGTCTTGCCGAGGCCGACGTCGTCGGCGAGCAGCAGGTTGACCCGGGGCGCGTCGACGGCGCGGGCGACCGGTTCGAGCTGGTAGTCCTCGATCGCGACACCCGAGCGGAACGGGGCCTGCAGGGTCTTGACGTCGGCGGAGGTGACGGCCGACCAGCGGACCGCGTCGAGGAACGCGGCGAGGCGTTCGGGCGGGTCGAAGCCGGTGGTGGTGACCTCGGGCAGCGCGCCGGTGGGCAGGACCCGGGCACCGGGCTCGATCTCCCAGATGACGTCGAGGGTGTGGCCGTACCGGCCGTCCTCGACGCTCTGCAGCCCGACCAGGTGGCTGTGGTCGCCCGGTTCGACGTCGCTGACCACCCAGCGCTGGCCGCGTACCTGGACCAGGGCTCCGATGGTCGGCGTGTCAGCCGGCCTCTGTCGTGTCGCGCCGCGCACCGCGCTCCCCTCGTCGACGGGCACACCCCTGCCGCAGGAGGGGCGGGCCCCGCACGCTACGTGCCCCTCGGAGGTTAGTCGAGTCCGCCCATTTGCCTGATTCGGCGGTTCACAGCACCCGTACGGGCGAATCGCCGCTGCTCACGGCCACCAACCCTCCAGATGATCACCCTGTCAGAAATTTTGACTGTTGACTCGATTCACAGTCGCTGCTGTCATTGACTGCGACATCGAGCTTGTTGGAGGACATGATGCGCAAGATGACCCTGATCGGGCTGCTGGCCGCGGCGGTCGTGGCTCTCGGCTGCGGCGTCGGCGGGGCGACCGGCGGCTCCGACTCCGCCGCCGGCGGCAACTCCGGCACCGGCCAGGGAGACGGCAGCGACGACAAGCCGGCCGCTGCCAAGATCGGCGACCCGGCCCGGGACGGCAAGTTCGAATTCACCGTCACCAAACTCGACTGTGGCAAGGCATCCGTCGGCAAGGACCCGCTCAGCGAACGGGCACAGGGCCAGTTCTGCCTGGTCACCCTCGATGTCGCCAACATCGGCAAGGAGCCGCAGTCGTTCAGCGACAGCGACCAGAAGGCGTTCGACGCCGACGGCACCGAGTTCTCCACCAACACGACCGCCGGGCTCTACGCCAACAAGAACGCCGACACGTTCTACAAGGAGATCAATCCCGGCAACAAGATCACGGCGGTGCTGGTCTTCGACGTGCCCAAGGAAACGAAGCTCGCCAAGCTCGAACTGCACGACTCCTTCCTGTCCGGCGGGGTCACCGTCGAACTCGCCTGAGCCGGCGACCGGCCCGGGCACCACGGGGGCCCGGGCCGGACCGCCCACCGACAGGAGGCATCATGCGAACCGACCAGTTCATCGCGGCCCTACCGCTGCTCCCGGAGGATCTGCGGGCCCGCGCCGAGGCGCTGCGCCCACACCGATTCGGGAGCGCCTGCGACCCATGCCGTCGGATAACCGACAGCGTCGACCTGGCGGTGACCGCCGCCCACTACGACGAAATCCACTCCGCGGCACAACTGCTCGCCGACGCGGAGCAACTCGTGGACCACCCCGGCCACACCGCGACCGACGGCTGCGCCGACGCCGACCGGCACCGCGCCACGAGCACCTCCCGCGGCGTCGTCGCCGGCTGGGCCCGGTTCGCCGGCACCCTCGTCGCCGCCACCGACGCCAGTTGCAAAGACCGCGCCAGCGGACTCGGTTACGTCATCAGCAACGGCCGCTTCGGTCTGGGTGGCCGGATCGCCGGCCGCCTCGACCCGAGCGGGCCATCGCGGGTCCTGGTCGACGAGCTACGTGCCGTCGACTTCCTCCTCGACGGCTTCACCGAACACCCCGAACGGCTGACCGTGCTGCTCGACTGCGCCGCGGCGCTTCGCCTGCTGCACCGGTGGCAGGCCGGCGACACCTCTGCCATGCCGCCCGGCTACAGCCTGCGCCCCCGCATCCGCTCCGCCCGACCCACCCTCGTCCGGCTCGCCGACCGAGTCGCCCGACTCCCCGGCGTCACCTTCACACACGTGAAGGGACACAGTGGAAACGCACTGAACGAGGCCGCGGACGCCCTGTCGTCGATGGCCCGCCGTCGGATCCGGGAACGGTTCGACGTACGGACCAGGGCCGAGAGTCTCGTCGACGCCTTCCTCCGCGACTGGCACTCCACGCCCGTACCGCGACAGGAGCACCTCGACACACGAAGGTCGTCCGCCTCGGTCCAGATGGTCGGTGGGCGACGTCCGTAGCAGCCACGCCAGCGGTATCTTCGCCCACTCCTCGTGCCGACCGCGGTCGGCACCCTCGGTACCGCAAGCCGGAGCGGCCCGCCCGTCCCGGCAACGTCAACCGCCCGAGCAGTGGTTGTTCCGGCGAATCACCCATCGTTACGCTTTCGCCCCACCGCCGAGTCACCGCCTCGTCACCAAGGGCATCCCCTCCCCCTCCGCGCCGAAGGACGTCCATGAACAGGAACGACCTCCGCTACGAGCCACCGCTCCACGGTTTCGGATGGTTGGCCGAACTCCGGCCGGAGACCTGTCTGGTCCTCGGCGAGGTACCGGACGACCAGCGGAAAGCGGTGAGCGAACTCGCACCCGAGGTTCGGATGGCCCGACTCACTCCGTTCATCTCCAGGGCGGTGCATCACGGCGGATACGCGGTCCTCAGGGGCGGCCTGTGGCACGGGCTACTGGTGATGGGGGGCAGCGGACCTCGTGGCCCGGAGAGCGCGCGGCGCAAGTACACGGACCCTGATCATCATCTCCACGCAGCCTATGACGTGTACGACGAAAAATGGCCGGACGCGGTCCGGTTCGCCGGGTTGTCGACGTTCGGCGTGGGAGATCTGGTGCGGGTCAAAGGATCCGACACCCTCGGGCGGATCAGCGGCGTGTACCAGACCTCCGACGGCTACCGCTACGAGGTCGAACTACGCGACGGACGCCGGCAGCACTACAACGAGACCGCGCTGCACCTGATCGAGGGCGATCCGCGTGACCCACAGTTCTGGCTGTCCCAGCCGCCGGCCGGAGCCGCCGACGTCTCACTCACCCTGACCTGGACCAAACTCACCCATCCACTGACCGATACCATCTACTCGTTCGCCGCGAGCAAGACCGTGTTCCGCGCCTACCAGTTCAAACCCGTCCTCAAGCTGCTCACCGCCTCTTCTGGGCGACTGCTCGTTGCCGACGAGGTCGGTCTCGGAAAGACCATCGAGGCCGGCCTGATCTGGACCGAACTGGAACAGCGGTCCCGGCTGGAGCGGGTCCTCGTCGTCGCTCCGGCGACGCTGACCCTCAAGTGGCAGGCGGAGATGCGGCGACGCTTCGACCGGCGCCTCGAACTGCTCAGGCCGGCCGATCTGAACACCTTCGCGCAGCGTTTGCAGGACGGCGACAACGCCCCGATCCACGGGGTGGTCTCACTCGAATCGCTGCGGTCCGCCGACCACGTCCTGGAGCAGCTGACCAAGGTGAACCCCCGGTTCGACCTGGTGATCGTCGATGAGGCCCACTATCTGCGAAACCAGCAGAGCCGATCACATGCTCTCGGACGGTTGCTGGCCGACTGGTCCGACTACCTGATCTTTCTCTCCGCCACGCCGCTGAACCTCGGCAACAACGACCTGTTCAACCTGATGAGCCTGCTCGACGAAGGACAGTTCAGCGACCAGGCGATCTTCGCGGCTCAGCTGGAACCGAACCGGGTTCTGAACGCCGTCGCCGCGGCACTGACCGGATCCGGCCGCGACGAACCCCGCAAGCTGATCGCCAGGCTCGGCGAACTGCACACGCTGGAGTTCGGCGGCACGGTCACCGACCGGCCGGACTTCACCACCCTCAACAAGCTTTTCGACGTCGACCGCCGGCTCGACGCGGGAGAGGTGGCTCAAGCCCGTCGCCTGCTCGCCGACCTCAACACCCTGGGTGGCGTGATCACCCGAACCCGTAAGGCCGACGTTCCCGACCGCAAGGCCGTACGCGAGCCACGCGACATCGAGGTCCGGTGGACCGACGAGGAACGGGCCTACTACGACTCGATCCTGGCCTGGTTCCTGAGCCGCGCGCTGCAGACCGGCACGCCACCGGGCTTCGCGACTCAGATGCCGCTCCGGCAGGCGGCGAGTTGCATCGAAGCCTCGAAGCAGCTGATGCGGGAACGCAACCCGCAGTTCGCGCAGACGGACACCGACGACCTTCCCGAAGACGTCAGAGCGGACTTCACCGGCCTCGCGACCTCGGTGCTGTCCGCGTCGTTGCCGGTCGACACGAAGTACGACCAACTCCTGCGCGAACTGCTACGGATCCGCCAGGCCGGCATGCGGCAGTCCATGATCTTCTCGTTCTTCCGGCGAACCCTCGAATACCTGGGAAAGCGGTTGAGCACACAGTTCACCGTCCGGGTGATGCACGGCGGCGTCTCCATGGACGGCCGGCAGGAGATCATGCGGGACTTCCGAGACGGAAAGTTCGAGATCCTGCTGCTCAGTGAGGTCGGCTCGGAAGGTCTCGACTTCGAGTTCTGCAACGTCCTGGTCAACTACGACCTGCCGTGGAATCCGATGCGGGTGGAACAGCGCATCGGCCGCCTCGACCGGTTCGGACAGCAGCACGAGAAGATATTCATCTACAACATGCGGGTGCCCGGCACCATCGAGACCGACATCTTCCAGCGCCTCTACGACCGGATCGGAGTGTTCCGAGACTCGATCGGCGAGCTTGAACCCATCCTGCGTGACGAACTCGGCGACTACGCCAAGCAGTTCCTCGACCCGTCACTCGACGCCGCCGGCCGACGCCGGGAGGCCGACCGAATCGCGGTCGCCGTCGAGCAACGTACCCGCGACCTCGACGACCTGGAGTCGTCCAGATCGCTGCTGGCCGGAATCGACGGCCTGCTGATCGACGGACTCACCGAGGCCGGTCCCGGTAACGGTCGTTTCATCGGACCGGCCGAGCTACGCAGGATCCTCGACGAACTGTTCCATCGGCTGGGCGGCCACCGTGGAGCGCCTGACCAGAACGGAACCTTCGAGATCATCGGATCGGACCGGCTCGCGAACCGGCTACGGTCGAGCAACGTCGGCGAAGGAGGCAGCCGCTACCCCAGATCGAAACTGGCCAGTCTCCTACAGGACCTGGCACCCATCCACTGCACCTTCCGGCCGGAAACCGGCAGCCGCTACGACGTCGAGCTGATCTCCGGACGGCACCCGCTGGTCAAGCTTGCCCTTGAGGTCCTCGCCGAGGAAACGCTGACACTGCCCCGCTTCGGCGCGGTCGCCGTACCCGGCCTGCCGATCGGGCGACGCTACCTGGTCACCGTGGACCTCGCCGAAACCAACGGCCTGCGGCCGACGCTCGAACTGTGGGCAACGGCGGTCGACGTCGCAAGCCGGCAACTGTGCCCCGAAGTCGGCGAAGCGCTGCTCACCGCCCTCGCCCACGGTGAGCTGCGCGACGGCTCGACGGTTCCGCCCCACGACCTGCGTGAGGTGTGGCAGCTTGCCCAGGATCGCACCTTCGTACGGCAACGTCAGTCTGAACAGACCCGGGCACAGGAGAACGCGGCTCTCGTAGAAGGGCGCATCCGTGCCCGGGAAAGCTCACTCACCGTCCAGATCCGCAAGACCGAGCAACTCCTGATCAAGCTGAGCGCCAGCACCGCGGCGGCCAGCATCATCCGGCTGCACAAGGGCCGGCTGCGGAATCTGAAAGACCGCCGGACACAGGCCCGTGCCGAACTCCTAGGTCGCAAGGAACTCAGCGTGGGGTTGAACGCTATCGCCGTCTTGCTCGTGGAGGCGGCGGAGCCCATTCCTTCTCCAGGAACCAGGGCGTCGGCGGCGTCGGGGAGCCGGCGGCGACGCTCCTGAGCTTCAGTCGGGCGGCCCCACGACCACGAAGTACCGGCCACCGGTCGACCCGCATGTCGAACGCCCGCCCGGTGCCGTCCCGGATCAGAATCCGGCCGTCACAGTAGAGCTTGACCATCAGGTGCCGTCCGAGCCTCACCCGGAACCCGTCCATTGCCTGCCCGTCGAAGGTCAAGCCGAGGTGGTCGCCGGAGGTGGACCGGACCCGGAACACAGCTACGCCGTCACCCGGTCCGACGAAATCCTGCCCCCACCATTCGTAGCCCAGGTTCGTCTGACCGTTGAGCACCTGCCACGGCTCGTAGAAGGGCGTGAACGCCGGATAGACCGTCTGCTCCCGGTGCTGGCCGGCGTGCTGCCATTCGAGGACGAAGTCGAATCCCGGCCGGTGCAGGTTGAGTCGCTCATAGCTGCCGTTGTCGGCGAGGCCGGCCACGATCGCCTCGTCAGCGGTCACCCCCGCGTTGTCGAAGATCTGAGCGTGCGGGAAGAGCGCCCCGATCCGCCGCTCCACGTACGGCACCCGGCTCATCCCACCCGCGAGGAGCACGTAGTGAACCCCGGCAGCGAGTTCCGTCTGCCCCATCCGGCGTAGCGCGTCAGGCGATGGACTGCCGCGTTCGGTCAGCAACGCCGCCCGCAGCGCGGCCCACACCAGCCGCTCCGCATCGTCCATCTGGGCGCGGAAAGCCGTCTCCAACCGTTCCCGGCCGTACGGAAGCACCGGCGTCCGCCCGAGGAGACGCGGCAGCACAATGGCGTGTGTATGCGCCGTGGAGAGACGGACCTTCGTCTCCCGCGCGGCTCGAAGGAGATGGGCACGGAACAACCCGGCCTGCCCGTCGACGTCGACGCCCGCGCCGGCGAGGTCGGCCGCCAACTCGTCGGCCACCACGGCGTCGAGCCTGTCACCGGCATGGGCGGTGCCGAGTGCGGACAGCACCGAGATCTCGGGGTGTTCGCCACCTTCCACGTCGAGTACCGCTATGTCGAGAGTGCCGCCGCCCATGTCGAACACGAGCAGGCGTCCGGCCGGGCGTTCCCCGTACATCAGAAACCGGTGCGTGACCCAGGCGATCCCGGCGGCGATCGGCTCGTCGACCAGCGTCGAATTGCTGATCGGCAGTCCGGCCTTGGCCGCGAGGCCGAGCAGCCTTGCCCGCTGCGGGCCGGTCCACATCGCCGGACAGCCCAGCCGAATGTCCCCCTCCGTGGTCAGTGGCAGGTCCGCCGCGGCGGAGCGACGGCCGATTTCCGACAGCACCGCGACGATGACGTCATCGGCCACCACCTCCCGGACGCCGCGCGGGCCCATGACGTCCAGGGTTTCCAGTTCCTCGGTGATGGCCCGCTTGACCGACCGGATCACCCGGTCGCCCGGAAGCACCTCGGCGTCCTCCCCGACCACCAGTGCCTCGCTCTGGTAGCCGGCTACCGACGGGAACCACCGCGCGGTACGCCCCAACGGCACGACCTCGACGGGAGACCGGCCGACCTTCTCGGCCACCAGGGACGTGGAGGTACCGAAATCCACGCCGACCGCGCGGGTGGTGCCTGCCATCTCGTTCCTCCTACATCGTCGACACGACGGATCGGTGGAGCAGGATTTCCTCGTCGGCGAATCGCCATCGGTATCCGGGGCGGACGACCGCGACCGTGGCGCCCGTCTCCGGCTGCCTGCCGACGGATTCGTGCAGCGTCGGATCGAACTTCGCCGGGGCCCCGGACGACCCCACCGGTTCGAGTCCCTGCGCCATTGCCAGGCCACGCACCCGCTCGACGAGCACCTGCGCGTCACCGCCCGCGGCCACGATCTCCTCGACCTCGGCGGCAAGATCCGCCAGAGCGCGGACCACGTCGATGCGGATCTGCCGCTCCTGGGCCGCCCGCATGCCTACGGCCCGGGTGTGTTCGGTGCGCAACATCGACTCCAGCCGCTCGCACCGGTCGGCAAGCTCGTCGGCCCTGTTCTCGGCCTGGCCGGCTCTGGCCACCGCCTGCTCAGCCCGGGCCTCGGCCGCCGCCATCCGGCCGGTCGCCTGGTCGGCCCGCGCCTGCGCCTCAGCGACCGTCTTCTCGGCCTGCTCGGCCCTGGCCTCCGCGTCGATCGCCATGGCCATGGCCGCCTCGGCCTGCTGGTGAGCATCCGCGGCGGCCCTACGCGCCTCGGCGAATTCGGTCTCCAGGGCTGCCGTCCGGTCACTCCCGACTGCCGGCGAGACCTCGGGCTCCTGGCCCGGAGCGTCCTCCTTCCCCTCGCGACCTGGCACGCTCGTCAGCTGGGCGGCCTCGGTTCGGTCGGCCGCTGCCTGACCGGCATCGGTGGGCGAGGGCTGGACCTGACAGGGTTCCGCGGCCCCCGCCTCCGCCTGCCCGACCGTAATGGGCTCGGGCGTGCCCGGGTTAGGGTCGGTGGGGCCCGCCACCGGCCGCCCGACCGCAGCTGCCGCATCCTCGTTCGAGTCGGCGGCACCAGCGCGGGGAGCGTCGACGGGCAATACCCGGGTAGCTTCGAACGCCGGACCGATCCACCGGTAGCCCATGCCTTCGCGTCTGATCCGTCGGTCGTCCGCGGCAAGGGACTTCCGGATGGCCGTCCACGCCTTCGTCACCGCCTGCTCGTCCAGCTGGAACCGAACGAGTTGATCTTTGATCTGTATTGCGGTCATGAACCTGCCGCTCTCGCTGAGCACCCGCAGCACGATGCCCGCCGGATCAGCGGCGAACAGTTCCGCGATCGGCGCCGGATCGACCAGGAACTGGTGACGCAACGATCCCCTCGGCGCGAGCAGGTTACGGGTATCGATCTTGACCTCGGCCTCCTCCCCCGTGTCGTCCCAGCGAACCCTGAAGGGCTTGCCAATGCCTCGCTCGAGCACCGTGGCGACCCGGACGGGTTCGTCACGGCTGAACGGCCGATGTACGACAACCTGAGCTTGTTCCACGGCAGAGACTGTAGACAGGTCCTCGTCTGTCGACAGCGTGCGGCGCCGCTGCGGGCCACTGTTCACAACAGCTCGCGGATCCGGGCGACCTGCCCGTTCAGGGCGGCGGAGTCGAGCCCGGTCCCGTCTTCCCGCGAGGTGAAGAGCGTCTGGCCCTCGACGTACCCGTTGGTGACGTACCACTCGCGGCGACGCTCCCACGCGGCCCGGTAGCCGGGTCGGTCCAGCATCCCCAGGTGCTCCCAGACCACGGGGTCACCACCCGCGTCGATGAACGTGAAGTCGGGGCGTACGGTGCCGGGCACGGACGTCCCGTTGAGCGGCCGCTCGTAGTGGTAGTCGACGCCGGCCGCGTGCAGCAGGTTGGCGATCACCACCTCGCTCTTGGACCGGACCAGCTCACCGCGGGCGGTGCGGTGGATCAGGTGTTCGGCGAACGGCACCCCCAGGTCGCCGCGGCGGGTACCGGCGGTGAACAGGTGGGTGTTGCGGCGGGCGGTTTCGCTGCGTTCGGGGCGGGCGAGGTCCCACAGCGGCTGCACGTCGTCGCCCTGGACGAGCAGGACGAGCCGGCGCCGGGCCCGGGTAAGCCCGGTGTAGAGCAGTTCCCGGGTCAGCAGCCGACTCTCCTCCGGCACGACCACGAGAACGGTCTCGAACTCGCTGCCCTGTGCCTTGTGGACGGTCAGGGCGTACGCCAGCTCCAGGTCGGGCCGTTCGGTGCTGCCGGGAACAGCCGTGAAGTCGTAGTGCTGCCATTCCCGGCCGGCGAACGCGACCTTGAACCACCGGTCGCGTTGCACGGCGACCAGACCGACCTCGCCGTTGGCCAACTGCTCCTTGATCTTGGCCTTCCGGCTGTGGTCCCAGCCGTTGCCGGTGCGGTTGCGTACCAGCATCACCTTGTCACGCAGCACGATCTCCTCCGGCCCGTAGCTGCGACCGCCGGGGCGACGGCTCCGCCGTACCTCCTCGGCCCGGAAGTGCCGTTGGAGAAGCCGGTTGAGTTCGAAGGTGCCCCATTCGCGCATCCGGACCGGCGACAGCACCTGGAACCGTTCCGCGCCGGAGTGGTCGGCAAACGGCACCAGTGCGCCGTTCAGACCCAGTGCCCGGGCATAGCCTTCGGCGTCGTTCGGGTCGGTCATGTTCAGAGCCCGGGTCAGTTCGTCGAGCAGCCGGGTGCGTAGTTCCTCGGCCGTCTTCCAGAAGACCAGCCGAAGGTCCGATGCGGGACCGCCGGCACCGCCCGGGTCTCCTGCTCCACGGGCGTTGTCGGCCAGTTCGGCGAGGACCGAGTCGGCGTCGACGGAGTGGGCGTCGGTGTTGAACAGGGAGGCGAGCCGCAGGATGTCCGACGGTCGGTCGCCGAGGGTACGCAGTTCGACGGTGAGTCCGGCAAGTGCCCCGGCCCGGGCCGCTTCGGCCGGGTCGTCGGCTCCCTTGCCCGCGCCGAGGTACGCCACCAGGTCGGCGAAGGGCCGCCCGACGCCGATCGGCGGCAGCTGGCTCGGGTCGCCGACGAGGATGAGGCGCCGGACGTGGCCGAGGTCGAGGGCCTTGAGCAGGGCGGTGAGCTGGTCCTCGGTCAGCATCGAGCATTCGTCGACGACGACGGTGCGTTCCTGTGCGTACGCCTGGTCACCGGTGAACAGCACCCGCTGCCGCCGGCCGTCGTAGCGCTTGAGGCCGTACAGGAACTGGGCGATGTTCCGGGCCCGGGCCCGGGTCTTGTGTGCCAGCCGGACGGTGGCCTTGCCGGTCGGCGCGAGCAGCAGGACACCGTCGGCGAGCAGCTTCTCCGAGGCGAGCAGTGCGCCGACGACACTGGTCTTGCCGGTGCCGGCCGGTCCGACGAGTACCGACAGTTTCCGGGTGGTGAGGCTTTCGAGCGCGGTGGCCTGCTCGTGTAGCGCCCGGGTGTGCCGCTCGTCGGTCTCGTCGACCCGTCCGCCGCCGGCGGTGATCGCGGCGACCAGGAGCTGCTTCCAGTCCTCGTCGAGGCTGGGCAGGAGCCGGACCGCGCGGGCGGCCAGGATCTTGGTGAGGAGACGACCGCGTTCGGCGAGGTCGGCAAGCTGGACAAAGGGGATCTCGCCGCCGTCCCCGGCGGGCAGGTCGACCCTGCTCAGCACCCGGTGGCCGGCGCCGATGTTTCCGGTGATCCAGTCGCTGGAGATCATCGGCGGTGGGCTGATCTGCAGTTCGCCCACCTGCTTCATGGCCTCGTCGACCGACAGCAAGGCGTCACCTTCGGTCGCTGCCGCCCGCAGCACGCAGACCAGAGCGGCCTCGATCCGTCGCGGGTCGCCGGGCGACTCGATCCGGCTCGGTGCCGGCAGCGGGGCCGCGACCGCGACGGTGGGATCGGGCAACAGGCCCCGGTCGACCACCGGCAGCGAGACCGGCTCGTCATCGGTGTCGCCGAGGTCGACCTCCGCGATCAGGTAGGGGTTGGCGAGCACCTCGGCGTCGGTGACCGGCCGTTCGGTGCCGGCGGCGCGCAGGCCCGGCTCGAGCCAACGTTTCGCCGCCGCCGTCGTCAGCGCGAAGCGGCTGAGCAGCTTGACATAGTCGCGCCGGTCGGGCGCCATCTGGGTCCAGGTCCGACGGGCGGCGGCAAGGTCGGCCTCGTACGCGGATCGGGGTGCGGCGCGTTCGCCGCGCAACATGGCATCGAGCAGCGGCCACGGGTCCGTCGCCGGTGGCAGGCTGCCGTCGCGGGTCAGGTCGAGCAGCAGCGAGGTCGCCAGCCGCAGGCCGAGTGCTTCGAGTACGGGACCGGCCCCCGGGAAGGCTCCCCGATCCGTCCAAGCCTCGGCAATACGCGCGTTGAGCCATTCGACGCGTTCGTGCCAGGGGCCGGGTGCGATGCCGTGCCGGATCACCGCCCGTAGTGCGGTCAGCGACCGCTCCAGGACGGCGAGCGTCACGTCGGAGCCGACGGTTTCGCTGCCGTAGGAGAACGCGGTGATCTGGCCACGGTCGGGGACTACCGCGATCTCGGCAAGGAGCCCGCGCCGGCGGGCGTCCTCGGTCGGGTCGCCGGTCGGACTGAGATAGGCGTGGTACGGCAGCAGGAATCCATCGGATCCGTCCGGCCGAATTGAATGACCGATCAGCCGATCCCATAAGGGGTAGGTATCCCGGCCGGGTGACGCATCGTATTCGATGATTCCCTTCATCGAATCGATCCGTCCGACGCCGACCACCAGCCGGCTGATGCTGTCGTCGAGCGGATGCCCCGACTTGGTGTAGAAAACGGCGAGCGAACTACCGGGAGAGATGCGCTCGAAACAGGTGGAGAGCAACTCTCGTTGCCGAGGTCCGGAGAAGGCCCACTTCGACGGGAACGGCGGTTCTTCGTCCGGCGTGAGTGAGATCGGGAGGCGGTCCTCGATCTCTGGCCCCCGGGCGCGCAGCATCCAGGCGAACGGCACGGCAAAGGTGGAGTATTCGGGCACCTTCACCGCGGTTGGCTGCAGGTGGCCGTGCGTTCCGGCGGTAGCTGCCAGGTTCGCGTACGGGTGCTGGAAGAGGCGTACCCAGGGCGTCGGGTTCATGAACCCGCCGGACTCGGCCGCGCAGGGCGGGCGCTGCGCGAGATCCAGTTCGGCGAACGGCCGGCCGGCATTGACAATTTCCCGACCGTCATTGCGCTCGATCCGGATCCGGTCGAGGTCCAGGCAGTAGGGGTTCCCGCGAGGATCACGACACACGGTGCCGTTCCAGGCATTGTCGTGCCAGGCGACGCGAATCGTCAGGTGATACATGGTCACTCCACTCGCTGAGCGCACCGAACTGTCGCTGAACCGACGCCACTGGCGCGTTCGGAATCCAATATCAGGGTCGTACCGGAGCGGCGATATTGAACCAGGATCGACAGCCTGCCGCCACCCCGTCCAGAGAGGACGGCACGACGGCGGTCAGGCCGAGCGGCGTACGACCAGGCGCAGGAACTCGCCGTCGCGGTCCGGCGGCGGCCGGTCGTCGAGTTCGGCCAAAACCGAGGCGACCACGACCCCGGCGAGCGCGTCGATGTCGATGGCGACGGTGGTGACCCCGATCGCGGCCATCGGTACGTTGTCGACCCCGATCACGTCCAGGTCGACGCCGGCCCGCAGCCCCATCATCTCGAGTCCGGCCATCAGCACCAGCGCCACGTCGTCGTTGTGGGCGCAGACGGCGGTGACCGGGTCGGGCCGGTCCCGCCACGACGCGACCGCGTCCCGTACGTCGCCCCGTTCGAAGTCGACGACCTCGACGACCGGCTCCGGCAGCCCCGCGGCGGCGCACACCTCGCGTACGCCGTCGAGCCGGCTGTCGGCGAAGACCTGGAGGTGCGGATCGCCGGGCATGGCGAACCCGAGCCGGCGATGGCCCTTCGACAGCAGGTATTCGGCCTGCATCCGGCCGATCCGTGGGAAGGAGACGATTCCGTCGACGTCGACGAGCCGGGCCTCGGAGTATTCGACGGCTGCCCGTTCGTCGGCGCTGAGGCCGCCGGTGGTGACGACCAGGGCCGGCGACACCAGCCCCCACAGGTCGGTGATCGACCGCAGCGCCTCGGCGTGGTGGTGCACCAGCAGGGCGTATCCGCGGGCGGCCAGGGCGGTGTTCAGCGCGTCGAGTGCCTTGTCGAACAGGAAGCCGATCCCGAAGCCGGGCACCAGGGCGAGGACGAGGTTGGTGCGCCCCGACCGCAGGGCCCGCGCCGGCGCGTACGGCATGTGCCCGAGCCGTTTCGCCGTCGACCGGACCAGTTCTCTGGTCGCCTGGGAGATGTTGCGGTTCGGTACGTCGTTGAGCACGTAGCTGACCGTCGCCCTGGACACCCCGGCGGCGCGGGCGACGTCGGCGCTGGTGACCCGGCGCCGCCGGCCGGCCGGACGATCGCCATCGACAGCGGTCATTGCATCGCCCGCTCGGGTAGACCTCGCATGGCGGTCGATTATCGCACGGGGTAACACTGCGCGACGATCCGGAGACAGGCCGGCCGGGGCGGGCGTCTCCGCTTCGGTCCGGGGACGCCCGCCCGGCCTCACATCCGGTCCGGCGTGCCGATCCCGAGCAGGTACAGCCCCTGACGCAGCACCCGGGCGGTGAGGTCGCACAGCACGAGCCGACTGTCGCGTACCGGGCCGTCGGCGCGCAGGACCGGGCACCGCTCGTAGAAGCCGCTGAACGTCGCCGCCACCGTGTGCAGGTAGCCGGCGAGCCGGTGGAACTCCAGGCTCTGCCCGACCTCGGTGACGACCGGCTCGAAGCCGAGCAGTTCCAGCGCCAGGGCCCGCTCGGCCGGTTCACCGACGACAACGGGGACGCCGGCCGGTACGCCGGTCCCGGCCCGCCGGAAGATGGACCGGATCCGGGCGTGGGCGTACTGGAGATAGGGGGCGGTGTTGCCGTCCAGCGACAGCATCCGCTGCCAGTCGAAGACGTAGTCCTTGATCCGGTCGGTGGACAGGTCGGCGTACTTCACCGCCCCGATCCCGACCGCCCGTGCCACCTCGGCGACGGCCGCCTCGTCCAGGTCGGGGTTCTTCCGCCGGGCCAGTTCGGCGGCCCGCTGGACGGCCTCGTCGAGCAGGTCGACGAGCTTCACCGTGCCGCCGGCCCGGCTGCGCAGCATCCGGCCGTCCGGCCCGAGAACCGAACCGAAGCCGACGTGTTCGGCGGTGACCGGCGGCCGCAGCCAGCCCGCCTCCCGGGCTACCGCGAACACCATCTCGAAGTGCTGCCGCTGCGGTGTCCCGACGACGTAGCGCAGCCGGGTCGCGCCCAGGTCCACGATCCGGTGCCGGATCGCCGCGAGATCGGTGGTGCCGTACCCGTACCCGCCGTCCCGCTTGCGGACGATGACCGGCAACGGCTCGCCGTCCCGGCCGGTGAAGCCGGCCGGGAAGACGCAGGCGGCGTCACCGCTGTCGCGCAGCAGCCCGGCCCGGTCCAGCTCGGCGACCACCGGGGCGAGCCGGTCGTTGTAGCGGCTCTCCCCCTGGAAGTCGGCGGCGGTCAGGGTGACGTCGAGCCGGCCGTAGACGGACAGGAAATACCGCTCCGACTCGGCGACCAGCAGCCGCCACAACCGCGACGTCAGCTCGTCGCCGCCCTGCAACGCCACCACCCGGCGCCGGGCCCGTTCCCGGAACGCGTCGTCGGCGTCGAACTTCACCCGCGCCGCCCGATAGAACGAGTCGAGGTCACCGACCGACAGTTCGTGCGCCGCCGTCGACTCCCCCAGGTCGAGCAGGTGCTCGATCAGCATCCCGAACGGCGTGCCCCAGTCACCCAGGTGGTTCGCCCGGAGCACGGTGTGCCCGAGCCACTGCGAGAGCCGTACGGCGGCGTCGCCGATGACCGTCGACCGCAGGTGGCCGACGTGCATCTCCTTGGCGACGTTCGGTCCCGAATAGTCGACGACCACGGTCTGCGGCGTGGTGCTGGCCGGGACGCCCAGCCGGTCGTCGGCGGCCATCCCGGACAGCAGCGAACCGAGCGCGCCGTCGGCGACGGTCAGGTTGACGAAACCGGGCCCGGACACCTCGACGGACGCGCACAGGTCGGAAAGGTCGGCCCGGCGCACCACCTCGGCGGCCACGTCCCGTGGTGCCCGGCGCAGCCGGCGGGCCAGCGACAGGGCGGCGTCGGACTGGAAGTCCGCGTGCTGCGACCGCCGTACGGCCGGGTCGACCGGCTCGCCGGGGCCGGCCTCGCCGCCGGCGGCGGTCACCGCCGCGAACGCCGGTGCCAGCCGGTCGGCGAGCAGCTTTTCGAGATTCATCGGTACGCCAATCTCGGCCCGGCCACGGTGCGGCCACGGGCCCGACGGGGCGGACCGGTCGACGGTGAGATGGCATCCGGCGGATCGATCCGCCGGACACGGAAAAGGTCAGTGCAGGCGGTCTGGCAGGGCTCGCAGGCGAGCCGCCCGTCGCTCGCGGCGAGCCGACGGGACGCACAGACCGGTGCTGGACATGGACCGCAGACTACCCGGCGACGGTGCCGGCCGGGACCGGATATCCGGGGCATCGATAAACGCTTCGAGGACTGTCGGTAGTGGGTGCTATACACCTCGCATGCGACCAACCCCCCGCTTGCGGTGGCTGGCGCGCGTGGCTCTGATCATGGCCACGTGCGTCGCCGCCTTCACCCTGGCCGCACCACCGGCCACCGCCCAGCCATCCGGTCCTCTGAGTCTCACCTCGCTCGCCTTCGCCTCGAAGCGGGTCGACGTCCGTGAGAACAGCGCGGTCGTCGCTCTCAACTGGACGGTCCGCAACACGGACACCACCGCCACGAACCTGACGGGTTCACTCCAGATCCGCATGGTGGGAGACGCACCCGGCGCCTATGTCGGGCAGTCGTACCACGTCGACTTCCAGTTCGGTGAGACCTGGTACACGCGTGCCCGCTTCGTCTCCGGCACCCCACAGGAGTCGACCTATCAATACGACTTCACCGTGCCCCGCTACGGCAGGACCGCACAGGCGTCGTGGGTCGTATCCAGCTTCGTCGTCACCGACGACAAGGGCGCGTCGCTGAGCATCGAGGGCAGCCAACTGGCCCCGTACCGGTCGGCGCTGAAGGTCAGGACGCTGGTCGACTCGACGCCACCGGGCATGAACTGGTTCTACCTCGAGCCGCTGAGTACGCCGCGCCCCTACGCCTATGTCCGGGACAAGTCCGCCCACCTCGACTTCTACGCACAGTTGCAGGACTGGGAGTCAGGGTTCTGGAAGGGCACTCTGCGGCTGACCGGTCCCAGCGGGGAACTCCTCACGTCCGACTTCGAGTCGAGATGGTTCCATCCGGACCCGAGATGCGGCCCCTACACCGGCGGCGACATCAACTCGGTTTCCTGCGGTATCACGGTCGATGTGCCGGCGGGCACGACAGCCGGCACCTGGCAGGTGTCCGGGCTGGTGCTGTTCGACAACGTCGGGAACCAGACGACCGTCACCCCACCGGACCCGACACCGATCTCGGTCACGTCGAACGAGGTGGTGAGCGCCGCCAACTTCGCGGCCGTTCCCAATCCGGTCAACAACTGGACCCAGAACGCGACCACCCGGATTCGCATGGACGTGACCGGCACCCAGAATGGTGTCGGCACCGTGCGACTCGACTTCGACACGCACGGGTGCCGGCAGGACAACGGCGAACCGGTCGTCGATCCGGACGGCGGAATCTCGGTCGGTGTCTTCGTCTCCCAGGGCACGGCGAAGTGCGTGGTGACCGGCCTGGTGATCGTGGACGGGGCCGGCAACGTCGCCGTCTACGGCAGCCGATACGAGGCTCCCGGCCCGGGGCTGACCATCAACCGCCTGCCGAACACCACGCCACCGGCCGTGAGTGCGGCGACCCTGACCCCGACGACCGTCACCCGTAGCGAGGCCCCGAACGTGTGGCCGACCCTCACGATGCAGGTGACGGCGCCGATCGCCCCGGTCAACCAGTACGCCCTCTACCTCTACGACGCCGTGGGGAACATCGTCGCCCAGCAGTCGGGAGGCACCAGCGGTGCGGGACCGGACGGGACGCTGCGGCTGTACGGCTACCTGCCCTACGACATCGCCGCCGGCACCTACTCGTACGGCTTCACCCTCTACGACGCGAGCGGACTGCGGTCGTCGTACGGGGTGAACGGCCAGCCGCTTGCGGGCGGGCCACTGGAGATAACGGTCACCGACGACTGAACCGGCAAGGGAGGGCAGCGCCGACGGCGGTGCCCTCCCGCCTCGTCGGCCGGTCGGGTACGACGCCGCACCCGGCGGAAAGCGGTGACTCGTAGACTGCGCGGATGGCTTCCCCCGTCGAGACGCACGGCAAGAACCCGTTGGAGATCCTCCGCAGGGTGTTCGGCTACGACGAGTTCCGGGGCAACCAGCGGGAGATCATCGACCAGGTGGTCGGTGGCGGTGACGCGCTGGTGCTGATGCCGACCGGTGGCGGCAAGTCACTCTGCTACCAGATCCCGGCGCTGATCCGTGACGGTGTCGCGGTCGTCGTCTCGCCGCTGATCGCGCTGATGCAGGACCAGGTCGACGCGTTGCACGCGGTCGGCGTACGCGCCGGTTTCCTCAACTCGACGCTGGACCTCGACACCCGGCGGATGGTGGAGGCGGAGTTCCGGGCCGGCGAGATCGACCTGCTGTACCTGGCGCCGGAGGCGCTCGGCTCCCCCGGCACGGTCCGGCTGCTCGAGAGCGGGAAGATCGCGCTGTTCGCGATCGACGAGGCGCACTGTGTGGCGCAGTGGGGGCACGACTTCCGCCCCGACTATCTGGCACTGTCGATGCTGCACGAGCGCTGGCCGGACGTACCCCGGATCGCGCTGACCGCGACCGCGACGACGGCGACGCACGACGAGATCGCGACCCGGCTCGACCTGAAGGACGCCCGGCACTTCGTCGCCAGCTTCGACCGGCCGAACATCCAGTACCGGATCGTGCCGAAGCGGGAGCCACGCCGGCAGTTGCTCGACCTGCTGCGCAACGAGCACGCCGGGGATGCCGGGATCGTCTACTGCCTGTCGCGGGCGTCGGTGGAGAAGACTGCCGAGTTCCTGGTGCAGAACGGGATCGCCGCGTTGCCGTACCACGCGGGGTTGGAGGCGGCGACCCGCGCCGAGAACCAGAAGCGGTTCCTGCGTGAGGACGGTCTGATCATGGTGGCGACGATCGCGTTCGGGATGGGCATCGACAAGCCCGACGTACGGTTCGTCGCCCACCTGGACCTGCCGAAGTCGGTCGAGGGCTACTACCAGGAGACGGGGCGGGCCGGCCGGGACGGGCTGCCGTCCACGGCGTGGCTGGCGTACGGGCTCCAGGACGTGGTGCAGCAGCGGAAGATGATCGACGGGTCGGAGGGCGATCAGGCGCACCGCCGCAACCTGGCCGCGCATCTCGACGCGATGCTGGCGCTGTGCGAGACGGTCGAGTGCCGGCGCGGGCAACTGCTCGCCTACTTCGGCCAGGCCCAGGCGGAGAAGTGCGGCAACTGCGACACCTGCCTGGAGCCGCCGGAGTCGTGGGACGGCACGATCGCGGCGCAGAAGCTGCTGTCGACGGTGCTGCGGCTGAAGCGGGAACGGAACCAGAAGTTCGGCGCCGGCCAGTCGATCGACATTCTGCTCGGCCGGCAGACCGAGAAGGTCGTCCAGCACGGCCACGACTCGCTGACGGTCTTCGGCATCGGCACCGAGCTGAGCGAGCCGCAGTGGCGGGGCGTGGTCCGGCAACTGCTGGCGCAGGGGCTGCTCGCCGTCGAGGGCGACTACGGGACGCTGGTGCTGACCGACGCCAGCGCCGAGGTGCTCGCCAGGCGGCGGACGGTGATGATGCGCCGCGAGCCGGAGCGGCCGGCGGCGAGCCGTACGCCGAAGCAGAAGGCCGACCGGAGCCCGGCGCAGGACCTGGACCCCGAGGCGACGAAGCTGTTCGAACGGTTGCGGGCCTGGCGGGCCGCGGCCGCGAAGGAGCAGGGGGTGCCGGCGTACGTCGTCTTCCACGACGCGACGTTGCGCCAGATCGCGGCCGACGCGCCGACGTCGCTGGCCGAACTCGGCCGGGTCAGCGGGGTCGGCGAGAACAAGCTGGCCAAGTACGGCGGGTCGATCCTGGAACTGCTCGCGGGGTGAACGGCGGCGGGCGCGGGCGGGTGCTGCGCCCGTTCGGTGACATCGGGCTCGCGCTGGCGGTCGTCGTCGTGCTGTGGCTGCCGGCGCTGGGTGCGGCCGGGGCGGCGGCACGGTGGGCCGGGGTCGCGCTGGCGGCCGTGGTCGTCGCCGGTACGGCGGCCCGGTGGCGGCTGCCGCTCGCCAGCCCCGTCGCGGTCTTCGCCGCGACCGGGCTCGCCGCCGTGCTCGGTGTGACGGACGATCCGTTCGTGGCCGCCGCGTGGGCGCTGTATCCGGCCGCCGTGCGGTGGGGTTCGCGCTCGCCGTGGTTTCCGGCGGCACTGTTCGTGGCGGTCGTGGCCGGCGCGACGATGGTGGGCGCACCCGCCACCACCGCCGCCCTCGAGACGGTGCGTCACGTGACGGCGGCTGTCGCCCTGCTGGCCGGGTCGTGGATCGTGGGCAGCCTGGTCGGCCGCCAGGCGCGGGCGGCGGCGGAGGCGGCCCGGGCACAGGCGGACCGGCGGGCGGCGGAACACCGGTTGCGGGTCGCCCGCGAGGTGCACGACGTCGTCGCGCACACGCTGGGCACGATCGGCATCGAGGCGGGGGTGGCCCGGCACGTCGCCTCGACGCCCCCGGAGGAGATGCGTCGCACGCTGGCGTCCATCGAGTCGTCGGCCCGGCAGGCGCTGGGGCAGATCCAAAGCCTGCTGCGCACGCTGCGCGACGACGAGGAGATCGACCGGACGCCGACCCCGGGCCTGACCGACCTGCCCGGCCTCGGCGAGCGGGCGACGCGGGCCGGGTCACCGACCACCGTCACGGTCGCCGGAACGCCCGGCCTGGACGCGGGCACGGAGCTGGCCGTGTACCGGATCGTGCAGGAGGCGGTCACCAACAGCGTCCGGCACGCCCCCGGCGCGGCCTGCCGGGTCGAGATACGTGCCGATGCCGGCGGCACGGTCGTCACGGTCCGCGACACCGGGCCGGGCCGACCGGCCGGCAGCACCGACGGCAACGGTCTCGCCGGCCTCCGGGAACGCGCGGCCCTGGCCGGTGGCACCGTCAACCTGGGCAATCACCCCGACGGTGGTTTCCAGGTGCGGGTCAGCCTGCCGAGGAAGGAGCCGGATGGCTGACGACGAACCGGTACGGGTCCTCGTCGCCGAGGACGTACCGCGGATCCGGGCCGCGCTGTGCACGCTGGTGCGCAGCGACCCCGGCCTGCGGCTGGTCGCCGACGCGGCGACCGGTGCCGACGCCGTACGGCTGGCCCGGGACCTGCGTCCCGACGTGGTGCTGATGGACATCCAGATGCCCGGCACCGACGGGCTGGCGGCGGCACGCGCCATCCTCGACGGGACCGCTGCCACCCGGGTGCTGGTGCTGACGACGTTCGACACCGACGAGTACGTGTACGAGGCGCTGCGGATCGGGGTGTCCGGGTTCCTGCTGAAGAACGCTCCGCCGGAGGAGATCCTGCGCGGCGTCCGGGTCGTGCACGCCGGCCACTCCATGCTGGCGCCGGAGGTGACCAGCCGGCTGATCCGGGTGTTCGCCACCCGCCCGGCCCCGGCCACGCAGCGCCGGCTGATGCCGCCCGGCGTCGTGCTCTCCGAGCGGGAGATCGAGGTCGCCGGCCTGGTGGCGGGCGGGCTCTCGAACGCCGAGATCGCCCGCGAGTTGTTCCTGAGCCCGGAGACGGTGAAGACGTACGTCAGCCGGATGCTGGCGAAGCTCGGCGTGCGGGACCGCACCCAGCTCGCCGTGCTGGCGGTGGAGGCGGGCCTGCTCCGTCCGTAGGTGTCAACTTTCGGGGGACACCGGGCGCGGCCGCTCCTGTGACGCTGGCGGTCCACAGCGTTCCGGGAGCCGTTCGATGAGAATCCAGGTCGACAACCTGACCAAGAGACACCGCGGGAAGTATGCGATCCGCGACGTGAGTTTCACCGCCGAGCCCGGAAGGGTCACCGGGTTCCTCGGCCCGAACGGGGCCGGCAAGTCGTCGACGCTACGCATCCTGCTCGGCCTCGACCGCGCCGACGCCGGCCGGGCCCTGTTCGACGGCGTCGAATACCGCCGGCTCAGGAACCCGCTGCGTACGGTCGGGTCGATGCTGGACGGCAGCGGGGCGCACCGGTCCCGTACGGCCCGGGCGCACCTGTCGTGGGTCGCCCGCAGCAACGGCATCCCGAAACGCCGGGTCGACGAGGTGCTCGAGACGGCCGGCCTGGCGGAGGCGGCCCGCCGGCCGGTGGGGCTCTTCTCCCTCGGCATGGGGCAGCGGCTCGGCCTGGCCACCGCCCTGCTCGGCGAGCCGGAGGTGCTGGTGCTCGACGAGCCGGTGAACGGGCTCGATCCCGACGGCATCCGGTGGGTCCGGACGTTCCTGCGGCGGTACGCGGCCGGTGGCCGCACCGTGCTGCTCTCCAGTCACCTCATGGGCGAGATGGCCGACACCGCCGACGACCTCGTCGTCATCAGCGCCGGGCGGATCGTGACGCGGGGTCCACTGGGGACGGTGACCGCCGGGCACGCCAGCCTGGAGGACGCCTTCTTCGCGCTCACCGACGCCGGTGCGGCGCACCGGTCCGGCCAGGGAGGCTGACGGTGCTCGACACTCTCGGCGCGGAACTCAGGAAGGCGCTCGGCCTGCCCGGCGTCGTCGTCGGCGCGGCCCTGGCCATCGTGGTACCGGTCGGTATCGCCGCGCTCTCGGCGTTCTCGTTGCGTGGCGCGCTCGACAGCGGCCGGGCCGCCACCCTCGCCGATCCGTCGACTGTCGACAGCGGGTTCGGTGAGCTGGGCATCGGGGTCGTCGGGGCGGCGATCCTCGGCGTCGTGATCGTCAGCAGCGAATACACCGCCAACCGGGTCAAGGCCGGCGGCGGCCGTCAGGTCACCACCACCCTCACCGCGACGCCGCACCGGCTGCGGGTGCTGGCCGCCAAGCTCGCCGTTCTCACCGCCCTCGTCGTCGTGCTCGCGACCGTCGCCGTCCCGCTCACCCTGGCCGTCAGCGGGTTCCTGCTCGGCGACCACGCCCAGTCGTACGGCGACCACCCGGCCCGGGCCGTCGGCGCCGGCCTGTACTGGCTCCTCACCGCCTGGCTCGCGTTCGGGATCACGCTGTTCACCAGGAGCGGGATCGTTCCCCTGGTCGTGATCGTCGCCAACGCCTCACTCGTGTCGGTCACCTACCTGCTCGCCCGGTCGGTTCCCGCCGCGCGGTTCCTGCCGGACGTGGCCGGTGCCCAGATGTTCGCCCGCGAATACCACGCGCCGGACATGCTCGACCCGGTCACCGGCGGCCTCGTCATGGCGGCGTGGGCCGTCGCGCTGCTCGCCGCCGCCGGCACCGTCTTCGTCCGCCGGGACGCCTGATGGGGTTGCGGGCGCTCGGTCGTGTCGCGGGCGCGGAACTCGGCAAACTCGGCACCCTGCCGGCCGTCCGGTGGACGGTGGCGGGCACCGTCGGCGCCTCGGCCCTGCTGTCGGCGGCGGTGACGAACGCGGCCCTCGGCCGGTCCGGCACGACGGAAACGGGTGCGGCCGAGGCCGGCGCGGCGGAAACGGGTGCGGCGGGCGCGGTGGATGTCGCCGCCGCCGCGCTGCAATCCGTCGGACTGGTCCAGATCGGGCTGGTCCTGCTCGGCGTCCTCGCCGTCAGCAGCGAGTACGCCGACGGGCAGATCGCCACCAGCCTCGCCGGCGTCCCGGACCGGATGCTGTTCCTGACCGGGAAGACGGTCGCCTGGCTCGGCGCGGCACTCGGCACCGCACTGCTCGGCGTCGCGACGTCGTACGGGGCCGCGTACCTCGTGGTGCGCCTCGACGGGGCACCGGCCCGGGACGGCGGCGAGGTCGTCCGGGCGCACGCGGGGGCCGTCGGCTACCTCGTGCTGATCGGCCTGCTCGCCTACGCGACCGCGTTCCTCCTGCGGAACGCGGTCGCGACGGTGGCGACCACGCTCACGCTCGTCCTGCTCGTGTCGCCCTACCTGGCCCGCTTCGGCGGGGCCGCCCGGTTCCTGCCCGACGTCGCCGGGAAGCAGGCGTTCCACCTCGGGCCGCTCCCGCCCGGGGCGTTGTCACCCGGTACGGGGATCCTCGTGCTGCTCGGCTGGTGCGTGGCGCTCCTGCTGCTCGCGGTCGTCACGTTCCGGCGCCGGGACGCCGGCTGACCACTCCCCACGCGGCCGGGCACTCGACGCGGCCGAGCGCTCGACGCGGCTCTCGATGATCGTCTGCTGCTCAGACAGTCACGGCACGGCGGGTCGAATGTCTGAGCAGCAGACGATCAATCCTGGCTGAGGTGCGCGGGTACGTCCGCCGTGCCGGTCACACCGAGCTGGGCGAGGACGGCGACCCCGAGCACCGTCGCCTCGGGTTCGACGACGAACCGCAGCCGGCGATCCGTGGCGTCCTGGCGCATCCGGCGCCACACCGGCGACCCGGCGGCCACCCCGGCGATGGTGACGTCGGCGATCTCGGTCCGGCCGAGATGCCCCAGCCGTACGGTCGTCGCCTCGGCCTCGACGGCCAGCCCCTTGAGCAGGCTGGCCATCGCGTGGGCGCGGGTGGCGTCCATCGGCAGGTCGGCGAGCCGGACCCGCCGGTGGTCGGCGTCGATCACCGCCGGGCCGACGCTGTCGACCACCGCACCGATCTCGTCCCACATCACCGCGTCGTCCACGCCGGCGTAGAGCATGTTGTGCCACGCCTGGTAGTAGCGGCCGGACGGGGTGGCCCGGTGCACGAACCGCAGCCCGCCGGCGACGAAGACGCCCTCGTCGATACCGGGTTCGAGGGTGTCCGGCAGTTCGTCCAGCAGCAGCAATTGCGCCTCGGAGGTGCCGGCGGAGACGTAGACGTCGCCGGGGTTGCGTACGCCGGCACCGAACGCGCCGCACATGTGGTCGTGGCCGCCGGTGACGACGGGTACGCCGGCCGGCAGCACGCCCGCGCCGGTCGTCCGGCCGACGACGGTGGCGCTGCCGACCAGTTCCGGCAGGGCGAGGGTGGTCAGGCCGAGATCGGGCAGCGCGTCGTCGCGCAGCACCCCCCGGCGTACGTCGAGCAGCCCGGTCCGCGAAGCGTGCGAGACGTTGAGGAAGACCGGGGCGGCCCGGTCGGCGAGCAGATCGCGGGCGACGAAGTCGGCGAGGCAGGTGAAGCCGCGGGCGGCGGCGAACGCGTCCGGCAGGTGCCGGGCCAGCCAGCGGAGCTTGAAGACGGAGAACGTCTCGTCCACATCGGACCAGCCGGTGCCGGCCAGTTCCGCCTTCGCCTCCCGGCCGTGGGTGGCGTACCAGGCCAGGACCGGGGCGGTGACGGTGCCGTCGGCGGCCAGCAGGACGACCTCCTCGCCGACCGAGCCGACACCGACGCCGGCGAGTTCGCCGACGCGTACGGCCGGGTCGGCGAGCAACCCCGCCAGCAGGTCCTCGACCGAGGCGGCGAGCCGGCCGGCGTCGCGCCGGCCACCCCACGCGTCGTCCTCGACGACGGTCGGGGCGTGCCGCAGCGCGACGAGGCGGCCGGCGGCCGTGTCGTAGCAGCCGACCTTCGTCCGGGTGGTGCCGATGTCGACCCCGAGGAACTGGGTCACGGTGTCGCCTCGCTTCGCTCGGCACCACCGTGTGCACCACTGAGCCCAATGGCTCGCTCGCTCCGCTCACTCACGGTGTCACCGGGGTGGTGACGGTCACCTGGTCGCGGAGCTTCGCGACGAGGTCCGGGTCGACGTCGGGGGTGAGCGAGGCGGCGTTCGCCGCGCCCATCGCCGACGCGAGGACGAGCGCGTCGGCCGGGCTGTCGCCACGCCCGAGCGCGACCGCGAGACCGGCGAGGAACGAGTCGCCGGAGCCGGTGGCGTTGCGGGTCTCGACCTTCGGCGTGTCGACCGCCAGCCGCTCGGCCCCGTCGATCCACAGTGCGCCGTCGGTGCCGAGGGTGACGACGAACGTCGCCCCGGTCTCGGCGTGCAGGTCGCGCATGGCGGCGGTGGAGGTGGCGAGGTCGGGCAGGTCACGGCCGAGCACGCCGGCCAGTTCGTGGACGTTGGGTTTGACGACGAGCCGGCCGGCCGGCGGCGCCGACCGGACGTCGTCGATGACCCGGGCGAGTGGCCCGCCGTGCGCGTCGACGATCGCGGTCGCGCCGGCGGCCAGGGCGAGCCGGGCGATCCGGGCGTGCAGGTCCGGCGGGCAGCCCGGTGGCAGGCTGCCCGTCGACACGACCACGTCGCCGGGTACGACGTCGGCGGCCAGGCCGGCGAGCAGCTTCTCCGGCTCGCCGGGTGCGATGTCGGGGCCGCGTTCGTTGAGCACCGTCGAGCGCCCGGTGCTCTCCTCGATGACGACCGGGGTCACCCGGGTGTCGCCCTCGACCTCGATGTGCCGGTCGAGTACGCCCAGGTCGGCGCAGCCGCGCCGGATCACCTGGCCGGTGAACCCGCCGACGAAGCCGTGCGCGCTGACCGTGGCGTCGAGCCGCCGTGCCCCCCGGCAGACGATCATGCCCTTGCCGCCGGGAAGGCTGCGTACGGTCGTGACCCGGTTGACCTCGTACGGGTGGAACCGGTCGACCACCTGGAGCCGGTCGAGTGCCGGGTTGGGGCAGACGACGTGCAGCGTGAAGCCGGACACCGCGCTACTCGGAGTCGATCTGGTAGAGGGCGAAAAGTTCCTCGTCGCTGGCACCGAGTACCTCTTCCTCGCGCTCGCGGAACGTCTCCGCCGAGACGCGGACGAGTTCGTCGAGCTTGTCGGTCTGCGGCGGCAGGTTCATCGCAGCGTACGGGTTGCCGCCGGCACCCAGCGGCTCGGCGGAGCAGTAGTTGTCGCCGCGCTGGTAGCCGATGGCGTACAGGGCCATGATGATCACGTCGAGGTCGAGCAGGCCGTGGCCGAGCGCGCGGCGGTTCGAGTCCGCCATGTGCAGGTTGAGCATGCGGTGACCGTGGTCGAGGATCGTCGCGCCGATGTGCAGCTCGCCGCTGAGCATGTGGTAGAGGTCGCCGTTGAGGTGCGAGATCGCCGGGTGGTCGACGAGTTCGAGCAGCCGCAGCGCCTGCTCGAAGGTGTGCACGATGCTGGTCTCCTCGGGCCGGATCGGCTCGACGGCGCCCCGGATGCCGGCGGCGGCGAAGTCGTCGGCGACCAGCTTCATGGTCTGCGCCGACCGCTCCACCTCGTACGAGTCGAAGGCGGTGGGCCGGCCGACCGAGGCGGCGCCGAAGAGCAGGTACGAGCCGCCGACGGCCTGGGCGAACCTGGCCTGACGGCGGAAGTACTCGATGGCCCGGGCCCGCACGTGCGGCAGGTTGTGGGCGAACTCCTGGTTCGGGGTCACCATGCCGCAGATGCCGGAGACGGTGATGCCGTGGTCGCCGAGGATCCGCAGGGTCTCGTCGGGCTTGTAGCCGAGGTCCTCGGAGTAGAGGTTGCCGTGCAGTTCGATGTACCGCACGCCGTTCTTCGAAAGGCGGGCCGCGGACACGGCCAGGTCCTCGGTGCCGAAGCCCCAGTTGCTCCAGCCGAACTTCAGCTTGGGCTCGTCGGCGGTGTGGTTGCGCCGGGCCTCGACGAAGGCCCGGACGACCCGCTGGTCGTGGACGCGGAATGGTTGCGGCTTCATGGTGCTCGTGGTCCTTTCGAAACGCGGGGATCAGGCCTTGCGGCCGGCGAAGCGGCGGGTCAGCGCCTTGGGGTGCAGGTGCCGGAGGTTGCCCTGGCGCCACTGGTCGAACAGGGCGGCGAGGACGATGACCAGACCGATCGACAGCTGCTGGAGGAACGGCGACAGCGCGAGCAGGATGAACGCGTTGCGCAGCACGCCGAGCAGGCAGGCGCCGAGGAAGGCGCCGATGATCGAGCCACGGCCGCCGGAGAGGCTGGCGCCACCGATGACGGCGGCGGCGATGACGTCCAGCTCGTACCCCATGCCGGCCTGTGCCTCGGCGACGCCGACCTGGGTGGAGAAGACGATGCCGGCGACACCGGCGAGCGTGCCGATGAGCATGAAGCTGAGGATTCGGGTCCGGCCGACCGGGATACCGCCGGTGCGGGCGGCGGTGTCGTTGTCACCGACGGCGGTGACCCGCAGGCCGAAGACGGTACGGGTGAGCAGGAGCTGGCCGAGGATCACCAGGACCAGGAAGATGACCACGCTGACCGGGATGCCGCCGAAGATCCGGCCCTGGCCGATGAAGGACAGCTCGCGCGGCATCGCCTGCGGCAGGCCGCCGGTGAGCAGCTGGGTGAGGCCCCGGGCGATGGAGAGCATGCCCAGGGTCACGATGAACGAGCTGACCCGGCCGAGGACGACGACGGTGCCGACGGCGAGACCGCTCAGCGCGCCGACGCCGATGCCGATGAGCATCGCCAGCCACGGGTTGACCCCGCTGCCGTACGCCGCACCGGCGGAGACGGCCGAGAGGGCGAGCACGGAGCCGACGGAGAGGTCGATCTCCTTGCCGATGAGGATGAAGGTCTGGCCGATGGCGATGATGCCGATCACCACGACCGTCTGCAGGACGTTGTAGAGGTTGTCCCGGGTCAGGAAGTTCTCGTTGGCCAGGCTCACCAGCAGGCCGAGCACGATGATGACGCCGAGCAGGCCGGTCTCCTGGCGCTTCACGAGCGACAGCGCGCTGTCCTTCCAGGACCGCCCCGGCTGCTTCGCAACGGTGGTGGCTGACATGTTCATCCTTCGGTAGCACCCATCGCCGCGGCGACGATGGGGTTGGGTCCGGCGTTGTTCGGGGCGTCACGGGTCACCCGGCCCTGCCGGATGACGACGACGCGGTCGGCGAGTTCGACGACCTCCTCCAGCTCGGAGGAGATGAACCAGACCGCGAGTCCTTCCCCGTGGGCGAGTTCGCGCAGCGTCGCGTAGATCTCGGCCTTGGTGCCGACGTCGACGCCGCGGGTCGGCTCGTCCAGGATCAGCACCTTCGGCTTGGCGGCCAGCGCGCGGGCGAGCAGCACCTTCTGCTGGTTGCCGCCGGACAGCGAGGTGATCGGTGCCTCGGTGGAGGCGGCCTTGACGCCGAAGCGCCGGGCGAGGTCGCGGGCGGTCGCGGTGGCCCGGCGTCCCGACACCCAACCCAGGTGGCCCAGCGTCGACAGGATCCGGGCGGTGATGTTGTAGCCGACGCTCTGCGCGTGGAACACCTCGGTACGGCGTTCCTCCGCGACGTACGCGATACCGAGCCGCTGGGCCCGGCCGGGACCGGAGATGCGTACCGTCCGCCCGCCGACGGCGATCTCGCCACGGTCGACCGGGCGGAGCCCGATGACGGCCTCGGCGATCTCGGTACGGCCGGCGCCGACCAGACCGGCCATGCCGATGATCTCGCCGCGCCGGACGTTGAAGTCGATGTCGGTGAAGCCCTCACCGGTCAGTCCGGTCACCTGGAGGGCGACCTCGGCGGTCTCGATGCCCTCGGCCCGCTCGGCGACCACCTCGGCGACGACGGCCCGCTTCTTCTCGCCGGCCATCAGCGCGACGGCCCGCTTCTGGTCGATCTCGTCGGGCGGGCCGGCGGCGACGAACGTGCCGTCGCGCAGCACGATCACGTTGTCGACGATCGAGTAGACCTCGGCGAGCCGGTGGCTGACCAGGACCACGGCGACCCCGTCGTCGCGCAGCTTGCGCATCACGGCGAAAAGCCGCTCGGATTCCTCGTGGGTGAGGCTGGAGTTGGGCTCGTCGAGGAAGAGCACCTTGGGCTGGCGGGACAGGGCCCGGACGATGTCGACCATCTGGCGCGACGCCGCGGACAGGTCGCGGCACAGCGTCGCCGGGTCGGGCAGGTAGTCGGCCATCTCGAGCCGGTGGAGCAGTTCCCGGGCCTTGTGCACGTTCTCCCCGCGCCGGGCCAGCCCGTACGCCGGGCGCTCGCCGAGGTCGTACAGGAACAGGTTGTCGGCGATGGTCAGCTCGCCGATGAGCAGCGGCTCCTGGTTGACCACGACGACACCGGCGGCGATCGCCTCCAGCGGCGAACCGAAGGAGACCTCCTCGCCGTCGAGCGTGAGGTGCCCGCGGTCCGGCTGCATCTGGCCGGAGCACAGCCGGATGAGCGTGGACTTGCCGGCGCCGTTCTCACCGAGGAGTCCGGTGACCTGGCCGGCCGGAAACTCGAGCGACACGTCGCGCAGTGCCTTGACCGCGCCGAACGACTTCGCCAGGCCGGCGGCCGCGAGGGCCGCCGGCTTGACGTCGTCCACCTGGGTGGGCTTCATGGGGTACGGGCCTTCTCTAGGCGTTCAGGCTCTGGGCGGTTCAGGAGGCGCCCACGGCACCGACCGGCAGCACCGACGGGTCGTGCTCGGCCAGGTTCTCCGCCGTGACGAAGGGCGCGTTGGCCTCCTGCGCCACCGGGCTCGGGTTCTGGCCGGTGACGGCGGCGTTGAACAGTTCGATCGCGACGTTGTAGCCCTGACCGAAGGCGTCCTGGCCGATGACGCCGTACATCGAGCCGTCCTTGATGGCCGCGATGTTCTCGGTGCTGATGTCGTAGCCGATCACCTTGACGGTGTCCTGCTTGCCGGCGGCGGCGACGGCCTGGGCCGCGCCGAACGGGCCGCCCGCGGTGGCGTAGATGCCGAGCAGGTCGGCGTTGGACTGCAGGTAGTTCTGCGCCGCGGTGTAGGTGTTGGAGGCCGAGTCCCGGGCCTCGACACCCTGGCTGACCGGGGTCAGGTTGGAGCCGGCCAGGCCGTCGACGAAGCCCTGGCGGCGCTGCTCGGAGCCGGGCGCGGTGAACTGGCTGACGATGATGCCGACCTTGCCGGTCTGGCCGTTGGAGGCCTTGATCATCTCCTGGGCCGCGAGCTGGCCGGCCTTGTACTGCTCCTGGGCGTAGTTGACGGTGCCGCCGGAGCTCTCGACGCAGTCGAAGAGGGTGTTGTAGGCACCGACCTTCTTGCCCTTGCCGGACAGCGTCTGGATGTCGGCGCAGTTGCCCTCGCCGGCGATGAAGAACCCGACGCCGTCGTAGCCCTGGGCGTCGGCGGCGCGGATGGCGCTGGAGACGGTCTGGACGTCGATGTTCTCGCCCGCGACGATCCAGGTGACGCTGCCGTCCTTGTCGGACAGCACCCGGTTGGCGTAGTCGGCGCCGGCCTTCACGTTCACCCAGTACGGGTTGTTCGCGAAGCCGATCATCGCGATCCGGACCTCGCCGTCGGCGGCCTGGTCGGTCGGGGTGGGCCGGCCGGCGATCGGGTCGCTCGGCCCGTCGTCGGATCCGCCGCCGCCACCGCACGCGGTCGCGAAGAGGGTCACGGCCAGCAGTGCGGCGGCGCCGCGGGTGACCGCCTTTACTCGTGTTCGGGAAGACATTCTTTCCTCCAGGGTGGTGGGGTGTGCGTTGTGATCACCGATCGGTCGCCGTGCGGGGTCAGCCATCAGCGAGGCGCACCTCCGTGCCGAGCGCCCGCAGGTCGTCCACGGTCGCGCTCCCGATCCCCCGGTCGGTCACGATCAGGTCGACGTCCCCGATCGCGCCGTACCGGCAGGCGGCCCGCAGGCCGAACTTCGTGTGGTCGGTCATGAGTACGGCCTTCTGGGCCGAGGCGAGGATGGCCGACTTGACCGCGGCTTCGCCGGGGTCCGGGGTGGAGAGCCCCCAGGTCGGATCGACGGCGTTGGCGCCGACGAAGGCGACGTCGAAGCGCAGTTGGGCGAGCCGTTCGAGGGCCCAGGCGTCGACCTCGGCGTAGCTGGCCGGACGTACCCGGCCGCCGATGGTCATGACCGTCGAGCGGCCCAGGTCGGTCAGTTCGAGGGCGATCTGCAGAGCGTTGGTGACGATGAGCAGGTCGCCGCGGTCGGGCAGCAGCCTGGCGAGGTGTCCGGTGGTCGATCCGGCCTCGATGAAGATGGCGCCGAACGGCGGGATCTCGCGGGCGGCGGCCCGGGCGATGGCGAGCTTCTCGTCGCGCCGTTCGGCGATGCGTCCGGAGACCCGGCCCTCGACGGCGAGGGTGACGCGGGCGACGGCGCCGCCGTGGATCCGCTGGAGATCACCGGCGGCTTCCAGCGCGGAGAGGTCGCGGCGGATGGTCTCGGCGTTGACCGCGAAGCGGCTGGACAGCTCGGCGGCCTCGACCCGGCCGGCGGCGCGTACGAGGTCGACGATCTCACGACGGCGGGCGGACACGTTCATCGCGACGCCTCCCTCCAGCGGGTCGCTGTGGTTTCCCACCTGTGTCGTGTGGGTGAAGCCACAGATTTCGAGGAGCAACACTACATTTGGCTACCGGTATGTCAACGAGAGATTTTCAAACGTTACACCGAGATGACTCGAACCCACATTCAGCGCGAGAGAATTTGTCCGCTTTTAGCGCTGGTATGAGGTTTTGGTTTCCCAAGATCGCCACTGCGGTGGTGAAAGAACGCTACACCCACAGCTTGCCAACATTGCCAGCGAATGACAGCGGCTTGTAAGTTTGCTACAAAGTGATCAGGAAGAGCGCGGCCGGACGGGGTTCGCACCACCCGAGCGCTGGCCCCCGCCGTCGGCACGAACAGAAGGAGCACCGTGTCCGAACCGCTGCCTGGACCGGCACTCGTCATCAAGCCCGAGGGGATGACGGGTCGCACCGGCCGCTACGAGAAGAAGCTGTCCGATCTCGACGGACTGTTCGCCGACGCCGAGGCGTTCGCCGCCCGGCTGGCGACCGAGGCCGACCGGGTGATCTACCACGTCGACGAGTTCCGGCCCTCGGGCGCGGCCGGTGACCTGATCACCGGGATCTCGACCCTGTCCGCCGGCCGGGTCGGCACCGAGTTCCACATGACCCGCGGCCACATCCACGCCCAGCACGACCGGACCGAGATCTACCACTGCCTGTCCGGCCACGGGCTGATGCTCATGGAGACCCTCGACGGACAGACCGTCGTGACCGAGCTGCGGCCCGGCGTCGTCGCGTACGTCCCGCCGGTGCACATCCACCGCAGCGTCAACCTGGGCGACGAGGACCTCGTCACGCTCTTCTGCTACCCGGCCGACGCCGGACAGGACTACGGCATCATCGCCCGCTCCGGTGGTATGCGGCACCGGGCCGTCGCCGACGGCACGGGGTGGCGACTGGAGGAGAACACCAGCTATGTCCCCCGGTGAGCTGACCGGGCCGGCCCTGGCCCGCATGGTCGACATCAGCGCCGTACAGGCCCAGCACGGCCGGACCGACGTCGAGGAACTGGCCCGGCACGCACTGTCCGGCGACTTCGTCGCCGCCCACGTACTGCCGTCCTGGCTGCCCGTGCTGCGGCCGCTGCTGGCCGGGTCGACCACCAACGCCGGCTCCCCGGTCGGCTTCCCGTCCGGCGGCTCGGCCACCCCGGTCAAGGTCACCGAGGCCCGCTGGCTGCTCGACGCCGGGGTGCAGGAGATGGACGTCGTCATGAACGTCGGCCTGGTCCGCTCCGGTGAGCTGGCCGCCGCCACCCGCGACGTCGCCGCCGTACTCGAAGCCGTCGACGGACGCGTGCCGGTCAAGGTCATCCTCGAGGTCGGGCTGCTCGACGCGGGTCGACTGCGCGACGCCGCCCGGGCCGCCGTCGACGCCGGCGCCGAGTCGCTGAAGACCGGAACCGGCTGGCAGGGCATCGCGACCACCCCCGAACACGTCCGCGTCATGCGGGAGATCGCCGGGCCCGACCGGGAGATCAAGGCGTCCGGCGGCATCCGCTCCCTGGAGCAGGTGCGCGCCCTGCTCGACGCCGGCGCGACCCGGTTCGGCATCAACACCGCGTACGCCGTACGGCTGGTAGCCGAGGCCGGAGGGACCGCGCCGTGACCGCCGAGACCCTGACCCCCGACACGCTGCGCCCGGCCACGAGCCCGACGATGTACTTCGTCGGCGTCACCACCGGCTCGTCCGCGATCCACCGGGTCTTCGCCGCCTGGCGGCCGCTGCTCGGCCTCGACGACGTCGAACTCGTCGGCATCGACGTGCCGGTCGGCGCCGACGCGGCCGTCTACCGGCGGGTGGTCGCGCACCTGCGCGACGACGAACTCTCCCGCGGCGCCCTGGTCACCACCCACAAGCTCGACCTGTACGCGGCCAGCACCGACCTGCTGCGCCGGGTCAACGACGACGCCGCCCGGCTGCGCGAGGTCAGCGCCCTGGTGGCCCGCGACGGCTGGATCGACGGCCACGCCCTGGACACCATCACCAGCCAACTGTCGCTACAGGCCATCGTGCCGCGGCTCGCCGGCCGCGACGTCCTGGTGATGGGGGCCGGTGGCGCCGCCCTCGCGCTCTGCGACTACTTCGCCCACCGGGCCGGCACCGACGCGCCCGGCCGGGTCGTCGTCACCGACATCGCCGACGACCGGCTCGCCTCGATCCGGACCGACATCGGCGGCGGCAACCCCGCGATCGACTGGGTGACGCACCGCCTCTCCCCCGGCGAGACGCACGACGAACTGCTCGCCGGCCTCGCCCCCGGCGCCGTGGTCGTCAACGCCACCGGCATGGGCAAGGACCGGCCCGGCTCGCCGCTGACCGACGCCGCCGTCTTCCCGCCCGGCGGGTACGCGTGGGAGTTCAACTACCGCGGCGAACTCGGCTTCCTGCGGCAGGCGCGGGCCCGCGCCGAGGCCGACGGGCTGACCGTCGAGGACGGCTGGCGCTACTTCGTGCACGGCTGGACCCGGGCGGTCGACGCCGTCTTCGATCTCGGCATCCCGACCGCCGGGCCGGACTTCGAGCGGCTGTACGACGCCGCGCAGGAGGTGCGGTGACGGTGCGGGCCAGGTGGCTGGGGCAGGCCGGATTCCAACTCACGTACGGCGACGCGCACCTGCTCGTCGACCCGTACCTGTCGGACTCGCTGGCCCGCAAGTACGCCGGCACGCTCTTCCCGCACGTCCGGCTGCGCCCCGCCCCGGTCACCGTCGCCGGCCTGCCGCCGGTGCACGCCGTGCTCTGCTCGCACGCGCACACCGACCACATGGACCCCGACACCCTCGCCCCGCTGCTGGCGGCGCGGCCCGCGACCCGGCTCGCCTGTCCCCGGCCGGTAATCGACGAGGCGCTGCGCCGCTCCGCCGCGCCGGCCGACCGGATCGACGCGCTCGCCGACGGCGGGCGGGTCACCTACGGGCCGTTCACCGTCACGGCGGTCCCGGCCGCCCACGAGACCCGGGTACGCGACGACAACGGCGACGACCGCTTCCTCGGGTACGTCGTGGAGGCCGGTGGCCTGCGCGTCTACCACTCCGGCGACTGCGTGCCCTTCGACGGGCAGGCCGAACGGCTGCGTGACCTCGGGGTCGACGTGGCGCTGCTGCCGGTCAACGGGCGGGACGCCCACCGGCTCGCCAACGGGGTCCCGGGCAACTTCGACTTCGCCGAGGCGGTCGACCTGTGCGTCCGGTCCGGCATCGGAATCCTGGTGCCACATCATTGGGGCATGTTTGCCTTCAACACCGTCGATCCGGACGGCTTCGACCTCGACCTGGCCGCCCGGGGCGGCGTCACCGTACGCGTGCCGGAGCACGGCGGCACCCTCGACCTGGCGGCCGCCCGATGAGCAACCCGCCGGTGCTGGAACGCCTCAACAGCAGCCTCCCGTCGCTGCGCCGCTCCGAGCGCAAGGTCGCCGACGTGGTGCTCGCCGACCCGCACGCGGTCGTACCGATGACGCTCGCCGAACTCGCCGAGGCCGCCGGGGTCAGCCAGCCGACCATCGTCCGGTTCGCCAACGCGATCGGCTGCGACGGTTTCCACGACTTCCGGATCCAGCTCGCGCAGAGCGTCGCGCTCGGCATCCCGGCCACCCAGTCGGTGATCGAGGCGCAGGACGGCACGGCCACCACGGTCAGCAAGATCTTCGACTTCTCGATCACGTCGCTGGACCACGTACGGCGGCACCTCGACCTCGCCGCCCTCGACAGCGCGGTCGCCGCCCTGGCCGCCTCGACGCACATCGCCTTCATCGGACTCGGTGCCTCCGGCATCGTGGCGATGGACGCCGAGCAGAAGTTCCCGCTCTTCGGCGTGCCGTGCTCGGCACCGGTCGACACCCACCAGCAGTTCCTGGCCGCGTCGACGAGTACGCCGACGACCGCGTTCGTGGCCATCTCGAACACCGGCCGGACAGTGTCCATCCTGGACACCGTACGGGTGGCCCGGGAACGGGGCGCGACGGTCATCGGGATCACCGGCGGGAAGACGCCGCTGGCCGAGCTGAGCAACATCCCGCTGATCGTCGAGTCGCTGGACAACACCGACATCTACACGCCGACCATCTCGCGGCTGGCCCAACTCGTCGTCGTCGACATCCTCGCCACGATGGTCCTGCTGCGCCGCGACGGTACGGCACTGGAGGACATCCGCACGATGAAGTCCCGGCTGTCGCACATGCGCTCCGGCCTGCACCACGAGGCCGTACTCGACACGGACCGGCGGACATGAGCGAGCGAATCATCCGGCTCAGGTCTGGTCATGGCGACCGCGAGCGAAGCGAGTGGGCGTCATGACGAAAGCGGTTCTGGCCTTCGACCTCGGGACCGGGGGGTGCAAGGCGGCGCTGGTCGATCCGGCCGCCCGGGTGGTCGGCACGGCCTTCGTCGCGTACGACACCGGCTATCCGGCGCCGGGCCGGCACGAGCAGCGGCCGGCCGACTGGTGGGACGCGGTCGTCCGGTCGGCCCGCGAACTGCTGGCCTCCGACGCCGGCCGGTACGAGGTCGTCGCGGTCGGGCTGTCCGGGCACAGCCTGGCGATGGTGCCGGTCGACGCGGACGCGAACCCGCTGCTGCCCGCCGTACCGATCTGGTCCGACACCCGGGGCGAGGACGCCGCCGCCGCGTACTTCGCCGCCGCCGGCCCGACCCACGCCTCCGGCGCCGAGGACGCCTGGTACGGCCGGACCGGCAACGGCTTCCCGCGCGGCATGTACACCGTCTTCAAGGCGGCGTGGCTGCGCTCCGCGCACCCGGACGTCGCCGCCCGCACGGTCCGGATCCTCGGCAGCAAGGACTGGGTCAACGCGCGGCTGACCGGCGTCCAGCGCACCGACCAGAGCTACGCCTCCGGCAGCGGCGCCTACGATCTCGCGACCCGGCGGATGCTGCCGGACGTGCTGGCCGCCCTCGACCTGCCCGCCGACTGGTGGCCGGAGATGGTGGCCTCGACCGCCGTCGTCGGCCACGTCACCGCCAGCGCGGCGACCGCGACCGGACTGCCGGCCGGAATCCCGGTCGTCGCCGGCGGCGTCGACAACTCGTGCATGGCGCTGGGCGCCGGGCTCGACCGGGCCGGCGAGGCGTACGTCTCCCTCGGCTCGTCGAACTGGGTGACGGTCGCCGCCGCCGAACCCGTACTCGACCCGGTCGGCCGGCCGTTCGTCTTCGACCACGTGCTGCCCGGCCTGTACATCTCGGCCCTGTCGACGTTCGGCGGCGGCAGCAGCCTGAACTGGCTGGCCGGGGTACTCGGCCGCGACGGCGACCTCGACGCCCTGCTCGACGAGGCGGCCGCCGCACCGGTCGGCGCCGACGGCCTGACCTGCGTACCGACCCTCGCCGGCGGCACCGTCGCCGAGGGCGGCCCGGCCGTACGCGGCGCCTTCCTCGGCCTCGACCTCGGGCACACCCACGGCCACCTGGCCCGCGCCCTGGTCGAGGGGATCGGCTTCAGCCTGGCCGACGCCGCGCGGGCGATGCTCGTCGACGTACCGGCGGAGATCACCGCGACCGGCGGCGGTGCCCGCGGGCGGCTGATGCTCCAGGTCCTCGCCGACCTCATCGGCCGCCCGGTCAGCCGGCCGGACGCCGCCCAGCACGGCGCGGCCCTCGGCGCCGCCACCCTGGCCCTGCTCGGCACCGGAGCCTGGACCGGCACCGGGCCGCTGCGGGCCGCGCGGCACGCCGCGCTGCGCGTCGACCCGCGCCCGGAACTCGCCGACGCGTACGCGCTGCCGCGCGTCCGCTTCGACGCCGCCCGGTCCGCGACCCGGACCCACGCGACCGCAACCGCCAGCAAATAGGAGAGAAACCATGCCCCTCGCCGATCCACGACCGATCCTCGCCGCCGCCCGCAGCGGGCGGTACGGCGTCGGGGCGTTCAACACCACCCTGCTCGAACACGGCGAGGCGCTGGTCGCCGGTGCCGAAGCCGCCGGCGCGCCGCTGATCATGCAGGTCAGCGAGAACGCGGTCCGCTACCACGGCGGGCTGCGCCCGATCGCGCTCGCCACGCTCGCCCTCGCCGAGGCGGCGACCGTTCCGGTCGTCGTGCACCTCGACCACGCCGAGGACGTCGACCTCGTGCACCAGGCTGTCGACCTCGGCTTCACCTCGGTGATGTACGACGGTTCCAAGCTCCCCGACGACGAGAACCGGGCCACCACCCGCCGGGTCGTCGAGCACTGCCACGCCAACGGGGTCGCCGTCGAGGCGGAACTCGGCGAGGTCGGTGGCAAGGACGGGGTGCACGCCCCCGGCGTACGCACCGATCCGCAGGACGCCCGCCGGTTCTGCGCCGACACCGGCGTCGACTCGCTCGCCGTCGCGGTCGGCACCTCGCACGCGATGGCGTCTCGGGACGCGGTCGTCGACCTGGACCTGGTCGCCGCGATCGCCGAGGCGGTGCCGGTGCCGCTGGTGCTGCACGGCTCCTCCGGCGTCGACGACGCGACGCTGTCGACCGTGGTGACCCGCGGCATGACGAAGGTCAACATCGCGACCCACCTGAACAAGGTCTTCACCCGCGCCGTACGGGAGAGGCTGGACGCGGACCCGAAGGTGATGGACGCCCGCAAGTACGTCGCCCCGGCCCGCGACGCGATGGCGGCGGAGGTCGAGCGGCTGCTCGGCGTACTCGGCGCCCGGGGAACGGCGGCGCGCCTGTGAGCGAAGCGAACGAGCAGGCTCAAGCGAACTCACGCGACCGCCGAGCGGAGCGAGGTGGACGCGTGACCGGGGCGCGAATCCTGGTGACGCCCCGGTCGATGTCGGTCGCGGGATCGCCGGCGGTCGACCGGCTCCGGGCCGCCGGCTACGAGGTCGTCACCCCGACGCCGGGGCGGCAGCCGACCACCGACGAACTCGTCGCCGCCGTACCGGGGGTCGTCGGCTGGATCGCCGGGGTCGAGCCCGTCCCCGCGCGGGTGCTGGCGCACGCCGACGCGCTGCGTGTCATCAGCCGCAACGGTGCCGGCAGCGACGCCATCGACGGGGCGGCCGCGGCCGCGGCCGGCGTCCAGGTGCTGACCGCCCGGGGCGCGAACGCGCAGGGCGTCGCCGAACTCGCCGTCGCCCTGGCGCTCATGGGCCTGCGCGGGCTGCCCGAGGCGGCCGCCGCGCTGAAGGCCGGCGACTGGCGGCGCAGCCCCGGCCGGGAGGCCGCCGGACGCACCCTCGGCATCGTCGGGTTCGGTGCCATCGGCCGCCGTCTCGCCGACCTCGGCCGTGGGCTCGGGATGCGGGTGGTGGCGCACGACCCGTACGTCACCGACGCCGGCGACGTGCCGCTGCTGCCGCTGCCCGAGTTGCTGCGTACGAGTGAGGTGGTGTCGTTGCACGTGCCGCCGTCACCGGACGGTCCGCTGCTCGGGGCCGCCGAGCTGGCGCTGCTGCGCGACGACGTCGTACTGCTGAACACCGCGCGCTCGACGCTCGTCGACGAGACGGCGCTGCTGGTCGAACTCGGGTCGGGCCGGATCGCGCTCTACTCCGTCGACGCGTTCGACCGCGAGCCGCCGGAGCCGTCGGCGCTGCTCGCCCATCCCCGGGTGGTGCCGACACCGCACCTGGGGGCGGCGACGGCCGAGAGCGTACGGCGGGCGTCCGACGCCGCCGTCGACAACCTGCTCGCGGCGCTGGGTCCGGCCGCCGCCTGATCCGGCACCGGCCCAGGCACCGGGCCGGTGCCGGTTCACGCGGGGCCGGGCCCCAGGCCGCGGGCTCGCCATGATCGTCTGCGATTCAGGCTGTCGACACGCCGTGCCGGCACAGCCTGAACCGCAGACGATCACCCTCGCCGGGCCGCGAGACACGGTGGCCGACCCTAATATCGGCGGGATGACCCGTCACCTTCTCGTGCCCGGGCGGGGGCGCCCCCGGCCCGAACACTGGTTGCGGCGCTGGGCCGACACACACCCGGAAGCCCGCTGGGCGCCGCGCCCGCCCGGACCGCCGTACGTCGTCGACGAGCGGGTGGCGGCGCTGCACGCGGCCATCTCCGCCGACGACGAGCCGGCGGTGCTGATCGCACACAGTGCCGGCTGCATCAGCGTGGCGGTGTGGGCGGCCCGCCACACCGGTCCGGTGCGGGCCGCGCTGATGGTGACGCCGCCGTACCTCGGTCCGGAGACTCCGCGGTCGGACGAGTTCGCCTACGACGTGCCCCGCGACCGGTTGCCGTTCCGCACGATCGTCGTCGCCAGCCGGACCGATCCGTACACCACGTACCCGCAGTTCGAGCAGTATGCCGAGGACTGGGGCGCGGAACTCTTCGACGCCGGTGACGTGGGCCACCTCGACACGTCGAGCGGCTACGGCCCGTGGCCGGACGGTGAGCGGCTGGTCGAGGCACTCACGTCGTAGACGGTCACCGGCACGTCGCGTTCGCAGAGCGTACGGGTGACGATCGGCTCGATCCGCGACCAGGTGCCGCCGGACAGGCCGCAGCCGATGCGGGGCATGTGCACCGACGCGGTCAACGCGAGCGCCTGGTCGGCGAGCGCGGTCAGGCAGCGTTCGACCGCCTCGTAGCGGATCGGCGGCCCCTTGCTGCCGGTCCGGATGCCACGCTGGCCGACCATGTTGGCGACCCAGGTGTCCGGTGTGACCCGCACCAGCCTGGTCGCGCCGAGCCCGAAGTCGTTGCGGGCCCGGTGCCGGTGCCAGTCACGGAAGTCGCGCTCGGGCTCCGGCCAGCGGCGGGAGACCGCCAGCACGAAGCCCCTGCCCCAGCCGCCGAGGTCGTTGCAGACGTGGGCGATCACCTTCGGCCCCTTGGCCTGTGGGCTGGTCGCGTCCCCTTTGAGGAACCTCAACGGGATCATGGCGCCCAGCATGCCGGCCGGGTACGACATCCCGGCCGTATTTTCGGCGGCGGACCGTCGGACCCGTACGGCAGACTGGCCGCCATGCCGGCCCGTACCGTGGACGCCCTCGTCGCCGCCCGAGCCTCCGGGACGAAGGTCAAGTACCTGTTCTTCTGGGGGCACCAGCCGCAGCGCGACGGCAGCATCGGCGCCGGCTGCCTGAGCCAGTGGTGGCCGGCGGCTTTCACCGTCGACGGCACCCGCTACGCGACCGCCGAGCACTACATGATGTGGTCGAAGGCGACGCTGTTCGGCGACGCGGAGGCCGCCGGACGGATCCTCGCGGCGGGGCATCCGCAGCGGGCGAAGGCGCTGGGCCGGCAGGTTCGCGGCTTCGACGAGGCCGTCTGGGTGGAGCACCGCTACCAGATCGTGGTGGCCGGCAGCGTCGCGAAGTTCGGCCAGCACCCCGACCTGCGGGCCTACCTGCTCGGCACCGGTGAACGGGTGCTGGTGGAGGCCAGCCCGCTGGACCGGGTGTGGGGCATCGGCCTGGCCGCCGACGACCCCCGCGCCGCCGACCCGGCAAGATGGCGGGGGCCGAACCTGCTCGGCTTCGCCCTCATGGACGCCCGCGACCGGCTACGGCACGGGTGAGAGCGGTGGACACGACACGGCCGGCCCAGTCGATCGAACAACCCGCGTGTCCGCGCTGCGGCCAGACCGGCCGACCGGTCCTCATCGGCATGCCGAGCCTGGAGGCCTTCGAAGCGGCCGAGCGTGGTTTGTTGGTGCTCGGCGGCTGTGTCGAGGGGGAGGAAAGTCCACACTGGATGTGCCGGGCCGGGCACGGCTGGCGCGGTTCGGACGAGCTCCGGCAGGCCGCGATCAGTGTCGCGATCGAGGCGGCCGGCTAGCCGGCCGCCAACTCGGTCAGGGCCCCCGCCGTCGCGGTCCGGACGTCGGCCGCCGCGAGGTCGACGCCGAGGGTCGGCACCCGACCACCCTGGACACCGGTTCCGCCGGCCGCGATACCGCGTCACCGTCCGTACGACCGATGGCCACGCGTCCCGGCACGTAGGCAACCGTTTGATCTGATCTACGTAGTTCGATACCTTGCGGGGCGCGGAAAGCCCTTTCCGACAGGCGTGCCGTCCCGCACGCCGGGCTTTTCCCCACCCACCCCCAGGGAGGTCCCATGCCAGCAACCCACACCCACGGCAGACCCCGCCGCGGCCTCGCCATCGGGCTGGCCACCGTCATGGTGGCGACCGGTGTCTTGGTCGCCGGGCAGGTCGCCGAGGCACCCCCGGCCTCGGCCGCCACCGTCGACACCGGTGCCTGGTACGTCATCACGTCCCGGCACAGCGGCAAGGCGATCGACGTCTACAACTTCGCCACGAACGACGGCGCGCCGATCGTGCAGTGGAGCCGCAACGACGGCAACCAGCAGCAGTGGCAGTTCGTCGACGCCGGCAACGGCTACTACAAGATCCGGTCGCGGCACAGCGGAAAGTTCCTCGAACTGCCGAACGCCACCGACGGCACCCAACTGATCCAGAACGCCGACAACGGCACCACCCGGCAGCACTTCCGGCTGGCCGACTCCGACGGCGGACACGTCCGCTTCGTCAACCGGCACAACAGCAAGGCGCTGGACGTGTGGGAATGGTCCACGGCCGACGGCGGCATCATCTCGCAGTACCAGGACCTCGGCGGCTGGAACCAGCAGTGGCAACTGGTCCGGGTCGGTTCCGGCAGCGGCGGCGGCTGCGGCGACGGGTCGTTCCACGCCGAGGCGACCCTGAACGGCAACACGTGGACCGCCCGTAACGGCGGCTCGACCGTCTACACCGGCTCCGACATGCTCGCCGCGATGCAGGCGGCGGTGAACAGCCTGACCCCGGGGCGTACGAGCAAGCAGCGGGTCGTGGTGCGCGGCTCCGGCTCGATCAGCGCCAACTCCCGGCTGTCCCTGCCGAGCTACACGGTGCTGGCCGTCTGCGGCACCGTCAACGTGACCGGATCCGGCACCGGTGACCAGGCACCCGTCTACTCCCGCGGCACCACCGACGTCGAGGTGCAGAACCTGACCGTGACCGGTGTCCCCCGGTACGGCATCTTCGCCCGCAACGTCAACAACCTGACGCTGGGCCAGATCGACATGCGGGTCTCCAGCGGGCTCGGCGTACGCATCGACAATCACGGCGGCGACCGGGCGATCAAGGTCCGCAACATCCGTATCGACAACGTCTACGCGCAGGGCACCGGCTCGCACGCGGTGGAGACGTACGGCGTCGACGGCCTGACCGTCGGCACGGTGACCGCCCGCAACACGGGTGAGTCGGGCCTGCTCCTCAACGACACCGTCAACGCGACCATCGGCACGGTCGACGCCGACGGTGCCGGCGCCGGCACCGGCTACGCGGCGTTCCGGATGGCCAACCGCAACGGCCGGATCGGCAGCAGCTACCCGACCAACATCCGGGTCGGCAACGTCATCGCCCGCGGTGGCGGGCGCGGCATCTTCTGCGTCTCGGAGAGCGGCGGCGCGGTGATCGACCGGGTCACCATCTCGAACACCGGCAACAACTCGATCCTGCTGGAGAACTGCTACAACGTGAACATCGCCGCGCAGTCCGGCACCGTCACCGGCGGTGGTGAGATCCGGATCGCCGCCCGGTCGGAGTTCCCGCCGTCGTCGAACATCACCATTCAGAACCTGACCGTCACCAACACCAACATCACCCAGAATCCCTGCACCGGCAGCAACAACGTCGTCCGCAACGTCACCCGGGTCAACTCGTCCCTGAACTGGTGCTGACACCCGGGCCGGCCGGCGCGGTCGCGCCGGCCGGCCCCGTGCCCGACCTAGGCCCGGACCTGCACCAAGGCGTACCGGCCGTCGACCCGCCACCGCCCGGCCGCCGGGTCGCCGTCGAGGGCGGCCACGTCCGCCGCGTCGAGGCCGACGACGACGTCGGACTTCAACGTACGCAGGGCCACCAGCGGGGCCGGGAAGTAGTCGACGGTGTCGGCGAACGGCGTCGTCTCCGGCCAGCGGCAGTCGCCGACCAGCCGCCGGTAGTTCAGGTCGCCCTTGAGGACGACCACGGACGCTTCGGCGTACGTGTCGGCGAGGTCGTCCGGCATCCGGTGGTACGGGTGCGGTGCGCAGTAGAACCAGTGGGTGGCGACGTCGAGCCGGCCGTCGGCGGCGGCGGTGCGCAGCCGGTCGGCGATCCCGGCCGCGGCGGGTGGTCCGGCGGCCAGCCGGCGCAGGCAGCCGACGAGGTCGGCGGTGGTCGCGTCGGAGACGTAGTACGGGTATGGCTTGAGGTGCAGCGTCACCCGCTCCGCCGGCCCGGCGTGCAGCAGGTGGTCGACCAGGACCAGGTCGGAGAGCAGTTCCCGACCGGCGTTGTCGGCGACCAGGCAGACCGTGCCCCTACCCGTGGTCAGCGCGGACACCGCGGCGGTGGTGTCGTCGGCGACCAGGTGGGCCGACGGCCCGACGGTGCCGGAGGTGGCCGCGACCCCGATCCGGAAGCCGAGGTCGGCCTGGTTGCCCCACAGTGCGCCGTGCAGCAGGACCCGGGTCTTCTCGGCGGCGGTGAGCCCGGCCGTGTCCTCCAGCGTGCCAAGGTCGTCGGCGAGGTCGGGGGCGTCGAGTTCGGCCGCCTTCAGGAACGCGAACGGGTCGAGCCCGAGCCACGGGCCGGGGGTGAAGAATCCGACCGCCTCCAGCAGTCGGCGGTAGAAGTAGCTTTCGGCCCACAGGAACGGCACGTCGAGCCACGACCGTCCGAAGTGGTCGGCGCCCCATCCGTCCCAGGTGGCCCGGTCCGACGCGGCCGGCGGCAGGGGCCGGACCGGGCCGGTGAGCGTCTCGGCCAGCAGGGTCCGCAGCGCGGTCAGATGTCCCGGCGGGTACGGGTGCGCGGCCGCGAGCTGGTCGATCAGCGCCGGGTGCCGCTCGTGCCACACGTGCCAGGCCAGCGAGCCGGGCGAGTTGCTGAGGATCGGTGCGACACCGGCCGGTACGGCGGCACTCACCGCTGCTCCCCCGCGCCACCGGCCAGCCTCGCGACGACCTCGTCGAAGCCGTACGACTGGCTGTCGAAGACGGTCACGTACGACACGCCGTGCCGGTCCCGCAGGTCGACCAGGCGGGCGCAGACCTCGTCGACCGAGGTGCCCAGCAGCGCGAACGGGCTCGTGAGCACCTGGTCGACGCCGGTGCCGGGCAGTTCCATCGCCGCGATCCGGGCCCGGGGGTCGGGTACGACGCCGGCCCACTGGACCAGCACGCTCAGCTCGATGTCGTCGAACCGGTCGCCGGCGGCTCGCCGCACGTGCCCGATCCGTTCGGCCAGCCCGCTGTCGGAGAAGTTGCCGAAGTCGGGGCCGTCGGGCGTCGGGCTGAAGCCGCTGAACTGCACGATGCCGGCCCGTGCGGCGCCGACCGCGAGGAGCCGGTCGCCGTTGCCGCCGACCATCAGCGGTACGGCCGCCCCCTGTGGCGGCACCGGTTCGAGCCGGAAGCCGGCCAGCCGGCCGGGCGTGACCCCCTCCTCGTCCACCGTCTCGCCGGCGAACAACCTGGGCAGCAGGTCGAGCGCCCGGGCCACCTCCCGGATCCGTTCACCGGCGGACGGGAACGGCAGGCCGAGGCTGCGTACCTCGGATTCCGCGTATCCCGCGCCGAGACCGACGTCGAGGCGCCCGCCACTGACGATGTCGACGGCGGCCAGCTCCTGGGCGAGCGCGCCGAGCGGGCGGAAGGCGACGTTGACGACCTGGGTCCCCAGCCGGATCCGGCGGGTGACGGCCGCCGCGGCGGCCATCGCCGGGATCGGGGCGACCATGCCGGTGTGGTCCGGGAACAGCAGGCTGGCGTAGCCGGCCTGCTCGGCGCGGCGGGCGACGTCGACCGGCGATCCGGTGCCGTCCCAGACAAGACCGAAGCGTAGGGGGCGCATCCCCACACGCTGCGGGATCACCGGCAGCGTGTCCACCCGGTTCGCTGTCGGCTGAGTGCGGGCACTCCGCGCGGACATTGCGCCGCGCGTCCCCGATTTCAACTGTCGTCAATGTCGCGCCCGATCCGGCGCAAGGTACGTCGGCGAGGCTGCACCGCGTGACTCATCCCCGGAGAACCATCCTGACGCTGGGCACGGTCGTCGCGACCCTGCTGGCAGCGGCCCCCGCCGCCGCCCAGCCGACCGCCACGCACCGCGACCGGACCGCGACCGTGACGACCGACAACGAGACCCCGGTCCTCTACGACGACGAGGCGGGCGGCAACGCCTCCGGCGACGACCCGGCCATCTGGGTGCACCCGAAGGACTCGCACCGCTCGATCGTCGTCGTGACCGCGAAGGAGGGCGGCCTGCGCGTGTACGACCTGCGGTCGCGCGAACTCCAGTCGCTTCCCGCGACGGAGGCGCCGCGCACCGACCCGGCGCCGGGCCGCTACAACAACGTCGACATCGCCTACGACATCCGGCTCGCCGGCCGTACGGTCGACGTCGCGGTCGTCTCGGACCGCTACAACGACCAGCTCCGGTTCTTCGCCATCGACCCGGCCGGGTCGGCCGCGCGTACCCCGCTGGTCGAGGTGACCGCCGCCGACCAGCGGTTCCTGTTCAACCCCGACCGGGCGGCCGTGGACGAGGAGCACACGGCGTACGGCCTGGCCGTCTGGCAGCCCCGGCGCGGCGAGACGTACGCCGTCGTCACCCAGGAGGGCCGGACGACGATCGCGACCGTTCGCGTCGTCGAGATCGCCGGGAAGCTCGGCTACACCGACATCCGGAAGGTCGTCATGCCGGGCACGTTCGCGCTGCCGGACGGTTCGACCTGGGTCCCGTGCGAGGAGCCGGGCGTGCTTCCCCAGTTCGAGGGCGTCGCGGTCGACCAGCGGTCGGGTGTCCTCTACGCCGCGCAGGAGGACGTCGGCCTGTGGCGGCTGCCGCTTCCCCTCGGCTCGGGCGGCCGGCCGGAACTCGTCGACCGGGTCACCGACTTCGGCATCCACGACGTCTACGACGAGGCGTCCGAGGAGTGCGTACCGGTCGACCCGGACGCCGAGGGCTTCGGCGGCCCCCGGCTGACCGCCGACGTCGAGGGCGTCGACATCTACTACGGTCCGGGCGGCACCGGCTACGTGATCGTGTCGAGCCAGGGTGACGACACGTTCGCCGTGTACGACCGGCAGGGCCGGAACCGCCCGGTGGGCAGCTTCCGGGTCCGGGGCGTACGCGGCGCCGACGACGTCGACGGGTCCGACGGTCTGGCCGTCACGAACCGTCCCGTCGGCGGCTACCGGCACGGTCTGCTCGTCACCCACGACGAGCCGGAGACGGGGCCGGACGTCAACGCCGACCGTGACGCCACGAACTTCTCGTACGTCTCGTGGGCCGACATCGCCGACGCGCTGTCGCTGAAGGTGGACACCCGGGCCGGCAACGATCCCCGCTTCCGCTGAACCGGCGCCACCCCGACCGTGCCGCACCCGGTTCCGGGCCGCACCCGGCCGGGGTGGCGGCCCGTCGAACCCGACGGCGTGGGGCGCCTCGGGGGGCCGGTGCGAATCAGGGTTGAAGTTGACGCTACGGCAACCCATACCGTGGTGGTCACGGCCGGAAACACCGGCCGCGATCATCGGAGGGACGGGCATGGCCTGGTCGATCGCCGAGGTGGCGAAGGAGGCCGGCGTCACGTCGCGCACGCTGCGGCACTACGACGCGATCGGACTGCTGACGCCGGCCTTCACGGCCGACAACGGCCGGCGCTTCTACGGCCAGGAGGAGCTGCTGCGGCTGCAGCGGATTCTCCTGTTGCGGGACCTCGGGCTGGGGCTCGACGCCGTCGCCGAGGTGCTCGACCGGCAGAGCCGGGACAGCACCGTCGAGGTGCTCGTACGGCACCGGGACTGGCTGGTCCGGGAACGGGGCCGGCTGGACCGGCTGATCCGCACCGTCGACTCCACGATCGGGAACGTTCAGGAAGGAAGGGAGATGACCCCGAGAAAGGTCTTCGAGGGGTTCGAGTCGAACCCCTACGAGGCGGAGGCCCGCGAGCGGTGGGGTGACGCCGCGGTCGACGCCGCCGACGAGCGGATGCAGGGCTGGTCGGCCGCCGACGCGGAGAAGGCCCGCACCGGCTACGTCCGGGTCCACGAGGGCCTGGCCCCGCTGAAGGCGGCCGGGGTGCCGGTCACCGACGACCGGGTGCAGGAACTGGTGCGGTTCCACCACGAGGTGACGTGCCTGTTCTGGACCCCGAACCGGGATGCCTACCGGGGCCTGGGCCAGATGTACGTCGACGACGAGCGCTTCCGCCGCAACATCGGCGGCGGTGACGACGCGCTGGTGGAGTACCTCCGCGACGCGATGTTCGTCTACGCCGACCGCCGGCTCGGCGGGTAGGCGGGTAGGCGGACCGCCCGGTCGTAACGTCGGCCGAGGCCGTCGAACGTCCGGGCCGGCCGCGCCCAGCCGGCCCGGACGCCGGAATGCACCGGCACCGCCGGAGAAAAGCTGCGGCCCTTGTCACAGCGCGACTGCCGAACAAAAGGGTCATCCATGACCAGGAGGGACGTCACTTCCCCACGATCGGCAGCCCCGGGCAAGATCGCGCGCATTCTATCGAACGCCCACCTCAGCAACCATCCGCTCAACAGGCAGGACCGGCCATCCTCTGGCAACATGGCTGCGCATGTGCGGGCTGGCTGGGGAACTGCGCCGCGACGGCGTACGCGCCGACGTGTCGGCGGTGGAACGGATGGCGGCGACGATGCGCGACCGGGGCCCCGACGACAGCGGGGTCTGGTCCCGGGGGCCGGTCGCCCTCGGCCACCAACGACTGAAGATCATCGACCTCTCGGCGGCCAGTGGGCAACCCCTGGTCGACCCGCAGTCGGGACTGACCGGCGTCTTCAACGGCTGCATCTACAACTACCGGGAACTGCGCGAGGAGTTGCAGGCCCGCGGGCACCGCTTCTTCTCCTCGGGAGACACCGAGGTCGTGCTCAAGGCGTACGCGCAGTGGGGCGACGACTTCGTGGACCACCTGATCGGCATGTTCGCCGTGGCGATCGTCGAGCGGGACACCGGCCGCCTGGTGCTGGCCCGGGACCGGCTCGGCATCAAGCCGCTCTACCTGGCCGAGACCCCGGACCGGGTGCGCTTCGCCAGCACACTGCCGGCACTGCTGGCCGGCGGCGGGGTGGACACCACCATCGACCCGGTGGCACTCGCCCACTACCTGAGCTTCCACAGTGTCGTACCGGCACCCCGCACCATCCTGCGCGGCGTCGGCAAGCTGCCGCCCGCCACCGTCCGGACCTACGAACCCGACGGCCGGGTCACCGAACGGGTCTACTGGAACCCGTCGTTCACCCGCCACCCGGACCGCGCCGACTGGTCGGACCGGGACTGGCAGGACGCCCTGCACGAGTCGCTGACCACGGCGGTACGTCGCCGGATGGTCGCCGACGTGCCGGTGGGTGTCCTGCTCTCCGGCGGCCTCGACTCCAGCCTTGTCGTCGCGCTCCTCGCCGAACAGGGGCAGCGCGGGCTCGCCACCTTCTCCATCGGTTTCGAGGCGGTCGGTAACCGGGAGGGCGACGAGTTCCGCTACTCCGACCTGGTCGCGGCGGCCTTCGACACCGACCACCACCAGATCCGGATCGCCACGACCGACCTCGTCCCGCCGCTGGAGGCCGCCGTCGCCGCGATGAGCGAGCCGATGGTCAGCCACGACTGCGTGGCGTTCTACCTGCTCAGCGAAACGGTGTCGGAGAAGCTGAAGGTCGTCCAGTCCGGGCAGGGCGCCGACGAGATCCTCGGCGGCTACCACTGGTATCCGCCGCTGGCCGGGGTGGACCGGGAGCGCGCCCTCGACACGTACGCGGCGGCGTTCTTCGACCGGGACTCGGCCGGCCTGGCCCGCATCCTCGACCCGGGCCGGCTGGCCGACGGCGACCCGGCGCGGGAGTTCGTCGCCGCCCACTTCGCCCGGCCCGGCGCACAGGCCGCGGTCGACGCCGCGCTGCGCCTCGACACCTCCGTGATGCTCGTCGACGACCCGGTCAAACGGGTCGACAACATGACCATGGCACACGGGCTGGAGGCCCGGGTTCCGTTCCTCGACCACGAGTTCGTGGAACTCGCCGCCACCTGCCCGCCGGAGCTGAAACTCGCCCAGGGCGGCAAGGGCGTGCTCAAGGAGATCGGCCGCCGGGTTCTCCCCGGCGAGGTCATCGACCGGCCGAAGGGCTACTTCCCGGTGCCGGGCCTCACCCACCTCGAGGGCAAGGTGCTCGACCGGGTACGCGACGCGTTGCACGCCCCGGAGGCCCGCCGCCGTCACCTGTTCCGCCCCGAGTACGTCGACGCCCTGCTCGCCGACCCGAACGCCGAACTCACCCCGCTGAACGGAAACAAGCTGTGGCAGATCGGACTCCTGGAAATGTGGCTCCAGAGCCACGCGATCGCCTGACCGTGGCCGACATGTCGACGACGGAAACAGCGCGGGCCGACGGGAAGCCGGCCCGGCGGCGGGAACGGGTCGGGCCGGGCGGCGACCCGGTCGCCCAGGGCGATCCCACCGGTACGTCACCCCAACCCGGATCCGGGGTCCCCCGGGCCAGCGGTGGCGACGTGGTGCTCGACTGCGGCTGGGGGCGGCTGGTCTTCGGCCAGACGTTCCACGATCCGGCGGCCGTCGCCGACGTGCTGCGCTCCGAGACCGCCGGCTCCCGGGACATCTGCATCTACCTGCGTGACCCGCACGTGCTGGTGTCCCGGCTGCACGACGAACTGTTCATCGACCCGTCGCTGACGTACCGGCTGCCGCTGCGCGGCCGGCGGGTCGAACCGGGCGACGGCCCGCTGCCCGGACTGCGAATCCGCCCGTTGGCCAGCGTCGCGGACGCCGAAGCGGTGAACCGGATCTACGCCAGCAACGGTATGGTGACCAGCCCGGTGGACGTGCTGGTCGCCAACTCCGCCACCCCACGGTTCCTCCACCTGGTCGCCGAGTCGAGCACCGGGGAGGTCGTCGGGACCATCACCGGCGTGGACCACGTCGAGGTCTTCGACGACCCGGAGAACGGCGCCAGCCTGTGGTGCCTCACCGTCGACTTCAACCACGCCCCACCCGGCACCGGCCAGGCGCTGCTGTCCGAGTTGGCGGCCCGGCTGACCGAACGCGGCCGGTCCTTCGTCGACCTGTCCGTGCTCGCCGAGAACGACGGTGCGATCCGGCTCTACGAGCGGCTCGGTTTCTACCGCACCGCCACGCTCTGCGTGAAGCGGAAGAACCCGATCAACGAACGGCTGTTCCTGCCCGCCCTGCCCGACGGCTACGACCAGCTCAACCCGTACGCGCGGATCGTCGCCGACGAGGCGATGCGGCGCGGCATCCGGGTCGAGGTGACCGACCCGGAATGGGGCGAGCTGCGGCTCACCAGCGGCGGCCGGACCGTCCTGACCCGCGAGTCGCTCTCCGAGCTGACCTCGGCGGTGGCCATGAGCCGCTGCGACGACAAGCGGGTCACCCGACGGATCCTCGCCGAGGCGGGACTGCGCGTGCCACGCGGCCGGGCCGCCGCCGGTGACGACACCGACACCGCGTTCCTGGCCGAGGCCGGCGCCGTGGTGGTCAAGCCGGTCCGGGGCGAGCAGGGCAACGGGATAACCGTCGGCGTACGCACGACGGAGGCGCTGCACGCCGCCGTCGGGTTGGCCCGACGGTACTGCCCGGACGTGCTCATCGAGGAACTGTGCACCGGTGAGGACCTACGGGTGGTCGTGATCGGCCACGAGGTGGTCGCGGCGGCCGTACGCCGGCCCGCCTCGATCGTCGGCGACGGCCGGCACGACATCACCGAGCTGATCGAGCGGCAGAGCCGGCGCCGCGCCGCGGCCACCGGCGGCGAGTCCCGCATCCCGGTCGACGACATGACCCGCGAGGTGATCGCCGAAGCCGGGTACGGCCCGCACGACGTACTGCCGGAAGGGACCGTGCTCGCCGTCCGGCGGACCGCGAACCTGCACACCGGCGGCACGATCCACGACGTGACCGCCGACCTGCACCCCGAGATCGCGCAGGCGTGCGTCACGGCGAGCCGGGCACTGGACGTCCCGGTCACCGGACTGGACCTGCTGGTCGAGTCCCCCGACCGGCCGGAACACGTCTTCATCGAGGCGAACGAACGACCGGGCCTGGCCAACCACGAACCGCAGCCGACCGCCGAACGCTTCGTCGACCTGCTCTTCCCCGGCACCCGGGCACCGCAGCGGCTCTGGTCCCCGGCCGGTGCGGCATCCTCGACGTCATGACCGACGCCCGACCCGTACCGCTCCCGCTCGACCTGGACTACCTGCGGCAGGTGCTGCTGGAACTCCTGGAGATCCCCAGCCCGTCCGGGCGTACCGACCATGTGCAGCAGTACGTCGGCGAGCGCCTCTCCGCCCTCGGCGTCTCCTCCACCCTGACCCGGCGCGGCGCGTTGAGCGCCTGCCTGCCCGGTCCCCGCGCCACCGGCGCCGACCGGGCGATCGTGGTGCACACCGACACCATCGGCGGGATGGTGAAACGGCTGAAGGAGAACGGCCGGCTGGAGCTGAAGTCGATCGGCACGCACAGCGCCCGGTTCGCCGAGGGCGCCCACGTACGGATCTTCACCGACGACCTGGAACGGGTGATCACCGGCCAGGTGCTGCCGCTGAAGGCCAGCGGGCACCGCTACAACGAGGCCGTGGATCTCCAGGGGGTCGGCTGGGACCGGGTCGAGGTACGGGTCGACGAGCCGGTCGAGGACATCGCCGGGCTACGCGCGCTCGGCATCGACGCCGGCGACTTCGTAGCCTTTCTACCCAACCCGACGATCACCCCCAGCGGGTACGTGAAGTCCCGCCACCTCGACGACAAGGCGGGCGTGGCGGCCGTCCTCACCGCGTTCAAGGCGATCATCGACGCGGGCGTCCAGCCCAAGGTCACCGCACACCTGCTGGTCACCGTCACCGAGGAGATCGGGCACGGGGCCAGCCACGGCCTCGACCCGGACGTCGCGGAGATCGTCTCGGTGGACGCCGCGGTGGTCGCCCCGGGCCAGCAGTCCCGGGAGAACGCCGCCACGCTGGTCATGGGTGACGGCGTCGGCCCCTTCGACTACCACCTGGCCCGCAAGCTGGCCGCGATCGCCACCGAACACGACGTGGACCTGGTCCGCGACGTCTTCGACTACTACCGCTCGGACATCGCGGCGGCGGTCGAGGCCGGCGCGCACGCCCGGGTGGCGCTGATCGGCTTCGGGGTCGACGCGACCCACGGCCACGAACGCACCCACCTGGACGGGCTGCGCCACCTCACGCAACTCCTCTGCCTCTACCTCCAGAGCGATCTCGTCTTCCCGGAGTGGGACGCCGAGCCGGAGGGCGAACTGGCCGACTTCCCGTCGCTGGCGGTGCAGCCGGCCTCGGCGGAGGGACCGCGCGAGGGCCCGATCGGAATCGCCGAAACCCCGACGCACACCGGGTGATCTGTTCAGCTGCTTCGGCTTGTTCCTCACGTGGCGTCATGGCACATAGTCGGTGGCGTGGAGGAGCACCTGACCGTGGGGCGGGTCGCCGAACTGGCCGACATAACCGTCCGCACGCTGCATCACTACGACGAGATCGGCCTTCTGCGGCCGTCCACGCGAACCGCGGCCGGGCACCGGGCCTACTCCGCGGGTGACGTGGAACGGCTGCGGGAGGTGCTCGCCTACCGGCGGCTGGGCTTCGGATTGCGCGAGATCGCGGATCTGGTCGACGACCCGGCCACCGACGCGGCCGCGCACCTGCGCCGGCTGCGCGGCCTGCTGCTGGACCAGCGCGACCGGGCCGCTGCCATGGTGACGGCCATCGACCGGGAGCTGGAGGCGCGGGCAATGGGGATCAGGACGACACCGGAGGAGCAGCTGAGAGTGTTCGGCACACGGTTGTACGACACCATCGGATCCGCGTACCCGGCGACACGGCGTACCGAGCCACGGATCGCCGCGCGCATCTGGGACGCGCTGGGGGACGCACGGACGGTACTGAACGTCGGGGCCGGCACCGGCTCCTACGAACCCCCGGACCGCGACGTCACTGCGGTGGAACCGTCGGCGGTCATGCGGGCGCTGCGTCCCGCCGGCACGGCGCCGTGCGTGGCCGCCGCCGCCGAGAGCCTGCCGTTCGAGGACCAGTCCTTCGACGCCGCGATGGCGGTCAGCACCGTCCACCACTGGCCGGACCCGGTCGCCGGGCTGCGTGAGATGCGGCGGGTGGCCCGGCGGGTGGTCGTGTTCACGTACGACGCCGACGACACCGGCTGGCGCCGGCGGTTCTGGCTCACCCGCGACTACCTGCCCGAGTTCGCCGACCTTCTCGTCGGCTGGCCTTCCCTGGCCGACCTGACCCGCGCGATCGGGGGACGCGCGGAGCCGGTGCTCATCCCGTGGGACTGTGTCGACGGCTTCTTCGAGGCCCACTGGCGCCGGCCCGAGGCGTACCTGGACGAACATGTGCGCCGCGCGGTGTCGGTATGGACCAGGGTCGGGCCCGAGGCCGAGCAGCGGGCGGTGACCGGGCTCCGCGCAGACCTTTCCTCGGGCCGGTGGGCGGAGCGCAACCGCGACCTCGTCGCCCTCGACGCGGCGGAACTCGGCCTCCGTCTACTCGTGGCCTGAACCACCGCGCCCGAGAGCACCCCCAGGAGCCGACGCACGCTGGGCCTCGGCGCGTGGCTCACCCGTTCCGGGCCGTCTCCGGGCCGGTGACCCGGCGCAGCAGCGGCAACGTCAAGGCGATGATTCCCAGGGACACCACCAGCCCGCCGCCGACGGTCAGGTAGAACGACAGGTGCGGCGGTAGCAGTGTGTAGCCCAGTTGCGCCCGCAGGAAGAGATGGGCGGCCAGGAACCCCATGCCGATGGCCACCGCGGCGACGAGCAGCAGCGGCACGACGGTTTCCAGCGCGACCACCCGGCGCAACGTGGACAGCCGCACCCCGGTGAGCCGCAGCATGCTGAACGGCCGTTTGCGGTCGCTCAGCCCGCCGGCCACGCTCACCGCCAGGCTGCAACCGGCGATCGGCAGGCTGGCCAGCATGACCACGTCGGCCAGCCGCTGGAACTGGATCATCTGCCGTGCGGAGCTCGACTCCCACTCGCCGATGCTCGCCGGGAAGCGCCCCAGCGGAAACGCGTTGATCAGCATCGTCCGGGCCTGCTCGAACGCGGTGCGGCTGGTCGTGTCGACGACCACCGACAGGATCGGCTGCCGGTCGACCTCCGTGGGGGCGATGCTGGCGGCGTCCCAGACGTGCGTGTCTCTCGTCAGGTCGAACGCGCGCATGCCGATGAGGTCACCGTGGACGGCCGCGACCTGCGCCCCGGCGGGGCAGGTGCCGAACACCACCAGACGGTCCAGTTCCCCGCACGTGATCACGCCGTGCCCGCCGTCCCGGTCGGGGTTGAGGTGCACCAGGGTCACGCTGCGCACGCCGGGGATCGTCTCGAGGCCGGCCGGGATCTGGTCGGCGGTCGGTGCGGGCCCCTCCTCCGGCCAGAACTGTTTCGCCAGTGACGTGGCGGCCACCGAGTCGGTCCGGGGTTCGCCGCGGTTGGCGACGAACGTGGTGATCGTGCCGGTCGCCACGCTGGTCACGAACAGCGCCACGATCAGCCCGCTGACGGATCGGAAGCCGGCCTGCGGGTTGTCCGCGAGACGTCGCCCGGCGATGAGCGTGGCGGGCCGGCTCGCCCGCCCGGCCAGCACCCGGGCGCCGACCATGGTCAACCACGGCCCCGACAGCACGAGCCCGGTCAGGACCAGCAGAAACCCGGACAGGTACGCGGCAAGCTGGCCGTTGGTCGTGTCGGGGCGCCGGCCGATGAAGTACGTCAACTCGGCGAGCCCGACGACCAGCGGGATCAGCCGCCAGGCGCGCGGGGGCTTCGGGGTCACCCGGCGACTCACGCCCAGCGGCGAGATCTGCACCCGGCGCAGGGCCAGCCAGGAGGCCACGACGGAACCGACCGGGATACCGAGCGCGACCACGAGGACGTCGACGAGGTCGAGCGACAGGTCGGCGGTGAAGAACGGTTCGCCGGTGAACGGAATCGTGGCGATTGCCGGCCGGATCGCGAAGAACAGGCCGAACCCGGCAACGGTGCCCGTCGCGGTCGCGATCGTCGACTCCACGGCCGAGACGAGGGAGATCTGCCGTGGTGTGGCGCCGATCAACCGCATCGCGGCGAAGCGCTGCTCCCGGCGGGTGGCCGCCAGCCGGGTCGCGGTGCCGATGAAGATAAGCACCGGGACGAGCAGGGCGGCCGCGACGACGGCGAGCACGAGTGACATGGCGTCGGAGTTGAGTCCGACCGGGCAACCGTTGCGACAGTCGTTCTGGGCGGGGGTCATGATCTGGGTGACCTGGCGGGCCCCCAACTGCTCCAGCTCGGCCGGGGTACGGCCGATGACGATCAGCAGCGATTCGGGGGACGGCAACGCCGCCGGCCCGATCGTGCCGATCCCGTGTCCAGGGAAGCGGTCACCGAGTTCCGTGGCCGGGGTGGTCCGAAGCAGCTCGCCGAGCGCGGGTGAGACGTAGAACTCGCCCGGCCCCGGCAGGCGCGGGATGCCCGGCGGGACGGGTGCGTCCGGACCCGGCGCCGCGACCTCGACCCGGCCGATGGACCGGCCCTGGTGGTAGTCCTCCCGGAGCAGCCACCAGATCGGATCGGCCGACACGTCGGAGGCGGCCGGGGCGGCGGCGGTGTTGAGCCAGGCGTACCGCTGGTTCTGCGCGCCGACCGCGTTCATCGCGGCGAGCGTCGTCAGGAGCATGCCGACGCCGAGCGCCACCGCGGTGGCGATGACGGCGAGCCGGGTGGCGGCCTCCCGGCCACCGGACAGGGACAGTCGCAGACCGAACCGGATCATGAGTACACCAGCGCGTTCACCTTGCCGTCGCGCACGATGACCTGCCGGTCGGCGCACGCGGCCACGCGGGCGTCGTGGGTGACGAGGACCACGGTCGTCTCCTGCTCACGGGCCGAGGCGACCAGGAGGTCCATGACCTGCTCGCCGGTCAGCGAGTCGAGCGCCCCGGTCGGCTCGTCGGCGAACAACACCCCGGGCCGGGCGACCAGACCACGGGCCAGCGCGACCCGCTGCGCCTGCCCGCCGGACAGCTCACCGGACCGGCGCCGCTCCAGCCCGGCCAGGCCGAGCCGCTCGAACCACGGCCGTGCCTCGCCGAGCGCGGCGGCCCGCCGGGCGCCGCCGAGCAGCAGCGGCAGTGCGACGTTCTCCTCGGCGGTCAACTCCGGTACGAGCTGTCCGAACTGGAACACGAACCCGAAATGGTCCCGGCGCAGGATGCTGCGCTCGTTCTCGTTCAGGGTGTCGACCCGGCGGCCGTCGTAGTAGATCTCGCCCGCGCCCGGTACGAGGATCCCCGCCAGGCAGTGCAGCAAGGTGGACTTCCCGGAACCGCTCGGGCCCATGATGGCGACGATCTCGCCCGGGGCCACCGAGACGCTGGCGCCGCGCAGCGCCGGCGTCTCGCCGAAGGACAGAACGACGTCTCGTGCCTCGATCGCCTTCATCCCCGCAACACCGTCTCCCGGAGGGCGTCCAACCGGGCGACAGTGATGTCGATCCAGCGCAGGTCGGCTTCCAGACGGAACAGGCCGTGGTCGGCCAGCAGGGTGTCGACCAGGTCGCCGCCGCGTCTGATCTCGGTGAGTTCCGTCATCCGCCGCAGATGCGCGGCGCGCTGGCTGTCGAGGTACTCCTCGGCGGGCCGGCCGAGCATCAGGGCCAGCACGACCTTGGTGAACAGCACCGTCTGCAGGTTGGGCTCGGCCTCGACGGGCTCGGTCAGCCACGATTCGACCTCGGTCGCGCCCAGTTCGGTGATGACGTACCGCTTGCGCTCGTGGCCTACGCCCGGCTCGACCTCACCAATCACGATCTTGCCGTCGCGGGCGAGCCGGCCGAGGGTCGCGTAGACCTGACCGAACGGCAGCGGCTTGCCCCGGCTGAAGAAGGAGTCGTAGTCGCGCTTGAGGTCGTAGCCGTGACTGGGCTCGCGCTCGAGCAGGCCGAGGAGGGTCATGGGAACGCTCATGCGCAGACCATACACTGAGTGTATATCCCGCGTACATATACCGGGCGTATATCGATGATCGCCGGGCCGAGGAGTGAGCCGATCCGTCTTCCAGCCACAAGTTTCCGCCGCGGCCGAATCACCGGACCGGACGGACTGGCCCCTGATCGCGGCGCTGTACCTGGGACTGGAACGGCTCAGTCCGACCGCGCCGGTACGACTGAGCCGCGTGGTCGCGGTCGCACACGCGTACGGGCCGATTCGCGGGGCTGGCCCTGCTCGACGACCTCAACCGTGACCCGGCAACGGGAACGCGCGGTCCGCGCATATCTGCTGGAGATGACCGGCGAGCGGCCGGCGCGGCGGCACGGTACCGCGAGGCCGCCGCCCTGACGGAGAACCAGCTCGAACAGCGCTACCTGCCGGGCCGGGCGGATCGCCTCGGCCAACTGTGAGCACGGCGGGGCCGGTTCAGCAGGATGAGCTGATAGCTGGTGGCAGTGGGACCCCGAATCGCCCGGCCCGCCGCGCCGGGGCGAAGTCCGACCCGATCGGCGCGCCACGCGCCACCCTTGTCTCAGGTGGCGTTCGGCAGTGGGTTCGGTGCGCAGGACGACCGACGCCCCGACTTTCTGAGCGGCTACCTGTCACCGTAGTGATACCGGCAGGCGACGATCTCGACGTCGTCCTTGGCGATCCGATACACCAGCCGGTGTTCGCGGTCGATTCGGCGCGACCAGAAGCCGGACAGCTCGCCTCGAAGGGGTTCCGGCTTGCCGATGCCCTCGTATCCGTTACGCATCACATCCGCGATGAGGTCGTTGATGCGCTTGACCAACTTACGGTCCGTATGGCTGAGGTACTGGTTCCATGCCGTCGCCGTGAAGACCAGCCTCACGCGACGTCCCGAACCGAAGCCGGGTCGATCAGTTCCCGCTCGGTCGCGTCACCCTCCTCGAGCTCCGCGATCGATCGGCGCAGGGCTGCGGCATTGCTCGGATTGCGAAGGAGGTACTCGGTCTCCTTCATCGACTCGTACTCCGCAAGCGGCACGATGACCACCGGCTCGTGGCCCGAACGCGTCACCACCACTTCCTCCGCGTCGTTGATGACGCTGTCGAGTTCGGCGGCCAGGTTCTGTCGAAGCTGGGTGAAGTTCACGGTCCGCATGATCACCTCCAGGGCAAGTACAGGAAATTGTACCTCAGGCGGTGTCTCGATGGGCGTACCGGAGGCCTGCCACGCTCCGCCCCCCCCAGGCCGGCCGTCTGATCCGCGAGTCGCACGACTCGTCGCGGACTCTGCCCGACTCAGGGCCGTTGGACGCTACTCGATGACCTCGGCCTGACGGCGGGAAACCGAGCACGCGACGCGCACCTACGGACCCGTGGCGACATCGGATCCAAGCGGACTAAGCTGTTAGCTAAGCAAGGAGGTTTCGTCATGTCGCCCGAGGCCGTGCACTACAACATGCATGACGCCAAGACCCACCTGTCGCGCATCATCGAGCGGGTGGAACGCGGCGAAGAGATCATCATCGACCGGGCGGGCACCCCGGTGGCGAAGGTCGTGCCGTTGGTGCGGCGGGCCAACCGCACCGCGGTCGGCTCCCTCGCCGGGCAACTGGACCTGTCAGGCGACTGGGACTCGCCCCAGACCAACGCCGAGATCGCCGTCGACTTCGGCATCGGCGCATGACCCTCCTACTGGACACGCACGTCGCCCTGTGGGCCATCACCGGCGACGCGACGCTCGGCGCCGAGTTCCTCGACCGGCTACGCCACGACCCGGACATCTTCCTCTCCCCCGTCAGCCTGTGGGAGATCACCATCAAACAGAATGCGGGGAAGCTCGTCGGGCCGCCCGACCTCGCCGAGCGGGTGAAGGACATGGACTTCCGTGAGCTGCCTGTGACGCACGCCCACGCCATCGTCGCCGGCCGCCTGCCACCGCATCATCGCGACCCCTTCGACCGCATGCTGGTGGCACAAGCGATCACCGAAGGCTTGACTCTCGCCTCCCGCGACACGTCAATAGCGCTGTACGACGTGGACGTCCTCAAGATCTGACCAACACCGCACGTCCGGCGTTCGGCACCCGCCGGACACATCCTCCGGTCACACGGACCGCGGTGGCACAGCTCCACAGCGCGATCAAGTCATACAACGCGCTCGCCGAACTGCCCCAGGTACGGTGTCCGACCCAGGTATGGCAGTGCGGCGGAAGATCAGCCGTAGCCTACGGCTGTTCGGGTATCCGTTTGAGTGGACCGGAGGTACCACCCCTGCCACCCGCCTCGAGCCGGGCAACCGCCGACTGGGTCATTCCCGCCGCCTGGGCAAGCTGCGACTGACTCCAGCCCAGATGCTCACGAAGCTCCCGTTCCTCCTCTTCGACACGGTGCGCCTCGTCCCGGCGTAGCGATCACGGCGAGTTGCTCCGGAGCCGGAGCGGTGTCCTGACCTCGCAGATCCAGCAGACACGACAGCCGATGGTTCCCCGCCCGCAGCCCCGCTCCAACTCACGCCGCAGTCGAGCTACCTCGTCGTCAGTCACCGCGTCAACGGACACCACCGGCCAATCTTCACACGCCGGCCGCCGCGAGCCCGACAGGTGAGTCAGTCCAGCCGGGCCCGGTCGAAACGGTCGATCAGGCTCGGCTTCCGGGCATGACGCTCCCGCAACCGGGTCATCTGCTCCGCGAATTCGAAGATCTCGCCCTCCCGTACAGCCAGCGCCTGAAGATCCAAAAGCAGAGTGACCGCCGTGTCGTAGTCCTTCGGACGCTTCGTCGCGATCAGTTTGTCCGCCTGGTCCCAAGCGGCCACCGGGTTCCGTGCCAGCTTGTCCAGACGCTGCTCGCGGGCCGCGGCTGCCGCTTCCTCACGACGCTTACGCTCGCCCGCCTCACGCTCCCGCATTTGCTGCTGCCGCCCAGCCCAGCGCTCCTCGGCGGCGGCGAGCAGTGCCCCGGCGGTCCGGCCCTTCCCGGTTGGATTTTCCTCCGCCGCACCGTGAAACCGCCGCAACAACTCCGACCGCAGCAACCCGACCTCACCACGCAGCACCCGCAGCAACAACTCGTCCTTGTCCGCCACCGGCAGGCCCTTCACCCAGCGGCGGAGAACAGCGGCCGAAGGCGCCGCTTCGGTCATCGGCCGACTCGCCGCTGCCGCCACGTCCAGCAGATCGGCGTCCAGGCGAAGGAAATCGGCCAAGGCCCGCAACGGCCCGCTCAGCTTCACCAGTCCGGCCGGGACCGGCGGCTCCGGCTCGTCATCATCCAACTCCCGGTTCTGTACGCACAGCAGCCAGGCCAGATACAACAGCCGCCGATCACCGCCGGCCAGCTCCGCCCGGGCCGGAACGATCGCCGCGAGCCGCCCCTCCTCGTCCCACCACTCCTCGTCGCCGTCCTCGTCCTCAGTACGAAGGTCCAGGATCACATGGGTACGGGTCGCCCAGGAGCCGGCCGACTCACCGACACAGAACTTCGCCGCTGTCCCCGGGTCCAGCGACGCTCGGGGCAACCGCAGCATGATCCGCCGCGTGCCCCAGTTCGCCAGATAGAGGTGCGCGTCGAAGTATCGCTCCATCCACTTGGCCGGATCGGCCTTGAGATCGCCCCACTGGTAGTCGTTGACGAAACTCGACGACGTGATCCGACCCCGAGACGACACCGCCCGCAACTCGCCCTGCTGCTTCGCCGTCAACGCCTGGTCGAGCGCCACAAACTCGTAGTACTGGTATTCGCTCACCGGGCCCCCGCCCACCGCCGGTACGCCTCGATCCACTGCGCGCCATCCGGCGCAGGATCCGGCAACGGAAGGTCCAGAATCCCGATCGCCTGCCGCAGCCGGCCACGATGGCAGATCGCTACGATCCCTGACGAGCGCAGATCCACCTTCCGGAGCACCACCGGCACACCGAGAACCTCGGTCTCGAAAGGCGCCGCCAGATTGTCCTGAATCATGATGAAGAGGCCACTGAACTGCTCATGCTCGTCGTAGCAGTCCACGACCGCCTCGGCGACCAAGGCGTCGAGCTCGGCAGCACTGAGCGAAGAAGACACCCGCGCAGCGTAGATAACTGCATCCAGCACTGTCACCAGCAGCCGATGACAGCGAACCACCGGGGCCGTGGTTCGCATGCAATATCAAAGTGGGGCGGACGGGACTCGAACCCGTGACCGATCGATTATGAGTCGACTGCTCTAACCTGCTGAGCTACCGCCCCGTGCCGGCGCGGGGATCCTAACCCGCGACCAGCCGCCCTGCCACCATCTTCACGTTGGCCCGGCCGGCCGCCGGCGGACCCACCGGCCCGCCGGCTACCTCCGCAACGGCCGGCGGAGCCGGCGCAGCAGGGCGACGATCGGCCAGGCGACTCCGGCGGTCAGGCCGAGCAACACGCCCATGAAGAGCCAACTGTCCGGATCGTCGGCGTCACCGGTGACGATGAGGATGCCCTGCACCACGATGAGAAGAAGCAACGGGAGCGCGAGGATGCCGAAGAAGAGCAGCCCCAGTGCCTCGTACCACCTGGGCAGCCGCAGCCCCTTCGGCACGACGGCCTGCTCGGCCGGTGGCACGGGAATGCTCTCCGGGTCGCGGGCCGGCATCGGCACGTGCCGGTCGGCGGGCACGATGTTGTCGATGGCGGCGACGTCGGCGGCGGTCACGCCGTACATCGTGGGTTCGACCGGTACGAAGAGGGCGTCGGCGCCGATGAGTTGGCGGCCGCCGTCGGGCCAGACGAGCAGGGCGGCACAGTTGGCGTACTCGACGGTGACCGGGGCGCCCGGTTGGTCGAGGGTCACGCCGTACGGGCCGATGACGAGGCCGGTCCCGTCGCCCGCGGTACGGGAGGCGGCACGCCGGCCGGTGACGGCGGACGTGGAGTGGGTGGGGGCGGCGGCGAACCCGGCCCACTCGGCACCACGGCTGCCGGGCACCATCAGCAGGGCGGTGCCGGCGGCCTCGACGGCGACCGCGTGGATGTCGGCGAGGGTGACCGCCTTCAGTTCGGCACGCATCTCGTCGGTGCTGAGGTTGGGCTGGCCGGTCAGGTGGTTGAGGGCGGCGCCGGGCAGCCGGGCGGCGTCGAAGTCGGCCCGGCTGTAGGTCTCCTCCGTCGCCGCGCACACGGTGTCGAGGTCGGCCTGCTCGATTCGGCCGACGCGGAGTTTGGCGAGGACGTCGACGAATCCGCCGAGTACCGCGCCGTGCTTGTCGGGCAGGGCGTCGGCGGCGGCGGTGACCATGGCGTGGTCGTCGCCGCGCGGGCTGTAGGTCGCGGTGGCCATGTAGGACAGTCCGTCCTCCTGGCGCAGGGCGCGGAAGAATTCCCGTTCGAGGACGGCGGTGTAGATGCCGGCGGCGACGGAGCGCCTGACCACGGCGTCGAAGGCGACGATCCGGGAGGCGCCGCCGCAGAAGTAGGCGGGCGTCTCCGGCAGCGCGGACCAGGCCGGGGGAACCGGTTGCCGGGTGCCACCGGGCAGGTCGAGGCGCAGGCCCGCCGGGACGGCGTCGCCGGCGATCCAGAGCACGGCGTTGTCCCGGGTGAAGTAGCGGGCGGCCCAGGCGCGCAGGTCGTCGGGGCCGACGGAGCGCAGCCCGAACTCGGGATGGCCGGGCAGGCCGTAGCCGATCGCGCCGTGCCGCCAGACCGCGAGCGGCTCACCGTAGCCGGGGACGCGGCTGCCTCGCTCCGTACGCAGGATGCCCTTCTCCATGTCGAGGCGGTCCATCGGCAGGTTGCCGAGCGCGGCGCAGACACCGTTGACGAAGGCGGTGACCTTCTCGGGGCTGCCCTGGGTGTGGAAATGGGTGACGACCGCGCCGGTGCTGCCGTTGTAGTGGTAGTCGGTGAGGCCGAACTGGTGCAGGGCGAGGTGTTCGAGCAGGTGGGTGATTCCCGCGCGGGCGAGGGTCTCGTCGGCCTGGCCGACCCGGAAGGTCAGCCCGGCGATCAGGGGTCCGTTGGGGTTGGGGGCGAGCAGGGTCGGTACGCCGTCGACCTCGGTCTGCGTGATCACTGCTGTCCGCCTTTCGCGAACGCCTCTGCGCGGCATCGTTGGAACTGGGTGGCGGCGTCGCCGAGGTAGTGCCACGGGCTTTCGGTGGCGAGGTTGCCGAGGGCCGTGAACTGGGTGGCCGCGGCGGTGTAGTCGTCGATGAGCCAGAACATCATCGCGAAGGTGTTGCGTACCCCGACCCAGCCGACCCGTTCCCGGAAGTCGGGGTGGAGCACGGAACGTTGCGCGGCCTCCCGGATCTCCTGCCGGACGGTGGCCTCCGCCAGGTACCGCTGTCCCTGGTCGCCGGCGTCCAGCCAACGTTCGAGGTGGCCGTCGAGGACCAGTACGGCGTTGGGGGCGCCGGGTGGGGCCGCGTCGGCGCACTCCTTGGCGAACGCGTGCACCGCCGGCCAGCTGCCGCTCCACTTCGGACAGAGCTGTTGCAGCAGGTTCCGTTGGGCGGCCAGGTCGTGGGGGTGGTGCCGGGCCAGCCGGTCGTAGCGTCGGCGGGTTTCCGCCTGGCCGAACTGGAGTCCGCGGGCGGTGGTCATGCGCAGGTTCCAGGCCGGGGCGTTGTCGGGTTCCCGGGCGGTGACGTCGATCAGCAGTCGCTCGGCCCGGCGCAGGTGGTCGTGCAGTGCGGCGAACTGCCCGGCGCTGACGTGCTGTGCCCGGGCGTCGGTGCGGATCTCCCAGCCGATCGAGATGTGGTTGACGGCCAGCAGGGTGGCCGCGAGCGTGTCGGCCGGGTCGGCGTCGACGGCCCGCAGCAGGTGATCTTCGATCCCGCGCTGCTCGCCGGCCTCCCAGACGAGCATGGTGCGGGTGTCCGGGTCCGCGGCGTCGAACACGGCCCGTACGGTGGGAAGGTCGTGCGCCGCCAGTGCGGTGCGTAGCGCGGCCACCTCGGGAAACGCCGTCGCGGCGTCGAAGTCGGGGGCGAGCAGGGGTGCGGGCATGGCGGCGATCCTAGAGGCGGGTCGACTCCGGCGAGATCCACTTTCGGGCGACGTCCGGTCAGGTTGGGACGCCGGACGGCTCCTTTCCACGTCCCTCTTTCCGGACCCACTCGCAAGATCCGCGTGATCAGGGACCAGGTCGGGAGTGTCGCCGGCGTGGCGACGGCCCAGCTCCCTGATCACGCGGATCTTGGCGGGTTTTCGCGGGCGGCGGGCGGTTGCGTAGAGTCCGCAGGGCGGGCTGGTCGGCGGCCCGGTGGAAGCGGAACGGAAGCGGCTCGGGACATGACGGCGAACGGGTACGACCAGGCGGCGGGCGCGGCGGGGATCGACCCGGCGGATCTCGAGGTGTGCCTGCGGGTGCTGGCCGCGGTCGACGACCTGCCGGTCGAGCATCCGGACGCGGTGCGGGTGCGGCGGGCGACGGCCCGGTTGTTCAAGACGGTGAAGAAGCACCGGCGCCGGGACCGGCGGGAGGCGGTGCTCGCCGCGGACGAGGCGGTGACGGCGGCGACCGCGACCGGGGCGCCGGGCCGGATCGACGACGAGACCAAGGGCATCCCGCTGGTGTCGCCGACGAGCGGGGCGAGCGCGGGCCGGCTGCTGCGTCCGCGCGCCTGCTACGTCTGCAAGGAGCGCTACCACGACGTGGACGCCTTCTACCACCAGCTCTGCCCGGCGTGCGCGAAGATCAACCGGGATCGGCGGGACGCCCGGGCCGACCTGACCGGGCGGCGGGCGCTGCTGACCGGTGGCCGGGCGAAGATCGGCATGTACATCGCGCTGCGGTTGCTGCGCGACGGGGCGCACACCACGATCACGACCCGGTTCCCGCACGACGCCGTACGCCGTTTCAAGGCGATGCCGGACAGCGCCGACTGGCTGCACCGGTTGCAGGTGGTCGGCATCGACCTGCGGGACCCGGCGCAGGTGGTCGCCCTGGCCGACTCGGTCGCCGGGCAGGGCCCGCTGGACATCCTGATCAACAACGCGGCGCAGACCGTACGGCGTTCCGCCGGGGCGTACGCGCAGTTGGTCGCGGCGGAATCGGCGCCGCTGCCGGAGGGCTCGCTGCCCGAGCTGGTGATCTTCGGCGGTGCCGGCCGGTCCGAGCTGACCGCCGGTGAGGCCGGCGGCGGCATGTTCACCCCCCAGGCGCTGACGGCGCTGGCGCTGACCAGCCGGTCGGCGACCCCGGACCGGATCGCGGCCCTGACGGCGATCGACGCCGGCGGTCTGGTGCCCGACCTGGACCCGGTCAACAGCTGGAGCCAGCGGGTGCACGAGGTCGACCCGCTGGAACTGCTCGAGGTGCAGTTGTGCAACGTGACCGCCCCGTTCGTGCTGGTCAGCCGGCTGCGGCCGGTGCTGGCGGCGGCACCGGCACGGCGCAAGTACGTGGTGAACGTCTCGGCGATGGAGGGCCAGTTCAGCCGGGGCTACAAGGGCGCCGGCCACCCGCACACCAACATGGCCAAGGCGGCGCTGAACATGCTGACCCGCACCAGCGCGGCCGACATGTTCGCCGAGGGCATCCTGATGACGAGTGTGGACACCGGCTGGATCACCGACGAGCGGCCGCATCCGACGAAGATGCGGCTGGCCGAGGCGGGGTTCCACGCGCCGCTGGACCTGGTCGACGGGGCGGCCCGGGTGTACGACCCGATCGTGCGCGGCGAGCAGGGCGAGGACGTGTACGGCTGCTTCCTGAAGGACTACTTCCCGTCGGCGTGGTGAGCCCGTAGGTCGCGCAGGACGGCGCCGGCGGCACGCCAGCCGCTGGCCAGGGCGCCCTGGATCGACGGGCTGTCCCGGTGGTCACCGGCGACGTAGCGCCGGTCGCCGAGGGCGACGGGTTTGCGCAGGTGCCCCTGGGGCGGGTCGGCGGCCGGCAGGGCGTACGGCAACTCGATCGTGGTCAGGCGGGTCCAGTCGGCGGTGGGGCGCCCGTAGAGGCGGGCGAGTTCGGCCCGTACGACGGGCTCGGGTACCGCCGGACCGGCGACCGAGGTCGCGATCAGGTGCCGGCCGGGTGGCGCCTACGTCGGCGCGGCGTTGCTGACGACGACGGTGTTGGCGACGAGTTCGCGCCGGTCGCCGTCGAGCAGCAGGACGGGTTCGCGCAGCGGTGCCTCGGGCGCGGCGTGGTAGTAGGTGGTCAGGGCCCGCGTCCGGGGAGCCGACAGATCGGGGAGCAGCCGGGCGGCGGTGGTCGGATCGGTGGCGATCAGCACCGCCCGGCAACCGATCCGGGCGGCGGCGGTGTGGACGGCGCCGGGTGCGACGCGCTCGACCGGGGTGTCCAGCCGGATGCGGTCGGCGGGCAGTGGCGCGGCCAGCGCCCGGGGCAGGGCGGCCATCCCCCGGGCGGGTACGCCGATCCGGCCGCGGGCGAACGAGCGGACGACCATCGCGAACACGTGGCTGGAGGTCGTCAGCTCGCGGTCGGCGAAGACGCCGGACAGGATCGGCCGGAGAAGTTCCTCGATGATCCGGTGGGACAGACCGGCGCGGCGCAGCGCGGTCTGGGTGCTGACCTCGGGTGCGGCGAGCAGCCGGTCCGGGTCGGTGGTGGCGAGCCGGGTGGCCAGCGCGGCGAACCGGAGCCGGTCGGACAGCCGGCCGATGCCGGCCAGGGCGGCGAAGGGTGCGCCGGTGGGGTCGCGCAGCGGGTTGGCGAGCCGGTGCAGTCGGCGGGCCGCGGCGAGGCCGGCCAGACCGGCGCCGATGACGAGAACATCGGTGTCGACAATGGGTGTGCCCACAAAAAGCTCCCCCGTTTGGACTCGAACCAAAAACCTGCCGGTTAACAGCCGGCTGCTCTGCCAATTGAGCTACGGGGGACTGCTGTGCGCCGGGTTCCGGATCTCTCCGGCCCCTGGTGCCGGCACAACTTTACAGCAACTCCCCCACCTTCGGTCCAGGGGGTTCTTCGCGACACGCCACCCCATCAAATCTGGGCAAATCACCGTGGCGCACCCAGATGTGCATGGTCTCGGAGGAGGATGGGTAGGTAACGCAGGACAGACGACGCAGGCGCGACACCGTTGACCGCCGGGCAGGTCCCGGGGAGCAACACCGCGTCAGGCATGGAGGGAGCCGCAATGCGCGGAAAGCTTTGGTTCATCGCCGGGGTCGCGGCGGGCTTCGTACTCGGCGCCCGGGCGGGCCGCGAAAAGTACGACGAGCTGGTCGTCAAGGGCCGCAAGGTCCTCGACCATCCGACGGTGCAGGAGGCCGCCGGCGTCGCCCAGGCGCAGGCGAACCGCCTCTACACCGAGGGCAGGGACCGCCTGAGCCACACCCGACTCGGCGAGAAGCTGAGCATCGGCGGCGGTTCGGCGAGCCCGGTCGACGACTTCGCCGGCTCGTCCGTGGGCAGCGGATCGGCTTCGACCTCGAAGGCGTCGACGCCGAAGCCGTCGAGCCCGAACACCAACGGCAGCACCCTCTAATCCCGGGTAGCGAAAGGGGGGCCGGTCGCCTGGCGACCGGCCCCCCTTTTTTCGTCCAGGTCATTCCTTGATCGAGAAGACCGGGTCAGTCCCTGGTCGAAAGAGGCCGGGTCAGTCCTTGGTCGAGAAGGCCGCGTCGAACGCGGCGGTCGGCGGGTCGAAGGCCAGCCTACGGACGAACGCCAGCGCGTCGGGCGCACCGACCAGGCGGTCCATGCCGGCGTCCTCCCACTCGATCGAGATCGGGCCGTCGTAGCCGATCGCGTTCAACGCCCGGAAGCAGTCCTCCCACGGCACGTCTCCGTGCCCCGTGGAGACGAAGTCCCAACCCCGGCGCATGTCCGCCCACGGCAGGTGGGAGGCGAGCCGGCCGCGCCGGCCGTCCCCGGTACGGACCTTCGCGTCCTTGCAGTCGACGTGGTAGATCCGGTCGGCGAAGTCGAAGATGAAGTTCACCGGGTCGAGTTCCTGCCACACGAAGTGCGACGGGTCCCAGTTGAGGCCGAACGCCGGCCGGTGGCCGATCGCCTCCAGCGTGCGCTTGGTGGTGTAGTAGTCGTACGCGATCTCGCTGGGATGCACCTCGTGGGCGAAGCGGACGCCGACCTCGTCGAAGACGTCGAGGATCGGGTTCCAGCGGTCGGCGAAGTCCTGGTAGCCGCGGTCGATCATCTCCGGCGGCACCGGCGGGAACATGGCCAGCGTGTGCCAGATCGACGACCCGGTGAAGCCGATGACGGTCCTGACGCCGAACTTCGCGGCGGCGCGGGCGGTGTTCTTGAGTTCCTCGGCGGCCCGCTGCCGGACCCCCTCGGGCTCGCCGTCCCCCCAGATCCGGCCGGGCAGGATGCCCTTGTGCCGCTCGTCGATCGGGTGGTCGCAGACGGCCTGACCGACCAGGTGGGCCGAGATCGCGAAGACCTGGAGGTTGTACTTGGCCAGCGTCTCGCGCTTGCGGTCGACGTACGTGTCGTCCGACAGTGCCTTGTCGACCTCGAAGTGGTCACCGCCGCAGGCGATCTCCAGGCCGTCGTAGCCCCACTCGGAGGCCAGCCGGCACACCTCCTCGAACGGGAGGTCGGCCCACTGACCGGTGAAAAGCGTGATGGGTCGCGCCATTGTCCTACTCCCCTGTCGTGACGCGGGATTCGCGGGCGGCGGCACGCTGACGCGGCGCCGGTGGGGTGGCGCGAGGAGGCCATGGTGCGTGGCGGCCACGGCGGTCACCGGTGGGTGCTTTCACACCCGGTCCGACAGGTGCTTTCACACCTGGGCCCAGCGGGTTGCGCCTCCCGCCAGGTCACCGGCCACCGCCGAGGGTCGCCGACCACACTCTAACTCAGGGAAGTGTCCACTTCTGGTTCGCTCCGCTGCCGCAGGCCCACAGGTGCACCGGGGTGCTGTCGGCGGAGTTGTTGCCGGAGACATCCAGGCACTTGCCCGACGCCGGGTTCACCAGCGTCTGGTTCGCCTGCGGCGTCCAGTTCTGCGCGCCGGTCCCGTTGCAGGTCCACAACTGGATCTTCGTCCCGTTCGCCGTACCCGCGCCCGACACGTCCAGGCACTTGCCCAGTGCCCGCAACGTCTGCCCGTTACGCGTCCAGGTCTGCGCCGCCGAGCCGTTACAGGTGTAGAGCTGCACCTGGGTGCCGTCGGCGCTCGCCGCGTTGCGTACGTCGAGACACTTGCCGGCCAGCCCGACCACCGGACCGGTGCCGCCGGTCGGCGGCGGGCCGCCGAGTTCCCGGATCCGGACGTTGCGGAACGAGACGTCGTCGCCCGTACCGTGGTTCTGCAGCCCGATGTGGCCGGCCAGCGAGCGGACCGGGTCGGTGTTGGTGAAATCGTTGATCTTCACACCGTTGAGGAAGATCTGCAGCCGCTCCCCCTCGACCAGCAGCTCGTACGTATTCCACTGACCGGGCGGGTTGAGCGCGGCATCGCGGGCGGCGAGATCGGCGGACTTGAACGTGTAGACCGCGCCGGTGGTGCGGTCGGCGGCGTCGGTCGCGTCGATCTGGATCTCGTAGCCGTTGTTCACCGCCGACCACGGGTCGGTCGACGGCGGGAAGCCGATGAAGACGCCCGAGTTGTCGTCGCCGGCCATCCGCCAGTCCAGCTTCAGCGAGTACGACGTGAACTGCCGGGCGCTGTACCAGTACAGGCCCATCCCGCCGACCGAGGTGAGGGTGGCGTCGGAGTTGGTGAAGCTGCCCGGCCCGGCCTGCGACCAGCCGGTGGTCGAGCCGTTGTAGAGGGGGGTGTAGCCGGTCTCGGCGCGGCAGTCGGCGCGCACCCGCCCGGCGGCGTACCGGATCCCGCCGAGCAGGTGGGTCCGGAACGCGGGTTCGGCGTACGACGCCTGGGTGTGGCCGCCGCCGGTGTAGAAGGAGCGGCCGCCGCCGTACGACTTGCACCAGGCGATCGGGTGGTCGGCGCCCATCGACCCGCCGGAGTACGACGACTCGTCGAGGGTGGCCAGCACCTTCGCGCCGGAGCGGGGGTTGGTCTGGTAGTTGTACCACTCGTCGGTGCGGGTCCAGGTCTGTGGCAGGTGGGCGGTGGCGGCGTGCGCCCGGTCCTCCACCTTGACGTTCGCCTGCTGGATGGCCGGGTGCGAGGCGAAGTAGCCGCCGACCAGGTTGCCGTAGAAGGACCAGCCGTACTCGGTGTCGGCGGCGGCGTGCACGCCGACGTAGCCCCGGCCGCCGGCGAGGTACGCCTCGAACGCCGCCTGCTGGGTGTTGTTGAGCACGTCGCCGGTGGTGTTGAGGAAGACGACCACCTCGTACTGGTTGAGGTTGGCGGTGGTGAACGCCGCGGCGTCCTCGGTGGTGGTGACGGTGAAGTTGTTGGCCGCGCCGAGGTCGCGGATGGTCTGGATGCCGACCGGGATCGAGTCGTGGCGGAAGCCGGCGGTCTTGGAGAAGACCAGGACGTCGTAGGGGGCGTCGGTGGGGCTGGCGCTGGCCGGGCCGGCGGGGGCGCTGGTGCAGGCCAGGGCAGCCAGGCAGGCGGTGGCGAGGCCGATCGAGGATCTGACGAATCTACGCACGGTCTGCTCCTTTCTCAGGGAAGGGTCCACTTCTGGTTGGCACCGGTGCCGCAGGCCCACAGGTGCACGGGCGTGCTGTCGGCGGAGTTGTTGCCGGACACGTCCAGGCACTTGCCCGACGCCGGGTTGAGCAGCGTCTGGTTCGCCTGCGGCGTCCAGTTCTGCGCCCCGGTCCCGTTGCAGGTCCACAACTGGATCTTCGTCCCGTTCGCCGTACCCGCGCCCGACACGTCCAGGCACTTGCCCAGTGCCCGCAACGTCTGCCCGTTACGCGTCCAGGTCTGCGCCGCCGAGCCGTTACAGGTGTAGAGCTGCACCTGGGTGCCGTCGGCGCTCGCCGCGTTGCGTACGTCGAGACACTTGCCGGCCAGCCCGACGACCGGACCGGTACCGCCGGGGGTGGTACCGGTGGCGAGGGTGAAGGCGTCGATGTCGAACAGCGCGCCGCTGCCGCCGGCGAACGTCAGGTAGAGCGTGGTGGTGCCGGCCGGCGGGTTGGCGATCGTGCCGGTGACCTCGGTGAACGTGTCCCAGGAGCCGGTGACGGGGGCGGTCGCCGAGCCGAGCACGGCACCGGTCGCCGAGCCGGCCCGGACCTGGACCGTGCCGCCGACGCCGGCCGACGAGACCCGGGCGGTGAACGAGGTGGCGTTGGAGATGTCGTACGGGTCGAAGGCGATCCAGTCGCCGTTGTGGATGTCGCCGACGGTCCGGCCGCCCTCGGCGGTCGCCTTGGCGAAGGTGTTCACCCCGGAACTGGTCTTGAAGTGCTCGGCCTGCCGGTGCCGGGGCTGGAGGATGTGCTGGGTGTGCGTGGTCAGCCCGCCGGCGTCGGTGTATTCGGCGTCGAAGACGGCGAAGATGTTCGCGGCGTCGTCGTGCTCGCCGTCGTTGGGCACGGTCAGCGAGCCGGAGCAGCCGTTCGTCGAGGTGATCTGGTGGCCGTGGCTGTCGTGGCCGAGCACGTACGTCATCTTCACCTTGCCGCAGTCGATCGTGCCGTCCTCTGGGTCGGTGACGGTGATCGAGAACGGGACGGTGTCGCCGAACGAGAAGAGTTGCCCGCTCCTCGGCGAGTTGATCGTCACCCGGGGTGCGGTGTTGCCGACGGTGACCGTCACGCTCGCCGTGCCGGTGGCGCCCTGCGGGTCGCGTACGGTCAGCGTCGCGGTGTAGGTCCCGTTCGTGGCGTACGTCTTCGTCGGGTTCGCCGCCGCCGACGTGGTGCCGTCGCCGAAGTTCCAGGCGTACGTCAGCGCGCCGCCCTCCGGGTCGGCGGAGCCGGCGGACGAGAACCTGACGGTGAGCGGCGCGGGGCCGGACAGCGGGGTGGCGCCGGCGACCGCGGTCGGGGCCCGGTTGCCGCCGCCGAGGTAGTCGAAGCGGTACAGGGCCGAGTTCTCGTCGCCGTTGAAGTAGCCGGTGCCGTAGTCGAGGACGTACAGCGCGCCGTCCGGGCCGAACGCGGAGTCCATCACCTGCTTGCCGACCCACGGGAACGTGTCGATGGTGCCGGGGCTGCCGTCGGCGTTGAGGTGGATCGGCTTGATCCAGCCGCGGCCGAGTTCGGTGGCGAAGAACTGCCCGTCGAAGGACTGCGGGAACTTGGTGGCCGAGGGGTTGGCGGGGTCGTGGCGGTAGACGGGTCCGGCCATCGGCGACTCCGATCCGCCGCCGAACGCGGGCGGGGTGCCGGCGTCGCCGCCGTACCGGATCCAGGCCGCCCGGGCCGGCGGCAGGGTGGTCAGGCCGGTGTTGCGGAACGAGTTGTTGGTCGGCCCGCCGGCGCAGTTGTACTTCGGCCCGCTGGCGCCGGTGGCGAAGTCCCACTCGTTGTAGGTCTCGGTGGTCGTGTTGGTGCCGGTGCAGTACGGCCAGCCGTAGTTGCCCGGGGAGGTGATCCGGTTGAACTCCACCTGGCCGGACGGTCCCCGGTTGGGGTTGGTGGAGCCGGCGTCCGGGCCGTAGTCGCCGACGTAGACGTGGCCGGTGGCCTTGTCGACGCTCATCCGGAACGGGTTGCGGAAGCCCATCGCGTAGATCTCCGGCCGGGTCCGCGCGGTGCCGGGCGCGAAGAGGTTACCGGCCGGGATCGAGTACGTCCCGTTCGCGTTGACCCTGATCCGCAGGATCTTGCCGCGCAGGTCGTTGGTGTTGGCCGAGGTGCGCTGGGCGTCGTACCCGGGGTTGCGGTTGGTCCGCTCGTCGATCGGGGCGTAGCCGGCGGAGTCGAACGGGTTGGTGTCGTCCCCGGTCGACAGGTAGAGGTTGCCGGCGGCGTCGAAGTCGATGTCGCCGCCGACGTGGCAGCACAGCCCGCGGTCGGCGGGCACGTCGAGGACGGTGACCTCGCTGCCCAGGTTGAGGGTGAAGTCGGCGTTGACGGTGAAGCGGGCCAGCCGGTTGACGCCCTGCCAGGCGGAGAAGTCGGTGCCGGTGATCGGGGCGTCGCCGCCCGGGGTGGACAGCGGGGGCGCGTAGTAGAGGAAGACGTGCCGGTTCGTGGCGAAGTTCGGGTCGACGCCGATGCCCTGCAGGCCCTCCTCGTCGTGGGTGTAGACCGGGATCTTGCCGATGACGGTGGTGGTGCCGGCCGCGTCGGTGCGGCGGACCGTGCCGTTGCGGGCGGTGTGCAGGACGGACCGGTCCGGCAGGACCGCGAGCGACATCGGCTCGCCGACCTCGGCGACCCCCTTGGCGAGGGTGACCTGCTGGAAGTCGGTGGGGTTGATCGGGTGGGCGGCGGCCGGTGGGCCGGCCGCCTGCACCAGGACGGTGGCGGCGGCGAGCACGAGTGCGGCGCCGGTCGCCCGTCCACGGTAAATGGACATGGCGGTGCATCCCTTCCTGACTGGGGATGGCTCGGGCCGGGCGCGCGCCGCCGCGCCGGGACCGTGACGATCGGGCGCCGCCGGGGGTGTGCCATGACCACCGCGACGCCGTATGTTGCGAACAGATTAATCAGCGGACGTGGATACGTCTACATCTTTCGATGTTTTGACGACGCCTTTCGCTCGTTCCAGCGAAAGTCCCCGGCCAGGCCGCCGCCGGTCCGGCTCAGTAGCCCCACTCGGCGAGCGGCTTCTCCAGCACCCGCTCGACCGCCGCGACCTGCTCCGGAGTCAACTCGTCGCGGTACGCCGCCCCCCGGCCGACGTGGAACTCGTAGCGCCCGAAGCCCCGGTCGAACGCCGGCGACCACTCCAGCCCGAGGAAGTCGAGCATCCGGGCGACCTGCCCGCGCGGGTCGGCGATCAGGTCCTCGTAGCGGACGTCGAGCCACTGCCCGGTCGGGTGCGCCGCCCGCGCCTCGCCGAACGACGCCATGAGCATCTTCCAGCCCAGCGCGGCGAGCACCGGGAACGACCGCCCGGACTCCTCCCACTCCTCGCGCAGGTCGCCGGGGAGCGGGCCGTAGAGCCAGTTGTCCGGCCCGCGCCAGCCGTCCCACCAGCCCATCTGCAACCACGAGTTGGCCACCGCCCGCCCGTCGCGGACCACGTTGACCACCCGCAGGTCCGGGTACGCGGCGTGCAGGAACCCGGTCCGCGGCCAGCCGGTGACCGGCTGGAGCAGCACCGAGCAGCCCTGCCGCTCGATCCGGGAGTCGAAGAACGCCCGCAGCCGGCGGGCCACGAACGGGGTCAGGTCGGCGGCGACCAGGTCCCGGCACGGCCGGGAGAAGCCGGCCATCACCTGCCGGTCGAGCAACTGGTACGCCTCGGACGGCGCGACCCGCAGCCGGCCGCGCTCCAGCAGCTTCCGGCTGTGCCGCAGCGAGGTCATCCCGGCCGGCCGTGGCACCGAGCCACGGTAGAGCCGGCCGTTGAACCGCCCGCGCAGGTTGAGCCGGGACAGCTTGTCGTCCAGGCCGGAGACGAAGCCGACGTCCGGGTGCCGGGCGATCAGTTCCTGCACCAGCGTCGAACCGCACCGGCCGGTGCCGGCCACCACTGACAGCACGTGTCAGCCCTCCCCGTCGTCGGACCGGCGCCCGCCGGCGAGGTCGGCCGCCGGGCGGTCGTCGGCCGTCCGGGCCGTCCGGTCGCCGGCCGCCGGACGGTCGGGCCGGCGCAGCGGATAGCCGAACCGGCGCAGCAGCGGTGCGGTCACCGCGCTGGCCACCAGGTAGCCGGGCCGGGACAGCCCGGTGATCCATTCGGTGTCGTCGGTGATCGGCACCGGCCCGGTCCGGTGCCGCGACGGGTTGCCGGCGACCGAGTGGGTGGCGGCGAGGCGTACCTCGCCGGGGCCGGTGAACGGCAGCTCGCCGGCGTCGAGCCCGGCGAACCCGGCGATGCGGGCGGTGGTGCCGGCCGGGTCGGCGACGAAGTCCTCGTAGCGCACCCGCAGGTAGCGGTCCGGTGCCCGGCGCCCCCACAGCCGCAGCGTCGCCGCGTTCCACACCGACCAGAGCAGGGCCGCCTTCCACACCGGCGGACGGCTCATCAGCCGGTCCCCGGGCACCCCGTCCAGGCTCCGCCGCCGCCGCCACGAGAAGGCGGTCGCCCGCGGGTCGCGTACGACGTGCAGGACCCGCAGGTCGATGCCGGGCAGGCCGTCGAGCAGTGCCCCGTACGGCGGCAGCTTCGACGAGTCGACGATCACCGGCCCGGCCGGCCCGGCGGGACCGACCGCCTCGGCGAGCGCGGTGTAGAGCGCGGCGAGCACCGCGTCGTCGGGATGCGCCGGTACGGCGGTACGACCCGCGCGGTGCCGGCGCAGCAGGCCGGGCAGCCCGCGCATCCGCAGCCGGGTACGCAGCCCGGCGGCGATCCGGCCGGCGTCGGCCGCCGGCAGTGCGGCCACCACCCTCGTCCACAGCGGGCACTCGGCGAACGGTGCCCCGCAACCGCACGGCCGGTTGTCGAGGATCCCGCGCTGCCACAGGTAGCGCAGCTCGCCGGCGGCGAAGCAGCCGTCGAGCTGGCCGAGCACGGTGGTGAGCAGGGTGCTGCCGCTGCGCCCGCTGCCGGCGAGGTAGAGCACCCGGACCGGGCTCACCGGCCACCTCCGCCGGCCGGCGCGGTGGCCGCCCGGCCGGCGCCGGCCGGGCTCCCGGCCGCCCCGGCGTAGATCTCGCGCAACCGGCGCAGGTGCGCCGCCGGCGGGAAGTCACGTTCGATGCGCTGCCGGCCGGCCCGCCCCATCGCCAGCGCCCGGTCGGGGTCGGCGAGGACCGAGGTCAGGGCGGCGGCCAGGGCCGCGGGATCGTCGGCCGGCACGATCTCACCGTCGACGCCCGGTTCGACCAGCTCGGGCAGGCCGCCGAGGTCGGTGCCGACCACCGGTACGCCGCAGGCGAACGCCTCCAGCACCGACAGCGGCTGGTTCTCGTGCCAGCGCGACGGGACCGCGACCACCCCGGCGGCGCGGACCAGCTCGTGCAGCCGGGCCTTGTCGAGCCGGCCGTGGAACCTGACCCGGCCGGGGGCGACCCGGCGGGCCAGTTCCTCCAGCATCGGGCGGACCGGCCCGTCGCCGGCGACGTCGACCGGGACGCCCGGCGGCAGCGCGGCGGCCGCCTCGACCAGGGTGTCGACCCCCTTCTCGGCGGCGAGCCGGCCGGCGTAGACGACTCCCCCGCCCGGGGTCGACTTGGCCGGCAGGCCGGTCAGGTCGACGAAGTGGTTGACCACCCGCAGCCGGTCGGGATACACCCCGGCCCGGCGCATCACGTCGGCGAGGAACCGGCTCGGGCTGACGAAGGCCGCCACCGGGTCGTAGGCCCGGAGCCGACGGTGCAGCCACGACTCGACGGCGAGCAGGCCGCTGGCCGCCAGCGAGCCGTCCTTGCAGCGCCGGCGGGCGGCGGTCAGCGGACCGCCGGTGACGCAGGCGTCGCAGATCCCGCCCCGGTCGAGCAACTGGTAGCTGGGGCAGGCCAGCTTGTAGTCGTGCATGGTCAGCACGCACGGCACGCCGGCCGACCGGGCCGCGGCGAGGACCGACGGGGAGAGCTGGTGGTAGATGTTGTGCAGGTGCACGACGTCGGGCCGGAAGTCGTCGATGACCCGGGCCAGCCCGCGCCGGCTGGCGGGCGACCAGACCATCCGGGCCGCGGCGGCGGTCCGCGGGCGCAGCCCGCGCGGTGCCGGGTCCAGTTCCAAATACGGCGGGAAGTGCCGCTCGTACGGCAGTCCCGGCTCGTTGTCCGGGTGCCGCATGCCGAAGTACGCGACCTCGTCGCCGGCCGCGCGCTGGAGGTCGGCGAGGTCGAGCAGGTAGCCCTCGGCGCCGCCGCGGCGGTAGAGGAACTTGTTGACGTGGAGGACGCGCATTGACCTGCTCAGCTCGACCGGCGGACGGGGGCCGTCCGGCGCGTGGGCGCCGGTCCGGGCGCCGACTGTGGAGCCTCACGCTAGACAGGGCCGCCCGGCCAGTCCAGTTCATGATCTTCAACTGACTGAACGGATGATCCCTGAATGCCCGTTAGTTCCGTGGCCTGGCCTGTGGCCGGATCGTGTGTATAGCCTGGCACGGCCCGACCTCGCCCGGACCGGCTGTCGGGGCTGGTGGCACCGGCGGCGGAGGCGACCGACGGACGGCGGAGAGGGCATCCGGCGGAGGTGGCATCCGACGGCGGAGGAGGAGCGGTGGCCGACGACGAACCCTCGGCGCTGGCATACACGGCGCGGCGGATCGCCCGGCATGTCCGCTGGGCGCGGACCGAGGGCATCGGCCGGCTCGTCGAGGAGGACCGGCTCAACCCGGTCGAACGGCTGCGCACCGGCCTGGGCAAGGCCCGCTGGCGGCTGCGGCACCGGGTGGCGCCCGGCACGGCGGTGCCGGTCTACCTCGTCGGACTGCAACGCTCCGGCACGAACATGCTGGTCCGCGGCCTCGACAACGCGCCGGAGTTCGAGGTCCGCAACGAGAACGACCGGCGGGTCTTCCACCGCTTCCAGTTGCGCGCGGACGAGGTGCTGACCGCCGTGGTCCGCCGCAGCCGGCACGCGTACGTGCTGGTCAAGCCGCTGTGCGAGACGCACCGGGTGGACGAGTTGCTGGCCCTGCCCGGGCTCGCCCCGGGCCGGGCGCTGTGGATGTGGCGCGACGTCGACGACCGGGCCCGTTCCGAGGTCGCCAAGTTCGGCGACGCCAACCTGCGGGCGCTGCGGGCCATCGCCGACGGCACCATCGGCGGGCGCTGGCAGGGGCAGCGGCTGGACGCGACGACGTACGAGCTGATCCACGGGTTCGACCACGCGCGGATGGACCCGCACACCGCCGCCGCCCTGTTCTGGTACGTCCGCAACGACCTGTTCTTCCGGCTCGGCCTGCACACCCGCGCCGACGTGCTGCTGTGCGGCTACGACGCGCTGGTCACCGATCCGGCCGGCCAGATCCGCCGGCTGTGCGACTTCCTCGACTTCCCGTACCGGCCGGCGCTGTCCGCCCACGTCGAGCGGCGGACCCCGCGTCGCGACCGGCTACCGATCGACCCCCGGGTGCGCGACCTGTGCGACCGGCTGACCGAACGCCTGGTCGCGGCGGGCGGCCCCGTGGCGGCGAAAACTGGAGGCGCTACGTGACCGAGCCGACCCCGTCCACCGCGCCGATCTTCCTGGTCGGCTGCCAGCGGTCGGGCACCACGATGCTGCGGCTGGTGCTCGATTCGCACTCGCGTATCAGTTGCGGCCCGGAGACCCGGTTCCTGACCGACCTCGAACGCGTCGTCGGCCGGGACTGGGAGCGGCTGGCCCGCTTCGGCTTCTCCCAGGACGACTGGCTGCGCCGGATCGCCGACTTCTTCGGCGGCATCCACCACGACTACGCCGCCGGGCGGGGCAAGGCCCGCTGGGCGGACAAGACCCCGCTGTACGCGATGTCGCTGCCGTTCGTCACGAAGGTCTTCCCGGACGCGCAGATCGTGCACGTGATCCGCGACGGCCGCGACGTGGTGGTGTCGCACCGCAAGCGGTTCGGCTACTGGTCGGCGGTGAAGTGCGTCGTGAAGTGGCCGCGTTACATCCATACCGCCCGCGCCGCCGGCCGGGAACTGCCGGCCGACCGCTACCACGAACTGCGCTACGAGGACGCGGTCAACGAGCCGGAGAAGACGATGCGGGCGCTGTTCGAGTTCCTCGGCGAGCCGTGGGAACCCGACGTGCTGGAGTACGGCGACAAGCAGCACGACGTGGCCGCGAAGTACACGGTGGAGGCGGACCGACGGCGGGCGGCGGCGAAGACCGACGCGCCGATCTACGGCTCGCGGGTGGGCACGTACCGCCGGGAACTGGACCCGCTGCTGCGGCTGCTGGTCTTCGTCTTCTCCCGGTCCACACTGCGTGAGCTGGGGTACAGGTGATGCGGGCGCGGGCGAACCGGCGGCGGTCGGCCCTGGTCGCCGGGCTGGTCGCGGTCGTGCTGGCGGCCTCGGTGGCGTGTACGGCCGACGAGCCGGATCCGGCGCCGCCGCCCGGCCCGGAGCCGACCGGCAGCGCCCCGGCCCCGTCCGGCGGGCCGCCGCTGGTGGTGCCGGAGGGCACCAACCCGTTCGGGGCGCACTGGGACTGGTCGCGCTACGACCAGTTCACGCCCTACCTGCGCAAGATCTCCGGCTCGGCGACCTATCACGAGCTGACCTGGTGCGCGATGGAGAAGACCAAGGGGCAGGTGGACTGGGCCGCGGTCGACCGGGTGGCGCAGCGCAGCCGCGACCTGGGCATCACGCTCAACCTGAAGATCCGCACCGGGGTCTGCTGGGCGACCGGCGGCACCGCCCAGCACACCCGTGGCCAGGCCAACAAGACCGAGTCGGCGATGCCGCTCGACATGGCCACCTACCAGGCTTTCGTCCGCTCGGTCGTGGAGCGCTACACGCCGTACGGGGTGACGCAGTTCGCGGTGGAGAACGAGGTCAACGCGCCGCAGTACTGGTCGGGCACGCCGGAGGACTACGCCACGCTGGTGCGGGCCGCCGCCGAGGCGATCCACGCGGCCGCCCCGCAGGCGAGGGTGGTCGACTCGGGCATCAGCAGTGTCGCGTACGGGTTCGGGGTGGTCGACCGGCTGGTCAAGGCCGGTGACACCGACGCGGCGATCCGCGCGTACGGGGCGTACTTCGCCCGCCGGATCGGCACCCGGGGCCAGAAGATCCCCGAGGTGCGCGATGTGGCCAGCCTGGACCGGGCGCTGGCCAACGAGGCCAACGCCCGCAACGTCGCGTTCCTGGCCACCACCGAGCGGCTGCTCGACGAGGGCGTGGTCCAGGTCCGCCAGGTGCACTACTACGAGCATCCGGACGGGGTGCCGGCGCTGCTCGACTACCTGCGCGCCGAGAATCCGGCCGGGGTGCCGATGGAGGCGTGGGAGGTCGGCCAGTTCTGGCGCGACGGCGACGGTGACGCGGCCAGCCGGGCCGGTGAGATGACCAAGGTGGTGACCGCGCTGCTGGCCGGCGGGATCCGGCAGGTGATGTGGCTGCCGCTGGCCTACAACCCGAACAACCGGGCCGGCTCCGAGGTGCGGTACGGGTTGCTCGACCCGGACGGCGCCGAGCGGGAGGCCGGCCGGATCATGGAGGTCCTGGTGGCCGCCTCGCGGGGCGCGACCGTCACCGCCGTGAGCCGGGACGCGGTGACCGGGGTGGCGTTCGAGCGGGCCGGGGCGACCACGCTGGTCCTCTGGTCGCCGGCCGGAACGTCGGCCAGCCTGCCGGCGACGCCGGGGCTGCGGGCCGGCCCGGCCGGCGCGACCGCCACAGATGCCACCGATACTTCCATCTCGGACAATCCGATCATCGTCCAGGGTGACCGGACGGCCGAACAGATCCTCGCCACCCTGCGCTGATCCACGACGACCCGCGCCACGACGGCCGGCCCGCACCCGCGGGCCGGCCGTCGCACATTACCGGCGAGTTGCCCACGCGTTACCCACACGACGACCCCCGACCGCCTCCGCGCCACGTCGAAGACCTGCCTGGGCAGGTTCCGACAAGTGCATATGGTTCGATCGGCGAACCGGCCCATAACCTGCACGCACCTCGGGACCTCAAGGAGTGCGCATGGGTCGGACACATAGATCATGGCGGGTGGGCGTGGCGGCGGTCGCCACGACCGCGCTCGCCGTACTCGGCGCGGCGCCGAACGCGCTCGCCGTGGACACGCCGGAGATCGTCGTCGCAGACGGGGTCACCCAGCCCGTCTTCGGCTACGGCGACGCGATCCGGGAACGGCTCTTCATCGATTCCACCTTCGACAGCGACGGCGACGGGCTGCGGGACATCATCGCGTTCGACGTGATGCGTCCGAAGGCGACCGAGGACGGGCTCAAGGTGCCCGTCATCATGGACGCCAGCCCGTACTACACCACCCTGGGCCGGGGCAACGAGTCCGAGCGCAAGGTCGACCTGGACGGCGACGGACTGCTCGACAAGTGGCCGCTGTGGTACGACAACTACTTCGTGCCGCGCGGCTACGCGGTGATCCTGCTCGACATGGTCGGCACCGGTAACTCCACCGGCTGCCCCACGACCAACGCCAACGAGGACAACCTCAGCGCGAAGCAGGCGATCAACTGGCTCAACGGCCGGGCCACCGCCCGCAACGCCGCCGGTGAGGTCGTCAAGGCGGACTGGCACAACGGCAAGTCCGGCATGATCGGCAAGTCGTACGACGGCTCGCTGGCGATGGCCACCGCCGTCACCGGCGTCAAGGGCCTGACCACGATCGTGCCGATCGGCGGCCCGTCCGAGTACTACGACTACACCCGCAGCAACGGTGTGATCACTCGGGGCAACAACTACCCGTCGTCGCTGGCGAACACGGTCACCAACCCGGAGCGCCGGGAGTACTGCAAGCCGGTCCGCGACCGGCTGGCCATCGAGGACGGCGACGAGCACGGCGACTACACCGCCTTCTGGAACGAGCGCAGCTACGTCAAGAAGGTCAAGAACCAGACCGCCAGCGTGTTCCTCATCCACGGCACCAACGACGACAACGTCCGCGCCGACCACTTCAGCAAGTACTGGTACGCGCTGACCGAGTACGACATCCCGCGCAAGCTGTGGCTGAACCAGACCGGGCACATCGACCCGTTCGACTTCCGCCGGGCCGAGTGGGTGTCGACCCTGCACCGCTGGTTCGACTTCTGGCTCTACGACATCCAGAACGGCATCATGGACGAGCCGCGGGCCGACGTGGAGCGCTCCGCCAACGTGTTCGCGACGTACGCCGACTGGCCGGTCCCGGGCATGAACGAGACCGAGGTGTTCTTCCAGCCGGGCACCGGCGGTGCCGGCGGCCTCGGCCTGGTGCCGGTGGCGAAGCCGACGACGCTGTCCTGGCAGGACAGCCCGACGCAGAGCCAGAACGCCATGATCAACACCCCGGACGTGCCCAGCCCGAACAAGCTGGCGTTCCTGTCCGAGCCGCTGACCGCGCCGCTGCACATCTCCGGCACGCCGCGGCTGAAGATCCGGGCCACCGCCGACAAGACCAGCACCCACTTCGGCGTGATCCTGGTCGACTACGGCACCGACGAGCGGGTCCACCACCGTGGTGGCAACGACGGCATCATCACCCTGACCACCGAGGACTGCTGGGGCGAGAGCAGCGCCGTCGACGACGCCTGCTACAAGCACACGCAGACCCGGGTCTGGACCGCCGACCAGGAGCTGGTCACCAAGGGCGTCCACGACGCCAAGAACCGCCAGTCGATCCGCAACGCGGTGCCGCTGGTGCCGGGACAGGCGTACAACTACGACTTCCCGCTGCTGCCGGAGGACTACGTCTTCAAGCCGGGCCACCGGATCGGCGTGATCGTGGTCGGCAGCTACCCGCAGTACTCCAGCCAGGCTGACCAGAACCGGGCGAACATCGACCTGGCGCTGAAGACCAGCCGGATCGTCCTGCCCATCGTGGGCGGTACGGCCGCGGCCCACGCCGCGGGGCTCTGATACCGGGTCCGGGCGCCGGAGACCTCCCTGGCGCCCGGACCCATGCAAAGCACGTCGCGGGCCAGTGCCAGCCCGCGGCGCGGCCCCCGGGAGACGACCTGACGCGTCCTCCCGGGGGCCGGTCCCTTTTCCGCCCCGCATTCCGCCGGATCACCGGGAGCATTTTTGGCTCCCTTACTCGAAATGCGAACGGCGGCTCCGCCGGACGAACAACGATTTGAGTCGGGGCACCGATTCACCCGTACGCGAACTCGCCAGCGGCTCACCCCTCGTGCTAAACAATGCATGCCCATTCGTTTTCCCCGGTTCGCCCCCGGGCCCGTTCTCCGCACACTCCGCCCGTCACGGCGGAACGCACCGAAACCGCGATGGCCAGATTCCAGGCGATGAACGTTTGGAACAACGGCACCGATTGTGTTTCGTAGCGCGGAGAGGTTGACATGCCGTTCAAAGAGCCCGTGAAGAAGACCCTGCGTGCCCAGTGGCTGGGCATCCAGTTGCGGGACCTGCGCGTCGAGCGCGGAATGACCCTGCAGGAGGCCGCGAGCTACCTGCGGTACGACTACAGCTCGCTCGGCCGGTTCGAACGGGCCGAGCTGCCCTTCAAGCACGACGACGTGGTCGCCCTGCTCGACCTGTACGGCGTCTTCGACGCCCAGGACCGGGCCCGGCTGCGGCAGCTCTGCACCGAGACCTGGCGCAGCGACCAGTGGGACGTCGACTTCTCCGACGCGGTCTACGACAGCACGTTCGTCGACTACCTGTGGCTGGAGGAGAACGCCACCGAGATCCGCCTCTTCGACGCCGCGATGCTGCACGTGTTGCTGCAGACCCGCGCGTACGCCGAGGCGTCGGTCCGCCTGGTCGAAGGCCCGCGGGTGCCTTCCGAGCGGGTCGCCCGCTTCGTCGACAAGCGGATGGAGCGGCAACGGGTGGTCCAGGAGGGCCGGGTTCGGGTGTCGGTCGTGATCGACGACGCGGTGCTGCGACGGTCGTTCGGCGACGCCGGCCTGCTGCGCGAGCAGCTCGTCCACCTGGGCCGGCTGGCCCGCGAGCGGGACGTCGAGATCCGGGTGCTGCCGCCGGACGCCAACCTGCGCCCCCGGACGTTCGGCGCGTTCACCCTGTTCGAGATGCCGGACCCCTACCCGGAGGTGGCCTACCTGGAGAACCTCGCCGGCCGGTTCTACCTGGAGGCGCCGCGCAGCCAGCGGTTCGCGCACGCGTACGACCAGCTCTGCGCAGCCGCGCTCGACCCGGCCGAGTCGCTGAAACTGATCGCCGCGATGGTCGGTGACCGGTCCTGAGACGGCAACCGCCCGCGACCGGCTGTCCGTCGTGGACGACCGGTCGCGGGCGGGCGGCGGGTTCAGCCGAGGACGTGCTCCTTGAGCTGCGTGTCGAGGGCGGCGGCGTCGATGCCGCCGGGCCAGCCGCGCAGCAGCCGGCCGTCCTTGCTGAGGATGATGACGGCGGGAGGTTCGCGCACCGCGTACGCCCGCCAGACGTTCATCGAATCGTCCAGCACGACCGGGTATTCGACCTTGTGGGTGCGCAGGTATTCGTCGAGCGGGTCGGCCTCGTCCTCGCCGGCCACGCCGAGGAACACCACCCGGTCCTGGTAGGTGCGGGCCAGTTCGCTCATCGCGTCCTGCCGGTCGGCGCAGATGGTGCACCACGAGCTGAAGAAGGTGAGCACAACGGGCCGGTCGGCCCACAGGGTGCTCACGTCGATGTCGGTGCCGTCGGTGAGGGTGGCCGAGAAGCGGGGTGCGGTGGGCGCCTCGGTGGCCGGCGGCTTCAGGGCGAGTCCGGCCGGGGCGGGGCCGGGCAGCGTGTGCGCTCCTCCGGCCACCTTGTCGGGGGTGTCGTCGCCGCCGGTGCAGGCGCCCAGGGCGAGGGCGGCGGCGACCAGGATCGCGGGCAGCAGCCTCTTCCTCACGGGATCACCGCCACCAGGGACGGGCCGCCCTCGGGGTTGTCCCGGTCGGTCGTCAGGGCGATCGGCGGCCGGTCGTCGATGACGAGCTGGTACGCGTCCCGCTTGGGCACGGTGACCGGTACGGCGAACTCGCAGAACGTGGGCACCCGGGGTACCTCCAGGTCTTCCTCGAACGCCGCGATGGAGGTGCCGGTCGGCAGCTCCCCGCTGGCGAGTTCCGCGCCGTCGCCGTCGACGAGGCGGTACGGCGCGGTGCGGTGCACGAACAGGTAGGCGCCGCTGCCGGCGCAGTCCACCCCGATCTCGCGCAGGTTGAACTCCCGGACGAGCAGGCGGATGGTCATCGGGTCGCCGTCCTCCGCCGGATCCGATCCGGTGCAGCCGGCGGTGACGCCACCGGCCAGCAGCAGCGGGAGCAGCGTGGCCGCCAGCCGGCGGCCGCGGTGCTGTCGAGTCATTGATCCTCCCGGATCGAACGGATCGGACGGCCCGATCGCCCTGAACAGTCTGCCCTCGGAATGGGAGGGGGGTCTCCGGTGGTGGTGCGCCACCGGAGACCCCCAGTTGCCGCGCTGGGTCAGATCACTTCTCGACCCGGCACTGCTTGGTGAGGGTCTTGGTCGGGTCGCTCACCGAGGTGGCGGTGAGCTTCACGAACCCGGTGTCCGCCGCGTTGGCAGCGGCACCGACCGACACGTTCACCGTGGTGGACTGGCCGAACTTGGCGGTCGCCAGCTCGTTCGGCAGGGAGACGCGCCAGCCGCGACCGGCGACCTCCGCCGACAGGCGGTAGACGTCGGACTTGGTGTAGGCGTTGACGTTCTCCGGGTGGGCCTGGCCACCGGCCGACCAGCTACCGGTGTTGGTCAGGTCGAACGAGCAGGTCACACCGCGGTTGGTGGGCTTGCTGTTCGGGGTGGTGACGGTGCCCTTGGACAGGTTGACACCGTGGGTGCTCGGACCACCGGCGCCGTCCAGCGACTTCACCGCGACCGTGTACTTCAGCACGCCGTCCTTGTCGCGCTTGAGGTCGAGGACGAAGAAGTGCAGCCGGTTCGCCTCGTCGACGTACTCGAACTCGCTGCCGGAGTTGGTGCCGGCGTGGAACAGCGCGTCCGACAGCTGCCGGTAGTCACCCATGGTGATCTTCTGCGGGGTGCCGTCCGGCTTGTAGAAGTCGATCATGTCGATGTCCTGCGGGTTCGCGTCGATGACCCACTGGAACGGCGCGCTGTCCTGGTTCTTGGTCTTGCTGAGCAGCACACCGGCGTCCGGGGTGAACGAGTCGGCACCCATCCGGTCGACGACCTCGACGGTGTAGTTGTTGAAGTTGCCGCCGTCGCAGTGCAGGTTCGTGGCGACGGTGCAGGCCGGCGACAGGTCCTTGTTCATCGCGATGTTGATACCGGTCAGGCCATTGGGGCCGGCCTGGACGGCACGCGCGGTGATCTCGGCGACCACGAGGCCCGAGGAGGCCAGGGCCTCACGGGACAGCCGCAGCACGTTCTCCTCGCCGATCAGACCGATCTTCATCTTGTCGCGCAGCGTGTGCAGCGAGCCCATCGAGCCACCGTTGACCGGCGGGATCTGCCAGCGGGTGTGCGGACCGCCCGGACCGTTGAACGACCCGCGCGACATCATGCTCCAGATGCCGGTGTACGCCCGGCGCAGCGGCGTGCCGTACGGGTTGTTGTAGTTGTCACCGATGGTGAGCAGGTGGCTCAGCTCGTGGGCGTAGACACCCATGCCGGAGCTCTCGGCCTGGGTCGAGGAGCCGCCGCCGGCGTTCGGCCAGATTCCGGCCGCCGCCTTCCACGAGGTCCACTCGACGTACCGGGTACGCGCGTAGTTCGGCATGTTGGGGTCCGGCGGGCCCCACGCGTCCGGCACGTCCTCCTTGGTCTGGAACATCATCTCGCCGAATTCCTGCCAGGTCGCCGACTCGTCCTGGCCCGCGCCGAGGATGAAGATCAGCTCGAACTGGCTGGCGGCCTCCTCACCGATGGCCGCGCGCCAGAGGCCCAGGCCGTCGGTACGGATGTTCCGGCTGCAGGTCTCCCCGCTCGGGCACATGCCCGGGTTCATGCTGTTGTCGATACCGTAGTGGTACGACTTGTGCGGCAGCGTGTACGGACCGAACGAGGTCAGGTCCACGCCGTAGCGGCCGCCCGAGTCCTCCATCCAGTACTCGTGCAGCGTGTGGCCCTTGTTCAGAGTGTTCGGCGTGTTCAGGAAGTCCTTGTAGAACGTCGCCACCTGGTCGCGCGGGATGTTGGCGGCGGTCGACTGCGGGTTGCCGAAGATCGACGACCGGGCCCGCTGCGTGATCACGAACGGCTGGTCCACGTAGTCCAGTGTCACCAGCGCGATGTTGAAGTTACGGACCGAGCCCCGAACGTTCGGGTCGGCCCAGTTGGTGTTCGGGATCGCCTTGTAGTCGTTCCACGTCATGGCATCTGGGTTCTGCCAGTTCTGCGGATCGATTACCCCGAACGGCGCGTTGCTGCCGGCCGGGTTCCCCGGCGCGGCGGCGGCCGGCGCGGTCGCCACGGAGGCGACCAGCGCGGTGGCCACCGCGGCAACCATCACCGACCGTCGCACGCGCGGTCGCTTGGCGTTGACAAGGTGCATCAAGTCACCTCTCGTTGAGGGTGGAACGGCGCGCGACCTTGGGGGTCAAGAGCTGAAACGCGCGCCGTGCCGGGAATCTATGAGGCAGGCGACACGCCCGTCACCGTGCAGATGTCGGCAGGTGAACGGAGGACTTCCGACACCTGAAGGAGCTTGTTCACAGCCCGCTGACCAGCCTCCCGGCTTCCGTAGCGGCGGTCATGGATCAGTCGGCGACGGCGGCCACGGCCCGCTCGACGTCCCGGCGCAGCCGGTTCGCGTCCACTGCCGGCAACGGCACCCGCGGCGGACGGCACGGTCCCCCGTACCGGCCGGCGATCTCCATCGTGCACTTCAGCGCCTGCACCGACTCCGGCCGCGAGTTCCAGCTCAGCAGGGGATACAGCGTGGCGTAGAGGGCCGCGGCGCCGGCCGGGTCGCCACCGGCGAAGCGGCGGTAGAGGCAGACCGTCTGGCGGGGCAGGGCGTTGGGCAGCCCGCCGATCCAGCCGGCGGCCCCGAAGACCACGAGTTCGCGGACCAGGTCGTCGACGCCGGCCAGCACGTCGACGTGCGGGCAGAGCACCCGGATGCGGTGCAACCGCCGTACGTCCCCGCTCGCCTCCTGCACCGCGGCCAGCCCGTCGATCTCGGCGACGGTGGCCATCAGCTCCGGGGTCAGGTCGACCGCGGTCTCGCCGGGGTCGTTGTACGCCACCACCGGCAACCCGGCGGCCGCGATCTCGCGGTAGTGGGCGACGACCTCCGCCGGGCGGGCCCGGTAGCCGGTCGGCGGCAGTGCCAGCACCGCGTCCGCGCCGGCCCGGGCCGCCTGCTCCGCCCAGTGCGCCGACTGGTGGCTGCCGTACCCGCTGACGTTGGCGAGCACCGACCGGTCGGGCGGCGCCGCCGCCACGACGGCACGCAGCACGTCGGCGCGTTCCCCGTCGGTCAGGGTCTGGTACTCCCCCGGCGGACCGGCCACGGCGAACCCGTCGCAGCCCTCGGTGGCCAGCCACCGCACGTGCTCCTGGAGCCGGTCGAAGTCGACCCGCAGGTCGGCGGTGAACGGCGTAACGAGGGCCGCCACGACACCGCGCCACGGCCGGTCGCCGTCCACGCCGTCGATGCCGTCCACGTCGGCCACCCCGGTCGCACCGGTCATCCCATTCCTCCCGCGCGGTCCAGTCCTGGCCGGCCGGACACCGTCAGGTACGCCGAACGGTAGAGACTGCTGTCACACCGGTCATCGGACAGATGCTGAGAGACACAGCGGGCCGGACAGAACTTCTGTCGGGTCGAGGACTTGCGCCGGGACAAGATCAGCGAAATGTTAAACGTCTGAACTTGGCACGAACGCGGGGAGCTGGATGCTGGCCGAGCTGCAAACCATCGTCGACGGACTCGCCGCGCGCGTCGGCCGGCCGGCGCTGATCGAGGACCGGCGCCAGCGGGTGGTGGTCTACAGCGAACACGCCGAGCCGATGGACACCGTACGCCGGGCCTCGATCCTGCGGCGGCAGACGACGCCGGAGGTGATCGCCTGGTTCCGGCAGGCCGGCGTGCTCCAGTCCCGGACCCCGGTCCGTACCCCGGCCTGCCCGGAACTCGACCTGCTCCCCCGGGTCTGCCTGCCGATCTGCCACGACGACCTGCTGTTGGGCTTCGTGTGGTTCATCGACGCCGAGGGCACGATGACCGACGACGACATCAAACTGGCCAGCGAGGCGACCGCCGACCTGTCGCTGGCGCTCTACCGGGAGAACCTGCTCGGCGAGCTCGCCTCGCAGCGGGAGACCGAGGCGGCCCGGACGCTGCTCGTCGACGCGCCCACGTCACGCGCCCACGCAGTACGGGCGCTGCTGGAGGAGGGCGTGATCGCCGCCGACGGGCCGACCACCGCCCTGGTGGCCCACCTGGTCACCCCGGGCGGGCAGCCGCCCGACGAGGTCGGCCGGATCGCCCTGGAACAGGCGCTGGTGCACACCCGCCGGTGGATCGGCACCCGGGCCGCCCTGCACCTGATCCGGCACGACCACGGCGTGCTGCTGATGTGCGGGGCGAACGGTGCCGGCCGCCCCGCGCCGGAGGCCGCCGCCACCCACCTCGACGAAGCGTTGCAGAACACCACCCGGGGGCTGGCCTCGATCACCCGTACGGTCGTCGGCATCGGACAGACCTACGACGAGCTGGCCGAAGGGCTCGGCTCGTACGACGAGGCGTTGCAGTCGGCCCGCGTCGGTGTGCAGCTCTCCGCGCTGGGCCGGGTCGTCGCCTGGTCCAACCTGGGGATCTACCGGGTGCTGACCCGCCTCGGCGACCAGCACCTGGACGTCGGCGGGGTGCATCCCGGCCTGGAGCGGCTGCTGCGCGACGAGACCAACCAGGTGCTGCTGGAGACCCTGGAGGCCTATCTGGACCTGGCCGGCAACGCGCACGCCACGGCGGAGCGGCTCCGGCTGCACCGCACCACGCTCTACTACCGGCTGCAGCGGGTGGAGCAGCTCGCCGAGACCGACCTGAAGGACGGCAACGAGCGGCTCTGCCTGCACCTGGCGTTGAAGCTCGGCCGGCTGACCGGCGACTACCAGCCGGCCCGCTGACGTCACACCTGGTGGCCGCCGGTCTGGCCGCCGGTCACCAGGTCGACGACCAGCCGAGGAGGTCGGCGAGTCGGGCGTTGTGCGGTGCGAAGTGCCCGGCCAGCTCGGCGCGGACCGCGTCGGTGAGGCCGGACTCGCCACGGTCGACACGGCGGGTGTGTCGGGCGAACCCGTCCGGCGTGTACGGGTCGAGGTCGAGGAACCGCAGCACGTCGGCGTAGACGCGGGCCGGCTCGGCGTAGAGGTCCTCGCTGCGCAGCACCAGCACCCGTTCGCGGGGCACCGCCGCGAACCACCGTTCGAGCTGTTCGGCGTAGCGGCCCCGGGCGGCGTACGAGTGGTTGCGCAGCGCGGCGTGCGCCGTACGGCTGTCCGGGCCGGCGCGCAGCGCCGCCGCCAGCCGGTCCGGCTCGGCGGCCAGTGCGGCGGCGAAGTCCAGCGGCTCGGCTCCGTACGAGCGGGTGTGCAGGTAGTGCGAGTAGGCCCGCTCGACCGGGTCGCGCAGCAGGGCGACGAACCGGGCTTCGGGCAGGGCCGCGGCGACCCGGGCCGGCACCTCCGGGTGGAAGAGGTAGTAGGGGCTGGCCTCGAAGGTGTGCTCGCCGGGACCGGTGCGCGGGAAGTGGGCCCGGTACCAGCGGGTGCCGCGCCGGTGGTGCAGGGTGAAGTACTGCAGCTCCTTGCCGGTGCCGGTGCGGATTCGCGGGTGTGCGGCGAGGTAGTGGTAGAGCGAGGTGGTGCCGCAGCGCTGGCCGCCGATGACGAGGAAGTCGGGCAGCGCGCCGACCGCACCGGGCACCGCCGCCCGCGCGTACGCCCGCGCCCCCCGCACCCCCCACCGCGCCAGGTCCACGACGCCGCGCCGCGCCGTCACGCCCCTCCTCCCGCGATCTTGCACTTGTCGCCCGACAAAGTGGACATAAGGGGGAGATATCTGCAAGATCGCGAGGAACTCACGCGGTGGCCTCCCTACGGCGGCGGCGGATCAGGGTACGCAGCACCATGACGTCCTCCCGGCTGAGCCCGAGGGCGAGGACCGCCCCGAGGTAGGTCGCCACGACGGCGGCGAGCCCGACGGTGAGCTGGACCGGGCCGCCGGGCAGCAGCCACCGCACGACGAGCCCGGCCAGCAGGGCGGCCACCCCGGCGGCCAGCCCCTTCGCCATGCCCGTGGTGAACGGCAGGGCCTGGATCAGACCGCGTACCTGGATCACCCGGGCGATGTTGACCGCGGCCAGCGAGGCGGCCCACGAGGCGGCCGCGCCGACGATGCCGTACGCCGGGATGAGCCAGATGTTGAGTCCGATGTTGAGGACCAGGGCGGCGAGGTTGTCGTACATGTTGACGGCCACCCGGCCCGACATGTTCAGCAGCGTGCCGCACGGGCCGGTGGCGGCGTTCACCAGCTGCCCGGCGGCGAGGATCATGGTGACGGCGGCGCCGGTGGTGAAGTCGCCGCCGAAGATGCGCAGCAGGTCGGTCGGGAAGACCAGCAGCGCGACGAACGCCGGCAGCGACAGCCGGACGATCCAGCCGGTGACCGCGCCGTAGCTGCGCCGTACGTCGTCGAGGCGGCCCTGGTGGTAGAGGTAGGCGATGTACGGCCCGAACGCCGCGTTGATCGGCGCGAGCACGAAGATGGCGACGGTGACCAGCCGGGTCGCGACGTTGTAGACGCCGATCTCGTCGCTGCCGAAGAAGCCGAGCAGCAGCGTGTCGACCCAGATCAGGCCGGTCGACGACAGCGACGACACCCAGCTCACCGTGGAGAAGCTGAACAGTTGCCGGGGCCGGTAGGCCGGTTCGGCGGGCGCCACCTTGCGCAGCATCCCGGCCAGCGCCAGCACCGCGAGCGCGGCGGCCGACCAGGCGGCGCCGACCAGCGCCCAGAAGGCGCCGATCACCCCGCCGCCGAGGACGAGGGCGAGGGCGGTGAGCGCCAGCCGGGCGCCCGGCTCGTAGATCTGACCGATCAGTGTGTACGGCCGCTGCGTACGCCAGCCCCGGGTGGCGGCGAGCGCCGCCTCGCAGATGGTCAGCGCGGGCAGGGTGAGCGCGACCAGCCGCAGCGGGGTGGTGAGTTCCGGGTCGTTGAGCATCCGGGCCAGCCAGGGCGCGGTGGCGGCGAGCCCGACGGCGATCACCGTCGACGACACCGCCGAGATGCCCAGCCCGAGCCGGATCGTGCCGCGGATGGTGGCCGGGTCGTCGTCGGCGAGGTGTACGGCGACGAAGCGGGTCAGCCCGGCCCGGAAGCCGGACAGCGACAGCAGCCCGAGCAGGGACAGCATGGCGTAGCCCTGGGCGTAGCGGCCGACCTCGGTCATGCCGAGACTACGGGCCAGCAGCAGCATGATCAGGAAGACGGCGCCCTGGCTGAGGAGCGCGCCGACCAGGTTGAGGCTGCCGCCCCGGGCGATGCCGCGGATGTGCCGGTCGCCGGAGTCGGCCGGGTCGTTCGGGGTGCCGGCCGGGGCGGCCGGGGCGGCGGTCACCGGTTCGGTCCGCGCCGGCCCGGTGGGGTGGTGCCGGCCGAGCCGATGGCGGGCAGGGTGACGGTGTCGTCGTCGGCGACCGGCCGGCGGGCGCCGGGTACGGCGGGTCCCTCCGTCTTGCCGAGCGGTACCGACCGCAGCGGGCCGCCGGCGACGCGGCCGGTGGCCGGCCGGGGCGCGCCGGCCTCCGGTTCGCCGGCGGGAGCGGTCGCCGGGGTGGCCGCGGCGGGGGCCGGGGTGGTGCGCTGGCGGGAGAGCAGCTCCAGCAGGGCGACCAGGACGACCGCGACGAGCAGGCCGGCCGCGCCGACCGGCAGGGCGGTGCCGACCAGGCCGCGCATCCGCGACACCGGGGCGGCCTCGCTGATGCTGGTCGCCTGGGCCGGGTCGGCGGCCTGGAGCTGGGCGTTGGCGCCCTGCAGCGCCTCGCGGGCCCGGGCCAGGGCGCTGGTCGCGGCGTCCCGCTGGGCCAGCAGTGCCTGGTAGTCCGGCAGCTTCGGGCCGATCTCGTCGAGCCGCTTCTGCCCGGCGGCGATGGCCGACGCGGCCGCGCTGGCCCCCCGGCCGTTGCCGACCGCCTGCATGGAGAGCTGCTGCTGCCGAAGGGTGGCCAGCTCGTTGAGGGTGGACTGGTAGATCTTGTCCGGCTGGGAGACCTTGTTCTCCTTCTCCCACTCGGTGATCGCGGTCGTCGCCGCGGCGACGTCGGCCCGGGCCGCCTCGACCTGCTGGGTGGCGATCGCGACCTGGGAGGAGAAGAGGAACGTCAGGGCCCGCCGGGTGGTCGACTCCAGCACCGGTACGACGGTCGCCCGGTTCGGCGCCGTGTAGGACAGCTCGAGCTGGCTGCTCGCGCCGACCTGGTCGACGGCGATGCCGTCGCGCAGGGCCGCCGGCCGTACGCCGGTGTCGGCCGAGACCTGCTCGACGACCCGGGGCGAGGTGGCGGCCGCGGCGAACGAGGCCACGAACTGGTTGGCGGCCTGGGTACCGGTGTACTGCTGGGCGGCGCTGCCGCCGACGAGCGCGGGCGCCGCGACGTAGGCGGTGCCGACGTACTGCTGCGGGGCGAGCAGCACGATGGCCGCCGCCGCCCCGGTCGCGACCACCGGTACGGCGACCAGGATCCACAGCCGCCGACGGGCCACCCGCAGGTAGTCGACGATCTCCACGCTTGCGCTCCCCACTCGGATGTGCGTTCTCAGGTTGACGTTGCGCCGCCGCGCCCGGCCAGCGCCGGTACGCCCGGACCGGTGGCCGGCGCGGCACCCGCCGGGGTACGGGCGACGGCGCTCGCCGCGGCGGCGAAGGCGAACAGGTACCACAGGGTGACCACGTTGGAGATGACGTTGGACGCGGCGCTCACCGCGACGAACGCCACGGCGCAGCCGGCGAAGCCGACCGCGATCCCCCGGTCGAGGCTGCCCGGGGGCGCCCGCCGCAGCGCCTGCCGGGCGGTGTGCAGGATCAGCACGATCATGGCGAGATAGGCGAGCAGGCCGAGCACCCCGGTCTCGACGTACGCCCGCAGGAAGTCGTTGTGCGGCTTCTTCGCCTCGGCGGTCTCCCGCTGGGTCATGTTCGGGCCGATGCCGGTGACCGGGTTGCGGTTGGCCAGCGTGACGATGTCGGTCCAGTAGGCGACCCGCCATTCCAGCGTGTTGCCGGTCGGTCCGCCGCCGACCGACCGGGCCTGCGTGATCTGGGCGAACCGTTCGCCGACCGCCGGCAGCAGCGCCACCCCGGCGACGGCGACCACGACCAGCCCGACGAGCATCTTCCGGCTGCGGTGCAGTACGGCGACCACGACCAGCCCGATCGCGGCGCCGAGGATGGCGCTGCGGGTGTTGGTCAGCAGCAGGAAGCCGAGCGAGGCGGTGAGCAGCACGGTCAGCGCGACCCGCGACCGGCGGCCGAGGAAACGGTGGATGCCGAAGCCGAAGATGACCAGGAACATCAGGTAGCGGCCGAACGTGGTCGACTGGCTGAACGGCCCGCTGATCCGGGTGAAGCTGCCCTTGACCTCCGACGGCGGCTGGCCGGCGAGCGACATGACCACGGTGTAGCCCAGCGCCAGGACCAGCGAGGCGTAGCAGGCGAGCAGCACCCGGCGGGCCACCCGGGTGTCCGGGATGAGCTGTTCGAGCACCACGAACATGACGACCACGGTCAGGATCCGCAGCGCCTCCAGCAGGCTGGCCGTCCGCTGGCCGGCGCCCAGGGCGCTGATGAGGCAGGTCGCGCCGACCAGCAGCATGGCCAGGCCGAGCGGGGAGCCGCGCAGCCGGCCGTTACGGCGAAGCTGGGCGGCGAGCCAGAGCCCGGCGGCGAGCAGGAAGAGGACCGCGAGCAGGGTGGACGGGTCCATCGCCCGGGTCGCTTCGCCGCCGCCGGCCCGGCCGGCCGTCGGGCCGCTGAGCTTGAACAGGTCGACGCAGGAGCGGACGGCGAGCATCAGCAGGACGTACGCGGCGAAGCGGGTGACCGCGAGCGCCGCCACCAGCAGCCCGGTGACCGCGGCCAGCGGCAGGACCACACCCATCCGGTCGCCGCCGGCCATGGACAGTCCGGCCACCACGGCGGTCGCCGCGGCGGCCAGCGCGGCGAGCCCGGTCAGCACCGTGCCGGTCCGCCCGGGACGACCGGAGTCGCCGGATCGGCCGGCGCGGGCGGGGTGGCCCGTCCGGTCGACGCGGCCGGGGTCGGTGCCGGACGGGGCCGGGCGCGCCGGAGCGGCCCCGGACGGCGGATCACCGCCGGGCGCCCCCCGCAGGGCCTGCCGGTCGCCCTCGTTCATCGGCTCCACACCTGTCGTGCCACCAAAGCCGAATCAACCTATCCCGGCCGGGCTGCGTCCGATAATGGGCCGATATGCCGACCCTGCCCACTTCGAACGGGTCACCCGGCGGTGCCGGCTCCGGCCGCCGAACGGGTCGCGCGGCCCCGGCGGCGTACCGGGCGGGCGAGGTCGAGGTACAGCCGTTCGAGTTCGCGGGCGGCGCCGTCCCAGGTGTACTCGGCACGTACCCGGTCGCCCAGGTCGCGGGCGCCGACGCGTTCGGCCGCCGGGTCGGCCACCAGTCGGGTCAGCGCGGCGACCAGGCCCTCCTCGTCGCCGTCGGCGAAGAGCCGGCGGCCGGGTCCGTCGTGTTCGAGCACCTCGACGTGCGGCGCGATGTCGCTGGCGACGACCGGCAGGTCGTACGAGGCGGCCTCCAGCAGGGTCAGCGGCAGCCCTTCCAGCCGGGACGGCTGCACGAAGGCGGCGGCGTTGCTGTACAGCTCGGCGAGCAGGTCGCCGTACGCGAACCCGGTGAACACCACGCGCGGGTCGCCGTCGGCCTCGGCGCGCAGCCGGGCGACGAAGTCGTCGGAGAACGACGAGCCGCCGACGATCGCCAGCTTGAGGTCGGTCTGGATCCGGCGGAACGCCCGGACGAGCAGATCGGCGGCCTTCTCCGGGACCAGCCTGCCGACCAGCAGCAGGTAACCGTCCGGCGTCAGTCCGAAACGGGCGGTGATCTGACGGGCGGGAAGCCGCCGGCCGGCGGTCACCCCGTTGGCGATGTAGCGGGCGGAGGCGCCGAAGTGGGTGTCGTAGTGGGCGGCCAGGCCACGCGAGACGGTGACCCGTTCGTTGGGTACGTGCCCGCTGAACCAGTGCGCCGTGTCCAGCACCGTACGCGCCAGCCTGCCCCATTTCGCCCGCTGGTTGTCCAGGCCGTGCACGGTGAGCACCACCCGGGCCCGGGACAGGTAGCGCGGCAGCGGGGCGACCAGGCCGGGGCCGAGCCCGTGGTAGTGCACGATGTCCGGCCGGTCGCCGATGGCGGCGAGGGTGGAGGTGGTCGAGTGCACGATCGCGTCGAGGTGCTTGCTGGCGATCGTGCGGACCTGGCGCAGTCGTACGCCCCGGTAGGCGTCCATCGGCACCGAGCCGTAGCTCGGCCGGCAGTAGACGGTCACCTCGTGGCCGAGGCCGACCAGGCGGCTCGCCAACTCCTCGACGTGGCGTTCGATCCCGCCGTACGTCGCCGGCATGCCCTTCTGTCCGATCATCGCGATCCGCAGCGGGCGCCAGCCGGCCTCGTGCTCGGGCCGGGTCACCGGCTCGCGACCGGACCGCTGGCGCGGTACGGGCCGCAGCGGTGATTCCCTGCCATCCAGATTTGAAATGGGGCCATGTCGATCGTATTGATCGAGATTAGCCGCGCCCAGATCGTGGATGACCACTGTGCCTCCCTTTGAACGGGGCGTTTCGCCAGGACCGCGGCAGTCCCCACGGTCGAGATCACCGTCCCCTGCGCAGGGACGCTAGGTCATGAACAAGTTGTTGCGCCAGACGTGCCGGACGAAAGTCCACCACCCTGTGACCAAGTGCCGGAGACATCGATCGAACGGCGGCTCAGAGCCTTCGATATCAGGGTTGTGCAGGTGTCGGAAACCGCCGCTGACCTGCTCCGACATCCGTCGCAGCAGCCCGCGGCGACGGCCTGGCCACGGCCGCGCCGGGCGCCCGTCCCGGCCACCGGCGTCACCGCTGGCGGTCGACCACGGAGTGGGCCAACGCGGCCAGTGCGGCCCGCGCCTCGGCGGCCACCGGGGCGTCGGCGAGGGCCGCGAGCGCGGCGTCGCCGTACACCTTGATCATCTGCTCGATCCGGTCCAGCGCGCCCGTCTCGACGATGATCGTGCGCAATTCGGCCGCGCCCTCGGCGTCCAGTTGCGGGTTGCCGAACAGCACCCGCAGCCGGGCCGCCTGGGCCCGGTCGGCGCTGTCGCGGGCCAGTGCCATCATCACCGTCGGCTTGCCCTCCCGCAGATCATCCAGTACGGACTTTCCGGTCACCGCCGGGTCGCCGAAGACGCCGAGCACGTCGTCGCGCAACTGGAAGGCGTCACCGAGCGGATCGCCGAACGCGGCGTACGCGTCGAGCAGTTCGGGGCCGGCGCCGGCCAGCCCCGCCCCGATCTGCAGCGGCCGGGTCACGGTGTAGCGGGCCGCCTTCATCCGGATCACCGTCAGCGCGCTGGCCACCGAGCCGTCCCCGACCCCGGACACCAGGTCCAGGTACTGGCCGGCGATCACCTCGGTCCGCATCGCGCAGTAGACGGCGTACCCGTCGTGGATCCGCTCGGCGGGCAGCCCCGACTCGTGGAACATCTGGTCCGCCCACGCGGCGCAGAGGTCGCCGCAGAGCAGCGCCGCGCTGCGGCCGTACGCGCCGGGGTCGCCCCGCCACGACAGCCGGGTGTGCAGGTCAGCGAAGAGCTGGTGCACCGACGGTTCGCCGCGCCGCTGGTCGCTGCCGTCCATGATGTCGTCGTGGATCAGCGCGAACGCGTGGAACAGTTCCAGCGCGGCCGCCGCCGACACGATCTCGGGCCGGTCGGGCTCGCCGGCCCCCCGCCAGCCCCAGTAGCAGAACAGCGGCCGCAGCCGCTTGCCACCGGCCAGCACGAAACGGCGCAGGGTGTCGAACACCCCACGGGGTGCGCCGTCCGGCCAGTCCGCGTCCTGCCGGTCCAGATAGCCGGCGAGCGCGAGGTCGCAGCGGGCCCGCAACTCGTCGAGGTCGGTGTCGCGCACCAGTTCGATCGTCATCGGATCACCTCGTCCCCACCGCCGGTGGGTCGCCCAGCCCGGCCAGGTGCAGCAGCAGCCCCTTGACGTCGGTCGCGGCGAAGTGGTCCCGGGCGGCGGCCGGGTCGGAGCAGAGCAGCACCGGCCCGTCGAGCGGGTCGGCGGGCAGCCGCCCGTGCGAGCCGCGGACCGCCCGCGCACCGGCGTCCAGCCCGACCACGTTCATCAGGTAGCGCATGCCGGTCTTCTTGCGCAACAGGGCGAGCGCGGCCCGGCCCTTCGCCGCGCCCGGATTGGCCGGGTCGAAGAACAGCTCGGCCGGGTCGTACCCGGGCTTGCGGTGGATCTCCACCAGCCGGGCGAAGTCCGGGGCCCGGGCGTCGTCGAGCCAGTAGTAGTAGGTGAACCAGGCGTCCGGCTCGGCGACCAGGACCAGCTCGCCGGAACGCTCGTGGTCCAGCCCGTACGTCTTCTGGCCGTCCCGGTCGAGCACCTCGGCGACCCCGGCCAGCCCGCCGAGCAGCTTCGCCACCACCGGTACGTCGGCCGGGTCGCGGACGTAGACGTGGGCCACCTGGTGGTCGGCGACGGCGAACGCCCGCGACGTCCACGGGTCGAGGTACTCCATCCCGGCCTGGGTGTAGACCCGGAGCAGCCCCTCGGCGCGCAGCAGCCGGTTGACGTCGACCGGCCGCGACGCGTCGGTGATGCCGTACTCGGACAGCGCGACGACCGTGGCGCCCCGGGCGGTCGCGGCGTCGATCAGCGGGCCGACGGTGGCGTCGAGTTCGGCGGCGGCGGCCGCCGCCTGCGGCGCCGACGGGCCGAACCGTTGCAGGTCGTAGTCGAGGTGCGGCAGGTAGGCCAGGGTCAGGTCCGGCGAGTGGTCCGCCATGATCTGCATGGTCGCCTTGGTGATCCAGGCCGTCGAGGTGATGCCGGCGTTCGCGCCCCAGTAGCTGAAGAGCGGGAACGTGCCGAGCCGGCCGGTCAGCGCGTCGTGCAGTTCCGGCGGATCGGTGTAGCAGTCCGGGTCCTTGCGGCCGTCGGCGTGGTAGACCGGGCGCGGGGTGACGGTCCAGTTGACGTCGGCGCCCATCGCATACCACCAGCAGACGTTGGCGACCGTGTAGCCCGGTTCGACCCGGCGCGCGGCGTGCCAGAGCTTGTCGCCGCCGACCAGCGCGTTGTGCTGCCGCCACAGGAAGACCTCGCCGAGGTCACGGAAGTACCAGCCGTTGCCGACGATCCCGTGCCCGGACGGCGGCTCGCCGGTCAGGAACGTCGACTGCACCGAGCAGGTGACGGCCGGCAGCACGGTGCCGAGCGAGGCCCGGAACCCCGCGTCGGCGACCGCCGACAGCCGGGGCATGTGGTCGAGTAACCGGGGCGTCAGGCCCACCACGTCGAGGACGAGCAGTGGCTTCACGCGGTCACCTCCTGGGATCTGGGGGTGTCGGACGGTGTGGAAAGGCCCAGCGCGAGCAGTTCGTCGCGGGCGAAGGCCAGCTCCGCGGCGATGCCGGCGGCAAGCTGGTCGGGGGTCCCGGGACGGTGCGCCGCCGGCAGCACCCCCCAGGTGTACGTCTCGACGTCGAGGTGGTCGCAGCCGGCCGCCGCCCCGCCGACCAGCTCGCGCAACGCCTCGCGCAGCACCGGCACGGTGGCGGTCAGCGGCGCCGCCGGGGCGGCGTGCAGCGGCACGTGGTAGTGCACCCGCCAGGGGCCGGGCAGGCCGGCGTCCAGCGCCTCGTCGAGGTCGTCGGTGGCGCCGCCGCCGGCACCACGGGTCTGGTGCAGGAAGCGCGGCTCGACGTAGTCACGCAGCACGTCGGCGTGCCGGTCCGGCGTCGCCGCACCCAGCGCCGCCGACACCTGCACCTTGACCACCGGCAGGCCGGCGGCGCGCAGGGCGGCCAGCGCGGCGGCCGGCTCCTCCCAGGCGCAGGCGAGGTGGGCCAGGTCGACGCAGACCCCCAGCCACTCGGTGTCCACCGCGCACAGTTGCCGTACGGCGTCGGCGGTGGTCTCCACCACGCAGCCCGGTTCGGGCTCGAACGCCACCCGGACGGTGCGTCCGGTGTCGGCGGCCAGCCCGGCCAGCCCGGCGGCGAGCGCGTCGAGGTTACGCGCGCAGGCGTCGGCCCGCCCGGCGTCCCACGGCTCGCGCCACGCCAGCGGCAGGGTCGAGATCGAGCCCCGGGCCGCGTCGTCGGGCAGCAGGTCGGCCAGCACCCGGGCCAGGTCCAGGGTGTACGCCAGCCGGTCCGGGGTGGTCCAGTCCGGGTGGTAGACGGCGTACTTGACCACCGGGTCCTGGAACGAGGCGTACGGGAAGCCGTTGAGCGTCACCACCTCCAGCCCGCGTACGTCGAGTTCGTGCCGCAACCGGCGGCGCAGCCTGGGCTCGGCGGCCAGTTCGGCGGCGACCGGCGCGGCCAGCCACAGGCCCAGCCCGAGCAGGTCGGTGCCGAGCCGTTCGCGCACCGGCAGCGCGTACGTGTCGAGTTGGGCCACGATCCCGTCGAGGTCCTGCGCCGGGTGCACGTTCGTGCAGTATCCGAGATGGACGGTCTGGCCGTCGCCGTGCCGCAGCCTCATCAGCTTCCGCCGCGCTTGATGGAGCTGCCCTCGAAGGTGTCCGCGGCCGGACCGAGGTCGGACAGGTCGAGCCGCCCGGACTGGCCGTAGAACTCGACCGGGTTGCGCCACAGCACCTTGTCGACGTCGTCGTCGGTGAACCCGGCGGCGAGCATCGCCTCGCCGGTGGCCCGGGTCAGCAGCGGGTCGGAGTGCCCCCAGTCGGCGGCCGAGTTGACCAGCATCCGGTCCAGCCCGTGTTCCTTGAGGATCTCGACCATGCGGGGCGGCGACATCTTGGTCTCGGGATAGATCGAGAAGCCCATCCAGCAGCCGGCGTCGTGGACGGCCGCGACGGTGACCTCGTTGAGGTGGTCGACGACCACCCGTCCGGGCCCGATACCGGACTCGGCGACGACGGCGAGGGTCCGTTCGGTGCCGCGCGCCTTGTCCCGGTGCGGGGTGTGCACCAGCGCCGGCAGCTCGTACTCGACGGCCAGGGCGAGCTGGGCGGCGAACGCCTCGTCCTCCTCCGGCGTCATCGAGTCGTAGCCGATCTCCCCCACCGCGACCACGCCGTCCTTGTCGAGGTAGCGCGGCAGCAGGTCGAGCACCGGCCGGCAGCGGGGGTCGTTGGCCTCCTTGGGGTTCAGCGCGATCGTGGCGTGGTGCCGGATGCCGAACTGTCCGGCCCGGTACGGCTCCCAGCCGATCAGCGAGTCGAAGTAGTCGGCGAACGAGCCGGGGTTCGTACGCGGCTGGCCGAGCCAGAACGCCGGCTCGACGACCGCCCGGACCCCGGCCGCGGCCATCGCCCGGTAGTCGTCGGTGGTGCGCGACGTCATGTGGATGTGCGGGTCGAAGATACGCATCACGCCTCATTCCTTGCGTCGGTGCCGGCCGGACCACCGGCGGGTGCGCCGGCGGTGAGCCGGGCCAGCAGGTCGACCGCGTCGGCGGCGACCTCACGGCCGGCGGCCCGGCGCTCCTCGACCAGACCGCCGAGCATCACGGCCAGCTCGGCGTCGGCCCGGGCGTCGAGGTCGTCCACGACCGCGAGCGGCAGCCCCATGAACACGCACTTCAGCACCGCCTGCCGCCACGCCGCCCGGTCCAGGTGCCGGGCGTACGGGCCGACGGCGGCGGCGACCAGCCGGGCGTCGTTGGTGCGGATCGCGTCGTGCAGCAGCGGTACGGCGGCGGCACCGACCGGCAGCAGCGGCAGCGCCTTCAGCACCGCCCGTTTCTCGGCGGCGTCGCCGAACCGGTAGAGGGTTTCGGCCCGCTCCGCGACCAGGTCGGCGGGGAGCGCGGCCAGCAGCAGCGCGCGGGCCGCCTCGTCGGCACTCCAGCCGGCGGTCAACGGTGTCCGGCCGACCCGGCGGCCGGCGGCGGCGAACAGCCGTCCCACCGCGCCGGGCTCGCCGGCGATCCGGTCCAGCGCCTCCGCCAGCCAGCCGCCGCCGGCCGTACCGGCGAGCGCGGACCGCAGGTCGTCGAGATCCATCACCGCTCTCCTTCCAGGGCCGCCGCGCCGGCCCAGACCGCCCTCGCGGGCCGGCCCCGGGCGGCGCCGGCGGTTTCGGCGGGCCGGCGCGGGATGCCGGCGGCACGTTCGGCCCGGCGCAGGAACTCGATCGACCGGGTGGCGACCGACGGCGCCGCGTGCGAGTGCCGGGGCAGTTCCACGGCGACCAGGCCGTGGTAGCCGGCGTCGGCCAGCGCCCCGAGCACCGGCGGGAAGTCGATCTCGCCGGTGCCGAACTCCAGGTGCTCGTGCTCGCCCCGCCGCATGTCGTCGATCTGCACGTTCACCAGGTGGTCGGCGACGGCGGCGACGCAGTCCGGCACCGGGTCCGGCTCCAGGCACCGGCAGTGTCCGATGTCGAGGGTGATGCCGAAGCCGGCCGGATCGCCGAGGGCGGCGCGCAGGGCCCGCCAGCCGGCGATGTCCTCCACCAGCATCCCGGGCTCCGGCTCGAACCCCAGCGGTACGCCCGCCCCGGCCGCCACCTCCACCATCTGCCCGCAGCCGTCGACCAGCCGCTCCCAGGCCAGCCGTTCGTCCACCTCGGACGGTCGTACGCCGGCCCAGAACGACACCGCCTCGGCGCCGAGGTCCGCGCCGATCGCCACCGCCCGGCGCAGGAACTGCAACCGCAGGTACCGGTCGTCGTGCAGCAGGGTCGGCGCGTGCTTGCGCCACGGGTCGAGCAGGTAGCGGGCGCCGGTCTCGATCACCACCGCGAGTTCGAGGTCGCGCAGCCGGTCGGCGACCTCGGCGACCTGCCGGGCGAGATCGGGCGCGAACGGGTCGAGATGGTCGTGGTCGAGGGTGAGCGCCACCCCGGCGTAGCCCAGGTCGGCGATGACGGCGAGGGCGTCGGGCAGCCGGTGGTTGGCGAACCCGTTCGTCCCGTACCCGAACCGCAACTGACCGCCCGCCCCGAGTTCCTTTCCGGTCATGCCGCCCCCTCGCTCCGCCCGGTCATGCCACCGCTTCGCTCGGTCATGTCGGCGACACCATTCGGGCCAGGCGGCGGCCGAGCGGGGCGGCGGCGGCCACGGCCAGCCCGGCCGTGGCGGCACCGGCGTGTGCGGTGAGCGCCCCCTGCAGGGCCGGCAGGCCGGTGATCCCGGCCCCGACCGCGGCCCGGATGCGGGTCGCCGACGGCTCGGCGGCGGCGCGGGCCTGGGCGCCGCCGTACTGGGCGGCGTACCAGGCGGCCAGGGCGGCCGGCACCGCGCGGCGCCACGCCGGCCGGCCGGGCCGGGCGCCGGCCGCGGCGGTCGCCGCCGCCAGGGCGGCGGTGCCGGCGAGCGTCACCCTCGGCAGCCGGGGGTCGGCGCCACCGACCTCGCGCCGGGACAGTTCGGTGACCGTATAGGTGTGCGCGGCCACCGCGAGCGCCGCCGGCAGCGCCCGGGCCGGCCGGCCGGTGCTCGCGCCGAGCAGCACGTCGAGCCCCCGGCAGGCGGCCATCACCGCCGGCCCGGCGGCGGTGTTCTTGGCCCGCAGGTCGTACGCCCACACGGCGGCGGCGAGCGGCCCGGCGACGGCGAGCGCCCGCCGGCCGCCGCCGAGCGCGGCGAGCCCGAGGCCGGCGACGGTGAGCCCGGCGGCGATCCCCAGCGCGGCCGGCGCGGAGACCCGGCCGGACGGGATCGGCCGCTCGGGGCGCTCGACCGCGTCGAGGTCCCGGTCGGCCCAGTCGTTGCCGGCCATGCCGGCCCAGTAGAGGCAGACCGACGCGCCGGCCAGGGCCGGGGTACGCGCGCCGAGGGTGCCGGCCGCGGCGGCACCGGCCACCACGTCACCGGGCACGGACAGCGCGGCCGGGGCGCGTACCAGGTCGACGAGATCCCGCAGAAGTCCCATCAGTGCTCACCTCCGGGCAGCGAGCCGACGAAGTCGGCGAGGATCCGCCACTGCTCGTCGAGCGAGTGGGCGGTGGCGTCGATCGGGTCCTTGAAGAAGAACGCGAGTTCGGGCAGTGGCCCGTGCCGGCCGGCGGCGCGCGCGGCGGCGGCCAGCCGGGCCAGGTCGAGCACCAGCGGGGCGGCCAGGGCCGAGTCGCAGCCGTGCCAGCTGAACTCCATCCGCATGGCGGTGCCGAGGAACCCCGAGAAGGTGATCAGGTCCCAGGCGGTCTTGAAGTCGCCGATGTCGTCGACGTACTCGATCCGGGTGGTCCCCTGCGGCTGGTAGCCGAGGGTTTCCCCGAGCACCCGCTGCTTGCTCGCGGTCTTGGCGGCGTTGGCGGCCGGCTCGGCGAGGTTGGCGCCGTCGCCGCCACCCAGCAGGTTGATGCCGGACCAGGTACGCACCCGCAGGTGGCGCAGCGCGAACATCGGGGCGAGCACCGACTTGACCAGCGTCTCGCCGGTCTTCCCGTCGTGCCCGGCGTACGGCACGCCGTGCCGGACCGCCAGCTCGTGCAGTGCCGGCAGGCGGGCCCCGGTCGACGGCGTAAAGTCCACATAGGAGCAGCCGGCGGTGAACGCGGCGTACGCGGCCAGCGAGCTGGGCGGCAGCACCACGCCGGGACGGGCGAGCGCCTCCTCCAGCGCCGCGAGGTCGGCGTGGGCCGGCAGCGGGGCGGGCGCCGGCTCGGTGGTGGAGACGTTGACGACCACCACCTCGTCGAGCGCGTGCCGGGACCGGAAGTCGGCCAGGTCGGCGGCGATCAGTGCGGCGGTGCCGGCCTGGGTGTCGGCGGCGGGCAGCGGCCGTACGTCGCCGTCGACGGTGACGAGTTCGTCGTGCAGTGCGTCGACGAGCCGGGCCGGCACGACACCGGCGGCGGCAAGGGCCTCGGCCTTCTTCAGCAGGGGCGTCTCGGTGATCTCGTGTCCACCGAGGACGAGTTCGCCCAGGGCCGGCAGCGCCGGGCTGCGCAGCCCGGGCAGCTCGGTGACGCAGCCGGTGGGCTCGGCCAGGCCGGCGCGCAGCGCCAGCCAACCGACGATGCTGGTCGCCGCGACGGATCCGCGTGCTCCGATCAGCCAGACTCCCGTACGCATGTGGTTCTCCCTTGCCCTCGCCGATATGCAAACCGGTCCGGTGCCGCCCGACCGGGTGATTCCGGCCGGCCGGCCCGGCCGGGAGAATTGGGCCCTGTCCGCCCGACCGGATCGAGGTGGCACCACCGTGACCGCGTCGACGTCGGCGTCGTCGACGCTGCCCCGGGCTCGATCGGCCGGGCGGACAGGGCATCAGCAGGCAGGGTCGGTCGGCGTCGCGACCCTGCCTCCCCCGCAGTGCGTCTTCCCTGGGCCGGCTGCGCGGACCGGAGGTCCGCCCAGCCGGCGGTCGGTGCGTCCCCCGGCCGGGCGGACCTGGTGCGGGGTCCGCCCAGCCGGTGGTTCTGTCCGGTCCCGCCGGCGGCGCCGGCCGCCGGCGGGACCTTGGCCGTCACTCAGGTGGTGACGGGCCGGGTCAGGGGGTCGAGCCGAACTCGACCCAGTTGAGGTTGAACAGTGCGGTCGTCGGGCCCCCGGAGACCGACCTGAACACCAGGTAGAGCGGTTGCCCGTAGGTGTCCGGCTGGTCGACCTGGATGCTCTGGCTGGCCCAGACGTTGGTGCCCGAGGTGGCGTTCAGGGTGGCGGTGCCGGCGAGGGTGCCGTCCGGCGCGCCGACCCGCAGCTCGACGACCGCCCGCGGGGTGCCCGCGGTCGCCGCCGAACCACCGGCGTAGCGGAAGGTGACCGAGCCGGCGTCGCCCAGGTTGATCGGGTCGAACGCGATGTGGTCACCGTTGTCGATTCCGGTCAGGTGCTGGCCGGCTCCGGCGTCGTTCGTGTTCGCGACCGTGACACCCTGCTTGACCTGGGCGTACTCCGCCTGCTGGAGGCGCAGCTGGACCCTCGACTGCTCGACCGTGGTCAGCGCCGGCTGACCGTTCGCCCCCAGGTCGGTGTAGCTGGCGCTGATGCCGCCGTAGAGGTAGCTGCCGGCGTGGTCGGCGCCGTCGGCCGGGCTCGGAACCACGCCGGAGCAACCGGTCGTCGAACCCTGCGGGTGGCCGTGCTCGTCGTGGCCGAGCACGAACGTCACCTCGACCCGGCTGCAGTCGATCGTCCCGTCCTCCGGGTCGGTGACCGTCAGCGTGTACGGGATCTGGTCGCCCCACTCGAAGAACGAGCCGGAGACCGGCGTGTGCAGCGTGATCGTCGGTGCGGTGTTGCCGACCGTGATCGTGCGGTTCAGGGTCGCCGCCTTGCCGCTGTTGTCGGTCACCGTCAACTGGGCGTAGTAGACCCCGTTGGTGGTGTAGGTGAAGGACGGGTTCGCCTCGGTCGAGTCGGTCGTGCCGTCACCGTCGAAGTCCCAGGCGATCGAGACGGTCTCGCCCGGCTCCGGCGAGTGCGAACCCTCGCTGGAGAACTGGACGGTCAGCGGCGCCTGGCCCGAGGTCGGGGCGGCGTCGATCTCGGCCACCGGGCCCCGGGTGCCCTTGACGTAGCGGATCACCGACAGCGCGGCGTCCGGGTTGGCCCGGAAGAAGCCGTCGCCGTACTCCAGCACGTAGAGGCTGCCGTCCGGCCCGAACTCCATGTCGATCGGGTTGTCGAAGGTGAAGCCCGGCAGGAACTGCTCGACCCCGAGCAGCTGGCCGCTGCCGTTGGTCCGCATCATGAAGATCTTGTCCCGGCTGAACTCGCCGAAGACGACCGCGTCGTTGTAGTACTCGGGCAGCTTGACGTCGGAGTCCAGGTCGGCGTCGTACTTGTAGATCGGGCCGCCCATCGGGCCGACGCCGCCGGTGCCGATCACCGGCCACTTGAAGTCACAGGTCTGCGCCGGCGCGAGGTACGCCCCACGGCACGGGGTGACCGCGTTGAAGGTGTAGTGGAACTGCGACGGCTGCACCGGTGGCAGGACCGTCCGGCCGGTGTTGCGCGGCGAGTCGTTGACCGGCGCCGCACAGTTGAACGGCGTCTCCTTCGACGTGCGGGTCGCGAAGTCGTAGTCGATGTAGGGCTGGTCCGGCTGGGTGCAGTACGGCCAGCCGTAGTTGCCGGCCTTGTTGGTCGCCAGCCAGCGGCCGGTGCCCTCCGGGCCACGGGTCGCGCTGGGCACCCGGGTGTCCGGCGAGTAGTCGCCGACGTACACCCAGCCGCGGGCGTCGACGTCGAACCGGAACGGGTTACGCAGACCCATCAGGAAGATCTCGGGGCGGGTCTTCCCGTCGGTGTTCTGCGCCTGCGGGAAGAGGTTGCCGGCCGGGATGCTGTACGTGCCGTCCGGCTTCACCTTGATCCGCAGCACCTTGCCCCGCAGGTCGTTGGTGTTGGCCGAGGAGCGCTGGGCGTCGTACGCCGGGCCCTGGGTCGGCGACTCGTTGATCGGGGTGTAGCCGTCCGATCCGCTGGCGTTGGTGTCGTCACCGGTCACCAGGTAGAGCAGGCCCTTGCCGTCGAACTTGACCTCACCGCCGACGTGGCAGCAGGCGCCCCGGTCGGCCTCGACCTGGAGGATCTTCTGCTCGGTCGAGAAGTCCAGCGTGGGGTTCTCGCCGTCGACGAACTTGACCCGGGAGAGCTGGTTGTAGCCCACGAACTTGTCCCAGACGGTCGGGTCGTTGCTGGTCGCCGGGGCGTCGCCCTCGTTGACGCCCGGGGTGGCCGGGTTGTCGACCGGGGTGTTCAGCGGCGGGGCGTAGTAGAGGTAGACCCACTTGTTGTTGGCGAAGTCGGGGTCGAGCGTGACGGACTGGAGGCCATCCTCGTCGTGCTGGTAGACCGACATCGAGGCGATCACCGGGCTGGCGCCGTTGGCCGGGTTGTAGAGCCGGATCTCACCGCTGCGGGTGTTGTGCAGGACCCGGCCGTCGGGCAGGACGGCCAGCGACATCGGCTCGCCGGGCTGGTCGTTGAGCACGACCCGCTCGTAGTTGGCCAGCACCGTCGCGCCGCAGTCGCCCTCGGCCACGCCGGCGGCCCACTGGATGCCGCCGAGCAGGTGCTTGCGGAAGGCGCCGTTGGCGTACGTCGCCTCGGAGTGCCCGAGCCCGGTGTAGAAGGACCGGCCGCCCTGGTAGTCACGGCACCACGAGATGGGGTGGTCGTAGCCCATCGTGCCGCCGGTGTAGCTCTTCTCGTCGACGGTGGCCAGCACGTGGGCGGTGCCGCGCACGTTGCTGGTGTAGTTGTAGATCTCGTCGTCGAGGGTGATCTGCCGGGACACGGTCTTCGTCGCCGGGTGGGCCCGGTCGGCGACGTCGATGCGGGCGTTGCCGCTGCCGCTCGTGCCGGCGGCCGAGGTGCCGACCAGGTCACGGTAGAAGGCCCAGTCCGGCTCGGCCTCGACGGCCGCGTGGATGCCGAGGTAGCCGTTGCCGGCCTGGATGTAGTCCTCGAAGGCGACCTGCTGGTTCTCGTCGAGTACGTCCCCGGTGGCGTTGAGGAACACCACGGCCTTGTAGTTCGCGAGGTTCTCGGGGGTGAACGCGGTGCCGTTCTGCGTCACGTCGATGGTGAAGCCGTTGTTGTTGCCGAGGGTACGGATCGCGTTGACGCCCTTGGCGGTGGAGTCGTGGGCACCCGCGGCCGCGCGGGTGAAGACGAGCACCTGGTAGCCGTCTTCGTGCTCGTGGCCGGGGTGGGCGTACGCCGGCGCGGCGGCCGCCAGGGGCACCGTCAGCGCGGCGCCCGCGACGATGGCGAACCACCGTCGAACGGATCTTGCCATGGAAAACCTCCGGGGGTCGGGGAGGCTCGTGGAGCCTCACCGTTGGCACTGGTCCGGATGCCGGACCGGTTCTGCGTTGGTGCCTCACCCCTGGCGCGGTGCCACGTCCGCCAAGGTCCTGCGCTGCGCCTGCTGGTCGTCCGGCGCGACCGGGGAATCCCGGTCCGGTCGCGCCGGACGGCCTACCCTCGGGCCCTCGTCAACCGGACGTGGGGCGCAACCACGTCCGGCTCCTCGCACTCGGGCCCGAGGAGCCTCGTACTCCGGTCAGGCGACGACCGCGGTCAGGGCCGAATCCACCGCGGTCCACGCTCCCGTCGCGGCGGACCGCTCCACGGCCTCCAGCACGAGCTGGACGTGGAGGGCGTCGTCGAACGACGGCGTCGGGTCCACCCCGGTCGCGACCGCCTCGAGGAAGTCGCGGGCCTGGTGGGTGAACGAGTGTTCGTAACCGATGATGTGGCCGGCCGGCCACCACGCCGACATGTACGGGTGGTCCGGCTCGGTCACCAGGATCCGGCTGAAACCCTGCTCGCTGACCGGCCGGTCGGCGTCGTAGAACTCCAGCTCGTTCATCCGCTCGAAGTCGAACGCGACCGAACCGAGCGAGCCGTTGATCTCGATCCGCAGCCCGTTCTTGCGGCCGGTCGCGAACCGGGTCGCCTCGTAGCTGCCGACCGCGCCGCCGTCGAGCCGGGCGGTGAACAGCGCGGCGTCGTCGACCGTGACCGGGCCGGTCGCCGGACCGGTCCCGTCGGCGGTCGCGAGCGACTTCGCCGCCAGCCCGCTCGCCTCGCCGGGCAGCGGGCGTTCCTTGACGAAGGTCTCGACCAGGCCGCTCACGCTCGCGATCCGTTGGCCGGTGACGAACTCGGTGGCGTCGATGATGTGGGCACCGATGTCGCCGAGCGCGCCGGAGCCCGCCTTGTCCTTCTGCAACCGCCAAGCCAGCGGCACCGTCGGGTCGACGAGCCAGTCCTGGAGGTACGTCGCGCGGACGTGCCGGATCACGCCGATCCGGCCGTCGGCGACAAGCTGACGCATCAGGGCGATCGCGGGGACCCGGCGGTAGTTGAACCCGCACATGGACCGTACCCCGACCGACCGGGCCTCGGCCGCCGCGGCGGCCATGGCGCGGGCCTCGTCGACCGTGTTGGCCAGCGGCTTCTCGCACAGCACGTGCTTGCCCGCCGCCAGCGCCGCGATCGCGATCTCGGCGTGGCTGTCACCCGGGGTGCAGACGTCGATCACGTCGATGTCGTCCCGGTCGATCAGCGAACGCCAGTCGGTGGTGTGTCCGTCCCATCCGAGTCGCGCGGCGGCCTCGGCCACCTTGGACTCGTCGCGGCCGCAGATCGCCGTCATCCGGGCGTACGCCGGCAGGTCGTAGACCCGGTTGACGGTGCGCCACGCCTGTGAGTGCGCCGCACCCATGAAGGCGTAGCCGACCATCCCGATCCGCAACTCTTTATCTACAGTGGACAACGTGGGCCTCCCCCCGCCTTGCCGTGGATCAGAACCCGAGCGAGATGTAGTTGCTCGCGTTCTCCTTGGTGATGGTCTCGGAGGCCAGCGTGATCTCCTTCGGCACCTGGAGCTCGACCAGGTCGCCCATTCCCTTGTTCTGGCCGATCAGCCGGGCCAGCGAGATGGCCGAGGAGGCCATCGACGGGCTGTAGGTGACCGTCGCCTTGAGCACGCCGCTGTCGGCCTGGATCGCCTCGATCGCGGCCTTCGAACCGGCGCCACCGACCATGATGAGCTCGCTGCGGTTCGCCTGGCTGATCGCGGCGAGCACACCGATGCCCTGGTCGTCGTCGTGGTTCCACAGTGCGTCGATCTTCGGCAGGGCCTGGAGCAGGTTGGCCGCCTCACGCTGGCCGGAGTCGGCGGTGAACTCCGCCGCCCGCCGGTTGGCGATCTGGAGGCCCGCGGCGGTCAGCGTGTCGCGGAACCCGGCCGACCGCTCCTGGGTCAGCGGCAGCGAGTCGATGCCGGCGATCTCGGCGATGACCGGGCTGGTGACGCCCTTGGCCCGCATCTGCGCGATGACGTAGTTGCCGGCCGAGACGCCCATGCCGTAGTTGTCGCCCTTGATCAGGGTGCGGTAGGCGAGCGCCTGGTTGAAGGCCCGGTCCAGGTTGATCACCGGGATGCCGGCCTGCATCGCCTTGATGCCGCTGGCGGTCAGCTCCGCGCCGTCGTGCGGCAGCATCACCAGGACGTTCGGCTTCTCGGCGATCAGGGTGTCGACGCCGGCCCGCTGCGCCGCCGCGTCGGCGCCGGCCTCGACGACCTTGAGCTCCACGTCCGAGTACGCCGCGGCCTGGGCCCGCGCGTTGTTGATGATGGCGGCCATCCAGCCGTGGTCGGCGGCCGGCGCGGAGAAGCCGATCACCACCCGCTGGCCCGGCGAGGAGTTCGGGTTGCCCTCGTTGGCGCCCATGGTCTGGGCGGTCTGCGGGGCGGCCTCGTTGCTCGTGCAGGCGGTGAGCAGGGCGCCGGCGCCGAGCGCCGCTCCGCCCAGCAGCAGCCGGCGGCGGGACAGATCGCGTCCGTCCTTGGTCATGACGACCTCCTGGATTCCATCAGTGGTGGGTGTTTGAGGGTGTGACGATCCCGGCGGGCGTCCCGACCGGACGCTCACCTGGTGTGGTGCGCTGGCTGTGCTAGGCGGTGGCGCCCTTGTTGCGGGTGAAGAGCTGGCTCACTGACTTGAAGCGGAACTCCTGGATGAGCACGGCGGCCACGATGATGGCGCCCTTGATCATGTTCTGCGACTCGGTCGACAGACCGTTGATCGCGAACAGGTTGGTGATCGTGGAGAAGACCAGCACGCCGAACAGCGCGCCCATGATGGTGCCGCGACCACCGCTGAGCAGCGTGCCGCCGATGATCGCCGCCGCGATGGCGTCGAGTTCGTAGAGGTTGGCCATGGCGGCCTGGGCCGAGTTGGCCTGCGCCATGAGCATGATCGCGGCGATCCCGCAGCACAGCCCGGAGAGGCCGTAGAGCAGCAGGGTGTGCCACTTGACGTTGATGCCGGCGAGCCGGGCCGCCTCGCTGTTGCCGCCGACGGCGACCGTACGCCGGCCGAACGTGGTGCGGTTGAGCAGCACCCAACCGGCCGCGACCACCAGCGCCAGGATGATCACCAGCAGCGGGATGCCGAGGATCCGCTGGGTGGCGATGCCGTTGATCACCGAGGAGGTGGAGACCTGGGTCTGCTTGTCGGAGATCTCGGCGGCCAGCCCCCGGGCCGCGACCATCATCGCCAGTGTCGCGATGAACGGCACCAACCTGCCGTAGGAGATCAGTACCCCGTTGACCAGACCGACCCCGAGACCGACGGCCAGCGCGGTGAAGATCATGCCGCCCGCGCCGAAACTCTGGGTGGCGACCGTGGTGGCCCACACCCCGGCCAGCGCCATGATCGCGCCCACCGAGAGGTCGATGCCACCCCCGATGATCACGAACGTCATGCCGACGGTGACCACACCGATCGCCGACGCCTGCTGCAGGATGGTGAAGATGTTGTTCTTCACCCAGGTCGGGTCGCTGTAGAGGTCCGGCCGGGTGGCGATACCGATCACCACCAGCGCCACCAGGACGCCGACCAGCCCGAGGTTACGACGGGCGTTCTCGGTGGCGTCCGACTTCCACCAGCTCTCCTTCGCCGGGCCACCCGAGCCGTGCTGCGGGCCGGCCGGCGGCGCCGCCTTGCCCACCTGCCCCGGTGTGGCGGCGGCCGTCTCTTTCTCGCTCGTCGTCACGCGGCTTCGCCTTCCATAAGCGACCCCGCCATGACGAGGTCGAGCACAGTCTCTTCGTCGATCGCGTCGCCCGGCGCCTCGTGGATGACCCGGCCCTCACGCATCACCAGCACCCGGTCGGACAGACCGAGCACCTCCGGCACCTCGCTGGAGACCAGCAGCACCCCGACCCCCTTCGCCGCCAGGTCGCGGATCACCTGGTACAGCTCGGCCCGGGCGCCGACGTCGACACCCCGCGTCGGCTCGTCGAGCAGCAGCAGCCGGGTGTCCCCGAGCAACCAGCGGCCGACCACCACCTTCTGCTGGTTGCCGCCGGAGAGTTGGCGGACCGGCCGCCGTACGTCGCGGGGGCGCAGCTCCAGCGAGTCGGCGACCTTCTCCGCCTCGGCCAGTTCCTGCCCGGACCGGGTGAAGCCGCCCTTGGCGATCCGGGCGAAGGTGGCCAGCGTGACGTTGCGGTAGATCGGTTCCCCGAGCAGCAGCGCCTGGCTCTTGCGCTCCTCGGGCGCCATGCCGAGCCCGGCCCGGACCGCCGCGCCCACACTCCCCGGGCGCAGGGTCCGGCCGCCCATCCGGACCGTGCCGGACTCCGACCGGCGGGCGCCGAAGATGGTCTCCAGCAGCTCCGAACGGCCCGACCCGACCAGACCGGCGATCCCGACGATCTCGCCCGGGTGCACGGTGAGCGACACGTCGGCGAACTCGCCGTGCCGGGTGAGCCCGTCGACCCGCAGCAACTCCTCGTCGGGGCGGGCCACCGGGGCCCGGTCCGGGAAGACGTACTCGATGGTGCGGCCGGTCATCTTGCTGACCAGTTCCCGCGTCGGGGTGCTCTGCGCGGGCAGGTTGGCGGCGGTGGTGCGACCGTCCTTGAGCACGGTGACCCGGTCACCGATCTCGCGGATCTCCTCCATCCGGTGCGAGATGTAGATGACCGCGATCCCCTGGGCGGTCAGCTCGCGGATGATCCGGAAGAGATTGCCGACCTCGTCGTGCGCGAGCACCGCGCTCGGCTCGTCCATGATGATCAGCCGGGCCTCGTGCGACAGCGCCCGGGCCATGCTGACGATCTGCTTGCCGGCCGCCGGCAGCGACCGAACCAGCCGGTTGGGCGGGATCTCCGCATGCCCCAGCCGCCCCAGGATCTCCCGGGTCTGCCGGGACATCGGTCCCCTGCGGACGAAACCGAACTGGCGCGGCTCGTGCCCGAGGAAGGCGTTCTCCGCCACCGACAGGTCCTCGACCAGGTCGAGTTCCTGGTAGATCGTGGCGATGCCGGCCTTCATGGCCGCCTGCGGGTTGCCGAAGTTGACCTGCTCGCCGAGCCACTCGACCTGGCCCGAGTCCGGCCGGTGCACCCCGGACAGCACCTTGATCAGGGTGGACTTGCCGGCGCCGTTCTGGCCGAGCAGGCAGTGCACCTCGCCGGCCCGGACCTCCAACTGCACCCCGTCCAGGGCCCGTACGCCGGGAAAGGTCTTCACCACGTCGGTGAGCCGCAGGACGACCTCGGCCCCGGCGCCCTTGCCGGTGTCGACGCTCATGACGTCCGCTCCCTTCGGTCGCAGCCGCCATGCGTCAACCTGAGCCAACCGATTCGCTCGCTACGCTCGCTCATGACGCCTGCTCGAAGGCGACGTCGCTGGCGAGTACGGCCGCGCCGGTGACCCCGGCCCGCGAGCCCAGCTCGGACAGCACCACCGGCAGGTTGCCGGTGGCCAGCGGAAGTGAACGGCGGTAGACCACGCTGCGGATCTCCGCCAGCAGGATGTGCCCCAAGTGAGCGAGCCCTCCCCCAATGACGATCATGGACGGGTTGGCGAAACTGACCAGCCCGGCGAGCACGCTGCCGACCCGGCGACCCCCGTCGCGGATGAGCCGCACGCAGGTGACGTCGCCCTCGGTGGCGCCCTGGGCGACGTCACGGGCGGTCAGTACGCCGGCGGCGGCGAGCCGCTCGGCCAGGGCCGGGGAGGCGCCGGAGCGGGCCGCCAGGGTGGCGTCCTTGGCCAGCGCCGCGCCGCCGAAGTGCGCCTCGAGACAACCGACGTTGCCGCAGGTGCACATCGGACCGTGGCTGTCCACCTGGATGTGTCCGATGTCGCCGGCGCAGCCGTCGATGCCGCGGTAGACCTCGCCGCTGAGGTAGATGCCGCAACCGATGCCGGTGCCGATCTTGACGAAGAGGAAGTCGTCGACCGTGTGCGCGACCCCGCCGTGCCGCTCACCGATCGCCATGATGTTGACGTCGTTGTCCACCGCGGCCGGGCAGCCGTGCTCACGGGTGAGCAGTTCGCGGACCGGGAAACGGTCCCAACCCGGCATGATCGGCGGCGACACCGGGACCCCGTCGCGGTAGCTGACCGGACCGGGTACGCCGACGCCGACCGCGTCGAGCTTCTCGTAGACCCCGTCGACCCGGGCCTTGGCCAGCAGTTCGTTGATCCGGTGCAGGATGGCCTTCGGGCCGGACCGGATGTCGGCCGACTCGGTGTAGTTGGCGATCGGTTCCAACCGGCCGTTGGTCACCTCGACGTCGATGGAGCTGGCGCCGAGGTCGACGGCCGCGAAGCGCAGGCCGGGGTTGAGTTCGACGAGGGTGGAACGGCGGCCGCCGCGCGAGGCGGCCATCCCGGCCTCGGTGACGAAGCCGGTGCTGACCAGCCGGTCGAGCTCGGCGAGCAGACGCGGCCGGGGGATCTGCAACTGATCGGCGAGCTCCGCGCGGGAGATCGCACCATGGTCTCTCAGAAGCCGTAGCAGGCGCAGGTGCAGCGCATCCGCGGTGCGCACTGGTCCACCTCCGGTGGTTTACGCCGCCGCAACATCGGCGTGTCGTGTTGGACACAGTAGGAGCCGTCTCGGCCGACTGTAAAGACCTTTGGTCGCTTGAAGCCGAACTTTTATCAAGTTGGACAGAAGTCTTCGATCAACCCGCCGGAAGCAATCGTCGGACCTGCGCAACCTTGTCTCGCCAGGCGGCAAAATGCCTGGTCAGCAGGGGTTTCCAGAGACCGTCCGGCGCCCTCGACCGGAGGGCATGCCGATGTCCCGGCCGCGCAGGGCACGGCCGGGACATCGACAGACGTGGGGCTACTCGTTACGGTAGATGGTCAGATCGGCCATGTTCTGGTAGCTGAGCGCGGCGAAGTCCAGCGACTGCCCCGGGTTCGCGGCGCCGCCCGGCGCGGTGTCCTGCTCCCAGTTGGCGTGGTGGAAGTCCGGCTCGCCGATGGTCTGGAAGAACTGCTGGAAGTTGATGTCGCCCTCGCCGAGCGGGGTCATCTCGTAGCCGTTGGCCAGGGCGGTGTTCCTGTTGCCGTCCTTGGCGTGGAAGAGCGGGAAGCGCTTGGTCCGCCGGGCCACGGTCAGGATCGGGTCGAAGATGCTGGTCCGCTCCCGGCCCGCCGAGTTGACGTACTTGGTGTGCTTGAAGCGGGCCACGTAGCCCCAGTAGATGTCCATCTCGAAGAAGACGTACTTGGCGTCGGTCTTCGCCATGAAGTATTCGAGCTTGCGGACGCCGGAGGACCGGGTGGGCCGGCCGTTGCCGTCCAGCGGTCCGGCGTCGAGCAGGAAGTTGTAGGCCGCGTCGTGGTTGTGCGTGTAGAGCCGCATCTTGCGGTCCCGGGCCTGCCGGCCCAACTCGTTCCAGACGTCGGCGGCGGCGTCCCAGTCGGACTGGTAGTTGCTGTTGGTCGGGTCGCTGCCGGTGCCGATGTTCTTCATGCCGAGTTCCTCGGCGATGTCGAGCTGCTGCTGGAAGGTGGCCGCGTTGATGGACGTGTGCGTGCCGTTGGCGACCAGCCCGTTGTCGTCCAGGATCTTGCGGATCTCGGTCGGGGTGATCTGCCGGCCCAGGATCGAGCTGTGCTGGTTGTAGCCGGCGAACTCGATCTCCTTGTAGCCGAGTTCGGCCAGCCGGGCGAGCACCCGCTCGAAGCCGTACGGCACACCGCTGTCGTCGGGCGCCGCCGAGATCCGGTCCCGCACGCTGTAGAGGATGATGCCGCGGTTCTGCTCGGGGATGAGCGGCTCCACGGTCCAGGTGCCCTTGCCGATCGCCGGGGTCGCGGTCTGCAGGATCGGCAGGCCGGCGGCACCGAGGGCGGCCGCGGCACCCGCGGAGGCGGTGAGGATACGACGCCGGGTGAGCTGGGGGTTGGGCCGACCGGGCTGGCCCTCGCGGCGCTGCGCCTCGTCCATTCTTGTCCACCTTTCTGGGACGGCCGACGGCCGCCGATGACGAGTAGGAGGATCGTTCGCGTCTGCCCGCCCTCAGGGGCACGAACCGGGCTCGACGGACTTCGATAAGGTTCTGACCTCGACTTTTGCGACGCCATGTCGCGCGTGTTACGTCTGGGGCAGACGGTATCGCTAGCGACGAGGGAAAGAAAGACTTGCAGGAACCAAACTTTGTCCTGCGACGTCGAGAAGTAGTCGGCCAGGCGATCGACCGGGTGGCGTACGCGCAGGTCAGCGGGTCAGCAGTCGGCCCATGCGGCGGCCGGCCAGCACGAGCCCCAACACGGTCAGGGCGACCAGGTAGGCGACGTCGAGAAGCTGCGCCGGGCCGGCCGAGCCGATGCTGAGGTCACGGATCAGGTGCACCGACCGGTAGAGCGGGGTCAGCTCGACCACCCAGCGCAGGACGGCCGGATAGACCTCGGCCGGCACGAAGGTGCCGGAGAAGAGGAAGAGGCTGAACTGCACCGACCCCATCAGGTCGAAGTCCTGCCAGCTGCGCATGAACGTCGACAGCGCCATGCCGAGCGCGCCGAAGGTGAAGCCGACCAGCACCGCGGCCGGAAAGGCGACCAGCGCGCGGCCGACCGTCGTGAGGTCCATCCAGACCATGACCACGAGGAAGGCGGCGGAGTAGCTGGAGCCGCGGATCATCGCCCAGGCCAGCTCGCCCAGCGCGATCTCGAAGGGCTGCACCGGGGTCGCCAGGATCCCGTCGTACAGCTTCATGTACTTCATCTTGCCGAAGAAGTTGAAGGTGGTCTCCGACAGCGCACCGGTCATCGCGGACGCGGCCAGCATGGCCGGCGCGACGAACGCGGCGTACGCGACGACCTGACCGCCGGGCAGCGTCAGGTCGCCGATCAGCGCCCCCACCCCGACGCCGATCGACAGCAGGTAGAGCAGCGGCTCGAAGAAGCCGGAGATCATCACGACCCAGTAGGCCGACTTGAGCGCCGCCGCGTTGCGCTCGGTCACCGAGAACGCCCGGCGGGCCGGACCCTCGAAGCTGACCAGCTTGGGCAGGACGATGCTGACCACGCCGACCTCCTCTCAGAACACCAGTCGGCGCTTGAACCGGGCGTGTGCCAGCAGCCAGCCGGCGACCGCCCAGGCCAGCAGGTAGAGCAGGTGACCGGCGACCGACCACTGGGGAGCGATGCCCAGGGTGGCCGCCCGGGTCAGGTCGACGCCGTGCCACAGCGGGGACAGGTAGGCCAGCCAGCGCAGCACTACCGGCAGCTCCTCGACCGGGAAGAAGACCCCGGCGAACAGGGTCATCGGGACCACGGCGAAGCGGAACAGCAACGACAGGTAGCTGTCGGACCTGATCGAGGCGCTGAAGGCGAACGTCGGCGCCGCCACGGCGAACCCGATCAGCAGCGCCAGCGGCAGCGCCGCCAGCGCCCACGGCGAGTGCAGCGTGCCGAAGGCCGCCGCCACCAGCAGGAACGCGATGGTGCTGATCAGCACCCGGAACAGGACGAAGAGCAGGTGCCCACCGAGGATGTCGGCGACCCGAAGCGGGGCGCTGGCCTGGGCGAAATAGGTGCGGACCCACTCGAAGTTGCCGAGCACCTGCCAGGACGACTCCCCGATCGCCACCTGCAACGCGGTCGAGGCGAGCAGGCCGGGCAGGATGAAGTCGAGATAGGACACCCCGCCGACGCCGCCGTCGATGTAGGAGCCGACCCCCACCCCGAAGCCGATCACCGTCAGCAGCGGCAGGAGGAAGGACGACAGCGCGCTCGAGCGCCAGGTGCGCCGGTAGCCGACGATGTTGTATTCGAGTACGGAGAGCGGCCCGCCGCCGCGTCGGGCCGCCGCCGTGCCGACGTTCATCGGTCGACCAGCGCCCGGCCGACCGCGCTTGCCCACATGGCTGCCTCCCGCTCGGTGTCGTCGACTACGGCCCGGGCCGCCAGCGGTGGCGACCCCGACCGGGAGACCGACGTTATCGAAGGCCCCGACGTGTCCGGTAGCGGGAATCGCGGCCGGGTCAGCCGGCCGGTGTGGGACGGACGGGAAGCAGGTTGCGCTCGGCGAAGACCTTCTTGGCGACGAGGGTGGCGTTGACCGCCCGCGGCACACCGCAGTAGACCACCGACTGCAGCAGCGCCTCGACTATCTCGGAGGGCGTCAGGCCGGCGTTGAGCGCGCCGTTGACGTGGACCTCGAGCTGGGCCTCGGCGCCACCGAGACCGGTGAGTATGCCGAGCGTCAGCAGTTCCCGGTCGCGGCGCTGCAGTTCGGGCCGGACGTAGAGGTCTCCGTAGGACCAGGCGACGGACCGGTGACTCAGCTCGGGTGAGACGTCGGCCAGGGCCGCGAGAAGCTTCTGCCCGGCGCCCCCGTCGGCCTCCCGTAGCGCCACCAGGCCGCGCTCGTACTGTTCGTCCGCGTTCATGGTCATGGTCGTGCCCCACCTCTGCGCAGTCGTCCGGTCTCCCTGAGGCAACGGCCCCGGCGCCGGCTACCCACGGTTTCGCCGGGCAAACGACCCGTCTTCCGTGGGACGCTCCAGGCCGCACCCTAGTCCACCAGGGTCCGGCCGGTCAGGTGCAGGAAGACGTCCTCGAGCGAGCTGCGCCGGACCAGCACACTGGCCGGGGTCAGCGCCCGTCCGTGCACCTCGGCCACCGCCGCGTCGCCGTCCGCGACGTAGAGCAGGATGCGGTCGGGCAGCACCTCGATCCGTTCGCCCAGCCCGTCGAGCTTGCCGGCGAAGTCCTCCTGCGACGCGGCGGCGAATCGCAACTCGACGACCTCGCGGGTGGAGTATCGCTCGATCAGCGCCCGCGGCGAGCCCTCGGCGACGATCCGGCCGCCGTCCATGACGACGAGCCGGTCGCACAACTGCTCCGCCTCGTCCATGTAGTGGGTGGTGAGCACCAGCGTCACACCCTGTTGCTTGAGCCGGAACAGCCGCTCCCAGACCAGGTGCCGGGCCTGCGGGTCGAGCCCGGTCGTCGGCTCGTCGAGCAACACGATGTCGGGTTCGTTGACCAGGGCGCGGGCGATGGTGAGCCGGCGCTTCATGCCGCCGGACAACGGCTCGACCTTGCTGTTGGCGCGCTCGGTGAGCTGCACGAAGTCGAGCAGCTCGGTGGCCCGCTGCCGGGCCACCCGGCGCGGGATGCCGAAGTAGCGGGCATAGGTGGTCAGGTTTTCCCGCACGGTCAGCTCGGGGTCGAGGTTGTCCTGCTGCGGGCAGACCCCGAGGCGGGCCCGGATCGCCGGACCGTCCCGCCGCGGATCGAGCCCGACGATGCGCAGGACCCCGTCGGTCGGCGGGGAGACGCACCCGATCATCCGCATGGTCGAACTCTTGCCGGCACCGTTCGGACCGAGGAATCCGAACGCCTCGCCGGGCTGCACGTCGACGTCGATCCCGTCGACGGCCGTGAAGTCACCGAAGCGCTTGACCAGGCCCCGCGCGTGGATCAGCGCGCTCCCTCCGGCCACCGCCGGCTCGTGGCCCGGTGACTGTTCGTGGCCCGGTGGTCGCTGCCGCGTCTCCTTCACCGACAGAACCTATCCCCTCGGTACGACATTCATCCCACTCATTTCACATCTAGGAACTTTTCGATCACTCCGAACAAAGTTGACCCTGTACTGCGCCAACTTGTGGCGACCGTGCGGTATCTTTTCTCACACCGAGCCTCTGGGGGCTCTCCAAGTCGACTCGCCGCCGCGGGTCTCGCCGCGGCGGGATAAGGATGATGACGGACGTGTTGGGCGTATGGCCGGAAAACCCGCACCAGGCCCGGGTGCTTCGCCTGTTGCGTGACGACGGCCCGGCGTCCCGTGCCGAACTGGGCGAGGCGGTGGAGCTGTCCCGTTCCAAGGCGGCCACCGAGATCGACCGGCTCATCGAGCGGGGCCTGGTCGAGACGGTCGGCCCGGCCGCCTCCCGTGGCGGCCGGCGGTCGTCGATCGTCCGGATCGCCGGGGGAACCCGGTTCCTCAGCGTGAGCATCGGCGCGACCAGCATCGAGGTCGCGATCACCGACGGCGAGCTGCGGGTCATCTCCCGGATCACCGAGCACACCGAACTGCGCCGCGGGCCGACCGCCGTCATCGGGCAGGCCCTCGAACTCGTCAGCAAGCTGCGCGCCGACTCGGGCACCACCCGCTTCACCGGTGCCGGGATCGGCATCCCCGGCCCGGTCAGCTTCCACGAGGGGATTCCGGTATCGCCGCCGTTCATGCCCGGTTGGCACCGCTTCCCCGTACGCGAGATGTTCAGCACCGAACTCGGCTGCCCGGTCCTGGTCGACAACGACGTGAACATCATGGCACTCGGTGAAAAGCACGCCGGGATCGCGAAGTCCTTCGACGACTTCCTCTTCGTCAAGATCGGCGCCGGCATCGGGGCCGGGATCGTCGTCGCCGGGTCCGTCTACCGGGGCGCCAACGGCTGTGCCGGCGACATCGGCCACACCGCGGTCGACGACAACGGCCCGCTGTGCGTCTGCGGCAACAGCGGCTGCCTGGAGGCCTACTTCGGCGGGGCGGCACTGACCCGCGACGCGCTGGCCGCCGCCCGTTCCGGGCGCTCCGACCAGCTCGCCGAACAGCTCGCCGAGGCCGGCACGCTGACCGCCCTCGACGTCGCGCACGCGGCGGCGGCCGGTGACCCGGTCGCGATCGGCATGGTGCGCGACGGTGGCCGGCGGGTCGGCAAGGTGCTCGCCAGCCTGGTCAGCTTCTTCAACCCCGGCATGATCGTCATCGGCGGTGGGCTCGCCGGCATCGGGCACGCGCTGCTCGCCGAGATCCGGGGCGTGGTCTACCGCTCGTCGCTGCCGCTGGCGACCGGCGCCATGCCGATCGTGCTCTCCGAGATGGGCGACCAGGCCGGCCTGGTCGGCGCCACCCGGATGATCAGCGACCACGTGTTCACCGCCGCCGACGCGCCGGGCTGACCACCCCAAGATCCCCGTGATCAGGGATCGGGTCGCGCATATCGCCGGCGGGTCGTGCTTCCCCGCCCCTGATCACCGGGATCTTGGCGCACTCGTAACTTCGAGCTTCTTCGATGTTCATCGAAACTCGATTAAGATCGTCAGGCATGAATGCCACAGCTAGCGCGCGGTCGAGGCCGCGACAGCTCATCCTGGCCGCGGCTCTCGTCCTCGCGGTCGGCCTACCGGTCGGCGTGGTGTCGACCGCGGCGTCGGCGGCATCCGGCATCACCGTCGCGGCGGCCATCGCCGCCCAGGACGGCCGGACGGCGACGGTCACCGGCTACGTCGTCGGCGAGCCGACGGCCACCAACACGGTCCGGCGCTCCGCGTTCACCGGCGACACCGCCATCGCCATCGCCGACTCCGCCGCCGAGACCGCCACCGGCCGGATGCTCTACGTCCAGGTCACCGCGGCCTACCGCGGCGCCTTCGGGCTGCGCACCAACCCGGGCACGCTCGGCTCGACGGTCACCGTCACCGGCACGCTGACCGCGTACTTCAGCCACGCCGGCCTGAAGAACCCGACCGCGCTCACCCGCGGCGGCACGACCCCCACGCCCTCCCCGACCGCCACCCCCGGACCGACCCCGACCGGCAACCCCGGCTCGACGTACTACGCCACCGCCATCGGCAAGACGGGGCCGGCCCTGCGCAGCTCGCTGCACAGCATCATCAAGGTGCAGACCAGACTGTCGTACGCGCAGGTGTGGGACGCGCTGAAGCAGACCGACCAGGATCCGAACAACGCCAACAACGTGCTCCTGCTCTACTCCGGCACGTCGCGGAGCAAGAACAGCAACGGCGGCAGCACCGGCAACTGGAACCGCGAGCATGTCTGGGCGCAGTCGCACGGCAACTTCGGCACCTCGGCCGGGCCGGGCACCGACGTGCACCACCTGCGCGCGACCGACGTCACGGTCAACTCGACCCGGGGCAACAAGGACTTCGACAACGGCGGCAACCCGGTCAGCAGCGCCCCGGGCAACTACACCGACAGTGACTCGTGGGAGCCGCGCGACGCGGACAAGGGCGACGTCGCCCGGATGCTCTTCTACATGGCGATCCGCTACGAGGGCAACGACGGCTGGCCCAACCTGGAGGTCAACGAGTCCACCAGCAACGGCAGCTCGCCCTACCACGGCAAGCTCTCCGTGCTGAAGCAGTGGCACCAGCAGGACCCGCCGGACGCCTTCGAGCGTCGCCGCAACCAGGTCATCTTCGACAACTGGCAGGGCAACCGCAATCCGTTCGTCGACCACCCGGAGTGGGTCTCGGCGATCTGGGGCTGACCCACCCGGCGGGTGTCGCGGCCGCCGGTCGCGGCACCCGCCGCCCCGCACCGGGTCGCGCGAACGCGGCCCACCGCGTCACAGGTCGGACGGCGTGCTCTCCCGCTGGAACCGCTCGACGAGTTCGACCGTCGCGGCGCGGATCTCCTCGTCGTCGTACGCGGTCCCGGGGTCGTAGCGGACCGCCCAGCTCAGCCCGTCGACCCCGCCGACCCGGCGGGCGACGATCCGCACTCCCCCACCGGGCAGCGGATGGTGCACGGTGTGCGCGACCGACCCGGTGACCCGGGTACGCACCTGGTGCGGCACGTCGCCCGGGTCGAGCAGCAGATAGGACTCGGCCGGCCGGTCGGCGACCACGGCGTACTCGTCGTGCACCCGCAGCACCTCGGCCGGGGTGACGGTCAGCTCCCGGCCCGACCAGACCGCCTTGTGGATCTCGTGCCAGGGCAGCCGGCCGGACCGGCCCGGCAACCACAGCCCTCGGTTGGTCAACACGACCACGTCGTCGCCGGAGCCGGCCGGGGACCAGTCGAGGACCCGCTCCTCGGGGTCGAGGGCCGGGCGCCGGTCGGCGGGCAGCTTCGGCCGGCGGCGGAACAGACGCATGTCACAAACCTCCCACGGCCTGCTCGCGCAGGGCCCGCGCGTGCTGCTCCAGCGGTACCAGGGCGCCGACCATCGCCAGGTATTCGTCCTTGTGCGCGACCGGATTGATCCGCTGGATCTTCGACTTCAGCTCGCGGATCCGGGCGGTGACCGAACCGAGCTGGATCTGGGCCAGGGTCACCGACACGTAGCCCGGGTCGGGCTCCCGGTCGATCCGCAGCGGCTCGACCGCCAGCTCCCCGACCAGGGCGCGGCCCATCAGGTCCGCGCAGGCGTCGCGGACCCGCTCGATCCAGACCGCGCCGCTGACCGCGGCGGTGGCCCCGCCGGCCTCGGCCACCGCCGCCCGGACCGCCACGTGCACCGGATGCCGGTAGGCGTCCTCGCCGACCGCGTCGAACATCGGCCCGGCGAGCACCGGCACCTGGAGTGCGAGCTTGAGCGCCTCGCGTTCGACCAGCGACTGCGGGCTGTCCAGCACCGGCTCGGTCCGCTTCGGCCGGGCCGGCGCCGCGGCCCCCGGATCCGAGCCGGCGGCCAGCACCGCCCGCTGCACCGGCTCGATCTCCATGCCGAGGTCCAGGGCCAGCTTGCGGACGTACTCGGGGCGTTTGTCGCGGTCCTTGAGCTTGGCCACCAGCGGCGCGGCGCGGCGCATCGCCTCGACCCGGCCGTCGACGGTGTCCAGGTCGTAGCGGGCCAGGACCTGGCGCAGCGCGAAGTCGACCAGCGGCTCACGGCGCGCGACCAGGTCACGGACCGCGAGGTCGCCCTTTGCCAGCCGCAGGTCGCACGGGTCCATGTTGTCGGGCGAGACCGCGATGAACGTACGGCCGACGAAGCGCTGGTCCTCCTCGAAGGCGCGCAGCGCCGCCTTCTGCCCGGCCGCGTCGCCGTCGAAGGTGAAGATGATCTCGCCGGTGACCTCGTCGCTGTCCATCAGCAGCCGGCGCAGGACCCCGATGTGGTCGACGCCGAACGCCGTGCCGCAGGTCGCCACGGCCGTCGTCACGCCGGCCAGGTGGCAGGCCATCACGTCGGTGTAGCCCTCGACGATGACCGCCCGTCCCTGCTTGGCGATCTCCCGCTTGGCCTGGTCGATGCCGTACAGGACGTGGGACTTCTTGTAGATCGGCGTCTCGGGGGTGTTGAGGTATTTCGGGCCGTCGTCGGTGTCGAAGAGCTTGCGGGCGCCGAACCCGATCACGTCGCCGGTCAGCTCCCGGATCGGCCAGAGCAGCCGGCGGCGGAACCGGTCGATCAGCGAGCCGGACCGTGACTCGCGGGACAGCCCGGCGGTGACCAGTTCCGGACCGGTGAAGCCCTTCTGCCGCAGGTGCTTGGTCAGGTGGTCCCACGCGTCGGGGGCGAAGCCGCACCCGTAGCGCTCGGCGGCGGCCCGGTCGAAGCCGCGCTCGGCCAGGAACTCCCGCGCCAACCGGGCGCCGGGGGTGCCGAGCTGCCCGGTGTAGAACTCGACCGCGGCGGCGTGCGCGGCCACCAGCCGCTGCCGCTGGCCGGGCTGCTGGCGGGTCGGCGACGGGCCGGTCTCGTCGTACCGCAACTGGATGCCGGCGCGATCGGCGAGCCGCTCGACCGACTCGACGAACGTCAGGTGCTCGGCGTCCATCAGGAACTTGATCGCGTCGCCGCCGGCGCCGCAGCCGTGACAGAAGTAGACGTTGCGGGCCGGGGCCACGGTGAACGACGGCGTCTTCTCGTCGTGGAACGGGCACAACCCCTTGAGGTTGCCGCCGCCGGCCGAGCGGAGCGTCACCCGGTCGGAGATCACCTCGGCGATGGAGGTGCGCTCGCGGACCAGCGCGATGTCCTCGTCCCGGATCCGGCCAGCCATGCGGTGTCCACCCCCTCCGGGTACATCCTGCCCTGCCGCTCCGATTCGGGCCGGCGGGGGTCCCGCGGTCGCGGGTCGGGTCAGCCGGCGACGAGACGGCCGTGCCAGGCGACCGCCGCCGGGTCGGTGAGCGACGCCACCTGGTCGACGACCACCCGGAGCCGGGCCGGGTCGTCGGCCGCCGCCCGCCAGGACGCCGCGAACACCGGGTCCAGCCCACCGGGCGCCCGGTCGAGGAGTGCCGCGACCAGTTCGGCCAGGACGGTCCGTTGCCGTTCGTAGCGTTCCTCCGCCCCGGACCGGCGCATCACGTAGCGCAGCGCCATGCCCTTGAGCAGCGCGCAGCGGGCCCGGATCTCCCGGGGTACGACCAGGTCGGCGGCGTACCGGCGCAGCGGGCCGTCGCCGAAGGTCTCCTTGGTGGCGGTCACCGCGGCGTGCACGAACCGGCCGGTCAGGGCGCTGGTCATCCGCTTGAGCGCGGCCTGTGCGCCGTGGCTGCCGTCGTATCCGGCCAGCGGCGCCAGCACCGGATCGGCGAGCAGGGCGAGCAGCACCGGGTCGAGGTCGGCCGCGGACTCGTCGGAGTAGACCGCCGCCACGTCGGCGCAGAGCGCGGCGCGTTCGTCGGCGTCGTCGAGCAGCGGCCGGACCGCCAGGTAGCCGCCGTGGATGCCGTCCTCGACGTCGTGTACCGAGTAGGCGACGTCGTCGGCCCAGTCCATCACCTGCGCCTCCAGGCAGCGCCGGGTGCCGTCCGGGGCGCCCCGGCGTACCCACTCGAAGACCTCGGTGTCGTCGGCGTACACCCCGAACTTGCGCCGGCCGGCGCGGCGCGGCCACGGGTACTTGCAGGTCGCGTCGAGCGAGGCCCGGGTCAGGTTGAGGCCGGCCGGTCCGCCGCCGGGCCGCAGCGCCTTGGCCTCCAACCTGGTGAGTACGCGCAACGTCTGCGCGTTGCCCTCGAAGCCTCCGCAGGCGCTGGCCACCGCGTCGAGCGCCGCCTCGCCGTTGTGCCCGAACGGCGGGTGGCCGAGGTCGTGGGCGAGGCCGGCCACGTCGACGACGTCGGCGTCGCAGCCGAGCCGGGCGCCCATCTCCCGGGCGATCTGCGCGACCTCCAGCGAGTGGGTGAGCCGGGTACGCAGGAAGTCGTCGGTGCCGGCGGTGTGCACCTGGGTCTTCGCGGCGAGCCGCCGGAACGCGGCCGAGTGCAGCACCCGGGCCCGGTCGCGCTCGTACGGGCTGCGGCCGTGGCCGGTGTCCTTCGGGGACTCGGGTGCCCAGCGCTCGGCGTCGGGTGGCGTCGTCACCGGACCATCGTGCCGCGCACGGTCGACCGGCTGGCGTACGGGGTGTCGTACGCAACCTTTCCTCCGCAACACCCGAACAGCCGATAGTTGCGGACTAATAGCTGACCGTCACCACACTCCCCAAGAATCACAGCGTGGGGTAGCGTGCCGGGAGCACAAAGTAACCGGCTGGCGAACCCCAACGCGACCCCACATCCGCGCGCCGCCCCGACCGAGCGGTACCCGTCCGCCCCGAGGCAACCGTAGGAAAGAAGGACATCCGTGGACGCTGACGTCGCGATCAAGGCCGAGATAAACGCGCTGCGGCGGCGCCTGCCCGACGTGTCCGGCACCGTGCTCGCCGGCCTCGACGGCATGCTCATCGCCAGCGACGTGACCGGCATCGAACCGTCGAGCCTGGCCGCCCTGTCCGCCGCCCATCTCGGCCTCGGCCAGCGGTTCGCGCTGACCGCCGGGCTCGGCACCCTGCACGAGACGGTCCTGCAGGGCACCGACGGTTACGTGATCGTCTACGCCGCCGGCAGCCGCGCGCTGCTGACCGTACTGACCACCGCCGACGTCAACCTGCCGCTGCTGCACCTCGACGCCCGCCAGCTCGCCGCCCGGCTGGGCACGATGATCGAGCGGGCCAGCGCCGCGGCGTCGGCGACCCCGGTGCCGCGCCGCGGCGGCCTCGGCAACGGCAACGGCTCGACGCCGCTGGCCGTACGCACCCCGATGGCGACCCTGCCCGGCCGTCGCTGAGTCGGCCGCTGCACCCACGCCCGGCCGCTGGACCCACGCCCGGCCGCCGGCACCTGGGGACCGGTCAGGGGTGCAGAAGCCGACCGGTCCAGGTGACGAGGTCGGAGATCAGCGGTGAGTCGGCGGCGACGAGGCCCATGTGGTCCCGGCCGGCGTAGGTGCGGTAGTCGACGCGCTGTCCGGCCGCCGCCAGCCCCGCGACGTAGCTGTCCTGGATCGCGAGGGTGACCAGCGGATCGCTCGCCCCCTGCGCGAGCAGGACCGGCATCTCGAAGGGTCCGGTCGGGGTGTTCTGCGCCAACCGCCGCCCGAGGCTGCCGCCGGTGGGGTCGCGGGCATAGATCGGCCGGTCCCGGTCGATCGACAACGCATCGAGCACGGATACGAACAACCCGGGCTCGGCCAGGCAACGGGTCGCCATCTCCCGCACCAGGATCCGCGCCGACGGGATGACGTAGTCGTCGAGGTCGACGTCCGGGTACGTCCGCGCGTACGCCTCGATGACGAACGACGCGAACACCGACCCGCCGCGTACCTGCGGCAGATGCCGGGTCAGCGCGAGCGTGTCGGCCGCCGGCGCCATCGCCGCCACCCCCGACAACGGCACGTCGGGCGCATACGTCGGCTGGATCTGGGCCGTCCAGAGGGCGGCGTGCCCGCCCTGGGAGTGTCCCCAGACGACGGTCTCGGCGGCCAGGCGCAACTGGTCCAGTTGCCGGGCGGCCCGCACCGCGTCGAGGACCGCGCGGGCCTCGCCCTGACCGATCAGGTACGGCTGCGGCCCGGCGGTGCCGAGCCCGGTGTAGTCGGTGGCCACCAGCACCCGGCCCGGCCCGAGAATCCGGTCGAGGGCGGGCAACGCGCCCGCCGTGAAGGGGGACGGGAGCAGGCTCGGCGCGCAGTTGGCCGCGTAGCCGGTCGTACCGTGGGCCCAGGCGATGACCGGACGCGGCGTGGTCGCCGGGGCCGCCGGCGCCACGACGAGGCCGCTGGCCACCGCCGGTACCCCGTCGTCGCGGGTGGTGGTGTAGAGGATCCGCCACGCCTTCGCGTCGGCCGGGACGTCCCGGCCGAACGGTTCGTGGCGCAACAGCACGCCGGGCCGGTCCGGCCGGTCGTCCGGCGCGGTGTAGAAGCCGTCGACGACCGGCGAGCCGGCGTCGATCCGGCCGGTGATCACCAGGGCGGCCAGCGCGGCGGCCGCGGCCAGCCCGGCGCCGATCGACCGCGACCAGCGCCGTACGCCGGTGGCGGCGCGACCGGGCCGGGCCGGACCGGCACGGCCGACCCTCCGCCCGACGGCGGCCCAGACCTGGGCCAGGCCGAAGAGGACGGTGCGGGCGCCGAACAGCACCGCCACCACGAGCAGGGTGACGTCGGGCCAGGCCAGCGCCAGCGCCCCGAAGCCGATGTCGGCCGCCCCGAACAGCACCGCCGCCAACCGTTCGTCGGGTGTGCCCCGCCACGCCTGCAGGCACTTCACCGCGCCGGACACGAGAAGCGCGACCGCGACGACCCTGGGCAGCAGTTCGACCGCGGTGCCCACCCAGACGAGGACGGCCACGCCGAGGACGATCCAGCCGAGGCCGAGTGCCGCCGACGGTGCCGGGACCGGGCCGTCCCGCCGGTGCGCGGTCAGGTCGGCGACACCGGACGCGAGACAGCTCAGGCCGACGTAGACCGCCAGCACGCCCACCGCGCTGAGCGGCCGGGTCATCAGCAGCAGGCCGAGCCCGGCGGCACCCAACCCCACCAGGGCGGAGACCCACCAGGGCAGCCGGGCGGCGATCCTCGGCAGGAACCGGGTCCGGCGCGCCAGGCGGTGGCGAAGCGACGATTCACCCACAACCCACATTTACCGTACGTACGGGCACGACTACGTCACGCCACGCTGTCGTGCCCGTACGCGACCCGCGGGTCAGCGACTGTCGGAGCCGGCCGACTCGATCACCGCCCGGCCGGCCTCCAGCCGCGCCACCGGGACCCGGAACGGTGAGCAGGAGACGTAGTCCAGCCCGACCTCGTGGAAGAAGTGCACCGACTCGGGGTCACCCCCGTGCTCGCCGCAGACTCCGATCTTGAGCCCGGGCCGGGCGGCCCGGCCCTCGTCGACGGCGATCCGGACCAGCCGGCCCACGCCGTCGCGGTCCAGCGACTCGAACGGCGAGATGCCGAAGATGCCCAGTTCGAGGTAGCGCCAGAAGAACGCCCCCTCGACGTCGTCGCGGGAGAAGCCCCAGGCCATCTGGGTCAGGTCGTTGGTGCCGAAGGAGAAGAACTCGGCCGCCTCGGCGATCTGGCCGGCGGTGAGCGCCGCCCGGGGCACCTCGATCATGGTGCCGATCAGCACCTCGACGGCGTGCTCCCGGGTCACCTCCGAGATGATCTTCTCGGCCTCGACGCGTACGGTCTCCAGCTCCTGGACCGCCCCGACCAGCGGGACCATGATCTCCGGCCGGGGGTCGCGGCCTTCGGCGACGAGCTGGGCGGCGGCCTCGGTGATCGCCCGCACCTGCATCGCGAACAGGCCGGGGATGACCAGGCCGAGCCGCACCCCGCGCAGACCCAGCATCGGGTTCTGCTCGTGCATCCGGCGTACGGCGGCCAGCAGCGCCTGGTCCTTGCCCGGGTCCTCGCCGCGCTCCTGGGCGACCGCGACGTGCACGGCCAGTTCCTCCAGCGACGGCAGGAACTCGTGCAGCGGCGGATCGATCAGCCGGACGGTGACCGGCAGCCCGTCCATCTCGCGGAAGATCTCCACGAAGTCGGCCCGCTGCAACGGCAGCAGCGCGTCCAGCGCCTCGTTGCGCTCGCTCTCGGTACGGGCCAGGATCAGCCGCTCGACCAGCTCGCGGCGGTCGCCGAGGAACATGTGCTCGGTACGGCACAGCCCGATCCCCTCGGCCCCGAAGCGCCGGGCCCGCGCGGCGTCCTCGCCGGTGTCGGCGTTGGTCCGCACCCGCAGCCGCCGCACCTCGTCGGCGTGGCCGATGATCCGGTGTACGGCGACCACCAGCGGGTCGGTGCTCGTCGCCGGGTCGACCGAACCCTCGAAGTACTGGACCACCTCCGACGGGCGGACCGGCACCTCGCCGAGGTAGAGGCAGCCGCTGGTGCCGTCGATCGAGACGATGTCCCCCTCGTTGACGACGTGCCCGCCGACGGTGAACCGGCCGGCCTTCACGTCCACGTCGAGGTTGTCGGCGCCGCAGAGACAGGTCTTGCCCATGCCCCGGGCGACGACGGCGGCGTGGCTGGTCTTGCCGCCCCGGGCGGTGAGGATGCCCTGCGCGGCGATCATGCCCGGCAGGTCGTCGGGGTTGGTCTCCCGGCGGACCAGGATGACCCGCTCGCCCTGGCCGGCCAGCTCGACGGCCCGGGCGGAGGTGAAGACGACCCGGCCGACGGCGGCGCCCGGTGACGCGCCGACCCCGGTGGTGACGACCTCCGGCGAGCCGGAGAGGTCGAAGCGGGGGAACATCAGTTGGGCGAGCTGGGCGCCGTTGACCCGGTGCAGCGCCTCGTCGAGGTCGATGATCCCCTCGTCGACGAGGTGGCTGGCGATGTTGAACGCGGCGGCCGCCGTACGCTTGCCGACCCGGGTCTGCAACATCCACAGCTTGCCGCGCTCGATGGTGAACTCGATGTCGCACAGATCGCGGTAGTGACCCTCCAGGGTCGCCATGTTCCGCAGCAGCTCGTCGTACGACCGCTTGTCGATGCGTTCCAGCTCCTGCAGCGGGACGGTGTTGCGGATGCCGGCGACCACGTCCTCGCCCTGCGCGTTGGCCAGGTAGTCGCCGTAGATGCCCTGGTTGCCGGTCGCCGGGTCACGGGTGAAGGCGACGCCGGTGCCGGAGTCGGGGCCGAGGTTGCCGAAGACCATCGCGACGATGTTGACGGCGGTGCCGAGGTCGGCCGGGATGCGCTCCTGCCGGCGGTAGAGCACCGCCCGCTCGGCGTTCCACGACTCGAAGACGGCCCGTACGGCCAGGTCGAGCTGCTCGCGGGGCGGCTGCGGGAACTCCCGCCCGGTGTGCTTGGCGAAGATCTTCTTGTACGCCCCGACCAGCGCCCGCAGGTCGTCGGCGTCCAGGTCGAGGTCGTTGGTGGTGCCCTTGGCCCGCTTGGCGTCGTCGAGGGCGTGCTCGAACTCCTCGCCGGGCACGTCGCAGACGGTCTTGCCGAACATCTGGATCAGCCGACGGTAGGAGTCCCAGGCGAACCGGTCGCCGCTGCCCGGACCCCCGTCCGACGCCTGGCGGGCGAGCCCGGCCACGCTCTCGTCGTTGAGCCCGACGTTGAGGACGGTCTCCATCATGCCGGGCATCGAGAACTTGGCACCGGAGCGTACGGACACCAGCAGCGGGTCGGCGGGGTCGCCGAGCCGCTTGCCCATCGCGGATTCCAGCGCCGCGAGGTGCGTGGCGACCTGATCGGCCAGCCCGTCGGGCTCGGCGCCGGTGGCCAGGTACGCCTTGCACGCCTCGGTGGTGATGATGAAACCGGGCGGCACGGGAAGCCCGAGGTTGGTCATTTCCGCCAGGTTGGCGCCCTTGCCGCCGAGTAGATCTTTCAGATCCTTGTTGCCCTCGGCGAACCCGTAGACGTATTTGTGCTTGGTCGTCGCCTTTTCCGCTGCCACCAGAGCCTCCCACGTGCGCCGGGACCGACACTTAACGAAGATTCAGCCGCTCTCCGTTACCCCGGAAGTCGAGTTTCGTATCAGGGAACCAATGGCCATTGGTGGGCGAAGGCTAAGCGACGCCGGGGTGACGTGGCAGCATTCGGTGACAATTGGCACACTGGTCGGCACTAACCGCGATTGCTGCGGTTCCTGGAAGCGTTCCCACACGCACGACCACGCACGCACGACCACATACGCAGGGAGAACACCCGTGTCGCCCGTTGCCCCCCGTCCCCGTCCCGTTCCCTCGAATGAGCTACCGACCTACGCCGATCTGGTGCCCGCACCGGTCAGCGTGGAGCGGGTCGGCGGGGAGCACTGGACCCTGACCGCCGACACGGCCGTCCACACCCACCCGGCCCCGGTCGCCGTCGCGGTCGCGGAGCACCTCGCCGCCGTGCTGCGCCGGGCGACCGGGCACCCGGTGCCGGTCGTGGCCGACGACGGCCCCGGCCAGATCCGGCTGCGCTTCGCCCGTGACGGGGTACCCGAGCACGGCGAGGGCTACCGCCTCGACGTGACCGCCGACGGCGTCACCGTCGCCGCCCGTACGGCCGCCGGCCTGTTCCACGGCACCCAGACCCTGCGGCAACTGCTGCCCGCGCAGGTGGAGGGCGGTGCCGCCGGCCCCGGCCCGTGGACCGTGCCCGCCGGGCGGGTCGTCGACCACCCCCGGTTCGCCTACCGGGGGGCGATGCTCGACGTCGCCCGGCACTTCCGGCCGGTCGCCGACGTGCTCCGGTTCATCGACCTGATCGCCCTCTACAAGATCAACCACCTGCACCTGCACCTCACCGACGACCAGGGCTGGCGGATCGCGATCGACAACTGGCCCCTGCTCGGCGAGTACGGCGGCGCCGGCGAGGTCGGCGACGGGCCCGGCGGCCACTACAGCAAGGCCGACTACCGGCGGATCGTCGAGTACGCCGCCACCCGCGCCATCACCGTCGTCCCCGAGATCGACGTACCGGGGCACACGAACGCCGCGCTGGCCGCGTACGCCGAGCTGAGCCCGGACCGGACCTCCCCGCCGCGCTACACCGGCACCGAGGTCGGTTTCAGCGCGCTCGCCGTGCACAGCGAGACCACCTACGACTTCCTGCACGACGTGTTCACCGAGATCGCCGCCCTCAGCCCCGGCCCCTACCTGCACATCGGCGGCGACGAGGCGTTCAAGGTGCCGGCCGACGACTACGCCACCTTCATGGCCAAGACCCAGCCGCTGGTCGTCGCGACCGGCAAGACCGTGATGGGCTGGCACCAGCTCGCCGTCACCACGCACAGCCCGGGTCGGGTCGTCCAGTTCTGGGGTACGTCGGACAGCGACGACACCGTCACCGACGCCGTCCGGCGGGGTGCCCGGGTGGTGCTCTCCCCCGCCAACCGCGTCTACCTCGACATGAAGTACGCCACCGACACCCCGGTCGGCCACGACTGGGCCGGGCTGCTGGAGGTACGCGACGCGTACGACTGGGACCCGGGCAGCTTCCTCGCGGGGGTGCCGGAGTCGGCCGTACTCGGCGTCGAGGCCCCGCTGTGGACCGAGTCGGTCACCACGATGGCCGAGGTCGAGCTGATGCTCTTCCCCCGCCTGGCGGCGGTCGCCGAGCTGGGCTGGTCACCGGCCGGCAGCCGGGACTGGACCGGGTTCGCCCGCCGGCTGGCCGCACAGGCACCACGCTGGACCGCCGCCGGTATCACCTTCCACCGCTCCCCGCAGATCCCCTGGCCGGCGGCCGGCGACGTTCCCTCGGCCGCCCAGGCACCGGCTCAGCCGCAGGTGACCTAGGGGGCTCAGCCGCAGGCCACCCCAGAGGCTCAGCCGCCGGAGTCGTCGAGTTCGGCGCCGGCCGGGACGGCGGCGCTGTCCCGGTCGGCGAGCCAGCCGTCCGGCAGGTGCACCTTGCCCGGCGAGTTGGTCCGCCCGCGCGGCTGGCCGAGGACCGCGGTCGGGAACGGCTCGGTCGGGTCGAGCCGGGCGAGGAGGTCGTCGAGTTCGGCCAGGCTGGAGATCATCGCCAGCGACCGGCGCAGCTCCGAGCCGACCGAGAACCCCTTGAGATACCAGGCCACGTGCTTGCGGAAGTCGGTGCAACCGTCGCGCTCCGGCTCCCACCGGCCGCCGAACCACTCGACCAGGAGTTCGGCGTGCCGGCGCATGATCGCCGCCACCTGGCCGAGATCGGGCAGCACGGGCTTCGTCGCCGGGATGCCGCCGGGCGCCTCCCCGACCGCGCGCCGGGCGTCGAACGCCGCCTCCAGGTCGGCGAAGAGCCACGGCCGGCCCAGGCAGCCCCGGCCGACGACCACACCGTCGGCGCCGGTGTGCGCGACCATCCGCAGCGCGTCGTCGGCCTCCCAGATGTCGCCGTTGCCGAGCACCGGCACGTCCAGCGCCTGCTTGAGGGTGCCGATCGCGTCCCAGTCGGCCGTGCCCGAGTAGCGCTGGGCGGCGGTCCGGCCGTGCAGGGCGACCGCGGCCACCCCGGCGTCCTGGGCGGCGAGCCCGGCCTCGACGTACGTCAGGTGGTCGTCGTCGATGCCCTTGCGCATCTTGACGGTGACCGGGATTCCGGCCGGTGCCGCCGCCTCCACCGCGCCGCGCACGATCCGGGCGAAGAGCCGGTGCCGCCACGGCAGCGCCGCACCGCCGCCCCGGCGGGTGACCTTGGGTACCGGGCAGCCGAAGTTGAGGTCGACGTGGTCGGCGAGGTCGCGTTCGACCACCATCCGCACGGCCGCCGCGGTGATCTCCGGGTCGGTGCCGTAGAGCTGGAGGCTGCGCGGGCGCTCGTCGGAGCCGAACGCGATCATCCGCAGCGTCTTCGGGTTCTTCTCGACCAGCGCCCGGGTGGTGATCATCTCGCAGACGTAGATCCCGCCGCCCTGCTCACGGCAGAGGCGGCGGAACGCCACGTTGGTGATGCCGGCCATCGGCGCCAGCACGACCGGCGGCCACACCTGGTGTGGCCCGAGGGTCAGCGGGCGGACGGCGGCGGGGGCGGTCGTGGTCACCGTACGAGGATTCCACGTCGCACGCCCGACGACGAACCGGGCCGCCCCGGCCGAACTGGTCCGCCGGTGCCCGCCGGCCAGGGTGCTCCGCCGCCCGGCGGAGGTGGTCCCACCGTCCGCCCGGCGGCCGGGGCCGGGTCACTGTCGTGGCCCACAGCGAATTCGCTGTTCTCACACTGAATTCGCTGTGGGCCGCACGACCACCACTCCGTCGCCGGCAGCGCCGCCGGCCGGCGGCACGAAGCGCCGTGAGCCGGGCGGCGGCACGGACCGGCCTCAGCCCGGCCGGCGCGGGTCAGCAGCCGGGAAGGCGGTCGAGCAGGTAGCGCTCGACCTGGTCCAGGGACACCCGCTCCTGGGTCATCGTGTCGCGGTCGCGGACGGTGACGGCGTTGTCGTCGAGGGTCTCGAAGTCGACGGTGACGCAGAACGGGGTACCGATCTCGTCCTGCCGGCGGTAGCGGCGGCCGATCGCCTGCGAGTCGTCGAACTCCACCACCCAGCGCTTGCGCAGCGTCGTGCTCAGGTCGCGGGCCTTCGGCGACAGGTCGGGGTTACGCGACAGCGGCAGTACGGCGACCTTGACCGGCGCCAGCCGGGGGTCGAAGCGCATCACGGTCCGCTTGTCGACGCCGCCCTTGGTGTTCGGCGCCTCGTCCTCGTCGTACGCCTCGAGCAGGAACGCCAGCACGGCCCGGGTGAGGCCGGCGGCCGGCTCGATGACGTACGGCACCCAACGCTCCTGCTTCTCCTGGTCGAAGTACGACAGGTCGACGCCGGAGTGCTTGCTGTGCGTGGTGAGGTCGAAGTCGGTCCGGTTGGCGATGCCCTCCAGTTCGGAGAACTCGGTGCCGCCGAAGAGGAAGCGGTATTCGATGTCGACGGTCCGCTTCGAATAGTGCGACAGCTTCTCCTTCGGGTGCTCGTAGAACCGCAGGTTCGACTCGCTCAGCCCGAGGTCGAGATACCAGTTCCAACGTTCCTGGAGCCAGTATTCGTGCCACTGCTCGTCGGATCCGGGCTCGACGAAGAACTCCATCTCCATCTGCTCGAATTCGCGGGTGCGGAAGATGAAGTTGCCCGGCGTGATCTCGTTGCGGAACGACTTGCCGACCTGGGCGATACCGAACGGCGGCTTCTTGCGGGCCGCGGTGGCGACGTTGTTGTAGTTGACGAAGATGCCCTGTGCCGTCTCCGGCCGCAGGTAGTGCAGGCCCTCTTCGCTCTCCACCGGACCGAGGTAGGTCTTCATCAGCCCGTTGAACATCCGCGGCTCGGTGAAGGTGCCCTTGTTGCCGCAGTTCGGGCAGTTCAGTTCGGCGAGCCCGGCCGGCGGCCGGCCCTGCTTGGCCTCGTACGCCTCTTCGAGGTGGTCGGCGCGGAACCGCTTGTGGCAGGACTGGCACTCGGTCAGCGGGTCGACGAACGCGTCGAGGTGCCCGGAGGCGGCCCACACGTCGCGGGACAGGATCACCGCGGAGTCGAGCCCGACGATGTCGTCACGCTGCTGCACCATCGTCTTCCACCACTGCCGGCGGACGTTCTCCTTGAGTTCGACACCGAGCGGGCCGTAGTCCCACGCCGATCGGGTGCCTCCGTAGATCTCGCTGGAGGGAAAGACGAAACCCCGGCGCTTGGCGAGGCTGACGATGGCGTCGATACGGTCGGCTGGCATGGTTCCTCCTACGCCGGCTGGCGGCCGGCGGGGACGTGGCACGACTAGGTGCGGGACGGTTCTGTTCGGGCGACGGTTCCGTTGGACAACGGATCTGCCGGTGCCGCGGTTATCGGCGCGGCCCACCGAGATTACTGGCCGATGCCGCAGACCTCGAATTCGCCCGTACCGGTGTTCTGCGCCAGCGACACCCACACCCGGCCGCTGCCGCCCTCGGCATAGGTGACGTCGACCGGCACCTCGAGTTCGTCGGTGATCTCCAGGTCGCCGACCTGGTAGTTGGTCAGCCTGGGTTCGGTGGCCAGCCGGGTGCGGAACCGCAGGATCGGCTCGCGCTGCTGCTCCCGCCGGCACAGCAGCGAGTAGGCCCGGTCGTAGTCCCCGTCGGTGACGGCGTCGAAGTAGTCGCCGACGACGGCGCCGGCCTGCTCGTTGAGCGCCTGCGTGCCGCTGACCGCCAATCCCACGAACGCCACCGCGCCGCCGCCGCAGCACAGTGCCACGGCGAGCGCGGCGGCACCGAGGCCCCACCACAGCCGGGCGGTCCGCCCCTCGGTCGGTGGCGCGGCGAACGGCGGCGCGACGCCGGGACCCGCCGGTGCCGCCCCGCCGGGAGGCACGGTCGATCCACCCTGACCAGCGGGTACGGCGTACGGCAGCGGCGGGCCCGCCGGTCCGGGAGTGGTCATGACAGCAAGGGTAATGCCCGTGCGCGCGCCCGGTGTGGCACGGCCGGTGCCGCCGACCCGCTTCAGCGGCCGGGGTTCGCGGCCCGGTCGCTCGTGCCGACCACGACCTCGCCGCCCGGGGCGGCGGTGGCCAGCGACTCGTACGCCGACGGCTCGTCGACCGACTCGGCCAGCAGCGGAATCGCGGTGATCTTGACATCGAAGTCGCCGAGGGCGCGCCGGTACGCCCCGACCGACTCCCATTCGGTGAGCAGGCTCCAGTACGTGGGGTCGTCGAGGGCGCGGACGAGTTCGCCGCGCCGGTATCCGGGCCGGCGGGCGAGGGCGGCCAGGGCGGCGTGGGCCCGGTCGGCGAACGTCCCGGCGCCGTCCTCGTCGACGACGAAGCGGTTCAGCACCAGCAAGATGTCAGCCTCCTCGTAGCATGTGTCGGATGCAGCCTACGCACCGCGGCGTGCCCGCCCGACTCGCCCGGATCAATCCGACGGCGGCCTTCCTGGCGGCGCTGGCGCTCATGCTGGTCGGGCTTCTCGCGCCGGGCATCATCGGCGGCGGCATCCTGCTGGTGCTGGCCGCCGCCCTGGTGGCGCTGCTGGTCCTGACCTGGCCGATCCAGCCGCCGGGCACCCGTGTCCTCCGCCTGGCCGCCATAACCCTGCTCCTGGCGGCAGCCCTCCTGAAGATCCTCTAATCCCGGTGATCCGCGTGATCAGGGACCGAGTCGCGCGTGTCGCCGGCGCGCCGGCCGTCAAACTCCCTGATCACGACGATCAAGGGCGGGCCGGGCGGCCGTATGCACCCATGCGTTTTTGACAATCATTCTCATTGTCGTGAGAGTTGGGGCATGTTTGCACGCTCCACCCCCCGTATCGCCGCCACCTGCGCCACCGCCCTGCTCGTGCTGGGCGGGGCTGCCGCGTGCGGCGACGACTCGTCGGCCGGTGCCGACGGCAACCGGATCGACGTCGTCGCCGCCTTCTATCCGCTCCAGTTCGTCGCCGAGCGGGTCGGCGGCGACGCCGTCGCCGTCACCAACCTCGTCAAGCCCGGCGCCGAGTCGCACGACCTCGAACTCAACCCGCAGCAGGTCGGTCAGCTCACCGACGCCAAGCTGGTGATCTATCTCAAGGGCTTCCAGCCCGCCGTCGACGAGGCGGTGACCCAGCAGGCGGGCGACCGGGCCTTCGACGTCGCGACCGCCGTACCGCTGCTCGACGCCGCCGCCGGCGGCCACGACCACGACCACGAGGGCGAGGACGGGCACGACGACCACGACCACGGCCACGGGGACGAGGCGAGCCCCGAGCCGCCGGCCGCCGAGGAGGACGGGCACGACCACGACAGCGGAGGCAAGGACCTGCACTTCTGGCTCGACCCGAGCCGGCTGGCCACCGTCGCCGACGAGTTCGCCAAGCGGCTCGGCGCGGCCGACGCCGACCGGGCCGCCGACTACACCGCCCGCGCCCAGGCACTGCGCACCGAGTTGACCGCCCTGGACCAGGAGTACGAGCAGGGCCTGGCGACCTGCCAGCGCCGGGAACTGGTGACCAGTCACAGCGCGTTCGGCTACCTCGCCGACCGTTACAAGCTGGAGCAGATCGGCATCACCGGCCTCACCCCGGAGGACGAGCCGTCGCCGCAGCGGCTGGCCGAGGTGACCGAGGAGGCCAAGCTCCACGGCGCCACCACGATCTTCTTCGAGACGCTGGTCAGTCCCAAGGTCGCCGAGACGATCGCCCGCGAGGTCGGGGCACAGACGGCGGTCCTCGACCCGCTCGAAGGCCTCCAGGCCGGCAGCACCGGCGACTACCTGTCGGTGATGCGCACCAACCTGGCCACCCTCAAGCCCGCCCTCGGCTGCTCGTGACACCTGGACCGACCAGCCCGGCCACGCTCGACCCGCGCCACCGGGTACGGCCGGACGCACCGTACGGTGGTGCGGTGAGCACGGCGGTTGTCGACGTCCGGCACGGGGTGGTCGCCTACGACGGCCGCCCCGTGCTGCGGGACGTCTCCCTGACGGTGGCCCCCGGCGAGGTGGTCGCCATCCTCGGCGCCAACGGGTCGGGCAAGTCCACCCTGGTCCGCGCCATCCTCGGCCTGGTGCCGCTGGCGGGCGGCACGGTCGACCTCTTCGGTACGCCGCTGCGCCGGTTCCGGCAGTGGCGGCGGATCGGCTACGTGCCGCAGCGGATCGGGGCGGGCAGCGGCGTACCGGCCACGGTCGGCGAGGTCGTCGCCTCCGGCCGGCTGGCCCGTCGGGGCGTACTGCGGCCGGCCGGGGCCGCCGACCGCCGGGCGGTGACGGCGGCGCTGACCGCGGTCGGGCTCGCCGAGCGGGCCGGTGACCCGGTCGCCACCCTCTCCGGCGGGCAGCAACAGCGCACCCTGATCGCCCGCGCGCTGGCCGGCGAGCCCGAGGCACTGGTCCTCGACGAGCCGACCGCCGGGGTCGACGCGGCCAGCCAGGAGGCGTTCGCCGAGGCACTGCGCGGATTCAACGCCGGTGGCGGGACCGTGCTGCTGGTCGCCCACGAACTGGGGCCGCTGCACCCGCTGGTCGGCCGGGCGGTCGTCGTACACGACGGTGGGATCGCGCACGACGGGCCGGTGCCGGCGCCGGCCGGACACCACGCGGTGCCCGGCCACGACCACGTGCATCCGCACGCCGACGAGGAACCGCCGACGGCCGGGACGTGGGGACGATGAGCCTCTTCCAGTACGACTTCATGATCCGTGCCCTGGTCGGGGCGCTCGTCATCGGGCTGGCCGCCCCCGCCCTCGGCATCTACCTCGTGCAGCGCCGGATGTCGCTGATCGGCGACGGGGTCGGCCACGTGGCGCTGACCGGGGTCGGCGTCGGCCTGCTGCTCGACCGCTCCCCCGTGCTCACCGCGGTGCTGGTCGCGGCCGCCGGGGCGATCGCCATCGAACTGCTCCGCGAGCGCGGCCGCACCTCCGGCGACATGGCCCTCGCCCTGCTCTTCTACGGCGGCATCGCCGGCGGCGTGATGCTCGTCGGCCTGTCCGCCGACCGCAGCAACGCCAACCTGATGGCATACCTGTTCGGCTCGCTCACCACCACCAGCGCCCAGGACCTGTGGGTGATCGTCGGGCTGGCGGCGGCGGTCCTGGTGGCGATGGTGCTGCTGCGTCCGGCGCTGTTCGCCATCTGCCACGACGAGGAGTACGCCCGGGTGTCGGGGCTGCCGGTCCGGGCACTGAACCTGCTGATCGCGGTGACCACGGCGGTGACCGTGACGATCGCGATGCGTACCGTCGGGCTGCTGCTGATCAGCGCCATGATGGTCGTACCCGTGGCGGCGGCGCAGCAGGTCACCCGGGGCTTCAAGGCCACCATGGCCCTCGCGATGGCGCTCGGCCTGCTCAGCGCCGGCTCCGGCGTCTGGCTGGCCGCGCAGGCCAACACCGCGCTCGGCGCGACGATCGTGGTCCTGGCGATCGCCGCGTTCCTCGGCATCGCCGTCGGGTCGGCGGTGTGGCGGTCGCTGCGCCGCCGTACGGCCCCCGCCGCCGCGCCGGTCGCCGAGGTCGAGCCGCCGGAAGTCGTACTGAAGCACTGACCCGGCGGCCATCCCGGTCGGGCTCGCCGACGGTGCCGGGCCGCGGCCCGACGACATTGGTTACCGTTACGGCATGACGACCGGGAACGGCTACGAGGCGTACGAGGGCGCCGGCGAACTCCTGCGCGCCCTGTCCGCTCCGATCCGGGTCGCCATCGTGACCGAACTGGCCGGCGGCGAGCGCTGCGTCCACGAACTCGTCGAGACGCTGGGCGCCCCGCAACCCCTGGTCTCCCAGCACCTGCGGGTGCTGCGCGGGGCCGGTGTCGTACGCGGCTCGCGGCGCGGCCGGGAAATCGCCTACGCTCTCGTCGACGAACATGTCGCCCACATCGTCGCCGACGCGGTCAGCCATGCTCGGGAAGCGCGGTGAACGCGCTACCGTCGGGCGTCGGCACCCCCACCCGTCACCGCCGCCACGGGACCGGTCGGAGCGAGGAGATGTCAACATGACCGGTGACGCCACCGCGACCCGCAACACCCGGCAGCGCAGCGCGGTCAGCGCCCTGCTCGCCGAGGTCGAGGGCTTCCACAGCGCCCAGGAACTGCACGGCATGCTCCGCGACCGGGGCGAGCGGGTCGGCCTGACCACCGTCTACCGCACCCTGCAGGGCCTTGCCGACGCCGGCGAGGTCGACGTGATGCGTCCGCCGGGCGGCGAGCACCTCTACCGCCGGTGCAGCGAGGGCCATCACCACCACCTCGTCTGCCGGTCGTGCGGCCGTACGGTCGAGGTCGAGGGGCCGGCCGTCGAGACGTGGGCGGAGCGGGTCGCCGCCCAGCACGGATACGCCGACGTGAGCCACACCCTGGAGATCTTCGGTACCTGCCCGGAGTGCCGCCGCTGACCCGCCCCGCTGACCCGCGCCGCCGGCCGGCACTGCGATGATCGTCTGCCGCACAGGCCGACGACACGCCGGGCGGACAACGCCTTAACCGCAAACGATCAGGGCTGCCCCGACACCGCCACGCGGCAGTGCTGCGAAACGGCACCGGTTGCGGCACGCTGTGCGGCGTGAAGATCTACGCTGACCGCTTCCCGACCGCCCTGCGGCAGTTCGTCACCGACGTACTCGTCGTCGTCTGGGTCTACGCCGCCGTCCGGGCCGCCATGTGGCTGCACGACCTGGTGCAGAAGCTCGCCGTACCCGGGCAGAAGCTGGCGGGGGCCGGCGGCGGCCTGGCCGACAACCTGGCCGACGCCGGCGGCAAGGTCGGCCGGGTGCCGATCGTCGGCGACGAGCTGACCGCGCCGTTCGAGCGGGCGGCCGAGGCGGCCCGCTCGATGGCCGACGCCGGTCGCGAGCAGCAGGATCTGGTCGGCGACCTGGCGCTCGCCCTCGCAGTCGCGGTGCTGATCTTCCCGCTGGGGCTGGTGCTCTTCGGCTGGCTGCCGCTGCGGGTGCGGTGGATCCGGCGGGCGACCGCCGCGCGGGCGCTGCGGACGGCGCCGGCCGGCCGGGACCTGCTCGCCCTGCGGGCGCTGGTCTCCCAGCCGCTGGGCCGGCTCACCCGGATCGACCCGGACGTGGCCGAGGCCTGGCGGCGCGGCGACGACGCCACAGTGGAGGCGCTGGCCGCACTGGAGCTACGCGGCCTCGGCCTGCGCCCCGGCAAGCGCTGACCGGCCGCCGGTGGTAGACCTCACGGCCGTGGTACGGCGACGTCGGCCGGGTGGGTCCGTTCGACGAACCGGACCACGGCCACCCCGCTGGCCAGGACGAGCAGGGCCAGCGCAGGCGCGGTGACCAGTCCCGCGATGCCGGACGGCAGCGGTCCGGCCGCGGGGATCAGCCCGGAGAACGCCTGATCGAAGGAGAGTTGCGCGACGACGAGCAGGGTGACGATCGGCAGCAGGAGCGCGAACACCCGTCGCCGTACGGGTGGCCGGCCACCGGCGACGGCGGGCAGGAGCAGTACGGCGACCACCAGGTACGTCGCCCCCGCCAACATGGCACTCCGGCGTAGGTCCAGGGTGAGCAGACCGCCGTCCCGTACCCAGAGCAGCGATTCCGCCATCGGCGCGGACGCGGCGACCACTCCGGCGCCGACGACCAGGGCCGTACGCCCGTGGCCCAGCAGTGCGGAGCCGGTAGGACGGCTCAGGGCGGCCACGCTCAGCACCCCGGCCAGCAGCAGCGCCAGAAGGATCGACCACCAGGCCAGCTCGCCCGCCCAGCGGGACATCAGGACCAGGCGCAGCGCGTCGGCCGACACCCCGAACCACGCCGCCGCCGCTGCCACCAGCGGCCGGTTCGCAAGGATCGCCGCGACGACCGCGGCCCACACCACCAGGCACAGCCAGATCACCGGGGTCGGATCGGGGGCGGACATGTCGGTGCCGAACCTGAGCCAGCCGCCCAACTCCCAGGTCAGTGGCCGCAGGTGCCGGGCGAGGAGCAGCACCGCCCCCGTCAGGCCGAGAACCGCGAACGCCTCGCCCCAGCGCGAGCCCGACGCCCGTGCCCACCATGTCGATCCTTCGCCGATGCCGCCCACCATGCGGTGACGATATCGGCGCCGCACGCCCGGCATCGGCCTTTCGCCGGACGCGCGGCGCCACCGGTCAGTCGGCCGGCGGGATGCGGCGGCGGACGTCACGCACCGTGGCCGGTCCCGGCTCCCAGGCGGCCACCTGGTCGACGTCGGTGGCCGGGGTCACCACCCCGTCCTCCAGGAACGCGTACCGGCCGCCGAGGATCCGTTTCGCCGCCTTCACATCGACCGAGTCGGTGTTGTCCCACAACTCGGCGAAGAGCCGTTCGGCGCGCAGCCGGGCCTGCCGGCAGAACAGGTCGGCCAGTTCCATTCCCTCCGGCCGGGTCTCCCGCTCGGCCTTGGCCCGCACACAGGTCGCCGCCATCGCGAACAGTTCCGCGCCGATGTCGACGATCCGGGCCAGGAACGCCTGCTTACGCTCCATCCGGCCCTGCCAGCGCGACATCGCGTAGAACGTGGAGCGGGCGAGTTTGCGCGACGTCCGCTCGGCGTATCGCAGGTGGCCGGCGAGCGGGCCGTACTCGGCGTACCCGGTCGGGGTCTGGCCACGGCCGACCGCGAGGGTCGGCAGCCAGCGGGCGTAGAAGGCGCCGGCCCGGGCGCCGGCCCGGGCCTTGCGGGTCAGGTCGGCGTCCGGGTCGATGATGTCGCCGGCGACCGACAGGTGGGCGTCGACGGCCTCGCGGGCGATCAGCAGGTGCATGATCTCGGTGGAGCCCTCGAAGATCCGGTTGATCCGCAGGTCGCGCAGGATCTGCTCGACGGCGGCCGGCCGCTCGCCGCGGGCCGCGAGCGAGTCGGCGGTCTCGTAGCCGCGGCCGCCGCGGATCTGGACGAGTTCGTCGGCGACCTGCCAGGCGAGTTCGCTGGCGTAGAGCTTGACCAGGGCCGCCTCGATCCGGATGTCGTTGCGGTCGTCGTCGGCGAGCATGCAGCACAGGTCGAGCATCGTCTCCATGCCGTACGTGCTGGCGGCGATGAAGGACAGTTTCTTGGCGACCGCCTCGTGCTCGCCGACCGGGCGTCCCCACTGGACCCGTTCGGCGGCCCATTCGCGGGCCACGTTCAGCGACCACTTGCCGGCGCCGACGCACATCGCGGGCAGCGACAGCCGGCCGGTGTTCAGCGTGGTCAGGGCGATCTTGAGTCCCTTGCCGACACCGCCGATGACCTGGTCGGCCGGTACGAACACGTCATGGAAACGGGTCACGCTGTTCTCCAGGCCGCGCAGGCCGAGGAACTCGTTGCGCCGTTCGACGGTGATGCCCGGCGAGTCGCCCTCGACGACGAAGGCGGTGATGCCGCCCCGCTGCCCGTCGGTCGCCGGCACCCGGGCCATCACCACCAGCAGGGTGGCGACGGTGCCGTTGGTGGCCCACAGCTTGACGCCGTTGAGCTTGAAGCCGCCCTCGACGGGTTCGGCGGTCGCGCCGAGCCGGGCCGGGTCGGAGCCGACGTCGGGCTCGGTGAGCAGGAACGCGGACACCTCACCGGCGGCGAGTCGCGGCAGGAAGCGCTTCTTCTGCTCAACGCTACCGAACATCTTCAGCGGCTGCGGTACGCCGATCGACTGGTGTGCCGACAGCAGCGCGCCGATCGCCGGGCTGACCGAGCCGGCCAGCATCAGCGCCCGGCAGTAGTGCAGGTTGGACAGGCCGAGGCCGCCGTACTCCTCGTCGATCTTCATGCCGAAGGCACCGAGCCGGCCGAGGCCGCGGAAGACCTCGTCGGGGATGCGGGCGTCGCGTTCGATCTGTGCGCCGTCGACCTCGGTACGGACGTACTCGCCGAGCCGGGCGAGGAAGTCGTCGGCCTTGGCCACCTGCTCCGGGTCCGGTCGCGGCCACGGGTCGATCAGGTCGAGCCGGAGCCGGCCGAGGAAGAGTTCCTTGCCGAAGCTGGGCTTGCCCCACTCGGTTTCCCGGGCTGCCTCCGCGACCTGCCGGGCCTCCTTCTCCGAGACCTGGCCGGCCTCCTTCGGCAGTGGCCCGGCACCGCCGTCGATCCCACCCGCCGCCGGGCGTTCGTCCTGCGTCGTCGTCACGGCAACCCCCTCCTCCGGGTACGGCTCAGCGTGCTGCTTCCCATCACGCTACTGACCGGTAATACCCAGGAAAGGGTCTGTTGATTCAGCATCTGAACAAGACAGCCATCCAGTGATCGTCTGCTGTTCAGACAGTTCCGACTCGGTGTATCGACCGCCGCAACAGCAGACGATCACCAATCCGACGCCGGCAAAGCCTGGCGTGGCCGATTCACCGGGTCGAGGTGGGGGCCTCCTCGTCGTCGAGGTCGTCCTCGTCCCCGTCGCCCCAGTTGCGTCGCAGGAACGGCAGGCCGGCCCAGTAGACGAGGAAGAAGATCGCGGTGATGCCACTGAGGATGAAGGCGACCGGCCGGGGCAGGATGAAGTCGGTGATCAGCAGTACCGAACTGACCATCGCGATCAGCATGAATCCCAGGCCCCCGCTGGCGACGGCGTGGGCGTACCGGACCAGTTCCGGCTTGCGGCCCTGCCGGAACAGGGCCCGGTGGAACGCGACCGGCGAGATGATCAGCGCGGTGGCGCCGGCCGCGGACAACAGCGCCACCACGTAGACGTCCCGCTGGAACGCTGTGGTGTCCGGGAAGCCGCTGCTGAACGGCAGCGTCAGCAGGAAGGCGAAGAGAATCTGTACGCCGGTCTGCGCGACGCGCAATTCCTGGAGCAGGTCGGCGAAGTTGCGTTGCCAACGCTGTTTCTCGGTCTCCTTGGCCACCTGACGCCTCCCGTTACCCCGCCGATGACAACGCTCGTGAATGCCCCGGCGGAGGGGTGACGAAACAACCTCAGCTACCGCGCCTGATCCGGCCGGCGTACCGCCGCTCCAACTCCTCGTTGTGCGCGTCGCCGGCCGGGATGTTCGCCGACAGGTAGACCGGCGGGGTCTGCCCGGCGTCGACGAGCCGGCGCACCACCTCCACCACGATCTGCTGCGCCAGCAGGGCGGCGGTGATCGACGAGACCGCGCCGACCGCACCGCCGCCGGGCAGTTCCAGGGTCGCGTCCCCGTACGGGGCACCGTTGTCGAGGACCACGTCGGCGAGGTCGGCGAGCTTGCGCCCGGACGGGTGCCGCGACTCGACGTCGGCCGAGTGCTCGCGCGAGGTGATCGCGATCAGGCCGTGGCCGCGCTCCTTGACGAGCTGGGCGAACTCCACGATCGCCCCGTTGACCCCGGAGTTGGAGGCGACGACGAAGACGTCGGCGGGGCTCACCGGCAGCAGGTCGAGCAGGCGGTGGGCGACGGCCGGGTCGCGTTCGAGGGTCGGCCCGAGCACGCTCGGCGACTCACCGCCGTGGATCACCACGTCGCGCAGCGCCACCCGGTTGGTGGGCACCAGTCCCCCGGCCCGGCCGGCGATCTCCATGGCGAGCGCCTCGGAGTGGCCGGTGCCGAAGGCGTGCACCACCCCGTCGGCGGCCAGCGCCGCGGCGATCAGGTCGGCGGCCCCTTCGACGGCTTCGCGCTGGCCGGCGGAGACCCGGTCGATCGTCGACCGGACGACGGACAGGTAGGCATCGGCGCTGAGGGTCATCGGTCCTCCGGGTTCATCGGTTGGCGGCGATCCAGTCCACGGCGAAGTCGACGGCGGCCCGCTGGCGCATCAGCCGGCACCGGGCGGCACCGACCTCGCCGAACCGGACCGCGCCGGTCCCGTCCAGGTCGGCGCCGAGCAGTTCGAAGTCGCCCTCGTCGAGGTCGACGTCGTCCCACCAGCTCCATTCCCGGCCGCCGGCGCCGGTCAGCACGGCGGCGCCGAGGCGCTCCCGGGGCGGGTCCGGCTGCCGGTATTCGGCCAGGTGCAGCGAGGTGTTGGAGTCGTGGCCGACGCCGAGCAGCAGCACGTCGGCGTCGAGGTCGTAGAGCCGGCCCAGCGGTGAGGCGTCGCCGAGCATCCCGGCCCGCGGGTGGTCGGCGACGAGGTCGCCGGCCCGGGCGCCGAGGGCCGCGAACGACACCTGCGGGTGGTCGCTGCGCCGGGCTCCCGGCGACGTACGCACCAGTTCGGCGAGCGCCCCCATCCAGCGGCTCGGCGTCACGGCCGGGTCGAAGCCCGGCATCTCGTCGCGGATGGTCGCCCACCAGTGCTCCGGTACGGGCGGGTTGCGCCAGTTCGCCGGGTCGGAGTTGTCCGGGGTGTGGGTCGGCACGACCAGGGTGCCGTCCGGGCCGAGCACGTCCCGCAGGGCCAGTACGACGGTCTGCGGGCCGCCGCACACCCAGCCGAGCGGGCGCATCGAGGCGTGTACGACGAGCACCGATCCGGGCCGTACGCCGAGCCGGACGAGGTCCGCGGCGAGCATGGCGCGGGTGAGCGGGGCCGCCTGGGTGATCTCCACTCCCGCCACGGTACGTCGGCTACCCGTACTGCTGTTTCGGCGGGTCCACCTGGCGCCAGGACTCGACCTGGAGGTAGGGGATGTCCTCGCCGTTGACCGGGTCGGTCATGACGCGGTCGGTGTAGCCGCCGACCACCTCGACCCAACTGTCGGCGGGCAGCCCGACCGGAACGTTGCCGCTCATCCCGAGTTTGATCGGCCGCCCGTCGGCGGCGCAGCAGGACAGGATCATCCGGGCCAGGATCGGTTCGCCGCCCGGCCCCTCGGCGAGGAAGCCGGTGAGCTGCACGGTCCGGCCGGTCAGCGAGGCGCCGCCGTCGAAGATCGCCCGGGACGCGTAGTCGAGCACGCTGATCTTCGCCGGGTCACCCTCGGGCAGCGGCGGGTAGCTGTCGGCCCGCTGGCTGGATAGCGCGGTGCCGGCCTGGCCGGCGGCGAACGAGCCGAGCGCCGGCGGGGCGACCAGCAGCAGGCCGAGCACCGGTGCGATCAGCAGCCAGCCGACGCGCGGCTCGTGGTGCCCCTTGCCCCCGTGCTCGTGGCCGTGGTCGTCGTGCTCGTGGTCGTGCCCGGCGCCGGTGGTGCCCGGCCGGGGGCGCAGGTCGTGCAGCAGCGTCATCACCGCGACTGCGACCAGCAGGACACCGGAGGCGATCAGGAACGGCCGCAGCCCCTCCTTGACGTAGCGCAGGTACATGTCGGTGAAGCTGGCCTTGAGTACCGAGCCGCCGAGCAGCAGCAGCACCACGGCCTGGGCCCGCCGGTTCATCGCCGTCCTCCGCTCACAGCAGCACCACACCGACCCCGACGGCCACCAGTACGGCCACCACGAAGGTGGCCGGGGCGAACCGGAACGCGAACCGCCGGCCAAAGACGCCGGCCTGCATCGACACCAGCTTGAGGTCCACCATCGGGCCGACGACCAGGAAGACCAGCCGGGAGGTCAGCGAGAACTGCGACAGCGACGCGGCGACGAAGGCGTCGGCCTCCGAGCAGATCGACAGCAGCACGGCGAGCACGGCCAGCACCAGCACCGACAGCACCGGGTTGTCGGCGACCAGTTGCAGCCAGCGCTCCGGCACCAGCACGTTGATGCAGGCCGCCGCCATCGCGCCGAGCACCAGGAAGCCGCCGGCGTGCACCACGTCGTGGCGTACGGCCGCCCAGAACGCCCGGCCCTTGGACATGCCGTCGAGTTCGGGTCGGTGCGGCAGCCGGATCCAGTCGGCGCGGCCCAGCCGCAGCCACAACCAACCCATGATCATCGCGACGACGATGCTGGCCAGGCCGCGGGCGACCACCATCTCCGGGCTGCCGGGAAAGGCGACGGCGGTCGAGGCGAGCACGATCGGGTTGATCGCCGGCGCGGCGAGCAGGAACGCCAGGGCGGCGGCGGGGGTGACCCCGCGCCGGATCAGCGAGCCGGCGATCGGCACCGCGCCGCACTCGCAGCCGGGCAGGACCACGCCGGCGGCGCTGGCCACCGGTACGGCCAGGGCCGGGTGTCGCGGCAGCGCCCGGGCCCAGAACGAGCGGGGCACGAAGACCGCGATCACGGCCGAGAGCACGACGCCGAAGACCAGGAACGGCACCGCCTGCACCATGACCGAGACGAACACGGTCGTCCAGGTCTGCAGGCGCGGGCTGGAGATCGCGGTCGAGAGCGGCCCCCGGAAGACCACCAGCAGGAGCAGCAGCGCGGCGAGCACCTCGACCGAGCCGATCCGGTCGCCGAGGAGCGGGCGGCGCGGTGGTGGTCCGGGGTCGGGCGGGCCGCCGCCCGCCGGTCCGGTGCCGCTGGCGGGACCGGCCCCCGTGGTGTCGGGGGCGGCATTGGCCGTGGTCACTGAAGGCTGGTCCCTTCACTACGGACGGTCGCGGTGGGGGCAGACCACCCTACCGCGCGACCAGGTGTCGGGGGCCACATCCGACCTCGGCGCTGTCGCGAAATCACCGTCGGTGCTAGCGTCGGCGCCACAACTTCATATCCGACAGGGGAGCGCACAGCGCTGAGAGTGCGGGACACCACCGCAGACCCTCGAACCTGATCTGGGTAATGCCAGCGCAGGGAGTTCGGTCGATTCTCCAGCCGCGCCACGACCGTCCGGTCGTGGCGTGCGTCTTGCCTGGTTCGCTCGAAGAACTGGGAGGCACAGCCATGACACAACCCACCGCCAGCCGCTGGCGTACGGTCGACATCGTCGTCGCGTCGGTGATCGCCGTCGCGTTCGGCGTCATCTTCTGGGCCTGGAACCTCGTGTGGAGCGCCACCGACCCCGCCTTCGCCTTCTTCCCGGGGGCCCAGGGCATCATCTACGGCATCTGGCTGCTGCCCGGCGTGATCGGCGGGCTGGTGATCCGCAAGCCGGGGGCGGCGTTCTACTGCGAGTTCCTCGCCGCGTTCATCTCGGTGATCCTCGGCAGCCAGTGGGGTGCCCTGGCCATCGTGCAGGGCGCCTTCCAGGGCCTCGGTGCGGAGGCCGCGTTCCTCGCGTTGCGTTACCGCTCCTTCAAGCTGCCGGTGGCCGTGGTCTCCGGCGCGCTCGCCGGCCTGGCCGCCGCGGTCTTCGACCAGATCCGCTACTACGCCGGCTACGACCTCGTCTCGTTCCGGATCCCGATGTTCGTCTTCACCGTGATCAGCGCCGCCGTGATCGCCGGTGCCGGCGGCTGGGCGCTGACCCGGGCGCTGGCCCGGACCGGGGCCCTGGATCGCTTCCCGGCCGGCCGCGAGCGGACCGCCGTCTGAACCGGATGCACCGATCAAGGACCGGGTACGCGGCGGCGCCCGCGTACCCGGACTCGGCCTGGACCGGCGGCCCGGCACCCGGCGACCCGGCACCCGGCGGCCCGGTGGGGCGCCGGTGAGCACCGTCGAGCTGCGCGGCTTCGGGTGGCGGCACGCCGGCCGTAGGGCGTGGGCGGTCCGCGGCCTCGACCTGCGCGTCGAGCACGGCGAGCGGGTGCTGCTGCTCGGCCCGTCCGGGGCCGGCAAGAGCACCCTGCTCGCCGCGCTCGCCGGGCTGCTCGCCGAGGACTCCGGCGAGCAGGAGGGCACCGTCGAGATCGACGGGCTCGACCCGCGCAAGTCGCGGGAGCGGGTCGGCATCGTCTTCCAGGACCCGGAGAGCCAGCTCGTGATGGCGCGCTCCGGTGACGACGTGGCGTTCGGGCTGGAGAACCGGGGGGTGCCGGCCGGCGAGATCTGGCCCCGGGTCGACGAGGCGCTGCACCGGGTCGGTTTCCCCTACGACCGGGACCGGCCGACCGCCGCGCTGTCCGGCGGCGAGCAGCAGCGGCTCGCCCTGGCCGGCGTCCTCGCCCTGCGCCCCGACCTGCTGCTGCTCGACGAACCGACGGCCAACCTCGACCCGGCCGGCGCGGCGCTGGTACGCGACGCGCTCGATCGCGCGGTCGGCCGGGACACCACGATGATCCTGGTCGAGCACCGGGTGGCCGACGCGCTGCCGCTGGTCGACCGGGTGGTGGTGCTGGCGCCGGCCGGCGGCGTGACCGCCGACGGCGCACCGGATCAGATCTTCGCCAGCCACGGCGACACGCTGGCCGACGGCGGGGTGTGGGTGCCCGGCCGGCAGGTCCCGGCCCGCCGGGCCACGACGGCACCCGGCGACGTGCTGCTCACCGCCGGGGCGGCCGGCCTGCCGCCCCGCCTGGCACCGACCGACCTGGCCGTACGCGCCGGCGAGGCGGTCGCCGTACTCGGGCCGAACGGGGCCGGCAAGTCGACGCTGGCGCTGCTGCTCGGCGGGCTGCTCCGGCCGGGCACCGGGCAGGTGGTGGCGACGCCGGCCCTGGCCGGTGCCGACCACCGCCGGCCGCCGCACCGCTGGCGGGCACCGGCGCTGACCCGCCGGATCGGGTCGGTCTTCCAGGACCCGGAGCACCAGTTCGTCACCGGCACGGTCTTCGACGAGCTGGCGCTCGGGCCGCGCCGCACCGGCGCCGCTCCCGCTGCCGTCAAGTCCACCGTGGACACTCTGCTGGCCCGGCTGCGGCTGGACCGGCTCGCCGGCGCCAACCCGTACACGCTCTCCGGCGGCGAGGCACGACGGCTGAGCGTGGCGACCGCGCTGGCCACCGCACCGCGCCTGCTGGTGCTCGACGAGCCGACGTTCGGCCAGGACCGGCGTACCTGGATCGAACTGGTCGACCTGCTCGCCGGCCTGCGCGACGCGGGGCACGGCGTCGTCGCGGTCACCCACGACGCCGACTTCGTCGCCGCGCTCGCCGACCGGACCGTCCAGGTGGCCCCGGCGGTGCGGCGGTGACGGTGCCCGGCGGGCCGGTCGCCCGGTCGGACGCGCCGCTGGCCCGGCGCAACCCGGTCGCCAAGCTCGCCGCCGCACTGGTCTTCTCGGTGCCGCTGATCGCGACCCTCGACCCGGTCGCCCCGGCCGTCGCCATCGCCGTCGAACTGGCCGTGCTGCCGCTCTTCGGCGTCCGCTACGGCCTGCTGCTGCGCCGGGCCTGGCCGTTGCTGGTCGGCGCGCTGGGCATCACGGCGACGCTGACGGTCTTCGCCGCCGAGCGCACCGGCACCCTGCTCTTCGCGGCCGGGCCGGTGGTGATCACCACCGGTGTCCTCGCCACCGCGCTCGGCCTGTCCCTGCGGATGGTCGCCGTCGCGCTGCCCGGCGTGTTCGTCTTCGCCACCACCGACCCGACCGACCTCGCCGACGCCCTGGTGCAGAACGCGAAGGCGCCGGCCCGGTTCGCGATCGGCGCGCTGGCCGCGTTCCGGCTGATACCGCTGCTGGCGCAGGAGTGGCAGATGCTCTCGATGGCCCGTCGCGCGCGCGGCGTCGACGCCGGCCGCAACCCGGTGGCCCGGCTGCGGCTGTTCGCGTCGACGGCGTTCGCGCTGCTGGTCGGCGCGATCCGGCGGGGCACCCGGCTGGCGACCGCGATGGACGCCCGGGGCTTCGACTCGACGACCCCGCGTACGACCGCCCGCCGCCAGCGGTTCACGGCGGCCGACGCCGCCCTCGTGACCGGCGCGGCGACGCTGGCCGCCGCCGCGCTGGCGACCAGCCTCCTGCTCGGTACGTTCCGCCCCGTGATCTCCTGATCCCCCGTGATCAGGGAGTGCCTCCCGCGCGTACGGGCTCCCTGATCACGGGGATCTCGGGGCGTCAGCGGGTGGTGGTGGCGTCCTGGACCTCGCCGACCAGCACCTCGATGATGTCCTCCAGGAAGAGCACACCCGTCGTACGTCCCTCGTCGTCGAGGACCCGGGCGATGTGCGCCCCACCCCGCCGCATCGTGGCCAGGGCGTCCTCGAGTTCGCTGTCCCGGCGTACGGCGGCGAGCTTGCGCACCCGCTTGCCCGGGACGGCGGCGGTGTAGGCGTCCCCGGTCAGGTCCATGACGTCCTTCAGGTGCAGGTATCCGCTCGGCTGCCCGTTGTCGGTGAGCAGGTAGCGGGAGTAGCCGCGCGCGGCCACCGCCTGCTGGAGCTGGGCCGGGGTCACGGCCGCCGGGAGCATGACCAGGTCACCGAGGGGCACCTCGACGTCCCCGACGGTCTTCGTGGTGAACTCGAACGCCGCGGTGAGCGTTCCCGAGCCGTCGACGAGCACCCCCTCGCGGGTGGACTGCGCCACGATGGTCGCCACCTCGTCGAGGGTGTAGGTGCTGGTCGCCTCGTCCTTCGGGGTCACCTTGAACAGCCGCAGGATGCCGTTGGCGACCCAGTTCAGGCTCCAGATGATCGGCTTGAACACCCGGGCCACGAAGACCAGCGGCGGAGCCAGGATCAGCGCCGCCCGGGTCGGTACGGAGAACGAGATGTTCTTCGGCACCATCTCGCCGAACACCACGTGCAGGAACGTCACGAGCACCAGCGCGACGACGAACGCGAGCACGGTGACCGCGCTGGGCGACAGCGGGGTGTTGGCGAGCGGGATCTCCAGCAGGTGGTGGATCGCCGGTTCGGAGACGTTCAGGATGAGCAGGGAGCAGACGGTGATGCCGAGCTGGCTGGTGGCCAGCATCAGCGTGGCGTGCTCCATCGCCCAGAGCGTCGTCTGGGCGGCCCGGCTGCCGGAGGCGACCTTCGGTTCGATCTGGGAGCGCCGCGCGGAGATGACCGCGAACTCGGCGCCGACGAAGAAGGCGTTGACGACCAGCAGGACGAAGAGCCAGATGATGCCTGGCAGGTATTCGCTCATCGGGCCTTCGCCTCCGTGCGGTCGCCGGCCGTCCGGTCGAGGCCGGAGGCGCTGGAGCCGTCCGCGGGCACGAACCGCAGCCGGTCGACCTGTACGCCGTTGAGGTGTTCGACCCGCAGGAGGCCGCCCTCGATGGCGACCTCGTCGCCGATCTCGGGGAACCGGTCCAGGCGGGCGGTGACGAACCCGGCGACGGTGTCGTAGTCGTCGTCCTCGGGAACGGCGATCTTGGCCCGTTCGAGCAGTTCGTCGGGGCGCAGCGAGGCGTCGAACAGGATCGTCCGCCCCCGGCGTACGACCATGGTGCGGGCCCGGTCGTGCTCGTCCTCCAGGTCGCCCACGATCTCCTCGACCAGGTCCTCGAGGGTGACGATGCCGGCGGTGCCGCCGTGCTCGTCGTAGACGACCGCGAACTGCAGCCCCTGACCGCGCAGCGCGGTCAGCAGCGTGTCGAGGCCCATCGTCTCGGGAACCTGGAGCGGTTCGACCATGATGTCGGCCGCTCGCACGTTGGAACGCTCCTCCAGCGGGATGGCGAAGGCGTGCTTGACGTGCAGCACGCCGATGATGTCGTCGACGTCCCGGCCGATGACCGGGAACCGGGACAGGCCGGTGGAGGTGGCCCGCCCGATGATGTCGGTGGCGGTAGCCGTGGCGTCGACCGCCGTCATGCGTACCCGGGGGGTCATGACGTCGGAGGCGTCGCGGTCGGAGAACCGCAGGGTACGGTCCAGCAGCGTCGCGTGTTCCGGGTCGAGCACGCCGGCCCGCGCCGAGTGGCGCAGCAGCGCGCTCAGCTCCTCGGCGCTGCGGGCACCGGAGAGTTCTTCCTTCGGCTCGATGCCGAAGCCGCGGATCACCGCGTTGGCGGTGTTGTTGAACAGCAGGATCAGCGGCTTGAAGACGGTGGTGAACAGGGCCTGGAAGGGCACCACGAACTTCGCGGTGGCAAGCGGTACGGCGAGGGCGAAGTTCTTCGGCATCAGCTCGCCGATGATCATCGAGAACAGCGTCGCCAGCAGGATTCCGGCGACGGCGCCGACGCCGGGGACCACCGCCTCCGGCACGCCGGCCGCGGTCAGCGGCCCGGCGAGCAGCCGGCTGACCGCCGGCTCGAAGGTGTAACCGGTGAGCAGGGTGGTCAGCGAGATTCCGAGCTGCGCGCTCGACAGGTGCGTCGAGGTGATCTTCAGGGCGGCGATCGTCGGACCGAGCCGCTTCTCACCCCGGGACTGGCGTGCTTCGAGTTCCCCGCGGTCGAGGTTTACCAGCGCGAACTCGGACGCCACGAACATACCGGTCCCGATGGTGAGGATCAGCCCGATCCCCAGCAGGACCCACTCATTCATCGGTCAGCCCCTCTCGTTCGGCGGCCGCCGTGTGGGCGACCGGGACGACGAGGGGCCACGGACTGTGATAAGGAAGATCATCCATAGGGCTGCCGATGCTAGCAGGCGAGGCTGGGACCGAGCTGGGAATCCCAGACTCTCCCGCCGTACGGTCTGAGCTGCGAAAACGGTGACGATCCGGGCGATCGGCGAGCATGTTCCCCGACACGCGTGGGCTAGTCCCCGATCACCCGGATCCTGAAACCTCTAACTGCGGCGGAAGGCGTAGCGGCGGGCCGACACCGCGCCCCGGCCACGGTCCCCGGCGAACGGGTTCCCGTTCCGCGGCGGCGGGCCGGACCTCGACCCGACCGGCCGCGCGGCCGGCTGGTCGGCCTCCACCGGTTCGGCGGCGGAGGCGGCGGCCTCGACGGTGGCGGCGAGTTCCGCCGCCCCGATCCGGTCCCGGTCGACGGGTACGGCGAACGCCTCACCGGCCACCGGCCGGTCGTCGGGCGGCAGGGGAAGCCGGCCGTCCACCGCGTTCAGCGCGTCGAGAGCCGGCAGGTCGGGCGGTGCCGCGACGACCGCCGCACCCGCGGGCCGGGCACGACGGTGGGAACCGGACTTCCTGGTGGATCGCTTGGCAGCCATACGGTGCCTCCTTTGACTGGGATCACCGCGACAGCGGTGCGAGCGGAGAGGGAGGCCCGGACATCCGGCGACAGGAGGGCTGCGCGAGAAGATGGACGCCCGAGCGGCCGGGCCGGGGCGGTGGTGGCCGCCGGCCGGCGCGGTCTCGAAGAAGGCGTCAGATGCGCATGAGCGCGACGATACCCGCCCCCGGCCCGGGCCGCACCGCCTTTTCCCGCCGGCCTTCTCACAAGACCGAAACGGCGTACGGGCGTGCCGGCGGATCGGCCCGGATGGCACGATCGGCCACATGCATCCGCGACCACCCCGGCTGATCATGTGGGACATCGACCGCACCCTGATCCACGCGGGCCGGATCGCCGTCCAGGCGTACGCCACGGCGTTCACCGCCGTCACCGGCCTCGCCTGGCGGGAGGCGACGGTCTTCGCCGGCCGTACGGACCGGGCGGTGACCGCCGAGATCCTCACCGGGTACGGGGTGGCCGACACCGCCGAACTGCGGGCGACGTTCTTCGCCCGGTACGCCGAGGAGTTCGCCGCCCGCCGGCACCTGATCGCCGCCTCGGGGCGGGTGCTGCCCGGGGTACCCGAGGTGCTCGCCGCGCTCGCCGACCGGCCGCACGTGACGCAGACGCTGGTCACCGGAAACATCCCGGCGGTGGCCCTGGCCAAGGTCGCCGCGTTCGGGCTGGACGGCCCGTTCGACGTGGCGGTCGGCGGCTACGGCATGGACGACCCGGTACGCGCCGAACTGGTCGCCCGCAGCCGCCGGCTGGCCGAGGCGAAGTACGGCCCCTTCGCCCCGTCGGACATCGTCGTCGTCGGTGACACGGTGCACGACGTCGAGGCGGCGCTGGCGGTCGGGGTGACCGCGATCGGGGTGGCGACCGGCGACACCGGCACCGACGAGCTGGCGGCGGCCGGCGCGCACCTGGTCTTCGCCGATCTCGGCGACGTCGACGCGGTGGTGGCCCGACTGGCCGGCGACCTCCCGCCCGCGTCACCGCCGTCACCCCGTCGGCCCGCACCATCCGGCAGCGCCGAACCGGCCGGGACCGCCTAGCCGGCTGCCGGCTAGGCGGTGCTGCCCGGCGCGACCGGGTTGGGCAGCGCGCCGCCGAACCGGCGGTCCCGCCGGGCGTACAGCTCGCAGGCGTACCAGAAGTGGCGCCGGTCGAAGTCGGGCCAGAGCGTGTCGAGGAAGACCAGTTCGGCGTACGCCGACTGCCAGAGCATGAAGTTCGACGTCCGCTGCTCGCCGGACGGCCGCAGGAAGAGGTCGACCTCGGGAATCTCGGGGTGGTAGAGGTAGCGGGCCACCGTCTTCTCGGTGACCTTCGCCGGGTCGAGCCGGCCGTCGGCCACGTCCCGGGCGATGGCGGCGGCCGCGTCGGCGATCTCGGCCTGCCCGCCGTAGTTGACGCAGAACTGCAGCGTCAGCGTCGAGTTGTGCCGCGACATCTCCTCGGCGGTGCGCAGCTCGGAGATCACGCTCTTCCACAGCCGCCCGGCCCGCCCCGACCAGACCACCCGGACGCCGAGGTCGACGAGCTGGTCGCGGCGGCGGCGGATCACGTCGCGGTTGAAGCCCATCAGGAAGCGCACCTCGTCGGGTGAGCGCCGCCAGTTCTCGGTCGAGAACGCGTACGCCGACAGGTAGGGGATGCCCAGCTCGATGGCGCCCTCGACGGTGTCGAACAGCGAGTACTCGCCCTGCTCGTGGCCCTTGGTGCGGGGCAGGCCGCGTTCCTTGGCCCAGCGGCCGTTGCCGTCCATGACGACCGCGACGTGCCGGGGCAGCGCCTCCTTCGGCAGCACCGGCGGCCGGGCACCGGAGACGTGCGGGGTGGGTGCCTTGGCCGGCCCCCGGCGACTGGACGTCCTAACCATCACTCCCCGCTTCCGACGGTGGCCGCGTGAGCCGCGCCCGCCCGACCCCTGAGTCCCGATCAACCAGCGGCAGCGAGCGTAACCCGCGCTCCAGATGCCACTGCAGGTGCGCCGCGACCAGGCCGCTGCACTCCCGCCGTACGGCGGTCTCGGTGGCGTCGGCGACCCGCCAGTCGCCGGTGGCCAGGGCCGACATCAGGTCGAAGGTGGCCGGCGCCGGATGCGCCGAGCCGGGCGGCCGGCAGTCCGGGCAGACCGCACCCCCGGCCGGTACGGAGAACGCCCGGTGCTGCCCGGGGGTGCCGCAGACCGCGCAGGCGCGCAGGGCCGGCGCCCAGCCGGCGAGTGCCATGCCGCGCAGCAGGTAGGCGTCGAGGACGAGGGTGCTGTCGTGCGTACCGTCGGCGAGCGCCCGTACCGCCCCGAGGGTGAGCAGGAAGAGTCGCAGCGCGGGCTCGCGCTCGACCGGGGTGAGCCGTTCGGCGGTCTCGGCGATGGCGCTGGCCGTGGTGTAGCGCGGGTAGTCGGCGAGGAACCGCTTCCCGAACAGGTCGATCCCCTCGACCTGGCTGATGGTGTGCAGCCCGCTGCCCTGGCCGTCGGGGTTGCCGGCGAGTTGCAGGTCGACGTGGCCGAACGGCTCCAGCCGGGCGCCGAAGCGGGACGTGGTGCGGCGTACGCCCCGGGCGACCGCGCGCAGCCGGCCGTGCCGGCGGGTCAGCAGGGTGATGATGCGGTCGGACTCGCCGAGTTTCTGCACGCGCAGCACCACCGCGTCGTCGCGGTAGAGCTGTCTGCGGTAGCCGGCCACCCGCCCATTGTCGCCGCCGGCCGGTGGGCCGGCCGCCGCCGGGGTGCCGGGTCGCCCGTGGCGACTTCGCGACACCCGGACGCGGCGGAGGGGGGACCGGACGACGCCGGTGGATCTCTTCCCCTACCGTGCAGGCATGCGTCTCTCCCGCAACGTAGTGGCTGTCGCCGGCGCGGTGGCCCTCTTCGCCATCGCCGGCTGTGGAAGCGTGTCGGAGCGCCGGCTCGACTTCACCAACACCGAGGAGGTACGGGTCACCGAGATCGTCGTGGTGTCCGGCTCCGGCAACGTGACCGTACGCACCTCCGCGCGCTCCGACGTGGAGATCGACCGGACGGTGCAGTACCGGGGCAGCGAACCCGACCGGACCTACCGGATCGAGGGCACCACCCTGCGGATCGAGACCGGCTGCGGGCAGTGGTGCAGCGCCTCGTACGAGATCGACGCGCCGGAAGGGGTGTCCGTGCGGGGCGAAAACGGCTCGGGCAACGTCGACCTGACCGGGGTGGCCGAGGTCGACCTCAAGGTGGGGTCGGGGTCGATCACCGTCACCGGGGCGACCGGTTCGGTCAAGGTCGAGACCGGCTCCGGCGATATCAAGGTGAGCGACCCCGGCGCGGCGTTCACCGCGAAGGCCGGTTCCGGCTCGGTCACCGGCACCGGGCTGGGCGCCGGTCCGGTGTCGGTCGAGGGCAACTCCGGCGACGTCGCGCTGACCCTGGTCCAGCAGGTCGGCGTACGCGCGCATGCCCAGAGCGCGAACGTGACGGTGACCACCCCGGCCGGCTCGTACCGGGTGACCACCGACACCGGCTCGGGCAAGGCCACCATCGAGGTCGTCAACGACCCGCAGGCCGCCACCCACTTCGACCTGAAGACCGGCAGCGGCGACATCACCGTCAAGCCGGCCTGACCCTCGGCGGGGGCGGCCGTGCCGGGCACGGTCGCCCCCGCCCTTCTCACCGGCGGGTCGCGATGGATTCGGTGACGCCACGCGTGCTGGCCCCCGTGACGACGTCGGCGACCGGGCCGACGTCCGCCGCCGGTCGCGGCTCGGCGGGTGGGCGCCCGTCCGGCAGCAGCACCGGCCGGCGCCGGGCGGCGATGTCCTCCACCCAGCCGAAGAGCGCCACGGCGACCGCCGTCAGGGCGGCGACCAGGGCGATGCGGAACGCCACTCCCCCGGCCCCGCCGCCGGAGCGCAGGATCTGCCAGCCGGTGACGGCGGCGACCCCGTTGAGGCCGATGATCACCGGCAGGTGCCACAGGTAGATGGTCAGCGCCCGGCGGTTGAGCACGGTCACCGCCCGGCTCACCGGCGTGAACCGGTCGACCCAGGCCGCCGCGGCGGGCGCCAGGCCGAGCACCACGAGGATGAACCCGGCCGAGACGAGCCCGTTGGCGAGCCGGATGTCGTTGAGGTCGATGCCGCGCGGCCCCGGGTGCGTCAGGGCCCAGACCAGACCGGTCGAGACGAGTACGGTCGACAGCCCGACGAGCAGCCGGCGGGACAGCCGGCGCAGCAGGCCGTCGTGGTGGGCGAACCCGAGCAGCCACGCCCCGAAGTAGAGCCCGAAGTCCCGCAGCACCAGGTTGTCCGGCGGCAGCAGCCCGAACGTGTCGACGACGAGCAGGACGTACGGCGCGAGCAGGGTGGGCAGCGGGAAGCGGCGGAAGAGCCGCAGCGCCAGCGGCGAGACGATGACGAACCAGAGCAGGTCGCGCAGGTACCAGACGGCGCTGAGCGCCTGGGCTCCCCATCCGTTGCTCGGCGGGTCGGACAGCGGCGCGGCCCACAGGATCAGCCGCCAGTCGACCGCCAGCCCGGTCAGCAGCATCGCCGGCACGAAGAGGGCGGCGAGCAGCCACAGGGACGGCAGCAGCCGGCGCAGCCGGCGGCCGACGGCGGCCGTACCCGAGCGGTCGAGCGAGGCGGCCATCAGCGAGCCGGCGAGCGCGAACATCACCGACATCGCGGGAAAGACCACGGTGAGGAACGCCCACCCCGTGCTGTGGTAGACGACGACGCGGACGATGGCCAGGAAACGCAGGAAGTCGAGGTACCGGTTTCGCATCAGCTCGAATCTCGGCGTGGGCGGCGGGGCGGTGGGCTACCTACCCACCCCGGAACCCATCCAACCCTACCGATGCACGTTGAGCCCGGTTTGACCGGGTCCGCCCGGTCAGCGTGGCTTGCCGAGCGGCAGCGTGCAGAAGGTGCCGCCGAGCAGGCCGACGGTCGGCGCGTGCGCGTCGTCCATCGGCGTCATACCGGCGGTGTGCGCCTCCGCGTCGTCGACCGGGTCGTATCCGATCTCGGCGCCCTCGGCGAGCGACCACCAGCGGTCCCGGTTGCGGCTGACCCCCCACAGCACCCGGAAGCCGGTGGCGTCGGTGGTCAGGCAGGCGTCGACGAGCCGGGCGCAGTCGTCGGGCGACAGCCACGCGTCGCGGTTCCAGGCCGCCGGCGTCGCGGTGCAGGCGCCGATCCGCAGCGCGAATACGGTCATCCCGAACCGGTCGGCGTAGAGGCTGCCCAGCGACTCGGCGGCCGCCTTGCTCCAGCCGTAGTAGCTGTCCGGGCGCGGCACCGACCCCGACGGGACGCCGTCCGGCCCGGCCGGAGCCGGCACCCCGGACGGCTCGGGCACGGCGCCGGCACGGCGGTAGAACCCCGCCGCGTGGATCGACGAGGCCAGCACGACCCGCGGCACCCCGGCGACCCGGGCGGCCTCCAGCAGGGTACGGGTCCCGTCGACGTTGACCCGCAGGATGTTCTCCCAGGTGTCCTCGCCGCGCAGCGCGGCGAGATGTACGACCGCGTCGACCCCGGCGCACGCGGCGGCGACCGCGCCTGCGTCGGTCAGGTCGGCGCGCAGCACCTCGACCGGCTCACCGGGGGCCGGCGGGGTCTGCGGACCGACGTCGAGCAGGCGCAGTGCCCGATCCGGGCGGGGCAGCCGCTCGCGCAGGTAGTTGCCGATCCGGCCGCCCGCGCCGGTGACGAGGATCCGCCGCACCGGCCTCAGAACCCCAGCCGGCGCAACTGCTTCGGGTCGCGCTGCCAGTCCTTGGCGACCCGGACGTGCAGGTCGAGGTAGACCCGGCGGTCGAGCAGCGCCTCGATCTCGGCCCGCGCCCGGGTGCCGACGTCCTTGAGCCGGCTGGCCCGGGCCCCGATCACGATCGCCTTCTGGCTGGGCCGCTCGACGTAGACGTCGGCGTAGATCTTGAGGACCGGGCCCTCTTCGATCATCTCCTCGACGACGACGGCGATCGAGTGCGGCAGTTCGTCGCGTACGCCCTCCAGCGCGGCCTCGCGGACCAGCTCCGCGATCAGCACCTGCTCCGGCTCGTCGGTGAGCATGTCGTCGGGATAGAGCTGCGGCGACGGCGGCAGGTAGTTGGTCATCACATCGACCAGCGTGTCGACCTGGTGGCCGGAGACGGCGCTGACCGGCACCACCTCGGCGAAGTCGCCCATCTCGCTGACCGCGACCAGCTGCTCGGCGAGCCGCTTGCGGTCGACCAGGTCGGTCTTGGTGACCACGGCGATCACGGTCGCCTTGAGCTCGGCGATCTCGCCGGTGATGAACCGGTCGCCCCGGCCCACCGGCTCGTCGGCCGGCACGCAGAGGCCGATCACGTCGACCTCGCTCCAGGTCTGCCGGACCAGGTCGTTGAGCCGCTCGCCGAGCAGGGTGCGCGGCCGGTGCAGGCCGGGGGTGTCGACGAGGACGAGCTGCGCGTCGGGCCGGTGCAGCACGCCCCGGATGACGTGCCGGGTGGTCTGCGGCTTGCTGGAGGTGATGGCGATCTTCTGGCCGATGATCGCGTTCGTCAGGGTGGACTTGCCGGCGTTGGGGCGCCCGACGAAGCAGGCGAACCCGGCCCGGTAGGTGTCCTCGGGACGCCGGCCCCGGATCTCGCCGGACCGGCCCCGGCCGGCCTGGCCGCCCCGGTCGGCGGGCCGGGCCGGACCGCTGGTACGACCGCTCACTCGACCACCGTGCCGAGCAGTGTGCCGTCCGGTGCGGCGACGTGGATCGGGGCGTCGGTGGCCAGGTCACGCACTGCCGCGTGCCCGGAACCGTCCAGGGTGGAGGCCTCGGTCACCACGGCGGCGGCCTCCAGCCGGCTGGCGCCGGCCGAGGCGGCGGACGCGACGGCCAGTTGGAGAGCGGTCAGCGTCAGCGAGGGCAGCGAGACGTTGGTGGCCGCGTACGTCCGGCCGTCCTGGTCGCGTACCGCGGCGCCTTCGAGCCCGCCGGTCCGGGCCCGCGCGCTACGGGCGAGGGTGACCAGCTTGGCGTCCTCGGCGCCCAGCTCGACGGCGCCGCTCTGACCGCCGGGAATGGCGGCGGCGGTGGGTGACTCAGGCATCTGCGGGTTGCCTCTCCTGGGGTGTGTCGTGGGATCCACGCGACTTCGGGGTCGCGCCGCCCTCGGCGGGTCGCGACTCGGCCTCGTCGGGCGAGACGAGCACCGTCTCGATGCGGTTGCGGCGGCCGGTGGTGCCCTCGGCGACCAGCACCAGCCCGCCGATCCGCGCCCGCGCTCCGGGGATCGGCACCCGGCCGAGCGCCTGGGCGAGCAGGCCACCGACCGTCTCGACCTCGTCGGCGGGCAGGTCGACGCCGAACAGCTCCCCGAGGTCCTCGACCGGCAGCCGGGCGGTGACCCGTACGGAGCCGCCGTCGAGGCGCTCGACCGGCGGGCGTTCGACGTCGTACTCGTCGGTGATCTCGCCGACGATCTCCTCGAGGATGTCCTCGATGGTGACCAGGCCGCCGGTGCCGCCGTACTCGTCCACGACGATCACCAGGTGGTTACGGGCCGCCTGCATCTCCGAGAGCAGGTCGTCGACCGGCTTCGACTCGGGCACGAAGGTCGCCGGACGCATCAGCTCGGCGACCGGCACCTGCTGGCTGCGCGGGTCGCCGCCACCCTGGGCCCGCACCACGTCCTTGAGGTAGAGCAGGCCGAGCACGTCGTCGACGCTCTCGCCGATCACCGGGATCCGGGAGAAGCCGGAGCGCAGGAACAGCATCAGCGCCTGGCGGGAGGTCTTGGTCGACTCGATCCAGACCATCTCGGTGCGGGGCACCATGACCTCGCGGGCGATGGTGTCGCCGAGCGCGATCACCGACCGGATCATCTGCCGTTCGCCGTGCTCGACGACGCCGCGCTGCTCCGCCAGGTCGAGCAGTTCACGCAGCTCGACCTGGGTGGCGAACGGGCCGTCACGGAAGCCGCGGCCCGGGGTGACGGCGTTGCCGATGACGATCAGCAGCGACGCGAGCGGGTTGAGTGCCCGGCCGAGCCAGCGCACCAGCGGGGCGGTGGCCCGACCGACGGCGTACGCGTGCTGGCGGCCCAGGGTGCGCGGTCCGACCCCGACGACGACGAAGCTCACCACGGTCATCGCGCCGGCGGTGACCAGCGCGGCGGTCCAGCCTGCACCGAACGTGTCGACGGCGACCAGGGCGACCAGGGTGGTCGCGGTCAGCTCGCACAGCAGCCGCAGCAGCAGCAACAGGTTGAGGTGCCGTACGACGCCGGTGGCGACGACGTGCAGCGTCTGCGCGCCGCGTACCCCCTCCCGGGCCAGCTCGGCGGCCCGGGCCGGCGAGATCGCGGCCAGCGCGGCCTCGGTCATCGCGAACAGCCCGGCCAGGACGACCAGCCCCGCGGCGAAGACCAGCAGTTGCAGGTCGGGGAGGTTGGCCGCGGAGCCGGTGGCGGCTAGGAGGGGCGGCATCACTGGGCCCGGGTCGCCCGCCAGCTCGACAGGAGGCGGGCCTGCAACTCGAACATCTCCCGCTCCTCCTCCGGCTCGGCGTGGTCGTAGCCGAGCAGGTGCAGGACGCCGTGCACGGTGAGCAGGTGCAGCTCGTCGGCGGCGGAGTGGCCGGCGGTGACGGCCTGCTTCGCCGCCACCTCCGGACAGAGCACGATGTCGCCGAGCAGCGCCGGCTCACCGCCGGCGACCTCGCCCGGGCCGTGGTCGACGCTGCCCTCGTCCATGGGGAACGCGAGCACGTCGGTGGGTCCGTCGCCGTCCATCCAACGGTGGTTGAGCTCGGTCATGTAGTCGATGTCGACCAGCAGGACCGACAGCTCGGCGAGCGGGTTGACCCCCATCTCCTCGAGGGCGTGGCGGGCGACGGCGAGCACGGCGTCGGTGTCGACCCCGACACCGGACTCGTTGGCTATCTCGATGGACACTGTTTCCCCTGGTTGACGGCTAGCGGCGCCGGCCGGCGCGCGCGGCGCGACCGGGTACGGCGTGGACACCCTGGCCCTGCTGCTGGGCCTCGCGGTCGGCGTCGTAGCGGGCGTACGCGTCGACGATGTCGCTGACCAGCCGGTGCCGCACCACGTCGCCGCTGCTGAGCTGGGCGAAGTGCACGTCATCGACGCCCTGGAGGATGTCCCGCACGACCCGCAGGCCGCTGGTCGTGCCGCCGGGCAGGTCGACCTGGGTGATGTCGCCGGTGACGACGATCTTCGAGCCGAACCCGAGCCGGGTGAGGAACATCTTCATCTGCTCGGGCGTGGTGTTCTGCGCCTCGTCGAGGATGATGAACGCGTCGTTGAGGGTGCGGCCGCGCATGTAGGCCAGCGGGGCGACCTCGATCGTGCCCGCCGCCATCAGCTTCGGGATCGAGTCGGGGTCGAGCATGTCGTGCAGCGCGTCGTAGAGCGGACGCAGGTAGGGGTCGATCTTCTCGAAGAGGGTGCCGGGCAGGAAGCCCAGCCGCTCACCGGCCTCGACCGCCGGCCGGGTCAGGATGATCCGGTTGACCTGCTTGGCCTGCAACGCCTGGACCGCCTTGGCCATCGCCAGGTAGGTCTTGCCGGTGCCGGCGGGCCCGATGCCGAAGACGATGGTGTGCCCGTCGATCGAGTCGACGTAGCGCTTCTGGCCGAGCGTCTTGGGGCGGATGGTGCGCCCGCGCCGGGAGAGGATGTTGAGCGTGAGGACGTCGGCGGGACGCTCCTCACCACCCTGCTCGAGCATGCCCACGGTGCGGCGGACGGCGTCGGTGGTCAGTGTCTCGCCCTTCTGGATCAGCTCGAGCAGCTCGGCGAAGAGCCGCTCGGCGACCGCGTTGTCCGCGACGGCGCCGGTGATGGTGATCTCGTTGCCGCGCACGTGGACGTCGCTCGCGACGGACCGTTCGATGAGGCGCAGGATCTCGTCACCTGCACCCAGCAGGTTGACCATAATCTGCGAGTCAGGAACCGTGATCCTGGTCTGCACCCGGGCCGGCCCGGGAGATGGGGTGCCGGACATAGGTCGGGCCGCGGGCCCTGCGCCACCTGCTCTCGGTCTCGGCGCCGCGCGGGCGGCGCACTGTCGTTCCTCACGCCGCATGGGCGGCGCGCTGGTTCTTACCGCACCGCACCTGCGGTGTTTACGAACCGTCCTGCCATCGTATCGGTTCCGCGGCGGGATGACCCGGGCCATTTTCGCCCGTACCGCCGACCCGCCGGTGGTGGTGGGCGGTCACCCACCAGCACCGGACGAAACAGTACGAAACACTCAGAGCTCGTACGTCGTGACCCCGTCGAACGTCTCCTGCGTCCGGGTGAACCGGTAGGTCGCCCAGTGCATCCGGACCACCCGCCCGGCCCCGTCCCGGGTCAGCCGCAACAGCTCACCGGTCTCCCGCCCGGACACCGTACGCAGCACGTCCGGCCGGTCCGGCAGCGGCGCGAACACCGCCGGTGGCGCACCGGCCGGCGCGTCGGCGGCCCGGGCCCGCAGCGCGCCGTCGCGCCAGAAGAACACGAACGGGAACCCCTCGCCCCACCAGGGCCCCAGCACCGACCGGTAGGCCGGCGGCGGCGCCTCCCCCGGCACCCAGGCGGTCACCTCGGCGGGGTCGTCCTCGACCGCCGCGGCCAGCAGCCGGTGCGACAGTTCGTTGATCTCGTCGGCGGTGCCCGAGGAAGCGAGCACCGCGCAGCCCATCGCCTTCGGCGTCGCGCCGCCGCCCCGCCGCCCGTAGACCGACGACAGGAAGCCGGGCATCGCCCCGTCGTGCCCGACGTGCACGATCCGCTCGCCGGGCACCGGCTCCGCCGGCCGCTGCGGAAGCAGGATCAGCCCGAGCCCGAAGCCGGCCTGCCAGGACGCCTCGTCGGTGGTGGTCAGCGGCCAGCGCATCTCGTCGAGGGTGGCCGGGGCCAGCACCGCACCGGACGGGTCGACCACGGCCGGGTCGGCGAGGAACGCCGCCCAGCGGGCCATGTCCGTCGCGGTGCTCCACAACTGCGCGGCCGGGCCGAGCGCGCCGAGGTCGAGGCGCGGTTCCGGTCGGGCGTGGTCGGAATAGGCGTCGACCAGGAACCCGGTCGCCGCCCCCGGGCCGGGATACACCGTGGTCGACGACAGCTCCAGCGGCCGCAGCACCCGGTCGGCGAGCACCTCGGCCCAGGTGCCGCCACGCAGCCGGGCGACGGCGTGCCCGAGCAGCGCCAGGCCGAGGTTGGAGTAGTGGAAACGGCGGGCCGGGGGCAGCGCCCGGTCGATCCGCGCCAGGTCGGCCAGCAGCTCGGGTACGTCGGGCGAGCGCAGCGTGTCCCAGATGTCGCCGTACGGCTCGCGTTGCAGGCCGGCGGTGTGCGAAAGCAGCCGGCGTACGGTCGCCGTGCCGTGCGCGGGCACGTCGAGGTGCCGGCCGATCGGGTCGTCGAGGTCGAGCAGCCCGTCGTCGCGGCACTGCATGACCAGGACCGCCGTCAGCGTCTTGGTGACCGAGCCGATCCGGAAGACGGTGTCCGGGCCGAGCGGGTTCTCGTTGCCCGTGCCACCGACCGTGCAGGTCCACAACGGACGGTCGGCGCGGTGCAGCGCCACCGAGAGCGCCGGCACCCGCGCCTGCGCCTGGGTACGCCGGACCAGCCGTTCCAGCCGCTGGTTCACGCCCGCCACCGCGCGCCTACCGGGCCACCATCGGGCCCAGCGGTGTGCCGCCGAGCAGGTGCGCGTGAACGTGGAAGACCTCCTGGCCGCCGTACCCGCCGGTGTTGAAGATGGTGCGGAACCCGCCGGTGAGCAGGCCCTCGGTCTCGGCCACGACGGCGGCCGTGGCCAGCACCTCGGCGGCGAGGGTGGGGTCGCCCTCGGCGAGGGCGACCACGTCGCTGTAGTGCTCCTTGGGGATCACCAGCACGTGTACCGGCGCCTGCGGGTTGATGTCGCGGAAGGCGAGGGTGTGTTCGGTCTCGCGGACGACGGTGGCGGGGATGTCGCCGGCGACGATGCGGCAGAAGAGGCAGTCGTTGTTCACGTTCCGCATGGTAGGCGCGCCGGGCCGCCCCCGCCGCCGCGGCACGGCGTACGGCATGATGCTCGGCATGACGGGACGGGCGGTGCTGGTCACCGGGGCTTCCAGGGGCATCGGACGGGCGGTCGCGACACTGTTCGCGCAGCACGGCGACCGGGTCGCCGTGCACCACCGCGATTCCGCGGACCTCGCCGGGGAACTGGTCACGTCGCTGCCCGGCGCCGGCCACATCGTCGTACGCGCCGACCTGGCCGACCCCGAGCAGGTGCGCGCCGCCGTCGACGGTGCGGCGGAACAGCTCGGCGGGCTCGACGTGCTGGTCAACAACGCCGGTGTCTACACCCCACACGGCATCTTCGACACCAGCTACGAGCAGTGGCAGCACGAGTGGCGGCGGACCCTGGACACCAACCTGGTCGGCGCCGCCAACGCGATCTGGTGCGCGGCCCGGCACATGCGCGAGCGCGGCGGGCGGATCGTCAACGTCTCCTCGCGCGGGGCGTTCCGCGGCGAGCCGGGGCAGCCGGCGTACGGCGCCAGCAAGGCGGGGCTGAACGCGCTCGGCCAGTCGCTCGCGGTGGCCCTCGCCCCGTACGGCATCGCGGTGGCCACGGTGGCGCCCGGGTTCGTGGCAACCGACATGACCAACGAGCACCTGAAGCCGCCGCGCGGCGACGAGATCCGCGCGCAGAGCCCGTTCGGCCGGGTGGCCCGGCCGGAGGAGATCGCCGAGGCGGTGTTCTGGCTGGCCTCCCCGGGCGCGGAGTGGGCGTCGGGCACGATCGTCGACCTCAACGGCGCGTCCTACCTACGCAGCTGAGCCGGTGACGACACACCGGCGTTATGAGTCAGCCGGGATGAACCAACACATTGCTTAACGTCAATATGTATTCGTAGGCTCCCGGTTACCTGATCCGCGGGGTGCCGCCGGCACACCGCCACCATGGCCGGGAGGACTTCCATGGTTCGTTGGCACAGACTCGTCGGCGCCGTCGCCGCCGCCCTGACCGCGTTCACCTTCGCCGGCGCGGTCCCCGCCTCCGCCGCACCGGCCACCGCCGGTGACGTCACCCCGCTCGTCGTCGGCGGCACCCGCGCCGCCCAGGGCGAGTTCCCCTTCATGGTGCGGCTGTCGATGGGCTGCGGCGGGTCGCTCTACACCCCGCAGATCGTCCTGACCGCCGCCCACTGTGTCGGACGGACCGGGGCCAACACCAGCATCACCGCCACCCTCGGCGTCGTCGACCTCCAGTCGACCAGCCGGATCACCCGGCGGTCGTCGTACGTCTACCGGGCCCCCAACTACAACGGTGTCGGCAAGGACTGGGCGCTGATCAAGCTGCAGAGCCCGGTCACCGGCCTGGCGACGCTGCCGATCGCGACCACCACCGCCTACAACAACGGCACCTTCACCGTCGCCGGCTGGGGCGCGCCCTACGAGGGTGGCCCGCAGCAGCGCTACCTGCTGAAGGCCCAGGTGCCGTTCGTGCCGGACAGCACCTGCCGGACGTCGTACCCGAGCATGGTCGTGGCCGAGGAGATCTGCGCCGGCTACACCGGCGGCGGCATCGACACCTGCCAGGGCGACTCCGGCGGCCCGATGTTCCGCCCGGACGCGGCCGGCGCCTGGATCCAGGTCGGCATCGTCAGCTACGGCCGGGGCTGCGCCCGCCCGAACTACCCCGGCGTCTACACCGAGGTCAGCACCTTCGCGGCGCAGATCGCCTCGGCGGCGGCCAGCCTATAGCCGGTCGACCCCCGCAGCCGACGACCGGCCGCGTCGCCGCCCACCGGCGCCGCCCCGCCCGCCAACGCGGACGGGGCGGCGCTGCGCGTGGACACCGGACCGCCGACCCTCCGACGGGGACGGCCACGCCCGGTCCACACCGGCCTCCGGGCCCGACGGATCGTCGACCGGCGATGCCCGGCACCGCCGGCCCCTTGAACGATCCGCCTAAACTCGGGCGGCACCACGTACCGGCCGCCCGGACACCGTGCCCGACAAACCTCCGGACCGGCCGCCCGCCATCTGGAGGTCCCCCCATGACCTACCCCGCCGCCGGCGGCAACCGCCGGCTTCCCCTGATCGTCGCCGTCGTCGTCGGTCTGGTCGCGGTCGTCGGCACCTACCTGGTGTTACGCCCCGACGGGACGGAGGGCTCCGGCAGCGACCGGGCGGCCCGCGGGGACTGCGTCCCGATCGAGGTCAACGCGTCGCTGGAGAAGGGCGACCTGATGGCCGAGCTGGCCGACAGCTACAACCGGGCCGGCCGCGCCTTCGACGGGCGGTGCGCCGTGGTCAGCGTCCACAAGACCACGTCGGGCGCGGCGATGGACGCGATCGCGAGCGGCTGGGACCCGGAGCGCGACGGCGCCCCGGTCCCCCAGGTCTGGAGCCCGAGTTCGTCGCTCTGGCTCGACCTGCTCGAACAGCGTGGCGCGGCCACCGACAACCCGGTACGCATCGAGGGCGACCGGCCACCGGTGGCACAGAGCCCGGTGGTGCTGGCGATGCCGAAGCCGATGGCCGAGGCGCTCGGCTGGCCCAACGCGAAGATCGGCTGGTCCGACGTGCTCGCCCTGTCCTCCGACCCCGACGGATGGGGTTCCCGGGGGCGCCCCGAGTGGGGCCGGTTCGCCTTCGGCAAGGACAACCCGCACCTGTCCACCTCCGGCCTGGCCGCCACCGTCACCACCTACTACGCCGCCACCGGGCGGTCGAGCGACCTGGTCGCCGCCGACATCACCGACCCGAAGGTGATGGACTTCGTCCGCAGCGTCGAGAGCGGCGTGCTGCACTACGCCGACGAGTCGATGAAGTTCCTCGCCAACCTCGCCGAGGTCGACGCGCAGGGGCGGGCGATGTCGTACGTCAGCGCCGTAGTGCTCCAGGAGCAGCTGGTCCACCTCTACAACGAGGGCAACCCGCTGGGTGACCGGGCACTGTTCGGCAAGGGGCGCAAGCCGCAGGTGCCGCTGGTCGCGGTGCACCCCGCCGACGGCATGCTGATGCTCGACCACCCGTACGTGACGCTGCCGTCGGCCAGCGACGACCAGCGGGCGGCGGCCGCCGACTTCCTGTCGTACCTCCAGCACGAGAACCAGCAGCGCCGCTTCGTCGAGCTGGGCTTCCGCGACAAGGACGGCCACCTCGACGAGGCCCGGGCCCGGTCGGTGGGCGCGCCCGCCGGCACCGCCCCGTCGACGATCAGCTCCCCCGGGCCGGAGATCCTGGCGAAGATCCTCGACGGCTGGGACACCCTGCGCAAGAAGGCCCAGGTCATGCTGGTCCTCGACGTCTCCGGTTCGATGGAGGAGCACACCGGTTCCGGCAAGACCAAGATGGAGGCGGCCAAGCAGGCCGCGATCCAGGCGCTGGACCTGCTGCACCCGGAGGACGAGGTGGCCCTCTGGACGTTCTCGACACCGGCCCGCGGCGCGACGAAGCCCTACACCGAACGGGTGCCGTTGTCCCGCATCGGCGACAGCAAGGCGAAGCTGACCTCCGCGATCGGCGCGCTGCGCCCGGAGGGCGGCACCGGGCTCTACAGCACCATCCGGGACGCGCACGACCACATGCTGGAACGGTTCAGCACCGACCGGATCAACGCGGTGGTGGTACTCACCGACGGCCGCAACGAATACCCGCGCGACAACGACCTCGACCAGTTGCTGCGCGACCTCGACGCGACCGGCCGGGAGCAGTCGGTACGGATCTTCTCGATCGCGTTCGGCGACAAGTCCGACCTCGGGGTGCTGGAGAAGATCTCGAAGGCGTCCCGCGCGGCCGCGTACGACGCCCGTGATCCGGACACCATCGACAAGGTGTTCATCTCGGTGCTGAGCAACTTCTGATCCTCCGGCCCCGTCGGGTCCGGCGGCCGCGGCGGTGCCGTCGCGGCCGCCCGGCCGCCGGGCACCGACTGGCGCCCCGTGGCACGGATGGGGCGGCCCGCCAATGGGTATCCGTAGCCCATGGGTGACGAGACGGGCGAACTGCTCGACGTGCTGGCCGACTACCGGGTCGAGGAGGACCACGACGACGACCCGGTCCTGCTCCGGGCCGACGGGCGGCCGGTCGACACCTGGCGCGAGGACTACCCGTACGACCACCGGCTCGGCCGGGAGGAGTACGACCAGGCGAAACGCCGGCTCCAGATCGAACTACTCAAACTCCAGGAGTGGATCAAGGAGTCGGGCGAGCGACTGGTGATCCTCTTCGAGGGGCGGGACGCGGCCGGCAAGGGCGGCACGATCAAACGCTTCATGGAACACCTCAACCCCCGCGGGGCACAGGTCGTCGCGCTCAACAAGCCGAACGAGCGGGAAAGCAGCCAGTGGTACCTGCAACGCTGGATCCGGCACCTGCCGGCGGCCGGCGAGATCGTGCTGTTCGACCGCTCCTGGTACAACCGGGCCGGCGTCGAGCGGGTGATGGGCTTCTGCACCCGCCGCGAATACCTGGAGTTCCTGCGGCAGGCGCCCGAGTTCGAGCGGATGCTCGTACGCTCCGGCCTCCGGCTGGTCAAGTTCTGGTTCTCGGTGTCGCAGAACGAGCAGCGGACCCGGTTCGCGATCCGGCAGGTCGACCCGGTCCGCCAGTGGAAGCTGTCGCCGATGGACCTCGCCTCGCTGGACAGGTGGGACGACTACACCGAGGCGAAGGAGGCGATGTTCTTCTGGACCGACACCGCCGACGCGCCGTGGACCGTGGTCAAGAGCAACGACAAGAAACGCGCCCGGCTCGAGGCGATGCGGCACGTGCTGGCCCGGTTCGACTACACCGACAAGGACCCCGACGCGGTCGGCACCCCCGACCCGCTGATCGTCGGCCCGGCCGGGCTCGACCTACGCCCCGACGACCAGCCGGTGCACGTGTTTCCCCGGCTCTGATCCCGGCACCGCCGGCCACCGGAGCGCCGGGCGCCGCGGCCGTCACCACCGCGCGAAAGGCCGGCGTCACCAGCGGCCGAGGCGGGTGGCCAGGACCGCGAGGGCGGCGACACCGGCCGTCGACGTACGCAGCACCGCCTCGCCGAGGCGTACCGGCACCGCCCCGGCGGCGGTGAACGTGTCGACCTCGGCCCGGTCGATACCCCCCTCGGGGCCGACCACCAGCGTGATCTCCCCCGTCGCCGGCAGGTCGACGGTCGACAGGCGCTCGGTGGCCTCCTCGTGCAGCACGTACGCCGCCGCGCCGGCCGCGAGCCGCCGGGCCACCACCGCGGTGGACTCGTCGGGATCGCCGGCGACCGCCGGCAACCACGGGCGGCGGGCCTGCTTGGCCGCCTCGCGGGCGGTCGCGACCCAGCGGTCCCGGGCCCGGGCGCCACGCCCGTCGCGCCACCGGACCACCGAGCGGGCCGCCGCCCAGGGCACGATCGTGTCGACGCCGACCTCGGTCATCGCCTGTACGGCGAGTTCGCCCCGGTCGCCCTTCGCGATGCCCTGCACGACGGTGAGCCGGGGGTCGGGACGGTCGACGTGGCGCCGGTCGGTGACCCGCACGTCCAGGGTGCCCCGGCCGACGGCGACGACCTCGGCGGACGCGGTGCCGCCCCGACCGTCGGCGAGCAGCAGCGGCTCGCCGACCCGCAGGCGCTGGACGGTCGCCGCGTGATGCCCCTCGGGGCCGCCGAGGGTGTGCCGGTCGGTGGTGGGCAGGGCCTCGACGAGGAACAGCGGCGCGGACACGGGGACAGGCTAGCCGGACCGGGCCGGCCGGCGACCGTCAGCCGTGCCCGTTGAAGGCGTCGCGCATCCGGGAGAAGAAGCCGCCCTGCTTGCTGAGTTCGGCCACCTCCTCGCCCCGGGTCTTGGCGAAGTCGCGCAGCATCCGCTCCTGCTCGGCGTCGAGCTTGGTCGGGGTCCGTACGTCGAGATGCACGTAGAGATCGCCACGGCCGGTGCCCCGCAGGTGCGGTACGCCCCGCGCCCGCAGCCGCATCGTCGAACCGGGCTGGGTGCCGGCCTTGACGTCGACCGGCTCCTCGCTGTCCAGCGTCTTGATGGTCAGCCGGGTGCCCAGCGCCGCCGCCGTCATCGGGACGGTGACCCGGCAGTGCAGGTCGTCGCCCTTGCGGGAGTAGACGTCGTGGACCCGCTCGTGGATCTCGACGTAGAGGTCGCCGGGCGTGCCGCCACCGGGGCCGACCTCGCCCTGCTGGGCCAGCCGGATCCGCATGCCGTCCTCGACCCCCGCCGGGATCTTGACGGTGAGCGACCGGCGGGTGCGGACCCGGCCCTCGCCGGCACACGTGCCGCACGGGTGCGGGATGACGGTGCCGTAGCCCTGGCAGGCCGTGCAGGGCCGGGCCGAGACGACCTGGCCGAGGAAGGTCCGCTGCACCGACTGCACCTCGCCCCGGCCGCCGCACGCCTCGCAGGTGGCGAGGTGGGTGCCGGCGGCCGTGCCGGCGCCGCTGCACGTGGTGCAGAGCACGGCGGTGTCGACGGTGATCGGCGCCTCGACGCCGAAGGCGGTCTCCACCAGGTCGAGTTCGAGCCGCAGGATGGCGTCGGCACCCGGCCGGGTGCGCGGCCGCGGGCCGCGGGTGCCGCCGGCCGCGCCGAAGAAGGCGTCCATGATGTCCTGGAAGCCCACGAACGGGCCGGCCCCGGCGCCACCGCCGGCCCCGCCTCCGCCCGGGGCGAGCGGGTCGCCACCGAGGTCGACGATCTGCCGCTTCCGGTCGTCGGAGAGGACCTCGTACGCCGCGTTGATGTCCTTGAACTTCTCGTGCGCTTCGGGGTCCGGGTTGACGTCCGGATGGTATTGGCGGGCCAGTTTCCGGTAGGCCCGCTTGATCTCGTCGTCAGAGGCTTCCCGGCTGACGCCGAGAATCCCGTAGTAGTCCTTGGCCACTGCGTCTGGTGTCCTCATATCGGTCTCGCGTTTGCCGGCCTGATCGCTGGTGCTGCCGCGCCGCCCGAGCCTGCGCCGCCGCCGTGCGTCGGTCTCAGTTCTGCGCCAACAGGTCGCCTACGTAGCGTGCCACGGCGCGCACCGTGGCGATGGTGCCGGGGTAGTCCATCCGGGTCGGCCCGAGCACGCCCAGCCCACCGACGATGGTGGCTCCCGGGCCGTAGCCGGTGCTGACCACGGAGGCGGCCCGCAGGTTGTCGATCTCGTTCTCGTCGCCGATCCGGACCCGCAGGGTGCTGGGCTCGACCTCGCCGATGAGCTTGAGAAGGATGACCTCCTCTTCAAGCGCCTCGAGGATCGGCCGCAGCGACCCCTGGAAGTCGAGCAGCCCGCCGCGCGTCAGGTTGGCGGTGCCGGCGAGCGCGATGCGCTCCTCGTGCCGCTCGACGAGGGTCTCCAGCAGCACCGTCGACAGCGTCGTCATCGCCGGACGTACGGTCTGCGGCACCTCTTCGACCAGGGCCTGCACCAGCGGCGGGGTGTCGGCGAGCTTCTCACCGCAGAGCTTCTCGTTGACCCGGCGGCGCAGGTCGGTGACGTCGTCGGCGGCCACCGGACCGGGCAGCTCGACCAGCCGCTGCTCGACCCGGCCGGTGTCGGCGATCATGACCAGCATCAGCCGGGTGGTCGAGATCGGCACCAGCTCCAGGTGGCGGACCGACGAACGGGCCAGGCTCGGGTACTGCACGACGGCGACCTGCCGGGTGAGCTGGGCGAGCAGCCGTACGGTCCGGTGCACGACGTCGTCGAGGTCGACCGCGCCGACCAGGAACCGCTCGATGGCCCGCCGCTCGGCCGGGGTCAGCGGCTTCACGCGGGAGAGGCGGTCGACGAAGAGCCGGTAGCCCCGGTCGGTCGGCACCCGGCCGGCACTGGTGTGCGGCTGGCGGATGTAGCCCTCTTCCTCCAGCACCGCCATGTCGTTGCGTACGGTCGCCGGCGAGACGCCGAGCTGGTGCCGCTCGACCAGCGCCTTGCTGCCGACCGGCTCCTGCGTGGCGACGTAGTCCTCGACAATCGCCCGCAGGACGTCGAGCTTGCGGTCGTCGAGTCCCATCTCCACCTCCCTGCCCCCGGTCGTGCCGGCCCGGTGCGTGGCGGGTGACCGCCGGGCCGTGCCGCACGCATGACATCCGCCATGCCGACCCTCGACATGCTGGCACTCGACCGGGATGAGTGCCAGTCTACGACGCCAACCCTGGCCAGGCGATGATCGATATCAGGTACGAAAGCCGTATTCCAGACAGTCGGCCGGAATTCCACCCCGGAACCCAGTTCGCCGGCCAGCCTGTCCGCCACCGGGTCACCACGCCGTGACAACAGCTCAACGGCGAGCCGGTCCAGAAGTGGCGCCCGGCCCGCCGGGAGTGGCCAGGGTGTCGTGTGGCGTCGGTTGATGCCGCCCCCTACCGTGGCCTCATGACTGAACCACCTCGCCCTCCGGGAGACGGCAATCCCGGCTCGGTTCCGCCGGACCCCACGGCTCCTCTGACGCCCGGGTCCTACTCAGTGCCGGGCGAGGCGCCCTCCCCCGGCTTCCCGCCGGCCGGCGGCCAGCAGCACGGCGCGCCCGACCTGTCGAAGCAGAACAACCCGCAGTACGACGCTCCCGCCTCCGGCGGCGGCGCCTACCCGCCGCCGGGTTCCGGAGCCGGCGGCTACCCGCCGCCCTCGTCCGGCGCGGGCGGCTACCCGCCGCCCAGTTCCGGCGCGGGCGGCTACCCGCCACCCGGCCAGGGCTACCCGCCGCCCGGTGGCGGATACCCGCCCCAGGGTGGCGGCTACCCCCCGCAGGGTGGTGGCTACCCGCCCCAGGGTGGTGGCTACTACGGCGGCGGCCCGGCCCCGGCCGGCTACGCCAACAGCGACGAGAAGACGTGGGCGCTGATCGCCCACTTCGGCGGCGCGGTCGGCGCGCTGATCAGCTTCGGCCCGCTGGGCTTCGTCGGCCCGTTGATCTCATACCTGGCCAAGGGCCAGCAGTCGCCGGCGGTGCGCGCGCACGCGCTGGCCGCGCTCAACTTCCAGGTGCTCTGGTCGGGGATCGCCTTCCTGCTGCTCTTCGTGAGCTGGTGCCTGTTCTTCATCCCGAGCGTGGTCGTCTTCGCGATCCAGATCATCTTCGGGATCCTGGGCGGCATGAAGGCCAACGAGGGGCAGCTCTACAAGTACCCGATGTCGCCGAACTGGATCAAGTAACCCCGCACTCCCACGACAGGCCCGGCACGCGTGCCGGGCCTGTCGTCGTGCCAGCCCGTCGTCGAGTCGGGTCCGTCGGCCTCCGCGTCCGCTCGGTGCCGGCCTTGCCCTCAGGACGAGGCCGGCCGTCCTCAGGGCAGGAGGTCGCGTACGACCGCGTCGGCCAGCAGCCGGCCACGCAGGGTCAGCACCGCCCGGCCGGCGTCGTACGCGGCCCCGTCCAGCAGCCCGTCGGCGAGCGCCCGCCGCGCCGCGACCCGCCCGGCGTCGTCGAGCACCGGCAGCGGCAGGCCGGTCGCCAGCCGGAGCCGCAACATCACGTCCTCGGTGTGCCGGTCGGTGCCGGAAAGCATCTCGCGTCCCTGACCGGGCGAGGCACCGCGGGCCAGCCGGGCCGCGTACGCCGACGGGTGCTTGACGTTCCACCAGCGCACCCCGCCGACGTGGCTGTGCGCCCCCGGTCCGAGCCCCCACCAGTCGCCGCCGGTCCAGTAGAGCAGGTTGTGCCGGCAGCGGGCGTCCGGCGACGTCGCCCAGTTCGACACCTCGTACCAGGAGAACCCGGCCGCGCCGAGGGCGGCCTCGGCGGCCAGGTAGCGGTCGGCCGCCACGTCGTCCGACGGGTACGGCAGCTCGCCGCGCCCCATCCGGGCGGCCAGCCGGGTGCCGTCCTCCACGATCAGCGCGTACGCGCTCACGTGGTCGACCCCGGCGGCCACCACGGCCGCCAGCGACGCGGCGAAGTCGTCGCCGCTCTCCCCCGGTGTGCCGTAGATCAGGTCGAGGTTGACGTGGTCGAAGCCGGCGTCGCGGGCCTCGGCGGCGGCGGCGGTGGCCCGGCCGGCGGTGTGCCGGCGGTCGAGCACCGCGAGCACGCCGGGGGCGGCCGACTGCATGCCCAGCGAGATCCGGGTGTAGCCGGCGGCCCGCAGCGTCTTGAGCGACTCCGGGGTCACCGACTCCGGGTTGGCCTCGGTGGTGACCTCGGCGTCCGGCGCGAGGCCCCAGGTGGCGTCGATCCGCTCCAGGATCCGGGCCAGGTCGTCGGCGGGCAGCAGGGTGGGGGTGCCGCCGCCGACGAAGACGGTGTCGACCCGGGGCGGCGGGTTGTCGCCGAGCACCCGGGCGGCGAGGTCCAGCTCGGCCAGCACGCTGTCGGCGTACGTCTCCCGGCGCACCCCGCCGCCCAGTTCCTGCGCCGTGTACGTGTTGAAGTCGCAGTAGCCGCACCGGCTGGCGCAGAAGGGGACGTGCACGTACACGCCGAACCCCTGGCGGCCGACCGCGGCGAGGGCGGCGGGCGGCAGCGACCCGTCGGCGGGCACGGGTTGTCCATCGGGAAGTTCGCCTGGCATGCGACTAGTGTGCCCGCATGCCTACTGCCGACGACGCCCTCGTCCGGGTCACCACCCGGGCCGGGGTGACGATGCTGACGCTGGACAGCCCGCCCAACCGCAACGCGCTGTCCACACCGCTGATGACCGAACTGCTCCGGGCGCTCGACGCGGCCGTGGCCGACGACACGGTCCGGGTGGTGGTGCTCTCGCACACCGGCCCGGTCTTCTGCTCCGGCGCCGACCTGAAGGAGACCGCCGCCGCGTACGCCAGCGGCACGGTCCCGGCCGGAATGCTGGGTGACGTGCTGGCGGCGTTGTGGGAGTGCCCGAAGCCGGTGGTGGCCCGGGTCGGTGGCGCGGCACGGGCGGGCGGCCTGGGGCTGGTGGCGGCGGCCGACATCGCGGTCTGCGCGGACACGGCGACGTTCGCGTTCACCGAGGTGCGGATCGGGGTGGTCCCGGCGGTGATCTCGGCGACCGTGCTGCCCCGGCTGGCGCCGCGCGCGGCCGCCGAGTTGTACCTGACCGGTGAGACCTTCGACGGGCGACGGGCCGCCGAGGTGGGACTGGTGACCGCGGCGGTGCCGGCGGACACCCTCGACGAGGTGGTCGGCGAGTACTGCGCGGCCCTGGTCCGCGGCGCGCCCCGGGCCCTCGCCGGGGCGAAAGAGCTGCTCCGGCGCCGCGAGGCGACTACCGTCCGTAATGAGGTTGCGGAACTTTCCGCACTGTCGACCGGCTATTTCCTGTCCGAAGAGGGGCGCGAGGGGGTGGCCGCCTTCCGGGAAAAGCGTCCGCCTTCCTGGCTTCCACTGACCTGAATGGGTTGCGAGGCACCACCCGGCCGCCCGGCGGGACTCCCCGGATAGCGCCATACCGCTCACGGGACGCGGTATATCGCACAACCGGACGTACGCTTGGCGACGACTCAACAGGGGGTGACGGTGCGTACTCGGGCAGCGGTGGGCGGTTTCGTGGCACTGGCGGCGGTCGCCGGGCTTGGCGTGTACCTCGGCAGGACCGACTTCGGTATCGACATACCGCTGCCCCGGCCGGCCCGCAGTTGCACCGTCGCCGCGCCGGCCGGCCAGTTGCCCGCCGGCGCGGCGACCAACCTGACCCTCAACCCGGAGCAGATGGCCAACGCGGCCACCATCTCGGCGGTCGGCGTGACGATGGGCATGTCGGAGGAGGCGGTCGTGGTGGCGCTGGCGACCGCGTTCCAGGAGTCGAAGCTGGAGAACCTGGCCGGCGGCGACCGCGACTCCATCGGGCTGTTCCAGCAGCGGCCGAGCCAGGGCTGGGGCACTCCGGAACAGATCCGTGACCCCCGTTACGCGGCGACGAAGTTCTACGCCGGGCTGAAGAAGGTGCGCGGCTGGGAGGAGATGCGGGTCACCGAGGCCGCCCAGGCGGTCCAGCGCTCGGCCTTCCCGGAGTTGTACGAGCAGTGGAAGGACGAGTCGCAGTTGCTGGCCAGTGCCCTGGTGGGCAACACCGTGGGCGCGGTGGCCTGCTCGGTCGCCCGGGAGCCGGTGGTTCGCGGCAACGCGGCGGCGGCGGGCCTGGTCAACGGCCTGGTGCTGGACTGGGGCGAGGTGCAGACGGCGAGCCCGGCGGAGCTTCTCGGGTTGACGGTGTCGGCCGCCGACAGCCGGGTCGGTTGGCGTTACGCGCACTGGCTGGTGTCGCACGCGGGCGACCACGGGGTGAAGCGGGTGCGCTTCGGTGACCGGGAGTGGACGGCCGACGAGGGCGAGTGGTCACGCATTGACGGAACGACCGGGGCGGGCGAGGTCGTCGCCGAGGTCTTCGGCGACTCCTGACCGGCCGAAAATCGTCGCCAGGGTCTTCGGCGACTCCTGACCGGTCAAAACAGGCGAGCCTTACTGACCTACAGTCACCGCACAATCCGGCAAATGGTCCTTTATCCCGAACCACCAACAGCACTCAACAACACTACGTAATCGCACGGTTTCTTCGCGTAAGAGATTGGTTCGAGCCGGCGAAACAGTGCCATTCGGCCCGATGTCGACGCTCGGCCCTGGGGTTACGATCGGCAGCCTGTGCCGAAAGGCTTCGCTAGGCGGAGGGAATGAACGCCGTGTTCGATTACGGTGGCCGGACCGGTTACGAACCGATCAGTGACGTCGACCGCAAGGAATTCCACGAGCAGGGTTTCCTGCTGCTGCGCAACGTGCTGACGGAGGATCACCGCGCCGCGCTCGAGGCGGCTGTCGACCGTGTCTACGCGGAGGAGAAGGCGGCCGGCAACACCACCAAGGACGGCACGCTGCACCTGCTGGGCTTCCTGGAGCGCGACGAGCTCTTCGGCGAGCTCCTCACCCACCCGATCGCCTTCCCGTACATGTGGGGCCTGGCCGGGTGGAACATCTACACCCACCACAACCACCTCGACGTGACGCCGCCGGCACTGGAGCCGGAGAAGCCGTACTGGGGCTGGCACCAGGACGGCTACCGGCAGAACTCGGACCCCGAGACCATGGACCCGAACCTGCCGCGGCCCATGTTCTCGCTCAAGGTCGCCTACGTCCTCTCCGACCTGTCGGAGAACGGCCGGGGCGCCACCAAGGTCATCCCGGGCAGCCACCTGTGGAACTCGCTGCCCCGGCCGACCGACCTGACGGTGCACAACCCGGACCCCGAGGGGACCGTGGAGATCACCGCCAACCCGGGTGACGCGTTCATCTTCGACCGCCGCCAGTGGCACTCGCGGTCGACGAACCTGTCGAACATCACCCGCAAGATGCTCTTCGTCGGCTACACCTACCGGTGGATCCGGCCGCTCGACGAGCTGCACCCCGACCTGGCCGGCGAGTGGTACCAGAACCGCACCCCGGTCCAGCGGCAGCTGCTCGGCGAGGGCACCCACACCGCCAACTACTGGGGCATCAACTGGAACGGGTACGTCGACGACGAGATCCCGCTGCGCAAGGAGCTGAAGGAGCGCGGTCTGCTCGACCGCAGCATCCCCTGGCTGCGCTGATCCGTACGACGTCGAGAGGCCCCCGCCGCGTTCGCGGCGGGGGCCTCTCCGCGTATCCGGCCACCAGGGAAGGACTTGCCCACTAGGAAAGTGGGCTGCTACTTTCCTAGTAGGAAAGCACTAGCCCGACGGTGAAGTGGGAGACCGCCATGAAACCCGACCCGATCCCGGCCGGCGAGGCCGCCCGCGCCCTGCAGGAGGTCCGCCACCGGCGCGACCAGGTGGTGGGCACCAAAGTCGTCCCCGACTGGTTCTGGGCCACCCTCGGCGTGCTGCTGGTCGCCTTCATCGGCAGCATCGAGAGCGAGATCCCCTGGCTGGTCGCCACCGGCTCGGTGGTCTACGCCGTCGGTCTCGCCGCGCTGATCTTCGCGCTCCTGCGGCGCGGCGGCCCCCAGATCCGCAACAACCTGATCGGCGCCCGCGGCGGACTGGCCATCACCGGCCTGACGCTCGGCCTGGTGGCCGTCGGGCTCGGGGTCGCGTTCGGCGTGCACGCACTGGGCGTGCCGCTACCGGGGACGGTAGGCGCGGCGGCCGTCGCCCTGGCCATGGTCATCGGCGGTCCGCTGCTGGTGCGCTACCTGCGGCGGGTGATGAGTTCACGACCGGTCGGCGGGCTGCGGTGACCGCGCCCCGCTTCGACGAACTGATCCACGCCCCCACCCGGCTGTCGATCGTCAGCCTGCTCGGCGCCACCGAGTGGGCCGAGTTCAGATACGTCCGCGACAGCGTCGGCCTGTCCGACTCGGCCCTGTCCAAGCAGTTGACCACCCTGGAGGAGGCCGGCTACGTGCAGATCCGCAAGGCCTTCGTCGGCAAGCGGGCGCAGACCACCGTACGGCTCACCCCGGCCGGACGGGCCGCCTTCGCCGGGCACGTGGCGGCCCTGCAGGAGATCGTCGCCCGCGCCGGCGTCGACACCCGGCTCGTCCCGTGAGGACGTGCGTGGAGCGCACGGGCCGGCGCGGTCCGACCGGCCGGGTCAGCCCTTGACGGCGCCGGCCACCAGGCCGGAGACCATCCTCCGCTGCACCGCGATGAAGAAGATCATCACCGGCAGGGTGAGCAGCGTGGAGGCGGCCATGACCGATCCCCAGGCGGTGTCGTCACGGCCGAAGAAGAACGTCATCGCCACCGGCAGGGTGTAACGGTTCTGGTCGTTGATGAAGGTCAACGCGAAGATCAGCTCGTTCCACGCGACGATGAACGAGAAGATGCTGGTCGCGACCAGGCCGGGGGCGACCAGCGGCAGCAGGATGCGCCAGAAGGTCTGCGTCCGGTTGGCCCCGTCGATGGCGGCGGCCTCCTCCAGTTCCTTCGGTACGGCGGCCACGAACCCGCGCAGCATCCACACCGCGAACGGCAGCGAGAACCCGATGTACGTCAGGATCAGGCTCGGCAGGGTGTTGTAGAGCCCGAGCCGCTGGATCATGAAGAACAGCGGGATGACCAGCGCCTCCAGCGGGATCATCTGCACCACCAGCAGCATGATCAGGAACGAGGTGCGGAGCCGGAACCGGAAGCGCGCCACCGCCGTCGCGGCCAGCAGGGCGATCAGCCCGCTGACGAGCACGGTCGCGACCGCGACCAGCAGGCTGTTGACGAAGAAGTCGGTGAACGTGACGCCCGGGATCAGGTTGCCGGTGAGGATCTCCCGGTAGTGCTGCAGCGTCGGCTCGCGCGGCACCGGCTGCGGCGTCGACGAGAAGATCTCCCGGTTGGGCTTGAACGACGTCGAGATCATCCAGAAGACCGGGAAGACCGCAAACAGCGCGACCAGCAGCCCGGTCGCGTTCAGTACGGCCCGCTTCACAACTCCTCCTGCTTGAGCAGGGCCCGGATGTAGAACCCGGTGACGACCAGCAGGATCAGCGTGAGGATGACGGCGACCGCCGACCCCAGCCCGTACTTGGGCGGGGGCGAGAAGGCCGTGGCGTACGAGTAGATGCTCAGCATGTACGTCGACCGGTCCTGGGTGCCGCCGGCCAGCGCGTACTGCTGGGTGAAGACCTTGAAGTCCCAGATGGTCGACAGCACCACCAGGATGCCGAAGACCGGCCGCAGCAGCGGGAAGGTGATCGACCAGAAGACCTTCCAGGGGCCGGCGCCGTCGACCCGGGCTGCCTCGTGCAGTTCACTCGGCACGCTCTTCAGGCCGGCCAGCACGCTCACCGCGATGAACGGGAACGAGTGCCAGACCACGACCAGGGTCAGGATGGCGAAGAAGAGCAGCGGATCGTTGAACCAGCCGTAGCCGGTCCAGTTGGCGCGGCCGAAGAGCGCCTCGGACAGCCCGTCGGGCAGCGCGTTGAAGAACCAGGTGACCAGGCCGCTGGTGTCGTCGAAGATCCATTTCCAGACGATCGCGCCGGTCAGCGCCGGGGTGGCCCAGGCCAGCATCACACAACTGCCGACGAAGGTCGCCATCCGCCGGCCGAGCCGGTTGAGCAGCAGGCCGACCAGGGTCCCCAGGATCATCGTGAGGGCCACGTTCGCGGCCGCGAAGAGCACGGTGTTGCGCAGCACCGTACGGAAGAACGGGTCGCCGAGGATCTCGGCGTAGTTGCCCAGGCCGGCCCACGGCCACTCACGCTCGCCGCGCACCTGGCGGACGCTGTCCAGGTCGTACAGCGACATCACCACGACCTGGCCGAGCGGCCAGAGCAGCAGTACGCCGATGACCAGCGCGCAGGGCAGCAACAGCAGGTACGGCACGTGGTCCAGCCGGCGGCGCCGCCGGACGGGGGTCGCCCGCCCGGCGGCGCTCTCGGGTGCCTTGGTCAGCGTCGTCACTGCGCGTTGAGGATGCTTTCCATCTCGGCGGCGGCATCGGCGGTGGCCTGTTCGACCGTCTTCTGCCCCTTCATGATCGAGCTGTTCATGGCCTGGGTGACCGTCCGGTTCCGGCTGACCTCGACCCACTTGGGCGTCATCGGGGTCAGCTTGGTGCTCTTCATCGTGGTCGCGAAGGCGGCCATGATCTTGTCACCGGCATACTTCTCGCTGCCCACCAGGTCCTGGTAGACCGGGAAGAAGCCCACGCTGTCGGCGAACTTCTGGGCATTCTTCTTGTTCAGCAGGATCGTGGTGTAGTCCCAGGCCAGGTCCTTGACCTTGCTGTCCTCCCAGATCGCGATGTCCGAGCCACCGGCGAACGCGGGCGCCGGCTGGCCGTTCGGGCCGGGGATCGGGAAGGTGCCCCACACCTTTTCGATGTCCGGGTTGTCCTTCTTGATCGCGCCCTGCTGCCAGCTGCCGGCGAACGCCATCGCCGCCTTGCCGGTGGCGAACTGGGTGCGGGCGTCGACCTCGTTCCACCCGGCGGCGGCCGGCGGGGCGATCTTGTGAACGGTGACCATCTCGGTCCAGAACTGCACCGCGGACCGCGCCTGCGGGCTGGTGTAACCGGACTTCCAGTTGGTGCCGCTGCCGGTGGCGATCTCGCCGCCGGCGGCCCAGAGGAAAGAGTAGAAGGGCAGCTCGGAGTTGCCGGGCAGGGCGATGCCGTAGGCGTCGGGGCGCTTGGCCTGCACCGCCTTGCCGGCGGCGATCAACTCCTCCCAGGTCGTCGGCGGGGTGTTGATACCGGCCTCGGCGAACCAGTCGGTGCGGTAGTAGATGCCCCGGACCCCGGCGTACCACGGCACGCCGTACTGCTTGCCGTCGAGCTGGGCGTTCTTCACCAGGTCGGGCAGGATGTCCTTGCCCTCGGTCCAGCCGGCCATGCGGTCGCTGATGTCGGCCAGCGCCTCCTGCGCCGCCCAGCCCTGCGTCTCGGTGTTGCCGAGCTCGGTGACGTCCGGGCCCTCACCGCCGGCGAGCGCGGCCTGGAACTTCTTCGGCGCCTCCAGCCACGGGATGTACTGCACCACCACGTCGGTGTCGGGGTGCTTGCGCTGGAACTCCGCCTCGACCTCGGCGAGGAACGCGGTCTGCGTCTCGCTGCCCTCGCCCATCATCCAGACCGTGAGCTTGCTGGTGTCGGCCGCCTCGTCACCGCCGCCACACGCGGTGAGCAGCATCGCGGCCGAGGCCACCACGGCGGTGACCGGCGCTCTCCACTTCTTCACGACACCCTCCCCTACCCGGCATTTACCTTCCCCGCCGCACCCTAGTAGGAAAATTTCCTTTACGACAGGGGGTGGTCCGGGTCACTTCACGGCGGGCACCGGGCAGCAACGTAGAGGCGCCAGGCCGGCCGGCGGCACCCGGGTCCAGGCCGGCCCGCCGAAGACGCTGCGCCAGGTGTTCGGTGGCTCGGCGCCGTCGGTGCCCTTGCCGTCGCGG